>NZ_JEOE01000002.1 GCF_000708885.1 Cellulomonas sp. HZM | reverse complement strand
GCCCTGCCCGCACCCGCCGCGCGCCCCGTCCCGCCGCCTCCGCACCCCTCCGGCGCCGTCGCCCCCAGCATCCCGAAGCAGTTCGTGCCTCGCCACGTGGCCGTCGTCATGGACGGCAACGGCCGCTGGGCCAACGCGCGCGGGCTGCCGCGCACCGAGGGGCACAAGGCGGGCGAGGCGTCGCTGCTCGACGTGGTCGCCGGTGCCATCGAGGTGGGCGTCGAGTACGTCTCGGCGTACGCGTTCTCGACCGAGAACTGGTCGCGCTCGCCCGAGGAGGTGCGCTTCCTCATGGGCTTCAACAAGGACGTGCTGCGCCGACGCCGCGACGTGATGAACAGCTGGGGCGTGCGGGTGCGCTGGGCCGGGCGGCGTCCGCGGCTGTGGCGCTCGGTGATCTCGGAGCTCGAGGAGGCCGAGCGGCTGACGGCGGCCAACACGACGTGCACGCTGACGATGTGCGTCAACTACGGGGGCCGCGCCGAGATCGCGGACGCCGCTGCCGCGATCGCGCGCGACGTCAAGGCAGGCCGCCTCGACCCGGCGCGCGTGAGCGAGAAGACCGTCCAGCGCTACCTCGACGAGCCCGACCTGCCGGACGTCGACCTGTTCCTGCGCTCGTCGGGCGAGCAGCGGACGTCGAACTTCATGATCTGGCAGGCGGCGTACGCCGAGCTGGTGTTCCTCGACGAGCCGTGGCCCGACGTGGACCGCCGCCACCTGTGGCGTGCGGTCGAGGAGTACGCGCGGCGGGACCGACGGTACGGCGGCGCGGTCGACAAGCCGACCTGACGAGAGCCGTGACGCGTGTCGGAGGGGCGCGCTAGGTTCCCCGCATGACGATCTCCCTGGGCATGGTCACGTTCGACACCACGGACGCACCCGCGCTCGCGCGGTGGTGGGCACGTCAGACGGGCGGCACGGTGGACTCCGCGTACGGCGACGGGTTCGTGCTGGTCCGGGCGGTCGACGACGGACCGGTCCTCGGTTTCCAGCAGGTGCCGGACCCGACGCCCGGCAAGAACCGGGTGCACCTCGACCTGGCGGCACCCGACCGGGAGGCCGAGGTCGAGCGCCTGCTCGCGGACGGTGCGACGCTCGTCGCGCGGCGCGGCACCGACGACTTCCCGTGGGTCGTCCTGGCCGACCCGGACGGCAACCAGTTCTGCGTCGCCCAGGCCGACGACGCGTGACGGCGCTGCTGCCTCTGCTCGACGTCGTCGTCGCGGCCGTCGCTGCGGTGACCCTCGTCGCGGCCGCCGTGCGCGGTCGGCTGACGTCGACGCGTGCTGTCGCCGGCGTCGGTGCCCTCGTCGCGGCCGTGCTGAGCACGGTGCTCCTGCGCTCCGCGCCGTGGGGACGCGGCGGGTGCGCCGACGACGTGCTCACGCTCGTGACCAGCGAGATCGACTGGTCGGGGCCGGGCGGCCCGCCGCGCGGGTGCACGGGCGCGCACGGGCAGGCGTCGATCGCGTGGTTGCTCGGGCTGGCGGCGCTCGTCGTCGTCGTGCCGCTCCTCGTGGACGTCCTCGGCCGCTCGACCGCGGCACGGACCACGGACGGGGGCTCAGTCGGCGGGTGACAGCACCTCGGCACGCCGGGTCAGCCTGCGGTGCGTCCACCACGCGAGCCCGGCCGCGAGCAGCACGACCACGGCCAGCAGCGCGGCCGGGTTCGTCGCGAACAGGCGGACCGCTCCCCACACCGCGCCGAGGCCGACGGTCGACCACACGACCGCCCACGCGAGCGCCCCGGGCACCGTGGCGAGCGTGAAGCGTCCGTACCGCATGCCGATCAGCCCCGCCGACGCGAACACGGCGGTCTGCACGCCGATCGTGACGAACGCGAGTATCACGGCGTAGGCGCCCCATCGCCGCACCAGGTCGAGGCCCTTGCGGGCGGCGCGCGTGTTGGTCCAGCCCTCGAGGTGCTCGAGCATCGAGCGCCACCACCCGAAGCCGCCGTGCGATCCGTTGACGGTGCGTGCGCCGCGGGTCACGCCGCGCCCCGCCCAGTAGATCGCGTGGGAACGGGCCATGGCGACGAGGAACAGGACGCCGACCGCGATGCCGATCGACGTCGAGCCCAGCCCGAAGGTGCCGAGAGGGTCGTCGTCCACGCGGGCATCGTACGAGGTCGTGGTCGCCCCCGGGCCGGTAGCCTGGACCGTGTTCCCCCGCGGCACCCGGTCGCGGTCGTCCGCCCGCCGCACCCAGCAGCGGGCCCACCTCCTGGAGTGATCCCGTGGCTGCACCCTCCCGTCTGGACGCCGTCGTCTCCCTCGCCAAGCGGCGCGGGTTCGTCTTCCCGGCCGGCGAGATCTACGGCGGCACGCGCTCCGCGTGGGACTACGGGCCGCTGGGAGTCGAGCTGAAGGAGAACATCAAGCGTCAGTGGTGGCGTTCGATGGTGACGAGCCGTGACGACATCGTCGGCCTCGACTCCTCGGTCATCCTGCCGCGTCAGGTGTGGGTGGCCTCGGGCCACGTGGGCGTGTTCACCGACCCGCTCACCGAGTGCCTGAGCTGCCACAAGCGGTTCCGTGAGGACCAGCTGGTCGAGGAGTTCGAGGAGCGCAAGGGCCGCGCGCCCGAGGGCGGTCTCGCGGGCGTCAGCTGCCCGAACTGCGGCACCAAGGGCGAGTGGACCGAGCCCCGCGACTTCAACATGATGCTCAAGACGTACCTCGGCCCGGTCGAGGACGAGTCCGGTCTGCACTACCTGCGGCCAGAGACGGCGCAGGGCATCTTCGTGAACTTCAAGAACGTCTACACCGCGGCGCGCATGAAGCCCCCGTTCGGCATCGGCCAGATCGGCAAGTCGTTCCGCAACGAGATCACGCCCGGCAACTTCATCTTCCGCACGCGCGAGTTCGAGCAGATGGAGATGGAGTTCTTCGTCGAGCCCGGCACCGACGAGACGTGGCACCAGTACTGGATCGACGCGCGCACCGACTGGTACACCGACCTCGGCATCAGCCGCGACAACCTGCGCCACTACGAGCACCCGGCCGAGAAGCTGTCGCACTACTCGAAGCGCACGGTCGACATCGAGTACCGGTTCGGCTTCCAGGGCAGCGAGTGGGGCGAGCTCGAGGGCATCGCGAACCGCACGGACTTCGACCTGTCGACGCACACCGAGCACTCGGGCCAGGACCTGTCGTTCTTCGACCAGGGCAAGAACGAGCGCTACGTGCCGTACGTCATCGAGCCCGCCGCGGGCCTGACGCGCAGCCTGATGGCGTTCCTCGTCGAGTCGTACACCGAGGACGAGGCCCCGAACACCAAGGGCGGTGTCGACACGCGGGTCGTGCTCAAGCTCGACCCGCGCCTGTCCCCGGTGAAGGCCGCGGTGCTGCCGCTGTCGCGCAACGAGAACCTGTCGCCCAAGGCGCGAGACCTCGCGGCGGAGCTGCGCCGGTACTGGAACGTCGACTTCGACGACGCCGGCGCGATCGGTCGGCGCTACCGGCGCCAGGACGAGATCGGCACGCCGTTCTGCATCACCGTGGACTTCGACACCCTCGACGACCAGGCCGTGACGATCCGTCACCGCGACGACATGAGCCAGCAGCGGGTCGCGCTGGACCAGGTCGTCGGTTACCTCGCGCAGCGCCTCGTCGGGGCCTGACGTCCGGCCTCAGCGCGAGCGGAGGACCTCCTTGGACTTCGCGATGGCGAAGCCCCAGCCCTGCGCGAGCGTGGGCTTGGGAGGTACGGCGATCTCGTCGGGGTTGGTGACGACGTCGAGCAGGACGGGACCGTCCTGCTCGAACGCCCAGCGGACGGCCTCGTCGAGCTCGTCGGGCTCGGTGACGCGGCGCCCCGCGAGGCCCATCGAGACGGCCACCGCCGCGAGGTCGGGGTTGTCGAGGTCGGTGCCGAACCGGGGCAGGCCGCCCTGCTCCTGCTCGAGCCGCACCATGCCGAGGCTCGCGTTGTCGAACACGACCACCACGACAGGCAGCCGGTACGTGACCGCGGTACGCAGGTCGCCGAGGAGCATCATCAGGCCACCGTCGCCCGCCATCGCGACGACGGCCCGGCCGCGGTCGAGGGCCTGCGCGCCGAGCGCCATCGGCAGCGCGTCGGCCATCGACCCGAGGTTGTAGGAACCGACGAGCCGGCGGGCGCCGCGCATCTCGACGAACCGCGCGAGCCACGTCGTCGACATCCCGGTGTCGCTCGTGAAGATCGTGTCGTCGGGCGCGTGCCTGTCGACGATTGCGGCGAGCGCCTCGGGACGGATCCGGTCGTCGGGGTTGTCGAACACCGCCCGCACGCGCCCGACGAGGCTCGAGTCGTGCCCGGGGTCGACGAGGCGCGCCTGCTCGTCGCGCCATGCGGCGTACCGGGAGACCGCGGCGTCGAGGTGCTTGCGGTCCTGCGACCGCTCGAGCAGGGGCAGCAGCGCGTCGAGCGTCGTGGCGGCGTCGCCGACGAGCGCGTGCTCGACCGCCACGCGCCGGCCGACGTGCTCCGCCCGTGCGTCGAGCTGGACGACCGTCTTCCCGGTGGGGTACCAGTCGCGGTAGGGGAAGTCGGTGCCGATCATCATCAGCACGTCGCAGTCGTCCATGGCCTTCGCCGCGGCGGGGTTGCCCAGCAGACCGGACTGGCCCACCTGGAACGGGTTGTCGGCCTCGAGGCGTTCCTTGCCCTTGAGCGTGACGACCATGGGGGAGGCCAACGCGTCGGCGAGGGCGAGGACCTGGTCGCGCGCCCCGCGTGCGCCGCACCCGACGAGCAGGGTCACGCGAGCGCCCGCAAGCACCCCCGCGACCCGTTCCACCTGGTCGGGTGCCGCGGCCGCGGGCTCGGCGGGCCGCGCGAAGACCGCGGGCGTGGCGTCGGGGGCGTCGACCCCACCGACGTCGCCTGGCACGGTGAGCACCGCCACCCCGTGCTGCGCATATGCCGCGTCGACGGCCTGCGTGACGAGGTGCGGGAGCTGCTCGGGCGACGTCAACGTCTCGCGCCACACCGCGACGTCCGCGAAGAGCGCACCGTTGTCGACCTCCTGGAAGAAGTCGGTGCCGATCTCGGCCGTCGGCACCTGCCCGCAGATCGCGAGCACGGGCGTGCGTGACTTCTTGGCGTCGTAGAGACCGTTGAGCAGGTGGATCGAGCCGGGACCGACGGTCCCCATGCAGACCCCGATGCGGCCTGTGAGCTGCGACTGGGCGCTCGCCGCGAACGCCGCGACCTCCTCGTGCCGCACGCCGACCCACTCGATGCGCTCCTCGGTGCGGATCGCGTCGGTGAACGGGTTGAGTGCGTCGCCGACGACGCCCCACACCTGCGTGACGCCGTGGTCGGCCAGCGCTGCGACGACGTGCTGCGCGACGGTGGTGCTCATGCCTGCTCCTTCCAGGGGTGGCCGCCGGACGCGACCGGCCCGAATCGGTCCGGGGAGGCGGCCGCCCAGTCGTCTGCCCACGAGGCCGGAGGCTGCGCGAGCAGCTCGCCCGGCCGCAGCCACTCGTAGATCTCCGCGTACGACTGCACGCGGGTCGGTGACACGCGCCGCTGCAGGTGCGCGGGCGTGACGTCGACGGGATCGTGCACGCCCATCGCCGCCATGAGCCGCATGGCCTCGGCGACCGTGGACCGCTGGTAGCGGTGCACGCGCTCGCCCTTGTCGCCGACGTCGACGGCCCGCGCGCGCCAGGCGGTCTGCGTCGCGACGCCGCTCGGGCACGTCCCGGTGTGGCATCGCTGGGCCTGGATGCAGCCGACGGCCATCATCATCGCGCGCGCCGAGTTCGTGTAGTCCGCACCCTGGGCGAGACGCTTGACGAGGTCGGCGCCACCCGCGACCTTGCCGCTCGCGCCGAGCCGCACGCGGTCGCGCAGCCCCGCTCCGACCAGCGCGTTGTGCACCGTCATGAGGCCGTCCGTCAGGGCCATGCCGACGTGGTCCTCGAACTCGATCGGTGCGGCCCCGGTCCCCCCCTCGGACCCGTCGACGATGATGAAGTCGGGCGCCGTGCCGACCTCGAGCATCGCCTTGCACATCGCCAGGACGTCGATGCGGGAGCCGACGCAGAGCTTGAACCCGGCCGGCTTGCCGCCGGACAGCTCGCGCATCCGCGCGACGAACTCGACGAGCTCGGCCGGCGTCGAGAACACCCGGTGCGCCGACGGGCTGACGCACTTCTCGCCCGCAGGCACCTGACGTGCCGCCGCGATCTCCTTCGTCACCTTCGCCGCGGGCAGCACGCCGCCGATGCCCGGCTTCGCGCCCTGGCTGAGCTTGAGCGAGACCGTCTTGACCTGGTCCTTGGCGGCGGTGTCGGCGAACCTCGTGGCGTCGAAGCCGCCGTCGTCGGTGCGGCACCCGAAGTACCCCGTGCCGACCTCCCACACGAGGTCGCCGCCGTGCTCCTCGTGGTACCGCGACAGGCCGCCCTCGCCGGTGTCGTGCGCGAAGCCCCCGAGCGCGGCGCCCCTGTTGAGGGCGCGGATCGCGTTGGCGGACAGCGCGCCGAAGCTCATCGCCGAGACGTTGAGCAGCGCCATCGAGTACGGCCGTGCGCAGTCCGGTCCGCCGACGAGGACGCGCGCCGGCTCGTCGGGGGGCTCGAGCGGCGTCGTGGAGTGCACGAGGTACTCGTGCCCGAGCTCGTTGACGTCGAGCTCCGTGCCGTACGGCTTCTCCTCGTCGACACCCTTCGCACGCTCGTAGACGAGCGAACGGGTGTCCCGGTCGAACGGGCGACCGTCCCAGTCACGCTCGACGAAGTACTGCTGCAGCTCGGGCCGGATGTCCTCCAGCAGGTAGCGCAGGTGGCCGACGAGGGGGTACCTCCGCAGCACCGAGTGCTTGCGCTGCAACGAGTCCCACGCGGCGAGCCCCCCGGCTGCCGCAGCCCCCGCCGCGATCACGATGCGCGCGGTCCTGGTCGTCGTCATCGTCGGACCTCGAGCTCAGGTGTCACGGGAGAGCCTCTCGTCGGGGGGTTCTCGCACGATCTCACCGGCCTGCTGGGCCTGCACGGTGAGCAGCCATGACATCCGTCATGCCGACGTCGTGACGCGCGACGGGGGAGCGGGGGACCGCGCGCCGTCAGGATCGAGCCATGACAACCACCGAACTGTTCGACCCCCCGGCCACGGGGACGCTCGCCCTGGACCTGCGCGGCCTGCGCAAGTCGTTCGGCACCGTGCGTGCCGTCGACGGCCTCGACCTCGCCGTCCGCCCCGGTGAGGTCGTCGCGTTCCTCGGGCCCAACGGCGCGGGCAAGACGACGACGATCGACATGCTGCTCGGTCTCGCGCAGCCCGACGAGGGCGAGGTCCGCGTGCTGGGCCTCGAGCCCTCGGACGCCATCGCCGCCGGCCGCGTCTCGGCCGTGATGCAGAGCGGCGGGCTGCTCAAGGACCTCACGGTGGCCGAGACTGTCCGGCTCACGGCGTCGTTCTTCCGCACCTCGCGCTCCGCCGCCGAGGTGATGGAGCGGGCAGGCATCTCCGAGATCGCCGACCGCCGCGTCGGCAAGTGCTCCGGTGGGCAGCAGCAGCGCCTGCGGTTCGCGCTCGCGCTGCTCCCGGACCCGGACCTCATCGTGCTCGACGAGCCGACGACCGGGATGGACGTCGAGGGGCGCCGCGACTTCTGGAACGCGCTGCGCGCGGACGCCGCTCGCGGTCGGACGATCCTGTTCGCGACCCACTACCTCGAGGAGGCGGACGCGTACGCCGACCGCATCGTCCTGGTGAGCCACGGCCGGATCGTCGCCGACGGGTCCGCGGCCCAGGTCAAGAGCCTCACGTCGGGCCGTGTCGTGTCCGCGACGGTCGACGGTGCGTTCGACGAGGCCGCGCTGCGGGCGCTGCCCGGCGTCGGCGACGTCGAGCTGCGGCGCGACCGCGTGATCGTGCGGACCACCGACTCCGACGCCGTCGCGCGGCACCTGCTGACCGCCACCACCGCACGCGACCTCGAGATCGCGGCGCGCGGCCTCGAGGACGCGTTCCTCGCCCTCACCACGGATCGCACCGACGAGCCGGCCACCTCGCAGACCCCCGGGAGCCTCGCATGAGCACCCTGACCGCCACCGCCACGGCGCCCGCCGCCGCGACCGCACGGACCTTCAGCCTCACCTACCTCGCGGTCGAGCTTCGCCGCCTGCTGCGCAACCGGCGCACCGTGATCTTCACGCTGATCATGCCGCCGGTGTTCTTCCTGCTGTTCGGCACGGTCGACAGCTACAAGACCGAGTCGGTCGGCCACGCGAACGTCACGGCCTGGATCATGGTCTCGATGGCGCTGTACGGCGCGCTGCTCGCGACGACGAGCGGTGGTGCGAGCGTCTCCGTCGAGCGCGCGCAGGGCTGGACGCGCCAGCTGCGCCTGACCCCCCTGCGCCCCGCGGTGTACGTCGCGACGAAGGTCGCGGTCGCGATGGTCCTCGGGCTCGCGGCCGTCGTCGTGACCGCGGTCGTCGGCTTCCCGGCCGGTGCGAGCGGCGACACCACGCGCATCGTCGAGTCGCTCGCGCTCGCATGGGTGGGCTCGGCGGTGTTCGCCGCGTTCGGTCTGTTCATGGGCTACCTGCTGCCGTCGGAGAACGTCATGCAGATCCTCGGCCCGGTGCTCGCGCTGCTGTCCTTCGCCGGTGGCCTGTTCATGCCGCTCGGTGACGGCGTGTTCGCGACGATCGCCAAGTTCGTGCCCACGTACGGGCTCGCCGAGATCGTGCGCGGCCCGATCACGGGCGGCGACGTGTCGCCGTGGGCGGTCGTCAACGTCGTCGCGTGGGGCGCGGTGTTCGTCGTGGGCGCGGCCTGGCGGTTCCGCAAGGACACGGCACGCGCGTGAGCCTGGAGGTGCGTCGCGGCCGACCCGCTCCTGCGGGTGCGGCCGCGACGCGGTGCCCCGTCGGCGCCACCCGCGTCGGGGCCGACGAGGCCGACGATAGGTTGGCCCGCGTGAGCAGCGCCGACCCCCGACCCACGGTCGTCCCGTACGGCGGGTCGCCGTTCGGACCGCAGGGCAGCCCCCGCGCGGGACGTGTCATGCGCGTCGTCGGCCCGGTCATGGGCGTCGTCTGGGTGGTGTTCCTCGCGCAGCCCTGGCAGGCCGCGTGGGAAGCGCCGCACGGCGTCGGCCGCGTCGTGTCGCTGGTCGCGATCCTCCTGCTCGCGGCGAGCTTCGCGTGGGTCGTGTTCACCCGAGCACCCAACGACAGGCCCCTGTCGCGCCGCTCCGCGGTGCTGCTGCTCACGGGCCAGGCGGTGCTCGTGGCGCTGTCGTGCATCGCTGCGCACGAGGACGGGCTCGTCGGGCTCGTGTTCATGTCCGTGAGCGCGGTGTTCCTGCTCCGCGCGCCGCGTGCCCTGGGGGTCGCGCTGTGGTCGTGCGCCATCGTGCTCGTCGTGCCGCGGCTCGTCCCGGGCTGGCACACGATCGACGACCTCGTCGTCTCGCTCGTGCTCGCGTCGCTGTCGGTCTTCGGCTTCACGATGCTCGTGCTGCGCAACCGCCAGCTGCAGGCCGCGCGCGACGAGGTCGCGGTGCTCGCCGTCGAGCGCGAGCGCGAGCGCATCGCACGCGACATGCACGACGTGCTCGGCCACTCGCTCACGGTCATCTCGGTCAAGGCGGAGCTGGCGGCGCGCATGTTCGAGGTGGACCCGGCCCGCGCCCGCGACGAGATCCTGCAGGTCCAGTCCCTGGCCCGGTCAGCGCTCGCGGACGTGCGCGGCATGGTGACGGCGACGCGTGCGGTGACTCTCGCGGGCGAGCTGGCCGGTGCGCGGCAGGCGTTCGACTCGGCCGCGATCGAGGCGGAGATCCCCGGGTCGAGCGACGAGGTCCCCGAGCCCCTGCGCGTGCTGTTCGCGTGGGCGTTGCGCGAGGCGACGACGAACGTCCTGCGCCACGCGGCGGCCACCCGGGTCCGCGTCACGATGACCGCGGACACCCTCACGGTCGACGACGACGGCGACGGACCACCGGGTGAGGCGCCCGGCGACGCTGTCGGCGACGGCAACGGCCTGCACGGCCTCGTGGAGCGCGCGCGGCAGTCCGGGGCGCGTGTCGAGGTCTCGCGCGGCCCGCTCGGTGGCTACCGACTGCTCGTCACGACGAAGGAGGTGGCGTGAGCGCGCCCATCCGGCTGGTGCTGGCCGACGACCAGGCCCTCGTGCGCGGTGCGCTCGCGGCGCTGCTCGACCTGGAGCCCGATCTCGAGGTCGTCGCGCAGGTCGGGCGCGGGGACGAGGTCCTGGCCGCGGCGCGCGACGCGCGCGCCGACGTCGCGCTGCTCGACGTGGAGATGCCGGGCCTGGACGGCATCACGGTCGCCGCCGAGCTCCGCCGCGCGCTCCCGTCGTGCCGTTCGCTCATCGTGACGACGTTCGGTCGCCCTGGGTACCTGCGCCGCGCGCTCGACGCCGGGGCGAGCGGCTTCGTCGTGAAAGACACGCCCGCCGAGCAGCTCGCGGACGCGGTGCGTCGCGTGCACCGAGGCCTGCGCGTCGTCGACCCCGATCTCGCGGTCGAGTCGCTGGCCGTCGGCACGAGCCCGCTGACCGAGCGCGAGCGGGACGTGCTCGTCGTCGCCGCGAAGGGCGGCACGGTGGCCGACATCGCGCGCGAGGCGTTCCTCTCGGAGGGGACCGTGCGCAACTACCTCTCGGCGGCGATGGGCAAGACGGGCGCACGCACGCGCGCCGAGGCGGTGCGGATCGCGCAGGAGAACGGCTGGCTGCTGCAGTAGGCCGCTCTGCGTCGGCCGCCGCTGCAGCAAGCCGGGCTCCGGGCGTGGGGGACACTGGTGCCGTGAGCCCCACCTCTACCCGCGTCGCGCCCCCGTTGCACATCGGCCCGCTGACGATCGACACCCCGGTCGTCCTCGCGCCCATGGCCGGTGTGACGAACGCGGCGTTCCGTCGGCTGTGCCGTGAGTCCGGCGCCGGCCTGTACGTCGCGGAGATGGTCACGAGCCGTGCGCTCGTCGAGCGCGGCGAGGAGTCGATGCGGATCATCTCGCACGAGCCCGACGAGAAGCCGCGCTCGGTCCAGGTCTACGGCGTGGACCCCGCCACGGTCGCCGCGGCCGTGCGGCTCATCGCGAGCGAGGACCGCGCCGACCACGTCGACCTCAACTTCGGCTGCCCGGTGCCCAAGGTCACGCGACGCGGCGGCGGAGCCGTGCTGCCCTGGAAGCGGGACCTGTTCCGCGCGATCGTGCGGTCCGCCGTCGACGCGGCGTCGCCGTACGGCGTGCCCGTCACGGTCAAGATGCGCAAGGGGATCGACGAGGACCACCTGACCTACCTCGAGGCCGGTCTCGTGGCGCAGGAGGTCGGCGTCGCCGCGGTCGCGCTGCACGCGCGTACGGCCGCCGACTACTACTCGGGCACCGCCGACTGGGAGGCGATCGCGCGCCTCAAGGAGACCGTGACGGACATCCCCGTGCTCGGCAACGGTGACATCTGGTCCGCCGAGGACGCGGTCGCGATGGTCGAGCAGACGGGCTGCGACGGTGTGGTCGTCGGACGTGGCTGCCAGGGGCGGCCGTGGCTGTTCGCGGACCTCGCGGCGGCGTTCGCCGGGTCCGACGAGCGTGTGCGGCCGGGGCTCGCCGAGGTCGCGGTCGTGGTCCGTCGGCACGCCGAGCTCATGGTCGAGCACTTCGGCGACGAGTCGAAGGCGCTGCGCGAGATGCGCAAGCACATGGCCTGGTACTTCAAGGGGTACGTCGTCGGGGGAGAGGCGCGCGCAGCGCTCGGCCTCGTCTCGACGATGGCCGAGCTCGACGACCGCCTCGCGGTGCTCGACCTCGACCAGCCCTACCCGGGGGCACCCGCCGAGGGGCAGCGCGGGCGGGCGGGGTCACCCAAGCGCCCGATCCTGCCGTACGGCTGGCTCGACTCGCGCGAGCTGTCCGACGAGTTCGCGCGTGAGCTGCACGAGGCGGAGCTGAGCGTCTCCGGCGGCTGACAGGACGCGCGCGACGTCGTCCCAGGGCGCTGACGGCACGGTTCAGGCAGGTCGCAC
This sequence comes from Cellulomonas sp. HZM, assembly GCF_000708885.1. Classification (GTDB taxonomy): domain Bacteria; phylum Actinomycetota; class Actinomycetes; order Actinomycetales; family Cellulomonadaceae; genus Cellulomonas. Next base: position 188,027 of record NZ_JEOE01000002.1, on the reverse strand, counting down.
GTTCACGCGGGTCGCACGTCGATCGTCGTCGCCAGCTCGACGACGGCCTGCACGCTCGCGTGCGGTGCTCCGAGGTCGCGCCCGCCGACCGCGATCGCACCGGCCGCGGATGCCCAGGCCAGCGCGTCGGCGGTGGGTCGCCCTGCGAGCGTCGCCGCGAGCAGCCCGGACACGAACGCGTCCCCGGCGCCGTTGGTGTCCACGACGTCCACCGGTGCGGAGGGCACGTCCCACCAGGTCGTGCCGTCGAACGCCACCGCGCCCGCTGCGCCGCGCGTGCACACGGCGAGCGCGGCACCGCCGACCACGCGGGCCTCGAGGTAGGCGTGCGGATCGGGCAGCCGGGCGTCGCTCACGACGAGGACGTCGGCGGCGTCGGCGAACGCGCGCGGGTACTCGGCGGTGCCGTCGTCGTCGTGCACGTCGCACCACACGGGGACGTCGAGCGCGCGTGCGGCGCGCAGCAGCGGTCGGGACGACTCGGCGAGGTCCAGGACGGCGACATCGGCCAGCGCGAGCGTCTCGAGCACGGCCGCGGGCGGGTCGGGCGACACCGCGGCGGGCAGCTCGAGGTAGATCGACACGCGCGAGCCGTCGTCGGCCATGAGGTTGAGGTGCCGCTCGGTGCGTCCCGCCCGCGCGGGCGCGGCGAGGAGGCGCACGTGCGGGCCGAGCGCGGTGCGCACCAGGTCGGCCTCGTCGTCGTGGCCGAGCAGCGTCGCGAGCGTGACGTCGACGCCGAGCGCAGCGAGGGTCACCGCCTTGCCGGCCGACGTGCCGCCGAGACCGTCGTCGAGCCCGCTCGCGAACAGCGTGGCGGGCCGCGGCTCGGGCAGCTCGGGCAGGCGCACGAGCGTGTTCCACGAGGCGGCTCCGTTGACGAGCACGTGAGGCACGTCGACCACGCTACTGTGACGATCCCTGGAAATTGCTGCAAAAGTTGCAACCGACTCGGGAGTGTCGATGACGATGTCCCGCCGAGCGCGCGTCGCGCTCGTCGTCTCGCTGGCCCTCGCAGCCCTCGCCGGCTGCACGTCCGCCGCGCCGCCGGACCCGGCGCGCTCGCCCGCGGCGGACGGCTCCGGACGTGACGTCGGCATCGAGATGTTCCAGTGGACCTGGGACTCGATCGCGCGCGAGTGCACCGACCAGATCGGACCGGCGGGCTACGCGTGGGTGCTGACCTCGCCGCCGCAGGAGCACGTGCTGGGCGAGCAGTGGTGGACGTCGTACCAGCCCGTGAGCTACCTCGTGGAGTCCAGGCTCGGGACGCGCGAGCAGTTCGCGGAGATGGTCCGCACGTGCCACGCGGCGGGCGTGCAGGTGTGGACGGACGCCGTGCTCAACCACATGACCGGGCAGGACGCCCCGGGTACGGGCTGGGCGGGGTCGTCGTTCTCCCACTACGAGTACCCGGGGATCTGGACGCGGGACGACTTCCACCACTGCGGGCTCACCGCGGGCGACGACATCGCCGACTACCACGACGCCGACCAGGTCCAGACGTGCGAGCTGCTGAACCTCGCGGACCTCGACACCGGCAGCACGCGCGTACGCGAGCGGCTCACGCGGTACCTGCAGGACCTGCTCTCGCTCGGCGTCGACGGGTTCCGGATCGACGCGGCCAAGCACATGGCCCCGCAGGACGTCGCGGCGATCCTCGCCCCGCTCCCGGCGGGCACCGGGATCGTCCAGGAGGTGATCCGTGGGACCGACGAGCCCGTGCAGCCCGAGCAGTACCTCGCCAACGGCAAGGTGTACGAGTTCACGTTCGCGAAGGAGCTCGAGGGCGTGCTCGCGGGTACCCCTGGCCTGTTCCTCGACCTGGGGTCGGCGACCGCCCGGTACGTGCCGTCGAAGGACGCCGTGGTGTTCGTCGACGACCACGACACCGAGCGCGACGGCTCGACCCTCGCGTACCCGGACCAGGACTACCTGGCCGCGAACGTGCTCATGCTCGCGGGCGCGTACGGCACACCGGAGGTCATGTCGGGCTACGCGTTCTCGGACCGCGACGCAGGACCTCCGCAGGACGCGAAGGGCCTGGTCCTCGACGCGTCGTGCGCGTCGGACGTCGGGCCGGTACGGACGTGGCAGGACGGCGACCGCGTGTGCCAGCACCGGTGGCCCCAGATCGCTGCGATGGTGGCGTGGCGCGCGGTCGTCGGTGACGCGGCCGTCGTCGACACCTGGTCGGACGGCGACGCCGTCGCGTTCGGCAGGGGCGAGCGCGGCCTCGTCGTCGTGAACGCCGGCGACCAGGCGTTGACGACGACGCTGCACACCTCGCTCGCGGACGCCTCCTACTGCGACGTGCTGGCGTCGTCGTGCACGGCGACGAAGGTCTCCGACGGGCAGGTCACCGTGACGGTGCCCGCCCACGGGGCGGCTGCGTTCGACGTCGCGCACCTCGCGCCCTGAGGCGCGTGCCGTTCAGCTCGTGCCGTTCAACGCGTGCGCAGCCAGGCAGTGGTGTCCGCGGGAAGCGTGCCGTCGCCCGGCAGGTCCGCCGACGAGAGCAGGACGGCGGCGCCCTCGGGCAGCGCCACGGGCAGGGACCCGAGGTTCGCCACCACCAGGACGTCGCGGTTCCGGAACGCGATCACGTCGTCCCCGAACGTGTGGTCCCACGTCAGGCCGCCCGTGCCGAGCCGGTCTGCGCGCCGCGTGACCAGCGCGGCCCGGTAGGTCTCGTACGTGGAACCGGGCACGCCGCGCTGGACATCGGCGGCGTAGGCCGTCCACGACGCAGGCTGGGGGAGCCAGGTCAGGCCGGCGGGCGAGAAGCCCAGACCGGGGGCCCCGGCCTCCCACGGCAGCGGCACGCGGCAGCCGTCGCGTCCGCGCTCCGCACCGCCCGTGCGGAAGTAGGCGGGATCCTGGCGCAGGTCGTCGGGGAGATCGGTGTGGTCGGGCAAGCCCAGCTCCTCCCCCTGGTACAGGTACGCCGAGCCGGGCAGGCCGAGCATCAGCAGGGAGGCCGAGCGTGCCCGGCGCAGGCCGAGCTGCTCGTCGGGCTGCTCGTCGCCGCGGCCGATCCCGTTGGGGCGCGCGTTGGGCTCGGACAGGCCGAGCCGTGAGGCGTGACGCACGACGTCGTGGTTCGACATCACCCAGGTGGTGGGCGCACCCACCGAGTCGTTCGTCGCGTAGGAGGCCTCGATCACCTCGCGCAGCGCGGGTGCGTGCCAGGGGGTAGCGAGGAACGCGAAGTTGAAGGCCTGCTGCATCTCGTCGGGCCGGACGTACCGGGCGAGGCGGGACAGCGGCTCGACCCACGCCTCTGCGACGAGCGCGCGGTCGCCGTCGTAGGCCGCGAGCACGCGGTTCCACGCGCGGTAGATGTCGTGCACGCCGTCCTGGTCGAACATGGGCCCCTGGTTCCCGGAGCCGGTCACCTCGTCCGCGCGGTCCAGGGGGTCGACGCCGTCCGAGCCGTCGATCATCGACACGTGCCCGGACCAGTCGGGCAGCCCGGGAGCCTTGACCATGCCGTGCGCGACGTCGATCCGGAACCCGTCGACGCCGCGGTCGAGCCAGAACCGGAGCACGTCCTCGAACTCGGCGCGGACCTCGGGGTGCTCCCAGTTCAGGTCCGGCTGACGCGAGTCGAACAGGTGCAGGTACCACTGACCGTCGGGCACGCGGGTCCACGCGGGGCCGCCGAAGATCGAGTCCCAGTTGTTCGGCGGGAGCTCGCCGCTCTCGCCGCGTCCCTCGCGGAAGTGGTACCGGGCGCGCTCGGCCGACCCCGGTGCGCTCGCAGCGGCGGCGCGGAACCACACGTGCTCGTCGGACGTGTGGTTCGGCACGAGGTCGACGACGACACGCAGGCCGAGGCCGTGCGCGCGTGCGAGCAGCGCGTCGAAGTCGTCGAGCGTGCCGAACAGCGGGTCGACGTCGCGGTAGTCGGCGACGTCGTAGCCCGCGTCGGCCTGCGGCGAGCGGTAGAACGGCGACAGCCAGACGGCGTCGACGCCGAGCGCCGCCAGGTGGTCGAGCCGCGACGTGACGCCGGGCAGGTCGCCGACCCCGTCGCCCGAGCCGTCGGCGAACGAGCGCGGGTAGACCTGGTAGATGACGGCGTGCCGCCACCACTCGCCGTCCGAGTCGGACGGGGCGTGCACGAGCAGGGAGCGGGTGTCGAGCGAGGTCACGAAGGGCCTTTCACGAGAGGGCGCGCGGGATCGCGCACGCGACGAGGTGGTCGGGTCCGGAGGTCAGAGCGCCGCGGCGAGCGGGGTGTGGTCGGCGAGCGCCGGCGCGGCGCCGGTCGAGCCCCGGACGATGAGCTCGGGGTGGAACTTCAGCTCGGTGCGGGACGCAGGCGTGCCGTTGATCTCGGACACCAGAGCGGACACGGCCGCGTGCCCCATCGCGAGGACCGGCTGGCGCACGGTGGTCAGCGGCGGGTCGGTGAACGCGATGAGCGGCGAGTCGTCGAAGCCGACGACGGACACGTCCCCGGGGACGGACAGGCCCTGCGCGCGTGCGCCCCGGATCGCGCCGAGCGCCATCAGGTCGGACCCGCACACGATCGCGGTGTGCCCGCTCGCGATGAGCTCGAGCGCGGCGGCCTGACCGCCCTCGACGGTGAACAGCGTGGAGACCACGTGCCCCGTCGGGTCGTCGACACCCAGGTGCCGCTGCAGGTTCGCGGTGAACTCGGCGCGCTTGCGCGCGGCGGGGACGAAGCGGTCGGGGCCGATCGCGAGCCCGATGTTGCGGTGGCCCAGCGAGACGAGGTGCCGGAACGCGAGGTCGAGCGCCGCGGCGTCGTCGGTCGAGACGCTCGGGGCGTCGACGCCGTCGGCGTGGCCGTTCACCATGACGATCGGCATGCCGCGCGCGCGCAGGCGGTGGTACCGGTCCTTGGACGCCGCGCTGTCGGCGTGCAGGCCGGAGACGAACACGATGCCGGCGACGCCGTGCTCGAGGAGCATCTCGACGTACTGGTCCTCCGTGGTCCCCCCGGGGGACTGCGTGCACAGCAGGGGCGTGTAGCCGCGTTCGGTGAGCATGGACTCGATGACCTGCGCGAACGCCGGGAACACGGGGTTCACGAGCTCCGGGACGACGAGGCCGACGAGCCCCGCGGACCGCGTGCGCAGCTTCTCGGGCCGCTCGTAGCCGAGGACGTCGAGTGCCGCGAGCACCGACTGGCGGGCCTGTGCGGAGACGCCGTGCTTGCCGTTGAGCACGCGCGAGACCGTGGCCGTGCTGACGCCCGCCTGGTCGGCGAGATCGGTCAGACGCGTGCGCACGGGGGGCAGCGTTGGGGACACGGGACCTCCTCGTCCTGGGTCGGTCGTGCGGTGGTGGAGCAGCTCCTGCAAGGTGATCCGTGCAAGTTCTCAGCGATCTCGGGGTGCAGCACTCAGACGTTGAGCGCGGCTCTGAAACCGTTGCCTGAAAGTTACCGTAACGACTTGCAAGGCTGCTTGCAACGAGGCTACGTTCGGCGCATCAGGCCAGCGTCGGTGGTGAGGAACCCTGCCGCAGGCACCTCCACTGACACCCAGGAGAACGAAGATGCGACGGAGCATCCCTGTCGTTGCCGCGGCCCTCGGCCTCGCGCTGACGATGACCGCCTGCTCGAGCGGCGGCAGCAGCACCGGTGACCAGACCTCGGCGCCTCCGAGCGAGGCGCCCACGAGCGCAGCCCCCACGCTGTCCGGCACGCTGACGATGTGGGTCGACGAGACGCGCATCGACGTCATGAAGCCCATCGTCCAGGAGTTCACCGCGCAGACGGGCGTCAAGGTCGACCTGGTCCAGAAGGTGTCGGGCGACATCCGCACGGACTTCGTCAAGCAGGTCCCCACGGGTCAGGGCCCGGACGTCATCATCGGCGCGCACGACTGGACCGGTGAGTTCGTCAACAACGGTGTGGTCGCGCCCATCGAGCTCGGCGACAAGGCGGACGGCTTCGCCACCTCCGCCATCCAGGCGTTCACGTACGACGGCAAGCTCTACGGTGCGCCGTACGCGATCGAGAACATCGCGCTGGTCCGCAACAACAAGCTCCAGCCCGAGACGACGGCCAAGACCTTCGACGACCTCGTCACCGAGGGCAAGAAGGCCGGCAAGAAGTACTCGGTCCTCATCCAGCAGGGCGACCAGGGCGACGCGTACCACCTGTATCCGCTGCAGACGTCCTTCGACGCCCCGATCTTCAAGCAGAGCGGTGACGGCTCGTACACCAACGAGCTCGGCCTCGGCGGCGCGAACGGCGACAAGTTCGCCAAGTACATCGCCAAGCTCGGCAAGGAGAAGGTCCTGTCGGCCAGCATCGGTGGCGACCAGGCCAAGGCCGCGTTCGAGAAGGGCGACTCGCCCTACATCGTGACCGGCCCCTGGTACACCACGGAGTTCACGCAGAAGGGCATGGACATCTCGGTCCTGCCCGTCCCGAGCGCGGGCGGCTCGGAGGCCAAGCCGTTCGTCGGCGTCCAGGGCGCGTTCATCTCGTCCAAGTCCAAGAACCCGCTGCTCGCGCAGGCGTTCGTGACCAGCTTCCTCACGACCGAGAAGGTTCAGACGGAGCTCTACAAGGCCGGCGGTCGCCTGCCGGCGCTCAAGGCCTCGGCCGAGCAGGTCGACGACCCGGTGCTCAAGGGCTTCAACGAGGCCGGGGCGACCGGCGCGCCGATGCCGTCGATCCCCGAGATGGGTGCCATGTGGGCCTTCTGGGGCACCACGCAGGTGCAGATCATCAGCGGCCAGGCCAAGGACCCGGCAGCGGCCTGGACCAAGATGGTCAAGAACATGCAGGACGCGATCGACAAGGCCGGCAAGTAGCACGCCGGTAGTCGACGAGGTCGCCCCGGTCCACGCTGGCCGGGGCGACCTCCAGCCGTCGCAGCGACGGCACCCACATCCCCGCAGGTCCGCCGTGCGCGCCGCTCAGGCCCGGTGGACACTGCCCTCACAGGCAGGGCGCGACGACGCGCCCGACGGAGGCCGGCCATGTCCCACCAGCAGACCATCACCCCCGAGGACGAGGGGACGCCACCTCGACCGCCGGGCGAGCGGCCGAGGAACGGCACGGGCGGTGTGAGCCATGCGCGCGACTTCGGGCGGGGCTTCTGGGTCAAGCTCGTGCTCGTCGCCCTCATCGACGCCGGCGCGGTCTACGGCATCCTCTCGGCGGTGTCGGTCTCCCAGTGGGCGATCGCCGGCTTCCTCGTGCTCGCGCTGGTGCTGGTGAACTGGGCGTACTTCTCGAAGCGTGCCCTGCCCGCGAAGTACCTGCTCCCGGGCTTGGTCTTCCTGTTCGTGTACGTCATCTTCTCTGCGTGCTACACGGCGTTCATCGCGTTCACCAACTACGGCGACGGCCACAACTCGACCAAGTCCGACGCCGTGCAGGCGATCCTCATCCAGAACGAGCAGCGCGTCGAGGGTTCAGCCGCGTACCCGCTCACGATCGTGAGTCAGGGCGGGACGCTGGGCTTCGCGGTCGTCCAGGACGGGACCGTGGAGGTCGGCACGCAGGACGACCCGCTCGCACCCGTGACGGGGGCCACCGCCGACGGGGACAAGGCGGCGACGGTCCCCGGCTGGGACGTGCTCGGGTTCGCGCAGATCGCGCAGGAGCAGGACGCCGTCGTGAACTTGCGCGTCCCGGTCTCCGACGACGCCGCCGACGGCTCGCTGCGCACCTCCGACGGCCTCACCGCGTACGTCTACCAGTCGACGATGACGTACGACCCGGCGACCGACACGATGACGGACTCGGCAACGGGGACGGTCTACACCGCCGACGACCACGGCAACTTCCGTTCGGCGGACGGCACGGCGCTCACGCCGGGCTGGCGCGTGACCGTCGGCTTCGAGAACTTCACGCGCGCGTTCACCGACAGCCGGATCTCGGGCCCCTTCCTGCAGATCCTGGTCTGGACCTTCGCGTTCGCGTTCTTGTCCGTGCTCACGACCTTCGCGCTCGGGCTGTTCCTCGCCGTCGTCTTCAACGACCCACGCATCCGCGGTCGGAAGGTCTACCGCGCGCTCCTGATCCTCCCGTACGCCTTCCCGGGCTTTCTCGCGGCTCTCGTGTGGAAGGGGATGCTGAACGTCGACTTCGGCTTCGTCAACCAGACGTTGCTGCACGGCGCCAGCATCCCGTGGCTGACCGACCCGTGGCTCGCCAAGCTCTCCGTCCTCATGGTGAACCTCTGGCTCGGGTTCCCGTACATGTTCCTCGTCTGCACGGGCGCCCTGCAGTCGATCCCGGGCGACGTGCTCGAGTCGGCGAAGATGGACGGCGCGAGCCCGGTGCGGGTCCAGCGCTCGATCGTCTTCCCGCTGCTGATGGTGTCCGTCGCACCGCTGCTGGTGTCGTCGTTCGCCTTCAACTTCAACAACTTCTCGCTCATCTACATGCTCACCGGCGGCGGTCCCGACTTCCAGGGGACCCCGATCATCGTCGGGCACACCGACATCCTCATCTCGATGGTCTACTCCGTGGCCTTCGAGTCGGGCGTGAAGCAGTACGGCTTCGCGAGCGCCCTGTCCATCCTGATCTTCGTGATCGTCGGCGTCATCTCCTGGTGGGGATTCCGTCGGACCCGTCGCCTCGAGGAGCTCTGACATGTCGTACACCGAGGTCCGTGCTCCCAAGGCGACCGCCACCAACGTCAACGCCGACCACGTCCGCGGGCTGCGGTGGTGGAAGGAGATCGGCTGGCGTCACGTCGTCGGCGTCGTGATGATCATCATCTGCGTCGTGCCGCTGCTCTACGTGCTGTCGGCGTCGCTCGTCCCGGGAGGGACGCTCACCGGGTCGAACCAGCTCTTCCGCAGCTTCGACCTGTCGAACTACACGAACCTCGGGGACCGGGGATTCTGGAGCTGGGCGCGCAACTCCCTGATCGTCTGCACGGTCACGGCGATCGGCACGGTCCTCATGGGCGCCGCCGCCGCGTACGCCTTCTCCCGGTTCCGGTTCCGTGGTCGGCGTGGCACGCTCACGGGCCTGCTGCTCGCGCAGATGTTCCCGCAGACGCTCGCGTTCGTCGCGATCTTCCTGCTGCTCCTGACGATCGGCGAGGTGTTCCCCGCGCTGGGCCTCAACAGCCTGCTCGGCCTCATCTGCGTCTACCTCGGCGGCGCGCTCGGCGTGAACACGTTCCTCATGTACGGGTTCTTCAACACGGTCCCGCGCGAGCTCGACGAGGCCGCGAAGATCGACGGCGCGACGCACGCGCAGATCTTCTGGACGATCATCCTGCGCCTGGTGACGCCGATCCTCGCCGTGGTCGGGCTGCTGTCGTTCGTCTCGTCGTTCGGAGACTTCCTCATCGCGAAGGTCGTGATCCAGCGCCCGGAGCAGTACACCGTCGCGGTGGGGCTCTACTCGCTCGCGGCGGACGAGCGGACGGCCCCCTGGGGTCTGTTCGCGGCGGGTGCGGTGGTCGCAGCCATCCCGGTGATCCTGCTGTTCATGTTCCTGCAGCGCTACATCGTCGGCGGTCTGACCTCGGGGTCCGTGAAGGGATGAGCGGTCCGTCCCACCAGCTCGGCCCGCACCACGACGGGTCGGAGCTGTACGTCCCGCGCGCCACGCCGCGGCTCGGCGACGTCGTCCCCGTGCGCCTGCGCGTACCGGCCGGCGGCGACGAGCGTGCGGTGTGGGTGCGCACGGTCCGTGACGGCGAGCCACGGATGTCGCTCGCGCGGCTCGACCACGCGGATGCGCACGAGCGCTGGTACGTCGCGGACGTGCTGGTGCACAACCCCGTCACCGGCTACCGCTTCCTGCTCGACGAGCCTGGCGGCTACCGCTGGGTCAACGGCACGGGCGTGCACGATCGCGACGTCACGGACGCGGCCGACTTCCGGCTCACGGTGCACGCGCCGGCGCCGGGCTGGCTCGACGACGCGGTGGTCTACCAGGTGTTCCCGGACCGCTTCGCGCGCTCGTCGGGTCACGACGGGCCTCCCGCGGGACCGCTGCCGGACTGGGCGCTCCCCGCAGACTGGTCCGACGAGCCCATCGCGCAGGGCCCGGGAACGCCCGAGCAGCTGTACGGGGGCGACCTGGCCGGGATCGAGCAGCACCTCGACCACCTGCAGCGGCTCGGAGTCGACACCCTCTACCTGACACCCGTGTTCCCGTCCCGGTCGAACCACCGCTACGACGCGACCACGTTCGACGAGGTGGACCCGCTGCTCGGCGGGGACGCGGCCTACGCGTCGCTGTCCGCCGCGCTGCACGGCCGCGGCATGCGCCTGGTCGCCGACCTCACGACGAACCACACGGGCGCCGGCCACGAGTGGTTCGCACGCGCTCGCGACGACAGCTCGTCGACCGAGGCGTCGTTCTACTACTGGACCACCGGCGACCCTGGCTACGTCGGGTGGCTCGAGCACGCCTCGCTGCCGAAGCTGGACTACCGCTCGCCCGAGGTCACCGCTCGCATGATCGACGGCCCGGGCTCGGTGATCGGGCGCTGGCTGCGCGCGCCGTTCTCGGTGGACGGCTGGCGCATCGACGTCGCGAACATGACCGGCCGCTACGGCGAGCTGGATCTCACGCACGAGGTCGCGCGCACCATCCGCGCGACGATCGAGGCGCAGAACCCCGACGCGGTGCTCGTCTCGGAGCACTTCCACGACGCCGCGGCCGACCTGGGCGTGGGCGGCTGGCACGTCAACATGAACTACTCCGCGTTCACGCGACCCGCGTGGACGTGGCTGGGGGAGCCGGGGACGCCGGCGTCGTTCATGGGACTGCCCGCACCGGTGCCGCACCGCGGCGCGGGGTCGATGGTCGCGACGATGCGCGACTTCGACTCCGCCGTCCCGTGGTCCGTGACGCGGCACCAGTGGAACATGCTCGCGTCGCACGACACCGCTCGCCTGCGCACCGTGGTCGGCTCCGCGGCGCTGCAGGAGGTCGCCGCGGCGCTCCTGCTGACCTACCCGGGCACGCCCGTGCTGTTCGCGGGCGACGAGGGCGGCGCGACCGGCGTCAACGGCGAGCACGCGCGCGTCCCGATGCCGTGGGACGACATCGCGGCCGGCGGCGGTCCGCGCTGGGACCCCGCGACGTTCGAGGTGTACCGCGCGCTCATCGCGCTGCGCCGCTCGTCGCGAGCGCTGCGGGACGGCGGGCTGCGCTGGGCCGTCGTGGCCGACGACGCGGTCGCGTACCTGCGCGAGACCCGCGACGAGCGGGTGCTCGTCCTCCTCGCGCGCTCGCCGTGGTCCGGCGCGACGTTGCCCCGCCACCTCCTGACGCGCGGCGCGGCGACGACGCTGTACGGCGACGTCGACCTCGCGGCCACCGACGACGGGCTCGTGCTGCCGGGGGCCGGCCCGACGGTCGGGGTGTGGCGGCTGGCCTGAGGTCGATCGTTAGGCTGGGTGCGTGACCGCGCTCGACGAGACCCGCGCCCTCGACGGCTACGTCGGCGCGGACCGCGAGCGGTGGGTCACCGAGGGCTCGAAGTCGCGGTCGCGCACGGCGTTCGAGCGCGACCGGGCTCGCCTCGTCCACTCGTCGGCCCTGCGGCGCCTCGGCGCGAAGACCCAGGTGCTCGGTCCGTCGTCCGACGACTTCGTGCGCACCCGCCTCACGCACACGCTCGAGGTCGCGCAGGTGGGCCGCGAGATCGGCAAGGCACTGGGGTGCGATCCGGACGTCGTCGACACCGCGTGCCTCGCGCACGACCTCGGGCACCCGCCGTTCGGGCACAACGGCGAGCGCGCGCTCGCGCAGCTCTCGCGCGACATCGGCGGGTTCGAGGGGAACGCGCAGACGCTGCGGCTGCTGACACGGCTCGAGCCGAAGGTCGTCGGCCCGGACGGGCGGTCCGTCGGTCTCAACCTCACGCGCGCGTCGCTCGACGCATCGGTCAAGTACCCGTGGCGCTACCTGCAGGGTCCGGTCAGCGCCGCGAGCGGGCGACCGACGCACAAGTTCGGTGTCTACGAGGACGACCTGCCCGTGTTCGAGTGGCTGCGCCGCGACGCTCCCGAGGGCCGCAAGTGCCTCGAGGCCCAGGTCATGGACCTGGCCGACGACATCTCCTACTCGGTGCACGACGTCGAGGACGCGGTGGTGGGCGGGCGCCTGGACCTCGCCGTGCTCACGCAGCCCGACGAGCGCGAGCGCGTCGTCGAGGCCGTCAGCACCTGGTACGGCGACGCGGTGAGCGCCGACGGGCTGCGCGACGCGATGGACCGTCTCGTGCGCGCCCGGCTGTGGGGCCACGGGTTCGACGGTTCGCGCGCTGCGCTCGCGATGCTCAAGGACGCGACGAGCCAGCTCATCGGCCGGTTCGCGAAGGCGTCGCAGAAGGCGACGCGCGAGGAGTTCGGCCCCGGGCCGCTCACCCGGTACGCGGCGGACCTCGTGGTCCCGCACGGCACGCTCGCGGAGATCCTGGTGCTCAAGGGCCTGGCCGTCGCCTACGTGATGGCCCCCCGCGAGCTCGAACCTCTGTACCAGCGCCAGCGCGAGGTGCTGACCGACCTGGTGCACGTCCTGTCCGAGCGGGCGCCGATCGCGCTCGAGCCGCCGTTCGCCGCGGACTGGCGCGAGGCGGCCGACGACGCCGCCCGACTGCGCGTCGTGGTCGACCAGGTCGCGTCGCTCACGGACGTCTCCGCCGCCGACCTGCACGCCCGCCTCGTCCACCCGCCGCGGCACTGATCCACGGCCCGCGCCTGCGGCAAGGCCGGGGCGCCTAGACTTCGGGCCGTGGCGGGACGCATCCGGCGGGAGGACGTGGAGGCGGTCCGCGAGCGCGCCCGGATCGAGGAGATCGTCGGTGCGCACGTCACGTTGAAGCCCGCGGGCGTCGGGTCGCTGAAGGGCCTGTGCCCGTTCCACGACGAGCGCTCGCCGTCGTTCCACGTCCGCCCGCACGTGGGTCGCTACCACTGCTTCGGCTGCGGCGAGGGCGGGGACGTCATCTCGTTCGTGCAGAAGGTCGACGGTCTCGGGTTCACGGAGGCTGTCGAGTACCTCGCGGGGCGGGTCGGCATCCAGCTCAGGTACGAGGAGGGCGGCGCGCCGCGGCCGGGCGAGGAGCCCGGCAAGCGGCGTCGACTCGTCGAGGCCCACGCGGTCGCCGAGCAGTTCTACCGCGAGCAGCTGGTCAGCCCGGGCGCGGCTGCAGGTCGCGCGTTCCTGGCCGAGCGCGGTTTCGACCGCGGCGCGGCCGAGCAGTTCGGCGTCGGCTTCGCACCGCAGGGGTGGGACGGGCTGCTGCGGCACCTGCGCGGACGCGGGTTCACCGAGGCGGAGCTGCTGGCGTCGGGTCTCGTCAGCCAGGGCCAGCGCGGCATCTACGACCGGTTCCGCGGCCGCCTCGTGTGGCCGATCCGCGAGGTCACGGGCGAGACGATCGGCTTCGGTGCGCGCCGCCTGTTCGAGGAAGACCCCGGACCCAAGTACCTCAACACCCCGGAGACCCCGCTCTACCGCAAGTCCCACGTGCTGTACGGGCTGGACCTCGCCAAGCGGGAGATGCAGCGCGAGAAGCGCGTGGTCGTCGTCGAGGGCTACACCGACGTCATGGCGATGCACCTGTCGGGCGTCGGGACCGCGGTCGCCACGTGCGGCACCGCGTTCGGCTCGGACCACGCGCGCGTCGTGCGCCGCCTGATCGGCGACAGCGGTGGCAGCGGGGGCGTCCAGCTCGCGTCCGGCACGTCCGTGGGCGGCGAGATCATCTTCACGTTCGACGGCGACGAGGCCGGGCGCAAGGCGGCCCTGCGCGCGTTCGGCGAGGACCAGACGTTCTCGGCGCAGACGTTCGTGGCCGTCGAGCCGAGCGGCCAGGACCCGTGCGAGCTGCGGCAGTCGCGCGGCCCCGACGCCGTGCGTGCGCTCGTCGCGGCCCGGCGTCCGCTGTACGCGTTCGTGATCCAGTCCACGCTCGCCGCGTACGACCTCGCGACGGCCGAGGGCCGTGTCGGTGCGCTGCGGGCCGCGGCGCCCGTGGTCGCGGGGATCCGGGACGCCGCGCTGCGACCCGAGTACACGCGCCTGCTCGCGGGCTGGCTCGGCATGGAGGACGTCGAGCCCGTCCGCCGAGCCGTCGCGCAGGCGTCGCGCGGGGGAGCGCCCGCCGATCGCGGGCAGCGCCGGCTCGACGAGCGCACGACGAGCGACGCGGCGCCCGCACCGGTCCGCATGCCGGTGCCCGACCGCCGCGACCCCGTCGCGCAGGTCGAGCGCACCGCGCTCGAGGTGGTGCTGCAGCAGCCGCTGCTCGTGCCGGAGCAGTTCGACGAGCTCGCCGCCGACGCGTTCGCCGCACCCGCCTACCGTGCCGTGCACGAGGCGATCCGTGCTGCTGGCGGCCTCGCGGTCGCGAGACCTCTGAGCACGCCGGACGACGCGACCGGCTGGGTCGGAGCGGTGATCGAGGAGGCGGCGGAGCCGGTGCGCGCGCTCGTCACGGAGCTCGCCGTCGCGCCGCTGCCCGAGGATCGTCCAGAGGCGATCGCGGACTACGCGCGCGGCGTCGTCGTGCGCCTCGTGGAGATGGGGTTCACGCGGCACATCGCCGAGCTGCGCGGACGCCTGCAGCGCATGGACGCCGACGCCGACCCCGCCGCGTACTCGGCGGCGTTCGCGGAGCTGGTGGCCGTCGAGGGCCGCCGCCGGACGTTGCGCGAGAGCGCCTGACGCGTATCTGAGGACGACCCGCATCACCCTTACGGGTGACAGGGTCCGCCCTCGGACCGACCTTCGACGTCAGGACGACGTCATGACGGCACAGATCTCGCACCCGCTCGTCGCGGTCGACGCCCCGGCCGCGCGCGGCGCACGTCCACAGCACCGTCCGGACGGACGCGCCGGGGCAGCGCCGGGCCCCGACGCGTTGCCCGCCCCGCACGCCCGGTGGTGGTCGCACTCCACGCGCGTGCAGCCCTGGCAGGTCGAGGTGCGTCATCGAGTCGACGACCTCGAGGTGCAGGCCCGAGGCGTCCCGGCACCCCGGCGCTCCGACATCGACGCGCAGCTCGCGGCGGCCCGCAGAGCGACGCTGCCGCCGTTCCCGCGCCGGCAGTGGTGGAACGGCACCAGCATCGAGACGGCGTGGAGCTGCGTGCACCTCGCGCAGTCGCAGCTGCCGCTGGTCGTCGCCGACACGGCCCTGGCGCGCTACGTCGTCGACGCCCGACGTCGCGCGGTGCTCCGCCTCGCCAAGGGCGACCCCGTGCGTCTCGCGCTCGAGGACACGGACCTGGCCGGCCGTGTGCAGGAGGGCGCCGCGACCGACGAGGACCGTGTCACGGTCGGTGCCGCGCTGCAGGCGGCGCTCGAGATCGGCGACGACGAGCACCGCCGGCTGCGGGACTGGCGCAATCGCCTGCTCCGGGTCGCCGCGCTCGCGACCGTCGCGCTCGCGCTCACCCTCGTCGTCGCCGGCACGCACCCGGGCTTCCTGCCGCTGTGCGTCGCCGAGGCGGGCGCTGCGCCGGTGTGCCCGGGCGGTGGAGCACCGGGGGCGGACGACGCGCGGGTGGTCGCGTTCCTCGGTGCGCTGGGCGGGGCGCTGGCCGCGATCGTCGCGATGCGCCGTGCGAGCCCCGGGGCGTCGCCGTACCGGATCACCCCGGCGCTGTCGCTGCTGCGGGTGCCGCTGGGCGGGCTCACGGCGGTCGTCGGTGTGCTCCTCGTGCAGAGCGGCGAGGTCCCGGGCCTGGCGCTCACCCGGGTCTCGCAGGTCGCCGTCTTCGCCCTCCTGTTCGGGTTCTGCCAGGAGCTGGTGACACGTCTGCTGGAGAGCCGCGCACGCGTGGTCCAGGACGCGACGCGTGGCAGGACGTCGAAGGCCGACGCGCACGACGTCGCCACGGACGAGTCGTGACGTCGAGCGCTCACGCCTCAGCGCAGCACGTGGGGCCCGTCGGTCGTCGGCTGCTCGCCGTGCGTGGAAGCGGTCACGGTCATCGCGCGCAGCGTGAGCGAGCCGCCGTAGTAGGAGAGGAACGCCGTGTCGGTGGCATCCCGGCCGGTCGCGATGCGCAGGAGCGAGCCCAGCGGAGCCAGCCGGGTCGCGTCCACCACGAGCCACGTCCCGTCGACGTACGCCTCCGCGACGGCATGGAAGTCCATCGGCTTGAGCCCGGGTGCGTAGACCGAGGTCAGACGGGCGGGCGTGTCGCACGCGCGCAGCAGCGCGACGACGAGGTGCGCGAAGTCCCGGCACACGCCCCGGCGCTTGAGGAGGGTGTCGGTCGCGCCGTCGGTCGGCAGGCTCGAACCCGACAGGTACGTGACGTGCCCGTGCACCCAGTCGACGACCGCGTCGAGCAGCTCGGAGCCCGCGAGGCCGCGGAACTGGTCACGCGCGAACGCGAGCAGCCGGTCCGAGTCGGCGTACCTGCTCGGGCGGCGGTACTCGACGAGGTCGACGTCGTCGACGGCGGGCACGTCCGCCTGCCCGTGGACCACCGCGGAGTAGTCGACGACGACGCGACCGGCCGGGGCGAGCACACGGTGCACCCGACCTCCGTGGGAGGTCTTGATCTCGAGGGCGTCGAGCGGACCGTCGTCGTGCCTCACCGCGAGCTGCTCGGACCGGTCGTAGGCGCCGTCCGCCACGGCGACGGAGAGGATGAGCTCGAGCGGGGCGCGCACGTCGAGGCTGAGGTGGGATGTCACGGTGCGCAGCACGGCCGCGAGGTTCCTTCCCCGGCCGTCGGCGGCCGGACCATCAAGAGGGGCAGCGCAAGTGTGAGGCAGAGGTCCCCGGGTGTCCAGCGGGCGGACAGCGTCCTCGCCGCGTGGCCCAGATCACCGCGAAACTGTCCGTTCCTGTGCCCGAAAACGCCTGTACACCGCACGTTCGAGTGCCACAATCGGAGCATGCCTACGGTTCGTGCGGTACCCCGTCGCGGCCTGGTCGCGCGCGCCGCGCGCGCGGTGCTCGACATCGAGGCAGGCGCGTGACGTCGCGTCCCGTGTCGCAGGGGGAGGCGACGGGGGCGAAGCGGGCGCGGCACGTGCTGATCGCACGCGAGGCCGCGATCATGGTCGCGATCTACGTCGTGTACTCGATCATCCGCAACCACGCGCCCAACCGCACCGCTCTGGCCTTCCACCACTCGCGAGAGATCCTGCGCGTCGAGACGTGGCTCGGCGTCGACGCCGAGCACGCGATCAACCACTGGGCGGCGAGCTTCCTGCCTGGGATCACGGTCGCCAACTACATGTACGCGACGTTGTTCCTGCCGTCGGCCATCTTCGTGCTGGGCTGGATGTGGTTCCGCACGCCCGGCATCTATCACGCCCACCGGACGGTCCTGGTGGTCATGACGACGATGGCGCTCGCGATCTACTGGGCTTTCCCGGCGGCGCCACCGCGACTGCTGCCCGGCGCCGGGTACATCGACACCGTCGAGGTCTTCGGCATCTGGGGCAAGGCCCCGGGCGAGGGCGGGCACGGCGTGTCCAACCAGTTCGCCGCGATGCCGTCCATGCACTTCGGCTGGGCGCTGTGGTGCGGCGTGGCGTTCTTCCGGGCGACCGTCGTGCGCTGGCAGCGCGTGATCGCGGTGCTCTTCCCCACCGCGACGTTGTTCGTCATCATCGCGACGGGCAACCACTTCCTGCTCGACGCGGCCGCGGGTGCGGCGGTCTTCGGGGTGTCGTGGGCGCTCGTGGTGGTCGTCCAGCGGATGTTCGCACCGACCCGTGTCGAGGAGCCGGTCGACCTCGCGGCGGCCGCCTGACCGCCAGCTCGACGGCGGGAGGTCAGCCCGGCTCTACCGCGGTGGGCGTGCCGCCCGTGACGCGCACCAGCTCGGCGTAGCTCGTCGGGAACACCGTCCGCGCGTGGCCGGCGGCGGCCCACACCTCGTCGTACGTGCCCAGGTGCACGTCGACGAACGTGCGCACGGGAGCCGGGTGCCCGAGCGGTGCGACACCGCCGATGACCTGTCCGGTCGCGTCCTTCACGACCTCCTTGGACGCGCGCGTGATCCGGCCGTCGAGCTGCTCGCCGAGCCACGTCGTGTCGACGCGGTGGGCGCCCGACGTGAGCACCAGGACAGGCTCGTCGTCGAGCAGGAACACGAGCGAGTTCGCGATCTGCCCGACGTCGACCCCGAGGGCGTCGGCGGCGAGCTGCGCCGTGGTGACGGCGTCGTCGAGCCACCGCACGCGTGCCTCCACACCCCGGTCGGCGAGGTCGGCGACCACGCGGTCGACCGCGGGGTGCGAGGAGGCTGCCATGACCGCAGCGTAGGGGAGCGCAGCGGCTCGAGCAGCGTCGGCGCGTCCCACGGCGAAAGGGGCGAGGCCCCGACCAGCGGTGCTGGTCAGGGCCTCGATGTGCTCCCCCGACTGGACTCGAACCAGTAACCCTTCGATTAACAGTCGAATGCTCTGCCAATTGAGCTACGGGGGATCGTGCGGGAAGAACTCTAGCAGCCGGCGCAGGGTGCTCCGGACACCCGGCAGGGGCGCGGGCGGGTGCGCGACGAGCGTCAGCGCGGAAGGCCTGCGGCGTCGCGGACGTCGTCCTCCGCGGCGTCGACGAGACGCGCGACGACGGGGTCGGCGAGGTCGACGTCGGGGTCGGCGAGGACCTGGCTGAACAGCTCGCCGTCCTCGTCGCGCCGCAGCGCGACCCGGGCGCGCCGACCACCCGGGAGCGCGACGTTCGTCGTGTGCACGACCGACTGCTGCACCCGCTCGCGGAAGGTCTGCGCGACGGCCACGGACGCGCGGTCGTCGGCGAAGGCCAGCTCGCTCGACCCACCCCACACCCACCGGACCACGAGCGTGCGGGTCGCGGGGTCGAGCGCACCGTGGTCGACGTCGGCCCACGGGGTGCGCAGGATCTCGCCGGGTGCGAGCACGTGCAGAGCGAGACGGCTGCAGACCACCACGCGCTCGTCCGCGAGCGTGGCCGAGGCGAGCACGCGGTCGCCGGGGCGCAGCGCGACGCGCGCACGGTCGGCGGCCGTCAACCGACGACTGCGGGGCGAGGTTGGCACGGTCCCACGCTACCCGCGCAGGCGCCGGCTTCCGGTCGCACACCGGGCCGTGGCCTGCCACGATCGCCACCACGTGCCTGCGGCAGCGGGCTGGCGAGGAGGAGCGGATGTCGGGGACGACGACGGCCCAGCGCGGCTGGCAGCTCGCGGCACGGTCCGGGTACGTGACGAGCGGTGTGCTGCACGTGCTGATCGGGGTGCTCGCGGTGCGGGTCGCTCTCGGCAGCGGCGGCGGGCACGCCGACCAGTCCGGAGCGCTCGCGACGATCGCGCGCACGCCCTTCGGAGCGATCGTGCTGTGGGCCTCGTTCGTGGCGTTCGTCGCCCTCGGCACGTGGCAGGCCGCGGTCGCGCTGCGCAAGCAGCCGACGAGCCAGGGGTCCGGGACCGGCGACCGGGTGCAGGCGGCCTTCCGCGCCGTGCTCTACCTGGCCCTGGCGGTCACGTCCCTGTCCTTCGCGCTCGGCAGCGGTCGGTCGAGCTCGAAGCAGACCTCCGATGCGACGCAGTCCCTCATGTCCGCACCGGGCGGTCGCATCCTGGTGGGTGTCGTGGGCGTGGCGGTCGCGGTCGGTGGCGTCGTCTACGCGGTCAAGGGTCTGCGTCGCACGTTCCTCGAGGACCTCCACGGGCTGCCGCCCGGTCCGGCCGGCGCGTGGTCGCGGCGGCTCGGCGTCGTCGGGTACGTGGCCAAGGGCATCGCGCTCGCGATCGTCGGCGTGCTGTTCGTCGTCGCTGCCGCGAAGCACGACCCGGACAAGGCGACCGGGCTCGACGGTGCCCTGCGCACGCTGCGCGACGCGCCGGCGGGAACGTGGCTGCTGGTGGCGGCGGGAGCGGGGTTCGTGGCGTACGGGCTGTACTCGTTCGTCCGCGCGCGCTACGGCCGGCTCTGACCGGCCGCGGTCCTGACGCCGCAGCCCCGACCCGTGCCGGAGCCGACGCTCACAGGCCCGCGCCGATGCGCTCGGAGAACTCCACGAGCCGGTTCGAGAACCCCCACTCGTTGTCGTACCACCCGTGCACCTTGACCTGACGGCCGAGCGACTGCGTGAGCGGGGCGTCGAACACCGTCGAGAACGGGTTGCCGACGATGTCCGCGGAGACGAGCGGCGCCTCGGAGTACTGGAGGTAGCGGCTCAGTCGCTGGCCCGCGGCGGCCGCACGGAACGCGGCGTTGACCTCCTCGACGTCTGCTTCCCGCTCGAGCACGACCGTGAGGTCCGTGATCGAACCCACCGGGACGGGCACGCGCAGGGCGGCCCCCGTGAGCCGACCGTCCAGCTCGGGAAGGACCTTCCCGATCGCGGCGGCCGCACCTGAGGAAGCCGGGATCGTGGACACCGCGGCCGCGCGGGCGCGGCGCAGGTCCGGGTGGGGCGCGTCGTGGAGCCTCTGGTCGCTGGTGTAGGCGTGCACGGTGGTCATCAGGCCGGACTCGATGCCGAACGCTTCGTGCAGCACCTTCGCGAGCGGTGCGAGCGAGTTCGTCGTGCACGAGCCGTTGGAGAACACGTCGTCGGCAGCCGGGTCGAGCCGGTCGTCGTTGACGCCGAGGACGAACGTGGGGACGTCTCCCTTGGCGGGCGCGGAGACGACCACCTTCTTGGCGCCGCCCGCGAGGTGGGCCGACGCCGAGGCGCGGTCGGTGAACCGACCAGTCGACTCGATGACGACGTCGGCGCCGACGTCGCCCCACCGGATGCGGGAGGGGTCCGGCTCGGCGAGGACGGCGATGCGTCGCTCGCCCACGGTCAGCGCGTCGGCCTCGACGTGCACGCCGTCGAGGCGGCCCGACAGGGAGTCCCACTCGAGCAGCGTCCCGAGAGTGCGCGCGTCCGCGAGGTCGTTCACGGCGACGACCTCCACGTCCGCGGCGTTCTGGAGCGCCGCGCGCAGGTACGTGCGTCCGATGCGGCCGAAGCCGTTGATGCCGATGCGTGTGGTCATGGCTCGGGGTGCTCCTCTGTGGTCGGTACGGGGGAGGGTCGGAGAGCGGCGGCGCGGAGCAGGGCCAGTGCGCCGGCCCGAGCCGCCTCGAACGGGGCGGGGTCCTGCTGGGCCATCGCGAGCACGTATCCGCCCTGCAGGACCGCCATGAGCGTGTGCGCGAGCGCGT
This sequence comes from Cellulomonas sp. HZM, assembly GCF_000708885.1. Classification (GTDB taxonomy): domain Bacteria; phylum Actinomycetota; class Actinomycetes; order Actinomycetales; family Cellulomonadaceae; genus Cellulomonas. The sequence continues at coordinate 166,936 of NZ_JEOE01000002.1, read as the reverse complement.
CCGGATCCAGGTCCGCAGGGAGCTCGCCGACGCGGACCGCCTCGCCCAGGGCCAAGGCCCAGCGCTCGTGCGCCTGCGTGAACGCGCGGGCGACCGGCGCCAGGAGCAGCGGGTCCTCGCGGACCTGCGGGTCCTGCGTCATCCGGCCGACCTTGCAGCCCCGCAGCGCGTCACGCGGGGCCATGAGGTACGCCTCGACGCGTCCGAGCGGGCTGCCGGGGCCGGACAACTCCGACGAGGCAGGCAGCAGGGCCGCGATGTTCTGCTCCAGCGCTGCGAGGGCGAGGTCGTGCTTCGACCTGAAGTGGTGGTACTGGCTGCCCTGACCGACCCCTGCGCGTTCGCGCACCTCACGCGGGCTGGTGTCGGCGTAGCCGCGTTCCCACAGCAGGTCGCTCATGGTGTCGACCAGCAGCTGGCGGGTGTCCATGATCGCGACTGTACCTACCCACAGGTACAACCGCAAAGCGGAGTGACGTGCCGTAGCCTTGCCGCGCACCCGGGGGCAGTAGCTCAGTCGGTCAGAGCAGCGGACTCATAATCCGTGGGTCGTGGGTTCAAGCCCCACCTGCCCCACCCGCCCACCGTGCGGCAGCGCGGCCCGTGCGCCGCCGAGCCGCGCCAGCGCCGTGCCTGACCTCGGACTGACCTGCGCCTGACCTGCGCCAACGCTGTCATGTCCGGTCCGTCCGGTACCGCCCGGATGGATTTCACCCGATCGCTCGCGAATCGGGCGTCGGTTGCTTCTTGCACAAGCGTCCAGATTCGGGCATAGTTCCGGTGTCAGCGAAAACGGCAAACCCGCCGCAAGGTGGGGACGCAAAGCCACGGGGCCTACAGGGTCAGCCGAGCTACCGAACGACAGGAGCACGATCATGGCGATCACCACCCCCTCCACCGAGGCCCCTCTCTCGCAGGGCGCCCTGCTCACGCCGGGCGAGGTCGCAGTCCTCTTCCGCGTCGACCCCAAGACGGTCACGCGCTGGGCCCAGGCCGGCAAGCTCTCGGCCGTCCGTACCCTCGGCGGCCACCGCCGCTTCCACGAGGCCGAGGTGCGTCAGCTCCTCACCGGCGTCCCGCAGCAGCGCGCGGGGGAGTGACCCCGCAGCAGTACCCGATCACGAAGGCCCGGTGACGTCGACGTCACCGGGCCTTCGTGTGTGCTGCGCGCTCGACGATGCGGGACACGGTGCGGGACACGGTGCGGTGTCATGGGAGGATCGACCCATGGCGATGCGAGAGATCCGGACCGTCGGCGACCCCGTCCTGCGCACCCCGTGCGACCCGATCACGACGATCGACGAGCGCGTGCGCACGCTGGTCGACGACCTGCTCGAGACCGTGGACCACGACGGCCGCGCCGGTCTCGCCGCCAACCAGATCGGCGTCGGGCTGCGAGCGTTCTCCTGGAACATCGACGACGAGATCGGCTACGTCCTCAACCCTGTGATCGTCGACCTCTCCGAGGACGAGTACCAGGACGGCGACGAGGGCTGCCTGTCGGTCCCCGGGCTGTGGTTCCCCACGCGTCGTGCGTGGTACGCGCGCGTCGTCGGCACCGACCTCGACGGCAAGGAGGTCGTGGTCGAGGGGACCGAGCTCATGGCGCGCTGCCTCCAGCACGAGGTGGACCACCTCGACGGGATGCTCTACCTCGACCGCCTCGAGCGCTCGGTGCGCAAGAAGGCGATGAGGGCAGTGCGCGAACAGCTCTGAGCGCGTCGCTGCTCGAGCTCGAGGTCGCGCCTGCTGGCTTCGAGGCCCGTCGTCGGGCATAGTGGGCCGCAGCACGCCGCGAGTCCGTGCGTACCCCTCAGCAAGGGGCGAGGTCGTTGGGGAAGGCGAACCTCGAGCCGCTGATGGAGGACGACATGGCAGGTGCGATCACCCGCGGTGTTCTTTTCGTGCACTCTGCGCCCCGTGCGCTGTGCCCCCACGTCGAGTGGGCGGCCGGCAACGTGCTGGGCGGCAGGGTCGCGTTCGACTGGACCGAGCAGCCCGCCGGCCCGGCGTTCTTCCGCGCCGAGCACTCGTGGCAGGGCGAGCCCGGCACGGGCGCGCGCCTCGCGTCGGCGCTGCGCGGCTGGGCGCACCTGCGCTACGAGGTCACCGAGGAGGCCAGTCGCGGCACCGACGGCTCGCGCTGGAGCCACACGCCCGAGCTGGGGATCTTCCACGCCGCGACCGACGTGCACGGCAACGTCGTCGTCCCCGAGGACCGCATCCGGGCGGCGATGGAGCATGTCGCCGACCCGGAACGCCTGCGCACCGAGCTCGACCTCGCTCTCGGGCAGGCCTGGGACGACGAGCTGGAGCCCTTCCGGTACGCGGGTGCCGGGGCGCCCGTGCGCTGGCTGCACCGCGTCGGCTGACCGACCAACGACGAAGGCCCGCACCCCGGGAGAGCCGGGGTGCGGGCCTTCGTCGTGGACCGGGTTCAGGCCGACGTGACCACGAGCGCGACGTTGTGGCCGCCGAACCCGAACGAGTTGTTGAGCGCGGCGATGTCGCCCGTGGGCAGCTCGCGCGGCTTGTCCCGCACCAGGTCGAGCACGAGCTCCGGGTCGGGCGTCGCGACGTTGATCGTCGGGGGAGCCTGGCGCTCGTGCACCGCGAGGACGGTGAAGATCGTCTCGAGCGCGCCGGCGCCGCCGAGCAGGTGGCCGGTCATCGACTTGGTCGCCGAGAGCGCCACGTGGTCGGAGTCGTCGCCGAGCACGCCGCGGATGGAGCGCGCCTCGATGAGGTCGCCGACCACCGTCGAGGTGGCGTGCGCGTTGACGTGCACGACCTCGCGCGCCGAGACGCCGGACTCGCCGAGGGCCATGTTCATGGCACGGATCTGGCCGTCGCCCGAGGGCTCGGGGGACGTGATGTGGTAGCCGTCGGCGGACAGGCCGACGCCGGCGATGCGGCCGTAGACCCGTGCGCCGCGCGCCGCGGCGTGCGCCGCGCTCTCCAGCACGACGACGCCGGCGCCCTCGCCGATGACGAAGCCGTCGCGGTCGACGTCGTACGGACGCGACGCGCCCTGCGGGTCGTCGTTGCGCAGCGACAGCGTGCGAGACGCCGCGAACGCCGCGATGGGCATGGGGTGGATCGTGGCCTCGGTGCCGCCGGCGATGACGACGTCGGCACGTCCGGCGCGGATCATGTCCACGCCGTAGCCGATCGCCTCGGCGCCGGATGCGCAGGCCGAGACGAGCGCGTGCGCACCCGCCTTCGCGCCGAACTCGAGCGACACGTACGCGACCGGTGAGTTCGGCATGAGCATCGGCACGGTCATGGGCAGCACGCGACGCGCGCCCTTCTCGCGCAGCGTGTCCCAGCCGTCGAGCGTGGTCCAGATGCCGCCGATGCCCGACGAGACGACCGCGCCCAGGCGGGTGCCGTCGACGTCCGGCGAGCCGGCGTCGGCCCACGCCTCGCGCGCCGCGATGATCGCGTACTGCGCGGAGGGGTCCATCTTCTTGAGCTCGGGCCGGGGGAGCACGTCCTCCGGCTTGACCTTGAGCGTGGCCGCGAACTCGACCGGGATGCCGTACTCGGTGGACCAGTCGTGCTCGAACGGGCGGGCGCCGGACTCGCCCGCGAGGGCGGCGGCCCAGGTGCTGGGGACGTCGCCGCCGAGCGGCGTGGTGGCTCCCAGTCCGGTGACGACGACGTCGATCGGGTGGCTCATCGGTGCTCCTGGCTCGGCGGTCGGGGGGTGGGGTGCCCCGGGCGGGTGCCCGGGGCAGCCCCGAGGTGGTGCTGCGGGGCGGCCGTCAGGCCTGGGCGCCCGCGATGAACGAGACGGCGTCGCCGACGGTCGCGAGGTTCTTGACCTCGTCGTCGGGGATGCGCACGTCGAACTTCTCCTCGGCGAGGGTGACGATCGTCATCATCGAGAGCGAGTCGATGTCCAGGTCGTCCGTGAAGGACTTCTCGGCCAGGACGGAGTCCGTGGGAAGGCCGGTCTCCTCGCTGACGATCTCGGCCAGGCCGGCAAGGATCTCCTGCTCGCTGTACGCCATGGGGGTGTCTCCTCGGTTGGTGGTGCGGGATGGGGTCAGGACATGTGCCCGGACGGTTTTCGGGACGAACGGTACAGGGCTGGTACGGGGCCTTACGGCAGGACGACGACCTGCGCCGCGTACACCAGGCCGGCGCCGAAACCGATCTGCAGCGCGAGGTCACCGCTCTTGACGAGCCCCTCGCGGTACAGGCGCTCGGTCGCGAGCGGGATCGACGCGGCGGACGTGTTCCCCGTGTCGACGATGTCGCGGGCGACGACGACGGACTCCGGCAGCTTGAGCGTCTTGACCATCTGGTCGATGATCCGGTTGTTCGCCTGGTGCGGGATGAAGGCGTCGAGCTCGTCGGCCGTGATGCCGGCCGCGTCGAGCGCCTTCTGGGCGACGGGAGCCATCTGCCACACGGCCCACTTGAACACGGACTGGCCCTCCTGGCGCAGCGTCGGCCAGCCCGCGCCCTCGTCGCGCGTCGCGAGCCACGAGTGCGTCTGGCGGATCGCCTGCGCCTGGCCGCCGTCCGAGCCCCACACGGTCGGGCCGATGCCCGGCGTGTCGGACGGGCCGACGACGACCGCCCCGGCGCCGTCCCCGAGCAGGAACGAGATCGTGCGGTCCGTCGGGTCGACGAACTCGCTCATCTTCTCCGCGCCGATCACCAGGACGTTGCGCGCGGCGCCCGAGCGCACGAGCGCGTCCGCCTGGCCGATGCCGTAGCAGTAGCCGGCGCACGCGGCGGAGATGTCGAAGGCCGCGGCGGGGGTGGCCCCGATGCGGTCGGCGATGATCGCCGCACCCGCGGGCGTCTGGTGGAAGTAGGTGACCGTCGAGAGGATCACGGCGTCGATGTCCGCACCCGTGAGCCCGGCGTTCTCGATCGCGGCGCGGGCTGCGTCCTCGGCGAGGTCGAGCACGTCGGTGCCCGCACCGGCGCGCGTGCGGGTCGCGATCCCGGTGCGCTGGCGGATCCACTCGTCGGAGGAGTCGATCGGGCCGACGAGGTCGTCGTTCGGGACGACGTTCTCCCCGCGCACACCGCCGAGCCCGAGGATCCGGGTGTGGGCGGGGCCGGTGGCCTGGGTCAGGGTGGGACGCGTCACGACGACTGCTCCTGGGGGCTCTCGGTGCTGGACGTGCCGGCGTGCCGGCGCACGAGGTCGCGCGCGGCATCCAGGTCGGCGGGGGTCTTGACGGCGACCGTCTCGACCCCGGGCAGCGTACGCCGCGCCAGGCCGGTCAGGACACCGCCGGGTGCGACCTCGAGAAGCCCGGTCACGCCGAGCTCGAGCATCGTCTCGCAGCACAGGTCCCAGCGGACCGGGTTGGCGACCTGCGCGACGACGAGCGCGAGCGCGCGGGCGCCGTCGGTGACCACCGAGCCGTCCGAGTTGGTGAGCAGCGTCGCATCGGGGTCGGCCGGGACGATGCCGGTCGCTGCCGCCTCGAGCTCCGCGACCGCGGGCTGCATGTACGACGTGTGGAACGCCCCCGCGACCTGCAGGGGGACGACGCGCGCGCGGGCCGGCGGGGCCGCGGCGAACGCTGCGAGGTCGTCGAGCGCGCCGGCAGCCACCACCTGGCCGCCGCCGTTCACGTTGGCGGGGACCAGCCGGTGCTGCTCGAGCGCGGCGAGGACCTCGGCGGCGTCGCCGCCCAGGACGGCCGCCATGCCGGTCGGCATCGCGGCGGCCGCGCGGGCCATCGCCGCGCCGCGCACGGCGACCAGCGCGAGCGCCTCGTCGTCGGACAGGACGCCCGCGACCGCGGCGGCGGCGAGCTCGCCCACCGAGTGGCCGGCGGCGACGTCGACCCCCGTGGCCGCGCCGAGCCGCGCGGACGCGTCGAGGTCGAGGACCGCGCGCAGCGACGCGAGCGCGGAGGCGACGAGCAGGGGCTGCGCCACGGCCGTGTCACGGATCGTGTCGGCGTCGCTCGTCGTGCCGTGCGCGACGAGGTCGAGACCCGTCACCTCGCTCGCACGACCGATCGACTCGGCGACGACGGGGAGCTCGAGCCACGGGGCGAGCATTCCGGGGGACTGGGCACCCTGACCGGGGCAGGCGACGACGAGCACCCGACAACTCTGCCGGGTGAGCGGCGGCCGACCCGGTCACGGCGCGCACCAACCTTGGTGCGCACCCTTGTGCGGCTCCTACAAACGCGCGTCGGGGCTCGGGTCGGACGTGTCGAGCCTGCCCACGGCGAGCGCGGTCTGCAGCACGTAGGACTCGCGCGCGTCGAGGGGGTCCCACCCCGTCACGTCGGCGACCCGCTTGAGGCGGTACCGGACGGTGTTGGGGTGCACGTACAGCGAGCGCGCGGCCGCCTCGAGCGAACGTCCCGTGCCGAGGTACGCCGAGAGGGTCTCGAGCAGCGACCCCTGGCTCGCCGCGAGAGGCTCGTACGCCTGCACGACGAGAGTCCTGCGCGCGGCGGCGTCGCCGACGAGCACGCGTTCGGGCAGCAGGTCGTCGGCCAGCACGGGGCGTGGCGCCTGCTCCCACGCGCGAGCGGCGACGAGACCCGCGAGCGCGGCGCGCGCCGATCGTGCCGAGTCGAGCAGGTCGGCGACCTGGGGGCCGAGCACCACCGGACCGGGACCGAAGCGCGGCAGCAGCGAGACCGCGGCGGCACGCAGGTCGCCGTCCCCGCCGAGGAACACGACGAGCCGGTCGCCCTGGATGCCGACCAGCGCGTCGTCGGCCGCGCGCCGCGTCGCACGGCGCAGGTCCGCAGCGCGCACCTCGTCGAGCGCCGACGTGCTCGTCCCCACCATGACCAGCGTGGAGCCGCGTCCGCTCCAGCCCAGCGCGCCGATCCGCGAGCGCAACGAGTCGTCGACGTCGCCGCGCACCAGCGCGTCCACGACGAGCGCCTCGAGTCGGGCGTCCCACGCGCCGCGCACCTCGGCGGCCCGCGCATAGACCTCGGCCGCCGAGAACGCGACCTCGCGCGAGTAGCGCAGCACCGCCTCGCGCAGCTCTCGTTCCTCGCCCGGTGCGGCGAGCCGGTCGCTGTGCGTCTCGACGACGTCCACGACCACGCGCACGAGGTGGAGCGTGTGCTGCAGCGAGATCGAGCGCGTCAGCTCCGGCGGGGCCGCCGCGAAGATGTCGCCGACCCCGTGCGGCGGGCGCGACGGGTCGGCGAACCAGCTGACGAACGCGGTGATGCCCGCCTGTGCGACGAGCCCCACCCACGAGCGGTCCTCCGCTGGGAGCGCGCGATACCAGTCGAGGTCCTCCTCGAGGCGGCGCATCGTCGCCGCGGCCAGCTGGCCCGACCCGTCGCGCACGCGGCGCTGCGTCTCGGCACCGGGTGTCGGCATGAGGGCGGCTCGTGAGCGGTCGGGCCGCTTCGAGCTGCGGGTCGCGCGGGTCGGCGGCGGGGACGAAGGTGCCGAAGCGGACGACGTCGTGGACGCCGGGGGGCTGGCGGGCATGGGCCGAGCATAGGGGTCCGCTTGTGGGAAGTCGACAAACGGCTCCGCTACGCCGACCACGCTCGCGCGGGGGTCCGCCCGCTCCGCCCGGTGCCGCTGGTTGCTTGCGGCTAGGGTCGACGCATGGCACTCCTGCCCAGGCTCCGACAGCTCATCCGTCGTCCTGCGTCCGCGTCGCGCGTGGGAGCGCGCCGGCCCACCAGCACCGCCCGCCGTGGCGACACGCTGCACGAGGACGCGCTGCGCTCGATGCTCAGCGACGACCCGAACAACGAGCGCGCGTTCGCGGCGCTCGCCGAGATCGTCCGGCGTCGCGCGTCCGACTCGGTGGCGCACGACGACCCGCTGACCGCCGACGCGGCGGACGAGGAGCGCCAGCGCGCGGCCGACCTCGCGGTGTGGGCGCTGGGTGAGGAGCTCGCCGGCAACCCGCGTGCCTGGTTCCCGCTCCTCGAGGTCGCCCGGCTCTCGGTCCGAGACGACCACGAGGGCACCCTGCGCCGGCTGCGTACCGCCGCCGAGCGCGACCCGTCGGGACGCGCCCTCGCCGAGTCGCTCAAGCTGCTGCGCGACGCCGGGGCCCCGGTGGACGCGATCGGCCTGGGCGTGGGGCATTACCACCCGAAGGACCACGAGCCCGAGGTGGCCCGCCAGCTCGTGCTCGCCTCGATCGAGGCGGGTCGTCCGCTCGAGGCCAAGCAGCACCTGCGGTCGCTCGACCTGTTCCACGACCAGCGCGTCGTCGTCGGCCTGCGCGAGGAGCTCGAGCGTGAGGTGGCGCACGCGGAGCAGTCCATCCCCGGGACCTGACGAGCGGCGTCGATCGCCCCCCGTACGACGAGAGCGCGTGACCCCGCGGGGGCCACGCGCTCTCGTCGTACGGGGTCAGCCGATCAGGACTCGCCGCCCGCGTTGCCGGACGTGCCGGCCGTGACGTCGTGCAGGCGGTAGCGCTCGATGGCCTGCGCAGCGGCGTCCGCCGCGACCTCGCCCGTGCGGGCGAGCTGCTGCAGCACCCGCACCGCGGTCGACGGGCCGTCGATCTTGAAGTGCCGGCGCGCCGCGGCGCGCGTGTCGGAGAAGCCGAAGCCGTCCGCACCGAGCGTCGCGTACGTGCCGGGAACCCACTGGCGCACCTGGTCGGCGACGAGGTGGTCGTAGTCCGTCGTCGCGACGAACGGGCCCTCCGCGCCGGCCAGCTTCTGCGTGAGGTACGCCTCGCGCGGCGCCTCGCCGGGGTGCAGGAACGCGTGCTGCTCGGCGGCCAGGCCGTCGCGCCGCAGCTCGTTCCAGCTGGTCACCGACCACACCGCGGCGCGCACGCCCCAGTCCTCGGCGAGCAGCTTCTGTGCCTCGAGCGCCCACGGCACGGCCACGCCCGACGCGAGGATCTGCGCGCGCGGACCCTCGCCCTCGGCGGGGGAGACGAGGTGGATGCCGCGCAGGATCCCCTCGATGTCCACGTCCTCCGGCTCAGCCGGCTGGACGATCGGCTCGTTGTAGACCGTGAGGTAGTAGATGACGTCGCGGTCCCGGCCGCCGTTGTCCTCGGCGTACATGCGCTCGATGCCGTCGCGCACGATGTGCCGGATCTCGTACCCGTACGCCGGGTCGTAGTGCACGACGTGCGACATCGTGCCGGCGAGCAGCGGCGAGTGGCCGTCGGCGTGCTGCAGGCCCTCGCCCGTGAGCGTCGTCCGTCCGGCGGTCGCCCCGATGAGGAACCCGCGTGCCATCTGGTCACCGGCGGCCCAGAACTGGTCGCCCGTGCGCTGGAACCCGAACATCGAGTAGTAGAAGTAGAACGGCACGAGCGGCTCGCCGTGCGTCGCGTAGGACGTCGCGACGGCCTGGAACGCCGAGGCCGAGCCGGCCTCGTTGATGCCCGTGTGCATGATCTGCCCGGACTCGGACTCCTTGTAGCTCAGCATGAGCTCGCGGTCCACGGCGAGGTAGTGCTGGCCGACCGTGTTGAAGATCTTCGCGCTCGGGAAGATCGAGTCCAGGCCGAACGTGCGCGCCTCGTCGGGGATGATCGGCACCAGGCGGTGGCCGAACTCCTTGTCCTTCACGAGGTCCTTGAACAGGCGCACGAGCGCCATCGTCGTGGCGACCTCCTGGTGACCGGAGCCCTTCGCCAGGCTCTCGTACACCTTCGCCTCGGGCAGCGTGACCGGCGCGTGGGTCGAGCGGCGCTCGGGCACGAACCCGCCGAGCTGACGACGGCGCTCCAGCAGGTACTGGATCGCCTCGTCGTCCGGACCCGGGTGGAAGTACGGCGGGACGTACGGGTTCTCGTCGATCTGCTCGTCCGTGATCGGGATGTGCAGCGAGTCGCGCAGCGTCTTGAGGTCGTCGGCCTTCAGCTTCTTCATCTGGTGCGTGGCGTTGCGCCCCGCGAAGCCCGAGCCCAGCCCGTAGCCCTTGATGGTGTGCGCCAGGATGACCGTCGGCTGGCCGGTGTGCTCGCGCGCAGCCTTGTAGGCGGCGTAGATCTTGCGGTAGTCGTGGCCACCGCGCTTGAGCGCCCAGATCTCGTCGTCCGACATCTTCTCGACGAGCTGCTTGGTGCGCGGGTCGCGACCGAAGAAGTGCTCGCGGATGAACGCGCCGTTCTCGGCCCGGTAGGTCTGGAAGTCTCCGTCAGGCGTCGTGTTCATGAGGTTGACGAGCGCGCGGTCCTTGTCGGCGTTGAGCAGGGTGTCCCACTCGCGGCCCCAGATGACCTTGATGACGTTCCAGCCCGCGCCGCGGAACTGCGCCTCGAGCTCCTGGATGATCTTGCCGTTGCCGCGCACGGGCCCGTCGAGCCGCTGCAGGTTGCAGTTCACGACGAACGTCAGGTTGTCGAGGTTCTGCTGCGCCGCGAGCTGGAGCATGCCGCGCGACTCGGGCTCGTCCATCTCGCCGTCGCCCAGGAACGCCCACACGTCCTGCTGGCTCGTGTCCTTGATCCCGCGGTTGTGCAGGTAGCGGTTGGTCCACGCCTGGTAGATGGCCGACGAGGGGCCGAGGCCCATCGACACCGTCGGGAACTCCCACAGGTCCGGCGCGAGGCGCGGGTGCGGGTAGGACGGCAGGCCGCCGCCCGGGTGCGACAGCTCCTGGCGGAACCCGTCGAGCTGGTGCTCGGACAGGCGCCCCTCGAGGAAGGCACGGGCGTAGACGCCGGGGGAGGCGTGGCCCTGGAAGTAGACCTGGTCGCCGCCGCCCGGGTGGTCCTTGCCGCGGAAGAAGTGGTTGAGACCCACCTCGGTCAGCGTCGCGACCGACGCGTACGACGAGATGTGGCCGCCGACGCCCACACCCGGCCGCTGCGCGCGCGTGACCATGACGGCCGCGTTCCAGCGGTTCCACGAGCGGTAGCGGCGCTCGATGACCTCGTCACCGGGGAAGTACGGCTCGTTGTGCACCGCGATCGTGTTGACGTACGGCGTGTTGAGCGACGCGGGGATCGCGACGTTCCGCTCGCGCGCGTGCCGCAGCATGCTCATCAGCACGTAGCGGGCGCGCGGGCCGCCCTTGTCGTCGATCAGCCCGTCGAGCGACTCGACCCACTCGCCGGTCTCCTCGGGGTCGATGTCCGGTACCTGGCTGAGCAGGCCGCCGATGAGCGGTCCCGTCTCGTCGATCGAAGCCACCAGTGCTCCTCGCCTCTCGTCCGCGCGCGGAGCCCGAAGGCCTCGGCGCACATCGTTCGACCCGGTCCGGTGGTCCCGTGCTGGTTCCGTTCTGGTCCCATGCTGGTTCGGCGCCGGATCGGGGGTTCGTCGACCCATTCTCGGACTGCCGGGGCCAGAAAGTCACTTTGGGTACCGGGTAGGAGGCCGTGACGTGCACGACACCCGGGCATTGCACAGCGGCGACCGGGTGCGGGCAGCGGTCCCCGACGAGTCCCCGACGAGTCCCCGGCGAGTCCCGGGCGGGTCCCGGGCAACGGGTGCGACACCCCTTGCCAGGCCGGGTGGTGGCGCTGTGGGCTAACGTGTGCGGACATCAGGCAGGACCCGCGCGCACGACGCGTGGACCTCGGACGAAGGGACCGGTCAGGACGTGGCAGACAGCGCTGACGTCGACGCGCAGGCAGTGGCACGCCTCGGCTTCACCTCGGGGCAGGTGGTCCAGGAGATCGGGTACGACGACGACGCCGACGACGACCTGCGCGCCGCGATCGAGGGCGTCACGGGCACCGAGCTCGTCGACGAGGACTACGACGACGTGACCGACGGCGCCGTGATCTGGTTCCGCGAGGACGACGGCGACCTCACGGACTACCTCGTCGACGCGATGACGGTCCTCGACGACAACGGACCCATCTGGGTGCTCACCCCGAAGTCGGGCCGCGGCGGGCACGTCTCGCACTCCGACATCGAGGAGGCCGCGACCACGTCGGGCCTGCACGCGATGACGACCTTCTCGATCGCGCCGGACTGGTCCGCGACGCGTCTGGCGACCCGCGGACGCGGCAAGTGAGCCCGCAGCAGGGCGACGTCGCCCCCGACTTCACGCTCACCGACACGCACGGCACGCCCGTCTCGCTCTCGGGCCTGCGCGGCGGACCCGTGGCGATCGTGTTCGTGCCGTTCGCCTTCTCCGGCACGTGCACGGGTGAGCTGTGCGAGCTGCGCGACAACATCTCCGCCTTCCAGGACGCAGGCGTCCAGCTGCTCGTGATCTCGTGCGACCCGGTGCACTCGCTGCGGGCCTGGGCGGAGCACGAGGGGTACGGCTTCGAGCTCCTGTCGGACTTCTGGCCGCACGGCGAGGTCGCGCGCGCCTACGGTGTGTTCGACGACGAGCGCGGGTTCGCCCGCCGCGGGTCGTTCCTGGTCGACGCCGAGGGCACCGTGGTGTGGTCGGTCGTCAACGAGGCCGGCCAGGCGCGGCCGCTGTCGGCGTACCGCGAGGCGCTCGGGCGGCTGTCGGCCTGACCGGAGGGGGACGGCGCACCGGCCGGTAGGCTGGGCGACCGTCGTCGGCCGTGCCGTTCCTGCGCACGCCGCGACGCAGGGGCCTGTAGCTCAGCTGGTCAGAGCACCGCGCTTACACCGCGGGGGTCGCCGGTTCGAACCCGGCCGGGCCCACCCGCTCGTCGTCGTCCCCGGAGATCGCGTGACCCCCCACGTCAGTGCCCTGACCGTCTACCCCGTGAAGTCGTTCGCGGGGTACCGGGTGGACGAGGTCGTCGTCGGCCCCGAGGGGCCCTCGGGGGACCGCCGCTGGATGCTGGTGGACGAGCGTGGTGAGACGCTCACCGCGCGCAAGCTCCCGCAGATGCTCGGCGCGCGTGCCCTTCCCGTGGGCCACGGGGTCGCGCTCGACCACGCGACCCTCGGCCTGCTCGAGGTCGCCGCTCCGTTCGACGGCCGCCGGGTGGACGTCACGATGTCCCGCGTCGAGCACGCGACCGACGCCGGCGACGATGCCGCTGCCTGGTGCTCGGAGCTCGTCGGCCGCCCCGCGCGGCTCGTCTGGCTCGACGACCCGTCCCGGCGCGGCATGTCGGCCGCGCACGGGGGCACGGCCGACGACCCGATGTCGCTCACCGACACCGCGCCGCTGCACCTGTTCACCACGGCGTCGCTGCGCCGGCTCGACCAGTGGGCGGCACAGGCGCACGACGAGGCGGTCGAGCGGGCGCTCGCCGCCGGACGCCCCGTCCCCGACGCTGCCCACCCGCTCGACGTGCGTCGGTTCCGGCCCAACATCCTGGTCGACGGCGTCGACGAGCCGTTCGCGGAGGACGACTGGTCGCGCTTCGTCGTCGGCGGGCTCGAGCTGCGGTTCGCGGACCACACCGGGCGGTGCGTCATGACGACCGTCGACCCCGACACGTACCTCAAGGGCAAGGAGCCCCTGCGCTCCCTCGCGCGGCACCGGCGCCGCGACGGCGAGGTGTGGTTCGGCATCCAGGCGGTCCCGGTGCGGACCGGGGTGCTACGCGTGGGCGACCGCGTCTCGGCGTCCTGAGGCCACCGTTCGCGACCGGTAGCGTCGGCGGCGTGGACGCACCCGTGACCGCCAGCAGCGCCAGCCTCGCCGACGTCGTCGCAGCCCTCGAGCGGCGCTACCCGCCCGGCACGGCCGAGCCGTGGGACGCGGTCGGTCTCGTCGTCGGCGACCCCGTCGACGAGGTACGCCGCGTGCTGCTCGCCGTCGACCCCGTCGCGGCAGTGCTCGACGAGGCCCGCGAGTGGGGCGCCGACCTCGTCGTGACCCACCACCCGCTGCTCCTGCGGGGTGTGCACTCGGTCGCCGCGACGAGCTTCAAGGGCGCGCTCGTGCACGGGCTCGTGCGCTCGGGGATCGCCCTGTACGCCGCGCACACCAACGCCGACGCGGCACGCGGCGGGGTCGCGGACGCGCTCGCGGAGGCGATCGGCGTGGTCGACACCGTGCCGCTCGTCGCCGGGGCCGACGAGAGCACGGGGATCGGGCGGGTGGGGCGGCTCGCCGAGCCGACGACGCTCGCCGCGTTCGCCGAGCGCGTGGCTGCTGCCGTCCCGGCGACGGCCCAGGGAGTGCGGTTCGCGGGCGACCCAGGGGGGCTCGTCGAGCGCGTCGCAGTGGTCGGCGGCTCGGGCGACTCGCTGTTCGACGACGTATGTGCCGCCGGGGTCGACGCGTACGTCACCGCCGACCTGCGCCACCACCCGGCCTCGGAGCTGCGCGAGCGTGCCGAGTTCGAGGACGGCCGCCCGTACCTCGTCGACCTCGCGCACTTCGCGTCCGAGTGGCCCTGGCTCGAGCACGCCGCGCGGGCGCTCGAGCACGACCTCGCCGCGCGGGGCACTACGGTGGAGACCCGCGTCAGCACCGTCCGCACCGACCCGTGGACGGGACGCGCCGAGAACCCGTCGGAAGGACACCCGTGAGCACTGCCCCCGCCGCCGACCAGCGCCGGCTCCTGGACGTGCAGGCGCTCGACACGCGCCTCGACCAGCTCGCGCACCGCAGGCGGACGCTGCCGCAGCTCGCCCGCCTGGCGGAGCTCGACACGCAGCTCGCGGACCTGCACACGTCCCTCGTCACCTCGCAGACCGCGGTCTCGGACCTGCGCCGCGAGGTGACCAAGGCCGAGGGCGACGTCGAGCAGGTGCGCAGCCGTGCCGCTCGTGACCAGGCGCGGCTCGACTCCGGGCAGGGCACCGCCAAGGACCTGCAGGCGCTGCAGAGCGAGATCGAGTCGCTCGCCCGTCGGCAGTCCGACCTCGAGGAGGTCGAGCTCGAGGTCATGGAGCGGCTCGAGGCGCACGAGAGCGCGCTGTCCGAGGTGTCCGCTTCCCATACGGCGCTCGTCGAGTCGAAGGCGGGTGTCGAGGGCGAGCGGGACGCGGCGTACGCCGAGATCGACGCCGAGACCGCGACGGTCGCGGGCCAGCGCGCGACGGCTGCGGAGGGTCTCGACGCGGGCCTGGTGACGCTGTACGAGCGCCTGCGTGGCCAGCTCGGCGGCGTCGGGGCCGCAGCGCTGCGCGGGACGCGGTGCGACGGGTGCCGGCTCGACCTCAACCCTCTGGACCTGGATGCGATCCGGCAGAAGTCGGAGGACACCGTGGTGCGGTGCGAGGAGTGCGGGCGCATCCTGGTGCGGCTGCCCAAGGACTGAGCTCGCAGCGGTGGCGCCCGGCCGCGGCCCGGACCAGTCTGGGCACGTGAACGCAGCCTCGGACCCCGGATCCGGTCGCGCACCGCGACCCTCGGGCGCATCCGCCCGCTTCGACGACGCCGAGCCCGTCACGGTCGTGCTCGTCCGGCACGGGCAGACCACGATGACCGTCGCCGGCGGGTACTCCGGCTCGGGCGAGCCCGGGCCGCCGCTCGACGGGCACGGGATCGCGCAGGCCCATGCTGCCGCGGCGCTCGTGGACCGCGTGGGGCGTGACCTGTGGGGAGACATCCACTACCCGTCCGAGGTCGTCGCGTCGCCGATGGTGCGCACCCAGCAGACCGGTGCGATCGTCGGCGAGCGACTCAGGCTGCCGGTGCGTACGGACGCGACGTTCCAGGAGGCCGACTTCGGTGCGTGGCAGGGGCTCACGGCCGCGCAGATCGAGGAACGCTGGCCCGGTCAGCTCGAGCCGTGGCACACGCGCGCGGACGTGGTCCCGCCCGGCGGCGAGTCGATCGCGCAGGTGGGCGAGCGGCTCGCCCGTGGGCTCGACGAGCTGCGTGCCGGGGGTGGCGGGCGCACGGTCGTCGTCGTGAGCCACGCGGTCGCGATCCGTGCGGCGCTGGGCGTCGCGATGCGCGCCCAGCCCTCGTCGTGGAGCCAGCTGCGGGTCGCGCCCGCGTCGCTCAGCATCGTGCGGCTGTACCCGGACCGGCGCGACGAGATCGCGGTGGTGGGCGTTCCGAGCGAGGGCTGGGGGTAGGGCCGGCGGTACGTCTGGGGACGGCTCAGCTCGTCGCGACGAGCGCGAGCACCGCGAGCACGACGATCGCAGGCCCCAGCAGCAGCCCCTGCAGGACGACGGTGCGCGTGCGCACGTGCAGGCCGACCTGGCGCGCGCGCTGCCACCACAGGACGGTCGCGAGCGAGCCCCACGGCGTCAGGATCGCACCCGCACCGGTGCCGATGAGCAATGCGCCGACCCGCAGCGGGTCGCCACCGGTCGCCGGTTCGAGCGCGAGGTACGCGGGCAGGTTGTTCACGGCGTTCGACGTGAGCACGCCGACCCCCGCGAGCCGCAGCAGCGACCACACGTCGTCACCGTCGCCGGCCATCGACGCGAGCACCTGCCCGGCGCCGTGCGCGTGCGCGGCCTCGACGGCCACGAACAGCCCGAGGACGACGAGCAGCGTGCGCCACGGCACGAGGTCCGACGCCGGCACCGGCAGCGGCCGGCGTCGTGCGAGTGTCACGACGAGCAGCACGAGGGCCGCGACTGTCGCCGCGGCCCACGGCGTCACGCCGACGACGAACGCGACCGCCATGACGCCCGTGACGATCGCCGCGACGCGCAGCAGCACCGGGTCCTTGGCGCGCGGGGAGGGGTGCGGCTCGTACCGGCCGCGCAGCGCGGACCGGTCGCGCACTCCCAGCACCAGCACCGTCACGAGGATCGCGACGAGCGCAGGCACCCACATGAGGCCGATGTAGCTCACCTGCGCGGCGCGGAACGTGTGGTCGGCGAGCAGGTTCGTGAGGTTGGAGACCGGCAGCACGAGGGACGCGGTGTTGGCGAGCGCGACCACGACCAGGGCGAACGGCAGCGGGAACGAGCGCGTGTGCCGGGCGAGCGCGATCACCACCGGAGTCAGCAGCACGGCCGTGGTGTCGAGCGACAGGACCACGGTGCTGAGCGTGGCGAGCAGCACGACGAGCACCCACAGGAGCCAGCGGCGTCCGCCCGCTGCCCTCGCGGCGAGCTCGGCGGCGGCCGCGAACAGCCCTGCCCCTGCGCACAGCTCCGCGACCACGGTGAGGGCCGCGACGAAGCCCAGCACGGGGAACGTGCGCTCGGCCAGCGCGCGCGTCTCGTCGGCCGACAGCACCCCCGCCACGGGGATGACGACCGCCACGGCGAGCGCGACCGCCCACCACGGGAACCGTCGGCGCCGAGACGCCACGTCAGCCCACCACGAGGTCGAGCACGCGGGCCCCGCGCCGCGGCTCGCGGAGCTCCACCGCGAGCAGCTCGGTACCGACCAGCTCGGCGGCGACCCGCGCGAGCTGCTCCGCGGTCTCCGGCGCCTTGCCGCGCCGCGTGAGCAGGTGCCGTGTGAGCACGCCGCGCGTGTGCTTCGCGTTGTGCGACACCACCGCGCGACGCCCGTCGGCCTCCCGCAGCACGCGGACGGCGACCCAACGCGCGTCCGCGGGCGGGCGGCCCGAGGCCGCGTAGGTCGACGAGCGGCAGTCGACGACGAGCTCGTCCGACGCCAGCGTGGCGAGCTGCTCGTCGACCAGCGGACGCCACGCCGACGCGAGCGGACCGACGCCGGGCAGGTCGACGCCCATCGAGAGGCGGTATGCGGGGATGTGGTCCTCGGGCGAGACGAGCCCCCACAGCCCCGAGGCGATCCGCACGTGCTCGGCAGCGCGCCGCCGTCCGGTGGGTGTGAGCCGGTCGAGCCCAGCCGCCGCGTACAGCACGCCCGAGTACACCTGCCGCGCAGGAGCGGTCGGCGCCTCGCGGAGCAGCACGTTGCGCGCCACCTCGTCGGCGAGACTCGCGCCGACCCCCAGCACCTGCACCGCGTCCGCGCGTGCGGACGCCTCGACGAGAGCGTCCAGCACCTTCTCCCGCATCGGCCCCAGCTCGGGAGCGGACAGGGACGCGACCTCGACGGGTGCGCCGCGGCGAGGGGCCGTCTTGCCCTCGGAGGGCGGCAGGAGCACGAGCACGCCCTGACTGTAGGGTCTCGGACGCGCGGTCGCCCGCCGCGACCCGGGCTCCGCGGTGAGAGGTTCACGACGTTGGCACAGGTGAAGATCTACGGACGCCGCTCGGCGTGGGCGGACCGTCGCGGGGAGGTCTCGGACGCCGTCCACGCGGCACTGGTCGACGCGTGGTCGCTGCCGCAGGACAAGCGCTTCCACCGGTTCCTGCTCCTCGACGACGAGGACCTCGTCGCACCGCGTTCGGCCGCCTACCTCTTCGTCGAGGTGGTCTGCTTCACGGGACGGTCGCCCCAGGCCGTCCGGGAGCTCGTCGCCGCGTTCTTCGACTCCGTCGCACCCGCCCTCGGCCTCGACGCCGACGACCTCGAGCTCGTGATCCTCGAG
This sequence comes from Cellulomonas sp. HZM, assembly GCF_000708885.1. Classification (GTDB taxonomy): domain Bacteria; phylum Actinomycetota; class Actinomycetes; order Actinomycetales; family Cellulomonadaceae; genus Cellulomonas. Next base: position 148,749 of record NZ_JEOE01000002.1, on the reverse strand, counting down.
TCGCCGCCCACGCACTGGGGCATCCGCGGCGTCGCGGGCGACGAGCTGGCGCTCGACTACCGGGTCGACGTCTAGACTCCGGACTGCGGATGAGTCAGTCAGGCGGCCGCGTCGAGCCTCCGGGCTCGCCGAGGAACGTCCGGGCTCCGCAGGGCGGGGTGGTGGGTAACGCCCACCCGGGGTGACCCGCGGGACAGTGCCACAGAGAACAGACCGCCTTGGTCCTCGGACCGAGGTAAGGGTGAAACGGTGGTGTAAGAGACCACCAGCGTGCCGGGCGACCGGTGCGGCTAGGTAAACCCCACCCGGAGCAAGGCCAGACAGGGAGCGTCCGAGGGCTGCCCGCCCGAGCTCCCGGGTAGGCCGCTGGAGGCGTGCGGCAACGTACGTCGTAGATGGATGGCCGCCACTCGTGCGGGGGAGACCGCGCACGAGGACAGAACCCGGCGTACCGACTGACTCATCCGCTTTTAGGCCTCTGAACTGCCGTTTCGCGCAGCGACTACTGCGCCAGTCCGCCCGCAGTCCGAACACCGTTTCGTCCCATCGCCGTGTCGACGGCTTCGCGGGTCCGGTCGTCAGAATCCGGCCACAGGTGCGAGTAGGTGTCCAGCGTCTCGACGACAGAGGCGTGACCGAGCCGTTCCTGCACCGCCTTTAGCAGGCCGGGCAGCGACGCGAGGCGATCATGCAGGCCCACACGTGACGAGCGTGATGACGACGAGCATCATGACGATGACGTGCACGGCACATCGCCGTCGCGGACCTGCAACCACAGCAGGAACGCCGCCTGGCGACGCTCCTGCAAGCACGAGTTGGGGTGCCTGTACATCCTCACGGCGACACCGATCGACATGATCGCGCCGACGACGATGAGCGCGACCCCGACGGTGCCGAGTCGAGTCACGACGGGACCACCACGCTGCTACGCAGCGGGCAGGCGGGCATGAGCAAAGAGTGGCGCAGCCTTTCAGCACACGCGAGCCGATCATGACGACGACGGTCACGAGCGCGACGGGGGCGGGGTTCTTTCTGGCGCGGTCGCCGGAACACCCCGCGCTCGTTCTCGTTTCTTTCTGAACCCGATGTATGCCATACATCTCGATCGCGGCCGGATCAGCCCGACGATGACCCGATCGTCTCCACTGAACCCGATCAACCTCTCCCGCCTGATGGATACGTCGTGTCCCGAGTGTGCGCGGGACTTAGCTGCAGCGAATCGCTAGCCGGTCGGCACCGGCCGGTGCTGTTCTGCTCGCTGCGCTGCCGTCGTCGTGCGCAGTGGGCCCGGGTGGTCGCTCGGGACGCCGCCCGAGAGGCCGCTGCGGCGGCTAACGTGCCGTCCTGGGAGCCTGCGGGGCCGCTGCGGGCGCCGGGCGAAGCGTTCTGGTGCTGGCGCATCCGACAGGAACTGCAGGACGGTCACACGCCCGAGGCTGAGGCGATGTGGGTCCGGGCGATCGAGCTGGTCCCGGACGACGACGTGCCGGTCGAGCTGGGTTGGGCGCGACGGCCATGACGTGGACGACCGCGCGTCCGGGTGCGGACGCGTCGGCGCTCGTCGGCGAGCCGACGGTGGCGGCGATCGTGCGGGGTGCGCCGTGCACGACGAGCGCGGGTGCGTGGATCTCGGCGCGCACGACGTCGGCTGAGGTTGCTGAGGCGATCCCGCTGTGCCCGGGATGCCCGATGCTGGGGCTGTGGCGCGAGGTGGCGGCGCGCACGCACCCGACGTTCGGCATCTGGGCGGGCAGGCGCTACGGGGCGCCTAAGTGTCGGCGCACGAGCTAGCGGGGCAACGCCGCACGCGCGTTCCTGCCCCTGCGCGCCGCGCTCGGCGTCGCGAACCGCGCATGGGACGCTCCGAGGATGAATGATCCGATCACCGCCGAAATCTGGCAGCGCGTTGTTCAGCTTCAGAGCGAGGGGACCGGTCGCCCGGGGACCGGGTTCGTCGTCGACGGCCCGGGCTCTCGCTACCTCGTCACGGCGCAACACTTGTGCGTAGACGCACCGAGCGAGACTTTCACCATCACCTACGCCTGGGCGAACGGTACGAAGCCGCTGACCGTCGAGCTGACCCGAGTCGGCGATCCGCTAGAGGGAGGCGACGTCGCTGCATTCTTGCTTTCGGGCACTGAGCTCGACACAGTGGCGATGCCGGGATCGGTGGTGCTGAGCTCGACAGGGATCGGATTCACGCAGGAGTGCTTCATCCTCGGATTCCCTTACGGACTGACGTTCGACCTGGAGCTCGGTGGTATCGAGGTGACCCTGCCCGTAGCGAAGCGCGGCACCATCGCGGGCTTTACGCGGAACCCCAAGCTTGGTGACGGCGTCTGGATGCTGCTAGACGTCGTCGCAAACCCTGGATTCTCGGGTGGTCCAGTCGTGGCACGTGTCAACGGAGCGTGGCAGTTCGTCGGCGTCGTCGCGGGGACCATGTCCGGACCGATCGAGGAAGGCTCGACCGAACGGTTCGCCTCCGGACTCTCGACTGCAACCGATGCGGATCAGGCACGTCGTGCCGCTGGCTTGCCCTCGCTCTGACGTGGACCGTGACGGTCGCCGAACTGGCGACGGCCCGACCAGGCACGCTCGTCGAGCGCTAGGACGTCGGCATCGTCTGACCCGCTGCAGCCAGCGGGCCGAAGAGCGTCGCGATGTGCTCGTCGCACAGATCGATCTCTAGGACGTCGTCCAGCATCTCCACGGTCACGGTCGCCCCCTCCGTCAGAGCGTCGTGAGGCAAGTCGCAGACCGTCACTTCGCGGGTTCGTGTCGGCGTGCCGACGAGCGTCCTCCTGCGACCGGCGACGGACCTGACGACACGCCGGAGATCGTGGCCGTCGACGGTACAGACACGCTGGCCCTCCGGCGCTACGGTCCGAGCGTGCCGATCGACTACGCCGCCGTCTGGGGCCACATCGCTGCCGGGGACGGGCATGACTTGCCGACGCCCCCTGCCGACTACTCGGCTGCGTCGTCGTCCCCGACCGTGTCGTCCGCCGTCATCGTCGCGCTGTGCGCCCTCGCGTTCACGATCTTGAGCTTCTGGTGGATCAACGTGCGTCGGGGTCGACTCACGTGGACGACCGTGGTGGTGTTCTCCGGCCACGTTCGAGCGGACCGTGCTTCGCTCCGGATTCCGATCACTCTGTACAACACGGGAGCGAAACCCTTGGTGGTAGTCGACCTCCGCCTCGACATGACGAGTGGGTCGGCAAGGGCAGTCGCTCCGTCAAAGCAATACCGCCGATCGATCATGCCGAGCTCCGACGATATGGAGGACTTCCCCCACCCGTACGTTGTGCCGGGGCGGTCGGTCGTGACGAAGTTCGTGGACTTCGCCGCTGACCCCCTCGTCATGTCGACCGGACTGCCAGTGCTGGCGACCCTGCTGGTGCTGCGAGATGGAAAGGGGTGGCGTCGAGTGCGCACGCAGGAGATTCGCACCGACTCGATCGCAGATCCCAGCAGGTACATCACGTATTCCAACGACCCAGCGCATTGGCCACCGGGTCAGTTGGATCGGGCCGCAAAGGCTCTCCTGGCCGTTCGTTCCGGCATAAGGCCCTAGCGCAGCATCGTCTCGTCGCCGAGGGTCGCCGTAGTCGTGAACCACGGCGACGGCCTCGTGCAACCCGCCGGACAGGGCGAGCGCTGGCCCGTTCGCCGTGCTCGTCGCGTGCTCGGTGGAGCGCGGCAAGGGACAGAGCGAGCGCTCGTCATCGACGCGTGGGGCCGCGCCGCCGACGCCGGGCTCGTGCCGCCGTCCAGTCCGACCTCGTTGTCACGTGAGGCCAATTCCCCACCTGACAGGTCGTCGTCGCGAGCGAGGAACGGCGTGTCAGAAAAACTCGACGCTCGTGCAGTCCGAAAACACTCCGAGAGTTGGCGTGAAACCGCGTGAGGACGCGTGAGACGTCGTGAGACGTTCCTGCAGGTCAGCGGCCGATTCTTGGACGTCATCGCAGGTCACAGGCGTCCGATAGTCGAACCCGGCGTACCGACTGACTCATCCGCTCACAAGACCGCCGAGGCGACTGCGCCGTCAGTCTCCGAAGCCCGTGCCGACCTTGCGGGCTGCCTCGACCCAGCCGTGGTCCGGCGGCACCAGCTTGACCTTGCCGGCGACGTCCGAGAGCGGCACGGGGACGGTCCCGTCGCCGCGTGCGGCGACCATGACGCCGTACTCGCCCCGCGCCACGAGGTCCGCCGCCGCTGCACCCAGCCGCGTCGCGAGCAGCCGGTCCGCGGCGCACGGTGCGCCGCCGCGCTGCACGTAGCCGAGGATCGTGACCCGTGACTCCAGGCCGGTCGCGGCCTCGAGCTCACGCGCGAGCCGGAACGAGTGCTCGCGCTGGGAGTCCTCGACGTGCGCGAGGTGCGCCTTCGCGGCGCGGCGGGCCTCGGGGGTCTTGGCGACCTGCACGAGCAACTGGGCGGCCTCGTAGTCGGCGGTGTCCTCGACGTCTCGCGCACCCTCCGCGACCGCGACGACCGAGAACGAGCTGCCGCGCTCCAGCCGGGCCTTGATGGTGTCCGCCACGGATTCGACCGTGTAGGGGATCTCCGGGATGAGCACCACGTCGGCGCCGCCCGCGATGCCCGCGGCGAGGGTCAGCCAGCCTGCCCGGTGGCCCATGATCTCCGTGAGGATGATCCGGTGGTGGCTGTGCGCGGTGGAGTGCACGCGGTCCACCGCCTCGGTCGCGATCTCGGTGGCCGTCGCGAAGCCGAAAGTCGTGTCGGTCTCGGCGATGTCGTTGTCGATCGTCTTGGGCAGGTGCACGACGTTGAGACCGGCGTCCACCAGGCGCTGCGCGTTCTTGGCGGTCCCGCCGCCGCCGAGCACGACGAGCGCGTCCAGCCCGAGCGCCTCGTAATTCTCGACGACCGTGGGCACCATGTCCCGCGTCTCGCCGTCGACGTTCCAGCGGTGCACCTTGTCGCGGCTCGTGCCGAGGATCGTGCCGCCGACCGTGAGGATGCCGGACAGCCGCGCTGAGTCGAGCTCGATGTAGCGGTTCTCGACGAGCCCCGTGACGCCGTCACGGAAGCCGAACAGCTCCATGCCGTGGTGGCCGATCGCGGCCTTTCCGAACCCGCGGATCGCCGCGTTCAGGCCGGGGCTGTCACCGCCCGCGGTGAGGATGCCGACTCGTCGGGTGGTGGTCGGACGCGCCATGACGGGTGCTCCTCGCGTGGGGGGCCTGCGGGGAGGCAAGCGTCCCGCGGCGCGGCGACCTGGCACAACGTCGACTACGTCACTGCACCTCGACGGGCCCGGAGTCGGCGGCGTGCTCCTGCGCGACCAGCTCCGCCAGCGCCGACGGCGTCCGCAGCAGGAGGCAGAACTCGTTCCCCTCCGGGTCGGCGAGCACGTGCCACGGGACGTCGCCCTGGCCGATGTCCACCCGCGTCGCCCCCAGCTCGAGGAGCCGGACCAGCTCGGTGTCCTGGTCGGAGCCGTCCGACGGCCGCAGGTCGACGTGCAGCCGGTTCTTCACCTGCTTCGCGTCGGGAACACGGATGAAGAGCCAGCCGCCGACCAGCTCACCGGCGGGGGAGATCGACACCTCCTCGTCGTCCGAGTCCGGGTCCAGCTGCCAGCCGAGGGCGTCCGCCCACCACCGTGCGAGCGCGACCGGGTCCGAGGCGTCGATGGTCAGCTGCGAGATCACGAGTCCCATGCGGCCGCACGCTACGGGCACCCACCGACATCCGCGCGCGGGCGCGTCACGACAGGTACCGCGGAGGTCTGCGGGCTCCCGTCCACGGGGCGTGCGGCAACGGCACCTCGGGGGCGTCGCGCGCTGGCAGCTCGCTCACCGGCAGCAGGCCGAGGTCGTGGGCCCGGCGCACCGCGCTCGCACGGTCGCTCACGCCGAGCTTCGCGTAGATCGACCGCACCTGGGTCTTCACGGTGTTGCGCGACACGAACAGCGAGGCGCCGATCTGCTCGAGCGTCAGCGGCAGGGCCAGGTGGGAGAGGATCACGAGCTCGCGGCTCGAGAGCCAGGGCGGGATCGTCATGCGCGGGGTTCGGAGCCGCGCGCTCGTCGGATGGGTGCGACCGCGCGGGGTGTCGCTGGGTCCCGGCGGGCACGCGGGTAGCAGCGGGTAGCAGGTAGGCACGGTGCGGCGACCGCATCGGTCGACCATGCTGGGAGCACCGTCGTCGACGCCCGTGGAGGACCCCGTGACCGACCCCGCCGAGATCGCCGCACCGTCGGTAGACGATGCACCGGACGAGCCGTGGGCCGGCGACCGGACGGAGGGCCCGGCCGTCGAGGACGACGCAGCGGTCGGCGAGCAGGACGAGCCCGACGAGCCCGACGAGCCCGACGACGTCGCGTCGGCGCCCGTGGTCGTCGCGCGCGGGCTCGGCCTGCGACTCCGTACGGGTTGGGTGTTCCGGCACGTCGACCTCGACGTCGACCCGGGGGAGTCCGTCGAGCTCGTCGGCAGCGGTGGGACGGGACGGTCGATGCTGCTCCTGGCGCTCGTCGGACGCGCACGATTCACCGCGGGTTCGCTGCGGGTGCTGGGTGCGGAGCTGAGCCACGCGCGGGCGGGCGCCGGTGCGGCGCGGTCCGTGCGCGCGCGGACCTCGGTGGCCCGCGTGCTGCCGCAGGTAGAGCCGCAGGAGTGGCTCACGGTCGGGGAGTCCGCGAGAGAACGCTCACGCTGGGAGCGCGGGCGGCCCACGGACGGCAACGGTGCTCCGCTCGCGTTCGACGAGGCCGCGCGGCTCGTCGGCCTCGACGCGCCGCGTTCCACGATGGTCGAGCACCTGGGCCGTCTCGACCAGGTCCGCCTGGCCCTCGCGCTCGCGTTGCTCGCACCGCACGAGGTGCTCGTGGTCGACGACCTCGACCGCGGGCTCCGGGCCGACGAGCTGCGCGCCGCGGGCGAGACCCTCGCCGCGATCGCAGCGACAGGTGTCGCGGTGCTCGCGACGACCAGCAGGGAGAGCGGCAGCGCGACGAGGGTCGTCGAGCTCCCACGTACGCCGGCCGAGCACGTGCGGGACGCGTCGTGAGCGCGCTGGCGCTCGCGTGGAGCGAGCTGCGCCGCTACCGACGGCCGCTCGAGCGCGCGGCGATCGCGTTCCTCGTGATCGTCCCGACGCTGTACGGCGGCCTGTACCTCTGGTCCAACTGGGACCCGTACTCGAAGGTCGGCTCGATCAAGGTCGCGGTCGTCAACGAGGACGAGCCCGTGACCGAGCAGGGCGAGCGCGTCGCCGCGGGTGACGAGATGGTCGAACAGCTCGAGGCCGAACCGGTGGTCGACTGGACGACGACCGACGCCGCGGATGCCGCGAGCGGCCTGGCCGACGGCACGTACCTGATGACGCTCACGATCCCGCGCGAGTTCTCCGCGTCGCTCGCGTCGGTCGCCGGGAAGGACCCGCAGCAGGCGCACGTGATCCTCGCTCGCGACGGCGCCAACGGCTTCGTCGTGTCGGTCGCGAGCAGGGGGGCGGCGCTCGAGCTGCAGGAACGCATCAACCAGGCGGCGACGGCGGCGTACCTGCGGGTCGCGTTCGGGCAGCTCGACGACCTGCGCGACGGCCTGGAGCAGGCGGCGGACGGCGCGACGCAGCTCGCGGACGGCGCGACGAAGGCACACGACGGGGCCGAGAAGCTGTCCGACGGGCTGGGCGACGCGGTGACCGCGAGCGGCAAGCTCACCGACGGCGCGGACCAGGTGGCGGACGGCGACGAGCGCATCGCCGCGGTCGTCGACCCGCTCGTCGACGAGATCGTCCCGGCGCTGCCGGGCGTCGCGGACGCTGCCGACGACCTCACCGGCGCGGTCGCCGACCTCACCGATGCCGTCGCCTCGGGCTCGGACGGCCTCGCGGGCCGGACGTCGGCGACCGTCGACGACCTGACGGCGCTCGCCAAGGCGCACCCCGAGCTCGCAGACGACCCGGCCTACGTGCGTGCGCTCAAGACGGCGAAGCAGGCCGACGCGCGAGCCGACGACGTCGTCGACGCGACGAAGGACGTCGCGAGCGCGGCGGGGACCGTGCACTCGCGCGCGAAGGCGGTCGACGCGAAGGTGCCGGCGATCCAGTCGAAGATCCGAGGGGCGCAGGCGGACATCGATCGGCTCGCGACCGGCTCACGTGACGTCGCCGACGGCCTGGCGAAGCTCACGCCGGCGCTCGCGAAGGCGCAGGACGGGGCCGACGACCTGGCGACCGGCACGCAGAAGCTGCACGACGGCGCCGGCGAGCTGGCGGACAAGCTGTCGAGCGCCGCGACGAAGGTGCCGTCCGTGACCGACCCCGACGCGACGGCCCAGTCCATCTCCTCGCCGTCGCTCATCGAGCAGCGCGGCGTCCATCAGGCCGCGACGTACGGTGCGGGGCTCGCCCCGTTCTTCTTCGGGATCGCGCTGTGCGTGTTCGGCGTGGTCGCGTTCACCGTGCTGCGTCCGGTGAACCCGCGAGGGCTCGCGTCACGCGCGCGATCCGTGACCGTCGCGCTCGCGGGCTTCCTGCCGGTCGCGGCGATCGGGGTCGCGGGCGCGCTCGTGCTCACGGCGGTGATCGCGCTCGCGCTCGGCCTGGACCCGGTGTCGTGGCCCGGCCTGCTGCTGCTCGTCGTGCTCGCGTCGCTCGCGTTCACCGCGGTGGCGCACACGCTGCGCACCGCGTTCGGCGTCGTCGGGTCGTCGATCGCGCTCGCGCTGCTGATGCTGCAGCTCACCAGCTGCGCGGGGATCTACCCCGTGCAGACGTTGCCGGGCTTCTTCCAGGCGATCCACCCGGTGCTGCCGATGACCTACGTGGTCGACGGCCTGCGGATCGCGATGACCGGCGGTCCCGACGGCCGGTTCTGGCGCGACGTCGTCGTCGTGCTCGGGTTCCTGGTGGTGGCCGTGGCCGCCGGCGTGCTCGTCGTGCGCGAGCGGCGCCGGTGGCACATCGAGGAGCTCAAGCCCGTGCTGGGGGAGTGAGCCCGGTCAGTCGTCGGCCTCTGCCGCGAGTGCGGCCGCCCCGACGATGCCCGCGGCGTTGCGCAGCTTCGCGGGCACGATCTTGGTGCGCAGGTCGAGCAGCGGCAGGAAGTCCTCGTCGTGCTTGCTGACGCCGCCGCCCACGACGATGAGGTCGGGCCAGAACAGGTTCTCGACGACGGAGAAGTAGCGCTGCAGCCGCTGTGCCCACTGCTCCCAGTCGAGACCGTCCCGGTCGCGCGCGGACTCGGCCGCACGCGACTCCGCGTCGTGGCCGTCGATCTCGAGGTGCCCGAGCTCGGTGTTGGGAACGAGCCGACCGTCGACGACCAGTGCCGACCCGATGCCCGTGCCGAGCGTGACGACGAGCACGACGCCCTTGACGTCCTTCGCCGCGCCGTACAGCACCTCGGCGTACCCGGCGGCGTCGGCGTCGTTGACGGCCACGACCGTGCGGTCGGTCGCCTTGCTGAAGAGCTTCTCAGCGTCGGTGCCGATCCACGACTCGTCGACGTTGGCAGCCGACTGCGCGACGCCGTGCAGCATGACGGCCGGGAACGTGACGCCGATCGGCACGTGCTTGCCCAGGTCGAACGAGTCGACGATCTCCGCAACGGTCTTCGCCACCGCGTCGGGCGTCGCAGGCTGCGGCGTCGGGATGCGCAGCCGGTCGTCGGCGAACTCGCCGTCGTGCAGGTCGACAGGAGCGCCCTTGATGCCGCTGCCGCCGATGTCGATGCCGAACGCCGTCTCGTGCTTCTTCGAGTGCTTGCTCATGGCAGTGTCAGGATCTCCGCTCCGTCATCGGTGACCAGCAGGGTGTGCTCGAACTGCGCGCTGCGGCGGCCGTCGGCCGTCACGACCGTCCAGTCGTCGTCCCACATGATCCAATCAGGAGTTCCCAGGTTCAGCATCGGCTCGATGGTGAAGACCATGCCGGGCTCCATCACGGTGTCGTACATCGGCGCTGCGTCGTAGTGCGGGACCACGAGGCCCGTGTGGAACGCCGGGCCGACGCCGTGACCCGTGTAGTCGCGCACGACCCCGTAGCCGAAGCGCGCCGCGTACTTCTCGATCACCCGGCCGATCACGTTGAGCTCACGCCCGGGGCGGACCGCCTTGATCGCGCGCGCGAGCGCCTCCTGCGTGCGCTCGACGAGCAGCCGCGACTCCTCGTCGACGTCGCCCGCGAGGAACGTCGCGTTGTTGTCCCCGTGCACCCCGCCGATGTACGCCGTGACGTCGACGTTCACGATGTCGCCGTCCTGCACGACCGTCGAGTCCGGGATGCCGTGGCAGATCACCTCGTTGACCGAGGTGCACAGCGCCTTGGGGAAGCCGCGGTAGCCGAGGGTCGACGGGTAGGCGCCGTGGTCGACCATGAACTCGTGCCCGATGCGGTCGAGCTCGTCGGTGGTGACACCGGGCTCGACGTGCCGGCCGACCTCCGCGAGGGCCTGCGCAGCGATGCGCGCCGCCACCCGGATGCGCTCGATCGTGTCGGCGTCGAACACGTCCGACCCGGTCCACTGCTGCGGTCCCGGCTTGCCGACGTACTCCGGTCGCGCGATGGTCGGCGGGACGGCCCGACGCGGGCTGACGGTTCCGGGCACGAGCGCGGCGCGGGCGGACGAGATCGACATGCTGGCAGTCTACGAACGCCGACCGACAGGAGAGGACTCACATGGCCACCGAGTACTGGTTCAACACCGAGACGCACGAGGTCGAGGAGGGTCGCCAGAGCGACTGGAGCAAGGTGATGGGTCCGTACCCGTCGCGCGACGAGGCGGCGCACGCGATCGAGAAGGCGAAGGCCCGCGCGAAGGCGTGGGACGAGGAGGACGAGCAGCGCTGAGCCAGCAGCCGGCCCGGAAGGCGGTCCAGCGCGTGCCCACCGATGCCTGGCCGGTCGTCCGTCACTCGGTCGTCGAGGACGTCGTCGGGCTGCTGACCGGCACGTTCGTGCTGTCGCTCGGGCTGTTCCTGCTGCACGAGGTGCATGCCGTGACGGGTGGGACGGCGGGGTTGTCGCTGCTCCTGGTCAACGTCGTGTCCGTCCCCTTCGGAGTGCTGTTCGCGCTGGTCAACGTCCCCTTCCTGGTGCTGGCCGTCTCGAAGAAGGGGTGGGACTTCACGCTGCGCACCGCGCTGTGCATCGGGCTGGTGTCCGGGTTCAGCGCGCTGCACCCGGCGATGCTCGGGACGCTGCACATGCCCACGCCCTACGGCGTCGTCGCGGGCAACGTCCTGGCCGGCGTCGGGCTGCTCATCCTGTTCCGGCACCGGGCGAGCGTCGGCGGGTTCAACATCGTCGCGCTGATCGCGCAGGAACGAGCCGGCTGGCGGGCGGGGTACGTGCAGATGGCGCTCGACTCGGTCGTCGTGCTGTGCGCGTTCACCGTGACGGACCCCACGACGGTCGCGCTGTCCGCGCTGGGTGCGGTGCTGCTCAACGTGATCCTCGCGCTCAACCACCGGCCGGGCAGGTACACGGGCTACTGATCGCCGAGCCCGGCGTGCGGCTGGCGGTGCGTGAGGACGGCGACGACGGGTCGGTGGTCGCTGCCGCCCGTGGCGGGCAGCACGCGGAAGTCATCGACGCGCCAGGTGGCACCGTCGACGAGCACGTGGTCGATCGGGGTCGCCAGCCAGCCGGGTGTGCTCGCGGGCCACGTCCCATGCCACGCCTGGCCGACGGCGCGTGCGGCGTCGGTGCACCGCAGGTGACGAAGCCCGGGGTGGTCGAGCGTCGCGTTGAGGTCGCCCGCGACGATCGCACCGGGGATCGCGCACTCGTCGGCCGCCTCGCGGGTCTCCCGTCGCCAGGTGCCCATCGCGTCGGCCGCCACGGGCGCGACCGGGTGGACGGCGACCAGGACGGGGCCGGTGCCGGAGGGCCGAGCTCGCAGCGCCCCGTGCTCCATCCCGAGCGACGTCGCGTCCGGGTAGTCGCCGACGGCGGGCGACACGAGCAGGGCGACGCCGTCCACGTAGGCCGACCGGCTCGCGGCCGCGTGGACCTGCATCGTCCGGCCCTCGTCGGCGAGGAGAGTCGCGGTCCGGACCGCGGTCTGCTCGGAGGTCTCGGGCAGGACGACGACGTCCGCGCCGGTGCTCTCGACGAGCCGCGCCAGCTCGTCGGGCCGCACGGTGCCGAGCGTGTTGAAGGACAGGACGGTGAGCCTGGGGCCGTCGGCGTCCACCTGCGATCGCGGGACTGCGCGGGCGGCCAGCACGCCGATCTGGGCGAGGGCGGCGACGACGAGCACGACGACGAGCGGGACGACGAGCCGAACCGACCGGGTGAGTGCCCCGGCACCGAGGGCGACGAGCGCGACCACGACCGCGGCGAGCGCCACGACCGCCCGGAACGACACGAGCTGCGCCACGCCGAGGGCGCCGCCCAGCAGCGGGACCGCCAGCGTCAGGCCGACGGCTCCAGCGAGGACCGCGAGCGCGAGCAGCGCCCGCCTCACGCGCCCGCCCTCACGCGTCGAACTGGTGGGCCGCGTCGGGGAACGTCCCGCCGCGCACCTCCTCGACGTACGAGGACGCGGCGGCACGCAGCGCGGCGCCGACCTCGCCGAACCGCTTCGCGAACCGCGGCGACCAGTCCGTCATGCCCGCCATGTCGACCCACACGAGCACCTGGCCGTCGCACTCGGCGCCCGCCCCGATGCCGATCGTCGGGATCTGCACGATCTCCGTGACACGGGCCGCGACCGGCGCCGGCACCATCTCCAGGACGACGGCGACCGCGCCGGCCTCGGCGACAGCCACGGCGTCCGCGCTCAGTGCTTCCGCGGCCTCGTCGCCGCGTCCCTGCACGCGGGGACCACCGAGCAGGTTCTCCGACTGCGGCGTGTAGCCGAGGTGCGCGACCACGGGGATGCCCGCCTCCGTGAGCGCTCGGATCTGCGGCACCACGCGGCGGCCGCCCTCGAACTTCACCGCGGAGACGCCGGTCTCCTTCATGACGCGTACCGCGGACGCGAGCGCCTGCTCCGGACCGGCCTCGTAGGTGCCGAACGGCAGGTCGGCGACGACGAACGCGCGCTGCGCCCCACGCGCGACCGAGCGCGCAGCCACGACGATCTCGTCGAGCGTCACGGGCAGCGTCGTGGCGTCCCCGTGCATCGTGTTCCCGATCGAGTCGCCGACGAGCAGCATGTCGACGCCGGCCTCGTCGAAGATGCGCGCCGTCACGGCGTCGTAGGCCGTCAGCATCGTGAGTCGCTCGCCGCGGTCCTTGGCCTCGCGCAGGTGGTGCACACGAACGCGCTTCGGGGTGGTCATCGGGGGAGCTCCTTCGTCGTGCCGAGCGGTTCTGCGTCGAGCGGTTCTGCGTCGAGCGGTTCTGCGTGGGGGTCGGGGGTCACGGCTCACGCCAGCGGCTCGTGACCGGCAGGCGCCGGTCCCGCCCGAACGCGAGCGCGGTGACCTTCGGGCCCAGCGGGTACTGGCGGCGCTTCCACTCGGCGCGGTCGACGAGCGAGAGGACCTTGTCCACGACCTCGGCGTCGAACCCGCGCGCGAGCAGCTCGGCGCGACCCTCGGCGTGCTCGACGTACGCGTCCAGCACCTCGTCGAGCAGGTCGTAGGGCGGCAGCGAGTCCTGGTCCACCTGGCCGGGGCGCAGCTCGGCGCTCGGAGGCTTGGTGATCGAGGACTCGGGGATCGGCGGGATCTCACCCGCGTCGAGGGCGTGGTCGTTGCGCCACCGCGACAGCGCCCAGACGCGTGACTTGTCGACGTCCTTGAGCGGCGCGAACCCGCCGACGGCGTCGCCGTAGATCGTCGAGTACCCGACCGCGAGCTCGGACTTGTTGCCGGTCGCCAGCACGAGGTGACCCTCGGAGTTGGACAGTGCCATGAGGATCACGCCGCGCATGCGCGCCTGCAGGTTCTCCTCGGCGACACCGGTGAGCCCGAGCTCGCCCTGGAACGCGTCCACCATCGGCTTGATCGGCTGCACGCGGTAGTGCGCGCCGATGCGCCGCGCGAGGTCCTCGGCATCGTCCTTGCTGTGCTCGGACGAGTACACCGACGGCATCGAGACGCCGTGCACGTTCTCGCCGCCGATCGCGTCGGCCGCGATCGCCGCGACGAGCGCCGAGTCGATCCCGCCCGACAGGCCGAGCGCCACGGATCGGAACCCGTTCTTGCGCACGTAGCCGGCCAGCCCGGTGACGAGCGCGCGGTAGGTCTCCTCGTCGGGCTGCAGCGCGGGCACCTGCGGTCCTTGCTCGCCCAGGTCCCAGACGAGCAGGTGCTCGACGAACTGCGGCGCGGTCGCGAGCAGCGACCCGTCCTCGGCGACGACGAACGACCCGCCGTCGAACACCAGGTCGTCCTGCCCGCCGACGAGGTTGACGTAGGCGACCGGTGCCGTGACCTCCGCAGCCCTGCGCACGGCGAGGTCGGTGCGCACGTGCCCCTTGCCCTCCTCGAACGGTGACCCGTTGAGCACCAGCAGCGCGTCGACCTCGCGCGCGTCCATCTGCGAGACGGGCCCGCCGTCCTGCCAGATGTCCTCGCAGATCACGACGCCGAGGTGCGCACCCGCGACCTCGATCACGCACACGTCGTCCCCCGAGGCGAAGATGCGCGCCTCGTCGAAGACGCCGTAGTTCGGCAGGTGGTGCTTGTCGTAGGTCGCCTCGACCGTGCCGCCACGCACGAGGACCGCCCGGTTCGTGGGCCGGGTGCGCCCGTCGCCACGCGTGACCTCACCGACCGTCCCGACGAGCACCGCGAGGTCGCCCAGCCCGGCCGACACCAGGTCGCGGGCCAGGCCGTCGAGTGCAGCGGAGGCACCGCGGCGGAACGACGCCCGCAGGGCGAGGTCCTCGATCGGGTAGCCGGTGAGGGTCATCTCGGGGAACACGACGACGTCGGCGCCCGCGTCAGCGGCCCGGCGTGACCACTCGAGGACCGTCGCCGCGTTCCCGGCGACGTCGCCGACGCACGTGTCGACCTGGGCGAGCGCGATCCGAGGGCGGGGCATGGACCGAGACTATCGAGGGCACGCGCGACGCGTGCCGACCGGTCGCCGAGATGGCGCCCCGCACGAGCCACGATCAGGCAGGATGTACGCTATGGACAGGCAGCAGGAGTTCGTTCTCCGCACGGTCGAGGAGCGGGACATCCGCTTCATCCGTCTCTGGTTCACCGACGTGCTCGGCATCCTCAAGTCGGTCGCGGTCGCGCCGGCCGAGCTGGAGGCCGCGTTCGCCGAGGGGATCGGCTTCGACGGTAGCGCGATCGAGGGCCTGACCCGGGTCTACGAGGCGGACATGATCGCCAAGCCGGACCCGTCGACGTTCCAGGTGCTGCCCTGGCGCGGCGAGCGTCACGGCACGGCCCGCATGTTCTGCGACCTGCTGACGCCCGACGGCGAGCCGTCGCTCGCGGACTCGCGCAACGTGCTCAAGCGCGCGCTGAACCGGGCCAGCGACAAGGGCTTCACCTTCTACACGCACCCCGAGGTCGAGTTCTACCTTTTCGACGCGCCGGCGGACCCGAACCTGCCGCTCGTCCCGGTCGACCAGGGCGGCTACTTCGACCACGTCCCGCGCGGCACCGCACACGACTTCCGCCGCGCCGCGATCACGATGCTCGAGTCGATGGGCATCTCGGTGGAGTTCTCCCACCACGAGACCGGCCCGGGCCAGAACGAGATCGACCTGCGCTACGCCGACGCGCTGACGACGGCGGACAACATCATGACGTTCCGCACGGTCGTCAAGGAGGTCGCGCTCGAGCAGGGCGTCTTCGCCTCGTTCATGCCCAAGCCGCTCGCGGACCAGCCGGGCTCGGGCATGCACACCCACCTGTCCCTGTTCGAGGGCGACCGCAACGCGTTCTACGAGCCCGGTGGCCACCTCGAGCTGTCCAAGGTCGCGCGATCGTTCATCGCCGGGCTGCTCACGCACGCCGCGGAGATCACGGCGGTCACCAACCAGTTCGTCAACTCCTACAAGCGCCTGTGGGGCGGTGCCGAGGCGCCGAGCTACATCTGCTGGGGCCACAACAACCGCTCCGCGCTCGTGCGCGTGCCGATGTACAAGCCCGGCAAGGGCAACTCGAGCAGGATCGAGTACCGCGCGGTCGACGCCGCGACCAACCCGTACCTGGCGTTCGCGGTGATGCTCGCGGCCGGCCTCAAGGGCATCGAGGAGGGCTACGAGCTGCCCGAGGGCGCCGAGGACGACGTGTGGGAGCTGACCGACGCGGAGCGTCGCGCGCTCGGCATCGAGCCGCTGCCGCAGTCGCTCGAGGCCGCGATCTCGGTGATGGAGCGTTCGGAGCTGGTGGCCGAGACGCTGGGAGAGCACGTCTTCGACTTCTTCCTGCGCAACAAGCGTCAGGAGTGGGACGAGTACCGGGCGCAGGTCACGCCGTACGAGCTGCGGCGGTTCCTGCCGGTGCTGTGAGCCCAGTGGTGCGGCGGGAGCACGGGCATCGGGCGGTGCCCTCGTGAGCGATGCACGCGGGGCCAGCCTCGCGGGGCGGCTGACGCGCGCGGGCGTGGACGACGTCCCGCGGGCCGAGCGGCTCGTCACCGACGCCGCGCTGCTCGAGGTGCTGCCCGACGCGCCCGACGTCCTGGTGGGCCCGCTCGCCGAGGTCGCCGACCCGGACGCGGCCCTGCTGACCCTCGCGAAGCTCGCCGGGGCGGTGCGGACGGACGACGCGCTGCGCTCGCTGCTGCGCGAGATCCTCACCGAGGACGGTCCTGCGCGAGCTCGTCTGCTTGCGGTCGTCGGTGCGTCGGTCGCGCTGGGCGACACGCTCGTCGCGCACCCCGCGAACCTGCGCGTGCTCGCGGACGACGAGCCCGGGACGGGCGTCCCCGTCGCCGACGTGCGCGCCGAGCTCCTGCAGGCGGTCGGCGCGGCGCCGGACGACGACATGCCGGTCGCGACCCTCGTCGGGCCGCCCGGGGTCGACGCGATGCGCCGTGCCTACCGCGCTCGCCTGCTGCGCATCGCGGCCAGTGACCTCACCGCGAGCGACCCGCTCAGCCGCCTGCCGGGCGTCGCCGCAGCGCTCGCCGACCTCGCGGGTGCCGCGCTCGAGGCGTCGCTCGCGCTGGCTCGCGCCGACCTGGACGACCACGGGCGGGGCGTGCGCCTCGCCGTGATCGGCATGGGCAAGGGAGGGGGCCGCGAGCTCAACTACGTCTCCGACGTGGACGTGGTCTACGTCGCGGAGCCGGTCGACGGGGTCGACGAGGCCGACGCGCTCGCGGCGGGCGCGCGCCTGGCGGCTGGGCTCGCACGCGCATGCGCCTCGACGTCGGGTGAACCCGCGCTGTGGCCGGTCGACGCGGCGTTGCGACCCGAGGGCAAGGACGGCCCGCTCGTGCGCACGCTCGAGAGCCATCGCGCGTACTACGAGCGCTGGGCCAAGACGTGGGAGTTCCAGGCGCTGCTCAAGGCCCGACCGCTGGCGGGCGACCGTGAGCTGGGTGCGCGGTACGTCGAGCTCACGCAGCCGTTCGTGTGGGCGGCCGTGCAGCGAGAGCACTTCGTCGAGGACTCGCAGGCGATGCGCCGTCGCGTCGAGCAGCACGTTCCCGCCGCCGAGGCGGACCGCCAGCTCAAGCTCGGCATCGGAGGTCTGCGGGACGTCGAGTTCACCGTGCAGCTGCTCCAGCTGGTGCACGGCCGGGCCGACGAGGAGATCCGGAGCCCCAGCACGCTCACGGCGCTCGCGGCGCTCGCCGCCGGCGGCTACGTCGGACGTGACGACGCCGCGCGGCTCGCGGTCTGCTACCGGTTCCTGCGGCTGCTCGAGCACCGGATCCAGCTCTATCGGCTGCGACGCACGCACCTGCTGCCCACGGCGGACGCGGACCTGCGCCGGCTGGCGCGTTCGGTCGGCCTGCGGGCCGAGGGCTCGGCAGGCCTGCTCGAACGCTGGCGCTCGGTGCGCCGCGAGGTCCGCGGTCTGCACGAGGAGCTCTTCTACCGCCCGCTGCTGCCCGCCACGGCGCAGCTGTCCGCGGAGGAGGCGAGCCTCGCCCCCGACGCGGCCCGCGCGCGCCTCGCGGCGATCGGCTACCGCGACCCCGCGGGCGCGCTGCGGCACATCGCCGCGCTCACCGAGGGCGTCTCGCGCCGCGCGGCGATCCAGCGTCAGCTGCTGCCCGTGATGCTCGGCTGGTTCGCCGACGGCCCCGATCCCGATGGCGGGCTGCTCGCGTTCCGGCGGCTGTCCGACGAGCTCGGTGCGACGCACTGGTACCTCAAGCTCCTGCGCGACTCGGCGGCGGCGGCGCAGCGCCTCGCGCGCGTGCTCGCGACGAGCAGGTACGTCGCCGACGCGCTGACGCGCTCGCCCGAGTCGGTCGGGTGGCTCGCCGAGGACGACGAGCTCGAACCGCGCTCGCAGGAACGACTCGCCGCGGAGGTCGACGCGGTGCTCACCCGCGCCGACGACCCGACCGCCGCCGCCGGTCTCCTGCGCGGTCTGCGCCGCCGGGAGCTCGCACGCACCGCCGCGGCCGACGTGCTGGGCGTCGTCACGGGCACCCGGGCCGCCGCGAGCCTCACGCGCGCCGCGGACGTCGTGCTCGTCGGCACGGTGCGCGTCGCGCTGTGGGAGGTACGCCACGAGCGCGGCCTGGACGACGACCCGACGCGGTTCCTCGTCGTCGCCATGGGACGCCTGGGCGGCCGCGAGATGGGCTACTCGTCGGACGCCGACGTGCTGTTCGTGCACGACCCCGTCCCGGGCGCCGACCCGGTGCTCGCCCAGGAGTTCGCGCTCGCGACCGCCACGAAGGTCCGCGCGCTGCTGGGGGCGGTCGGACCCGAGCCCACGCTCAGCGTCGACGCCGACCTGCGTCCGGAGGGGCGCAACGGCCCGCTCGTGCGGTCTTTCGACGCCTACGCCGAGTACTACGGACGATGGTCGTCGCCCTGGGAGAGCCAGGCGCTGCTGCGTGCGCGTCCCGTGGCGGGCGACGACGAGCTCGGGCGTCGGTTCGTCGAGCTCGTCGCGCCGCTGCGCTACCCGGACGGCGGCCTGGACCCTGCGACGGTCCGCGAGGTGCGTCGCATCAAGGCGCGCGTCGAGTCGGAGCGGCTCCCGCGCGGTGTCGACCCGGCGCGCCACCTCAAGCTGGGCCGCGGCGGGATCTCCGACGTCGAGTGGACCGCGCAGCTCCTGCAGCTGTGCCACGCGCACGACGTGCCCGGGCTGCGGACGACCTCGACGACCCAGGCGCTGCGTGCCGCCACCGAGGCCGGGCTGCTCGACGAGGCCGATCGTCAGACGCTCGTCGAGTCCTGGGAGCTCGCGTCCCGCCTGCGCGACGCGAACGTGCTGTGGACCGGCCGGACCGAGGGCGCGCACGCGGACGTGCTGCCGCACGACCGGCAGGCGCTCGCGGGCGTCGCGCGCGTCGTCGGCTACCCGCCGGGCTCGGGCGGCGAGCTCGAGCAGGACTACCTGCGCACGGCGCGGCGTGCCCGGACGGTCGTCGAACGCGTCTTCTACGGCTGATCTGCCGACGGGTCGGTCTCCTCGTCGACGGCGTCGTCGACCTCCGTCCAGCCGTGGCGCCGACGCAGGGCCGCGACGTCCTCCTGCAGCAGCGGGGAGTCCACGAGCTCGTGCCGGCGCACGTAGGTGTGCGAGACGGCCTGGATGGTCGCGATGACCGGCAGCGCGAGGAAGGCACCCATCGCGCCGAACACGGCTCCGAACGCGATGACGCCGAGGAACGAGACCGCGGGGTTGATCTCGAGCGAGCGTGCGGAGACCTTGGGGGAGAAGATCAGGTTCTCCACCTGCTGGTAGGCGATGATGAACGCCAGCACGAGGATGCCCTTGGCGGGTGAGATCGTGAGCGCGACGGCCACCGGCAGGGCCCCGCCGATGTACGTGCCGATCGTCGGCACGAACTGCGACACGATGCCGGTGAACGCGGCGAGCGGCAGTGCGTACGGCACGCGGACGATCGTGAGGAACACGAAGGTGAAGGCCGTCGACAGGCCGGCCAGGACCAGTCGGGACGAGATGAAGTCCGCGATCTTCTCCTGCGACACCTCCCACAGCCGCAGCACCTCGACCTGCCGTGCGGGCGCGAAGAAGCTCAGGACGGCCGCACGGAACCGCGGTCCTTGGCTCGCCATGTAGTAGACGACGAGCAGGATCGCGCTCAGCGTGAACAACGCGCCGACGAGCGAGACCCCGGCACCGACGACGCCCGGCGCGAGGTCCTTCCAGTGCGCAGCGATCGTGTCCACCGCGTCGTCCGCCGTGGGGATCTGCACGTCGAACGTGGAGTCGAGCCAGCCGGCGAGGTCCGCGTAGTACTGGGGCAGCGACCTCACCAGGTCGACGAGCTGCTGGACGAAGAGGCCGCCGAACAGCACGAGCACCAGGCCGCCGCCGACGATCGCCGTGGACATCACGATGCCCGTCGCGCGGGTCCGGCGGATGCGGTGCCGGACGAGCCAGCGGATCGACGGCTCCATCGCGAGCGCGATGAACCAGGACAGGATCACGATCGTGATGACGTGGGTCAGCAGCCCGAGAGCACGCCAGACGAGGACGCCGGCGATCGTCGCCACGACCGTCATGAGCAGGGCGCGCGGCAACCACGTGGGGGGTCGCTCACGCGTCCTCGTGAGCTGCTCGCTGCCTGGCTCCGCCATCGTCGTCCTCTGGTCGGCATGAGGCGTCAGTAGCAACCTACCGGCCGAGACGGGTCCGATCGGTGAGATCCGTCGGACGATGTGTCGTGGCCCCTCGTCCTGGGGCGTTTGCGCTGGCAGGATCGTCGTTGCCGGTCCTCGTCCGGTCACGCTCGCCCACCGCTGGAGGCATGATGACGCCGCCCCGTCCCCGTAAGTCGTCGACCCCGCAGGGGGAGGAGCCCGAGCCGGTGCGCGGTGCCGAGGACCTGCCCTCGCAGCACCCCTCGGAGGCCGACACCGACGTGATCGACGTCGCCGCGGCCGCGGACGCGGAGCAGATCGCCCGGCTCGAACGCGAGAACGCCGAGCTCCGACGCCAGGTGGCGCAGGCGCAGGCCGCCGTCGCCGTCGTGGAGCCCGCGGCGCACCGCACGTCGTCGCTGCGCACGCGCCGCTGGGTGGCCGTCGCGCTCGTCGCGATCGGTGCGCTGCTCGCGCCCATCGGCCTGGTGTCCGCCTGGGCCGAGCGCACGATCACCGACCCCGACCGATACCTCGAGACGGTCGCACCGCTGTCGGAGAAGCCTGCGATCCAGAACGCCATCATCGTGCGGACCTCGGACGCGATCACGTCCCGCATCGACGTGAGCCAGGTGACCGACGAGCTGCAGGCGTTCCTCGTCCAGCAGGGCGCGCCCCAGCAGCTCACGGACCGGATCGGGCTGCTCGAGACACCGCTCCAGAACGGCGTCGACACGCTCGTCACACGCGTCGTCACGCGGTTCGTGCACTCCGACGCGTTCAGCTCGATCTGGCTGCAGGTGAACCGCACGGCGCAGAAGCAGCTCACGGCGATCCTGGAGGGCGACCCGACGACGGTGGCGCAGCTCGACGACGAGGGCAACCTGACCTTGCAGCTCGGACCCGTGATCGACGCCGTGAAGCAGAAGCTCGTCGACGCAGGTCTCGGCATCGCGGCGAGCCTGCCTGAGATCAACCCGACGGTAGCGGTGGCGCAGTCGGACTCGCTCGTGCAGCTGCGGCACGGCTACCAGCTCATGAAGACCCTGGGGGACTGGCTGCCGTGGATCGCGCTCGCGTTCCTCGTCGCCGGCGTGCTGGTAGCGCCCCGGCGTGCGCGCATGACGGTGGCCGCCGCGCTGGCCGTGGTCGTCGGCATGCTGCTGCTGGCGGTCGGGCTCGCGATCGCCCGGAACGCGATCGTCGGCGCCCTGCCCGCGGGTTCGTCGGGCGCCGCCGCGACCACGTTGTTCGAGGGCCTCGTGCGGTTCATGCGCATCTCCATGCGGACCGTCGCGGTCGTCGGTCTGCTCGTCGCGGTCATCGCGTTCTTCGCGGGCGGCTCGGCCGCGGCGCTCGCGGCGCGTCGTTCCGCCTCCGGCGGTGCGGGCGCGCTGCGTGGCTGGGGTGCTGGTCGCGGTCTGAGCACGGGAGCGTTCGGTGTGTGGCTCTACCGGTACCGGGTCGTGACCCGGTGGGTGGTCGGAGCCGCCGGCGCACTCGTGATCATCCTCGCGGACACCCCGACGCCCGGCCTGGTGTTCGGGGTGATCCTCGTCGCGCTGGCCGTGATCGGTGTGCTGCAGCTCCTCTCGGCGCCTCCCCAGGTCGAGGCCGACGCCGAGGCGCAGGACGCGCCGACGACGGTCACCGGCTGAGAGAGGGCGGAGCCGCCCGCGACGGGCGGCTCCGCCCGGCCTCACGGCTCTCGGCGGCGCATGCCGAGCAACGTGTAGAGCAGCGTCGCGACGGCGGTCGCGCACAGCAGCGCCAGCCCGACGGTGTAGCTGTGGTCGGTCTCGTCGTACGTCGCGCCCATGACGAGCGGCGGGAAGAACCCGCCGAGCCCGCCCGCCGCACCGACGATGCCGGAGACGCTGCCGACGCGCTCCTTCGGTGCCTGCGCGGCCACCCAGGCGAACACGCCGCCGGTGCCGAGACCGAGGAAGGCCGCGAGCAGGACGAACGCGATGCCCGCGGGGACCTCCGGCTGGGGCTGCAGCGCCACGACGACCGCCATGACCGCGACGCCCGCGAACGATGTCGCCGCCACGGCCCGCGGACCGACACGGTCTGACAGCACCCCGCCCAGCGGGCGGCAGATCACGGCGGCGATCGCGAAGCCCGCGGTGCGGGTGCCGGCCTGCGTCAGGTCGAACGAGTACACGTCCTTGAGGTAGGTCGGCAGGTACGTCGAGAAGGCGACGAAGCCGCCGAACGCCACGGCGTACAGCAAGGACATCTGCCATGTGACGGGCAGGCGCATCGCTGCCGCGAGCTTCGGCACCACCGGGTCCGTGCTGGGCGACCACCCGGGCGAGTCCCGCATCATCACCCACACGATCGCCGCGACGACGAGCAGGGCGACCGCGATGATCACGTGCGTCGCGCCGTACCCGAACCAGGTGACGAAGCGTGGCGTGAAGAACGCCGACAGCGCGGTGCCGCCCATGCCGGCGCCGAACACGCCGGTCGCGAACCCGCGGCGCGCGGCGGTGTACCACGCGTTCACGAACGGGATGCCGACCGCGAACGTCGTGCCGCCGATCCCGAGGAAGAAGCCGAACAGCAGCATGAGACCGTACGACTGCTGGTTGCCGGCGTAGGCGACGAGCAGGACGAACGGCGCGGTCGCGACGAGCAGGACCGTGAACATCAGCCGCCCGCCGAACCGGTCGGTGAGAGCGCCCGCGAGGATGCGGCCCAGCGACCCGACGAGCACGGGTGTCGCGACGAGGAGCGACTTCTGCGTCGCGGACAGGCCCATCCCCTCGGCGTAGCGGACCCCGAGCGGGGCGATCATGTTCCACGCCCAGAAGCTGATCGCGAACGCGAGGGTGGCGAGCGCGAGGTTCTTCGTCTGCCCGGTGCGCAGCTCCGCGGGCGTCGTGCTCGTCGTCGCCGTCATCGGGTGCTCCTGTCACGGTCGGGTGTGCCGACGGGGCTCCAGCCTGCGCGCGGTCGGCCGGTCGGGGCGGGCTGCACCGCGTCACGGCTGCGGTACACGACGTAGGGGCGGAACAGGTAGTGCACGGGTGCCGTGAACGCGTGGACGAGGCGTGTGAACGGCCAGGCCGCGAACAGCAGCATCCCGACGAGCACGTGGACGTGGAACTGCACCGGCGCCGCAGCCATCGCGTCGACGTCGGGGTCGAGGCGGAACAGCGACCGGAACCACGGCGACACGGTCTGCCGGTAGTCGTGCGCCTCGGCGCCCGCGCCGACGGCGACGAGCGTGGTGAGCAGGCCGAGCGCGATCGCCCCGACGAGGAGCACGTACATGGCCTTGTCGTTCTTCGTCGTGGCCATGAACACGGGACCGGTCGTGCGCCGGCGCACGATCAGGATGACGATGCCCGTGAGCGTGCACACTCCTGCGATGCCGCCCATGACCAGAGCGGTCACGTGGTACTGCGTCTCCGAGATCCCTGCCGCCTCCGTCCATGACTCCGGGATCACCAGGCCGCCGATGTGACCGACGAGCACGACGAGGATGCCGAAGTGGAACAGCGGCGACCCGATGCGCAGCAGGCGCGACTCGTAGAGCTGCGACGAGCGCGTGGTCCACCCGAACTTGTCGTACCGGTAGCGCCAGACGGTGCCGAGCACCAGCGTCGCGATCACCAGGTACGGCAGGACGCCCCACAGGACCACGTCCATCAGCGGCCTCCTGCGTTCGACGCGGACAGGGGGAGCAGGCGCGGGTCGTACGGCTCGAGGCCGACGAGCTCCGCGGGCGGTCCGTCGACCATCGCCTGGACGGCGGCTCGGTCGGCGGGCGAGGCGCCGGGCAGCGTCGCGCACACCGCGGCGACGACCTGTCCGTACGCCAGGGTCGACGGCGTCGCGTCCTCGACGAGCCCGATGCGCAGCAGCTCGAGGCTCGGGCGGTACTCGCGCAGGATCTGCTCGCCGACGTCGGGATCGACCGTCGCAGCGAACTCGAGCACCATCGGCAGGTAGTCGGGGAGCTCTCCGCGCGTGTCGACCAGGAACCCGCTCGCGCGGTACGCCGCCTTGAACCGGCCGAGCACCTCTCCGCGTCGGCGGGTGTCCCCGTCGGTCCAGTACGACAGGTAGAGGGCGTGCCGGCGGGACAGGTCGAACACCTCGACGTACCGCTGCTCGAGCTCGGGCAGCGGGCACCGCTCGAGCAGGTCGAGCACGGCGTCGAAACCGCTGACCCGCTGCTCGCGCAGGGCGGCACGCACCACGGGCGCGCGCGCGACCAGCTCGGCGTCCGGGTACGTCAGGCACGACGCGGCCGCCTGCCGCACGACGCGCGTCCGGGTGCTCACGGTGCTCACTTCGCACCCTCGTCGCGTCGGGGGAACAGCCCGGGCGGTGAGCCGTTGCCGTCCCAGTTCAGGAGGTTCACGCGTCCGCGCAGCTCCTCGTCGCCCGCCGCCTGGTCGCTCGTCTGGCGCTGCTGGAGCGCGTGGAACGTCTCGACCGCGACGGGGACCGGCCGGCCGCTGGCCTCGCCGAAGGGTGCGGACCCGTACATGCCGGGCCCGTCGTCGAAGTCCAGCGAGCAACCGATCTCCTCGAGGTCGTGCGCCTGCTCCGCGTGCGCCTTCGGGATGACGTAGCGCTCGTCGTACTTGGCGATCGCCATGAGGCGGTACATCGCGTACATCTCCTCCTCCGTCATCCCCACCGAGGCCGGGATCGACGCGTCGGACGCTCGACCGAGGTTGATGTCGCGCATGTACGCCCGCATCGCCGCGAGGCGTCGCAGCACGTCCTCGACCGTGCGCGTGTCACCCGCCGTGAAGAGCTCCGCCAGGTACTCGACCGGGATGCGCAGCGAGTCGATCGCGCCGAACAGGACGTCCTGGGCCTCGGCGTCGTGGCCCTGGCTCGACAGCAGGTCGACCACGGGCGAGAGCGGCGGGACGTACCAGACCATCGGCATGGTGCGGTACTCGGGGTGGAGCGGCAGCGCGACCCGGTACTTCTTCGCGAGCGCGTACACGGGCGAGCGGCGTGCGTGCCCGAGCCAGTCCTCGGGGATGCCCTGGGCACGCGCCGCCGCGATCACCTCGGGGTCCTCGGGGTCGAGCAGGAGGTCCATCTGGGCCTCGTAGAGCTTCTTCTCGTCAGGCTCCGACGCGGCCGCGGTGACCGCGTCGGCGTCGTAGAGGAACAGCCCGAGGTACCGCAGACGACCGACGCACGTCTCGGCGCACACGGTCGGGATGCCGACCTCGAGCCGGGGGTAGCAGAACGTGCACTTCTCGGCCTTGCCCGACTTGTGGTTGAAGTAGATCTTCTTGTACGGGCAGCCCGTGATGCACTGCCGCCAGCCGCGGCAACGGTCCTGGTCGACGAGGACGATGCCGTCCTCGGACCGCTTGTAGATGGCCCCGGACGGGCAGCTCGCCATGCACGCGGGGTTGAGGCAGTGCTCGCAGATCCGCGGCAGGTAGAACATGAACGTCTGCTCGAGCTCGAACCTGATCTTGTCCTCGGACTCGCGGCGCACGCGTTCGACGATCGGGTCGAGGTGCCCGAGCTCGGACGTGCCGGCCAGGTCGTCGTCCCAGTTGGCCGACCACGTGACCTGGGTGTCCTCGCCCGTGATGAGCGACTTGGGGCGCGCGACCGGGAAGTCGTCGCCGAGGGGAGCCTCGACGAGCGTCTTGTAGTCGTAGGTCCACGGCTCGTAGTAGTCCTCGAGCTCGGGCTGCACGGGGCTGGCGAAGATCGACAGCAACCGCTTGACTCGGCCACCGGTCTTGAGGCGCAGCCGACCGCGCCGGTCGAGCTCCCAGCCGCCCTTCCACCGGTCCTGGTCCTCGTGCCGTCGCGGGTACCCCTGGCCGGGCCGCGTCTCGACGTTGTTGAACCATACGTACTCAGTGCCCGCGCGGTTCGTCCAGGCCTGCTTGCACGTCACGGAGCACGTGTGGCAGCCGATGCACTTGTCGAGGTTCATCACCATGCCCATCTGGGCCATCACGCGCATCAGTAGGTCACCTCCTGCGAGCGCTTGCGGATGGTCGAGACCATGTCTCGCTGGTTGCCCGTCGGGCCGAGGTAGTTGAACGTGTAGGACAGCTGCGCGTACCCGCCGATGAGGTGCGTCGGCTTCACGAGGAGGCGGGTCACCGAGTTGTGGATCCCACCGCGCCGACCGGTGGCCTCCGACTTGGGTACGTCGATGGTCCGCTCCTGCGCGTGGTGGACGTAGACGACGCCCGTGGGCATGCGGTGGCTCACGATCGCCCGGGCGACGAGCACGCCGTTCGCGTTCGTCGCCTCGACCCACTCGTTGTCGTGGACGTCGATCGCCTCGGCGTCCTGCGGGCTCATCCAGACCGTGGGGCCGCCGCGGCTGAGGGAGAGCATGAACAGGTTGTCCTGGTACTCCGAGTGGATCGACCACTTCGAGTGCGGCGTGAGGTACCGCACGGTCACCTGCAGGCGGCCGTCGGGTCCCAGGACCGGCTCGCCGAACAGGCGGTGCATGTCGAGCGGTGGCCGGTAGGTCGGCAGCGCCTCGCCGACGTCCGTCATCCAGTCGTGGTCGAGGTAGAAGTGCATGCGCCCGGTGAGGGTGTGGAACGGCTTGAGCCGCTCGATGTTGACGGTGAACGGCGCGTACCTGCGGCCGCCCGTCTCCGAGCCGGACCACTCGGGCGACGTGATGACCGGGACCGGTGCGGCCTGGGTGTCGGCGAAGCTGATGCGCTTCTCCTCGGCGCCCTCCGCGAGGTCGCGCAGCGGCTTGCCGACCCGCTCCTCGAGCGTGCGGAAGCCCTGGACCGCCAGCGCGCCGTTCGTCGTCCCCGAGAAGCGCAGGATCGCCTCCGCGAGGTGCTGGTCGGTCTCGATCGCGGGACGTCCCGCGCCGGCCCCGCTCGACATCACGCCGTTGCTGCGCGCGAGGGCTGCGACCTGCTCGTCCAGGCGGTAGGTGATGCCCTTGACCGTGAACCCGAGCGAGTCCGCGAGGGGACCGACCGTCGCGAGCTTGTCGGCGATCGCGGTGTAGTCGCGCTCGACCACCTGGAACACCGGGGTGTTCACGCCGGGGACCGCCGGTACGTCCGGGTCCTTCCAGTCGCGCACCGTGCCCCCGGGCTGCTTGGTCTCGCCGGGCGTGTCGTGCTGCAGCGGCACGGCGACCAGGTCGCGGCGCGTGCCCAGGTGGACCTGCGCGAGGTCCGAGAACCGGCGGGCGATGTCGGTGAAGGCCTCGAAGTCGGTGCGCGCCTCCCAGGGGGGCGAGATCGCAGGGCTGAACGCGTGGACGAACGGGTGCATGTCCGTCGACGACAGGTCGTGCTTCTCGTACCAGGTCGCCGCGGGCAGGACGACGTCGGACAGCAGCGTCGTCGACGTCATCCGGAAGTCGGCCGAGACGAGGAGGTCGAGCTTCCCCTCGGGCGGGTCGTCGTGCCAGACCACCTCGCTCGGCCGGGGCGCCTCGGGGTTCTCGCCGCCGAGGACGTTCGAGTGCGTGCCGAGCAGGTTCTTCAGGAAGTACTCGTTGCCCTTGGCCGACGAGCCGAACAGGTTGGATCGCCACAGCACGAGGGTGCGCGGCCACGACTCGGGCGCGTCGACGTCGGCGATCGCCGGCTGCAGGCGTCCCGAGCGCAGCTCGTCGACCACGTACGAGGCCGCGTCCGTCGCGCGGCCCTCGTCGACCGCGGCGGAGGCCTCGTCGGCGACGTCCAGCGGATTGCGGTCGAACTGCGGGTAGAACGGCATCCATCCCAGCCGCGCCGACTGCGCGATCGTGTCGGCGGTGTGCTTGCCCGCGAGGTGGCCCTTGGCGAGCGGCGAGCTGAGCGAGTCGGCGGAGTAGCCGTCGTTGCGCCACTGCCCGGTGTGCATGTACCAGAAGGGCGTGCCGGCCATCGTCCGGGGCGGCCTGCTCCAGTCGAGCGCGTTGGCGAGCGAGATCCAGCCGGTGATCGGTCGGCACTTCTCCTGGCCTACGTAGTGCGCCCAGCCGCCTCCGTTGCGACCCATGGAACCGGTGAGGACCAGCAGCGACAGGATCGAGCGGTACGTCGCGTCGCCGTGGAACCACTGGCAGATCCCGGCCCCCATGATGATCATCGAGCGGCCGCCGGACTCCTCGGCGTTGCGGGCGAACTCGCGCGCGACCCGGATGCACTGCTCGGCCGGCACGCTCGTGCGCTCTGCCTGCCACGCCGGTGTGTACGGCGTCTCGGCGTCGTCGTACCCGGTGGGCCACTCACCCGGCAGCCCGGGTCGTGCGACGCCGTACTGCGCGAGCATGAGGTCGAGCACGGTCGTGACGAGGTGCCCGCCGACGCGTCGCGCGGGGACGCCAAGACGCAGCACGGACCCGGTGCCGTCGGCGTCGACGAACGCCGGCAGCAGCACCTCGACCGCCTCGCTGCCGTCGCCCTCGAGCGAGAGCGCCGGGACGGTCCCCTCGAGATCCAGGTTCCACCGCCCGGTGCCGCTGTCGGCGTAGCGGAAGCCGATCGAGCCGTTCGGGACCACGGGTTGCCCGGTCGCCTCGTCGAGCAGCACCGTCTTCCACGCGTCCTCCGCCGCATCCCCGCCGAGGTCGGACGCGGTCAGGAACTTCCCGGCGACGAGCCCCGTCGTCCCGTCGTCGCCCGCGTGCTCGTCGAGGCGGACCAGGAACGGCAGGTCGGTGTAGCGGCTCACGTAGTCGGCGAAGAACGGCGTGCGCCGATCGACGTAGAACTCCTTGAGCAGGACGTGGCCCATGCCCATCGCGAGCGCCGCGTCCGTGCCGGCCTGCGCGGCCATCCACTCGTCGGCGAACTTGGTGTTGTCCGCGTAGTCCGGGCTGACCGTGACGACCTTCGTCCCGCGGTAACGCACCTCCGCCATCCAGTGCGCGTCCGGTGTGCGCGTGACGGGAACGTTCGAGCCCCACATCATCAGGTAGCTGGCGTCCCACCAGTCGCCCGACTCGGGCACGTCGGTCTGGTCGCCGAACACCTGCGGGCTCGCGACCGGCAGGTCGGCGTACCAGTCGTAGAACGACGTCATGACGCCGCCGATGAGCTGGATGAAGCGGTTGCCGACGCAGTGCGAGACCATCGACATCGCGGGGATGGGAGAGAACCCCGTGCACCTGTCCGGCCCGTGCACCTTGATCGTGTGCACGTGCGCCGCGGCGACCATCTCCACCGCCTCGCGCCAGCTCACGCGCACCAGCCCGCCCTTTCCGCGAGCCTGCTGGTAGCGGCGCCGCTTGACGGGGTCCCCGACGATCTCTGCCCACGCGTCCACAGGGTCGCCGAGCCGCTCGCGGGCCTCGCGGAACATCTCGACCAGCACCCCGCGGGCGTACGGGTAGCGCACGCGCGTGGGGGAGTACGTGTACCAGGAGAACGCCGCACCGCGCGGGCACCCGCGCGGCTCGTACTCGGGCCGGTCCGGCCCGACCGACGGGTAGTCCGTCTCCTGGCTCTCCCAGGTGATGATCCCGTCCTTGACGTACACCTTCCACGAGCACGAGCCCGTGCAGTTCACGCCGTGCGTGGACCGGACCACCTTGTCGTGGCTCCACCGGTCCCGGTAGAACACGTCGCCCGCCCGGCCGCCCTCGCGGAACACCGCGCGGCCGTCGGCCGTCTCGTCCCAGCGCGTGAAGAAGCGTCCTGCTCGCAGGAGCGCCTCGCTACCCGGACCGTCGATACCCGCCCGTGACGACGTCGTCATGGTCGCCACGTTAGGGCAGGTGGGTCACGTCGCGCCCGAGATACGGCCGATGATCTCTCGTGCCGTCACTCGGGACGCCACGAGGGGCGCCCCGCGAACGGGACGCCCCTCGTGAACCGAACTGATCGGGAGCAGCCGATCAGACGTCGTAGTACAGCTCGAACTCGTGCGGGTGCGGGCGCAGCCGGATCGGGTCGACCTCGTGCGAGCGCTTGTAGTCGATCCACGTCGAGATCAGGTCGGGCGTGAACACGTTGCCCGCCGTCAGCCAGTCGTGGTCGGCCTCGAGGTTGTCGAGCACCTCCGAGAGCGAGCCCGGGACCTGCTGGATCTGCGCGTGCTCCTCCGGGGGCAGCTCGTACAGGTCCTTGTCGACCGGCTCCGGCGGCTCGATGCGGTTCTGGATGCCGTCGATGCCGGCCATGAGCATGGCCGCGAACGCCAGGTAGGGGTTCGACGACGGGTCCGGCACGCGGAACTCGATGCGCTTGGCCTTCGGGTTCGAACCGGTGACCGGGATGCGGATGCACGCGGAGCGGTTGCGGGCCGAGTAGACCAGGTTGACGGGCGCCTCGAAGCCCGGCACGAGGCGGTGGTACGAGTTCACCGTCGGGTTGGTGAACGCGAGCAGCGCCGGTGCGTGCTTGAGCAGACCGCCGATGTACCAGCGGGCGACGTCCGACAGGCCGCCGTAGCCCTTCTCGTCGAAGAACAGCGGCTCGCCGTCCTTCCAGAGGGACTGGTGCACGTGCATGCCCGAGCCGTTGTCGCCGAACAGCGGCTTCGGCATGAAGGTCGCCGTGCGGCCGTTCTTGTGCGCCACGTTCTTCACGACGTACTTGAACAGCTGCACCTTGTCGGCCGACTTGCCGAGGGTGTCGAAGCGGTAGTTGATCTCCGCCTGGCCGGCGGTGCCGACCTCGTGGTGCGCACGCTCGACCTGCAGGCCCAGCGCGTCCAGCTGCAGCGAGATCTCGTCGCGCAGGTCAGCGAACTGGTCGACCGGCGGGACGGGGAAGTAGCCACCCTTGTAGGGGGTCTTGTGGCCGAGGTTGCCACCCTCCTCCTCGCGACCGGTGTTCCACGCGGCCTCGATGGAGTCGATGTAGTAGTACGACGCGTTCTGCTTCGTCTCGAAGCGGATGTCGTCGAAGATGTAGAACTCGGCCTCGGGCGCGAAGAACGCGGTGTCGGCGATGCCGGTCGAGCGCAGGTACGCCTCGGCCTTCGCGGCCACCTGGCGCGGGTCGCGGCTGTACGGCTCGTCGGTGTACGGGTCGACGATGTGGAAGTTGATGTTGAGCGTCTTCTCCACGCGGAACGGGTCGACATACGCCGTGGAGACGTCCGGGACCAGCTTCATGTCCGACTCGTGGATGGCCTGGAAGCCGCGGATCGACGAGCCGTCGAACATCTGGCCGTCCGTGAAGAACGACTCGTCCACGGACGCCGCCGGCACGTTGAAGTGCTGCATGACGCCGGGCAGGTCGCAGAACCGCACGTCGATGAACTTGACGTCCTCGCTCTTGATGAACGCCAGGACTTCCTCTGGCTTGCTGAACATCCGCTGCTCCTCGGTTGATGGCACCCGTACTGGGCAGAGCAGACGCTACGAGCGCGTGGTTTCCCGGTCGTGTACCGATTGTTTCCGTGGTGTTACGTCCTGGCGCCGGGTGTAACGATCGGCCGCGAGGACGGCGCGTGCGGGTGTGGGCACGCACCGCACCTACCCTGGTGGGTGTGAGCACGCGAGACAACATGGGTTCCTGGCTCGAGGGGGGACCGACCGACGAGCGCGGCCCCGGGACCCGTCTGGGGCTGCCGCCCGAGGGACCGGGTTCGCTCGCGCGGACGGGGCGCCGCGTGCTCGCGCTGCTGATCGACTGGGTCGCCTGCCTCGCCATCTCCGCGGCGTTCTTCCACGGCGGCGCCCCCAGCGGCGTCTGGCTGACGAGCGGGAGCCCGACGGCGACGCTGATCATCTTCGCGGCCGAGAACTTCCTGTTCGTCGCGGCGCTCGGGCACAGCCTGGGCCACCGGGTCCTCGGCCTGCGGGTGCGGCCCGTCGTCATCGAGCGCGACGGCGACGGCCGGGCCGAGCCCGACGACGGGCGCGCCCCCGGCTTCGGCCGCGCGCTCGTCCGCACGGTGCTGCTGTGCCTCGTGATCCCGGCGGTCGTGTGGGACTCCGACGGCCGCGGCATGCACGACCGCGTCGCGGGGACGGCGATCGTCCGCCGCTGACACGCCCGTGCTGAGACGACCATGACGCACGGACGGCCGGCCGCGACGAGGGGACCGGCCGTCCGCGGTGGTCACGAGCGCCGGTCAGCGCCCGCGCATGCCCTTGCGGTCGGGGCGCGCGCGCAGGGGGTCGACGCCCTTGGGCACCGGCAGCCGCACGCCGCCGAGCGCGGTCAGGCGCTTGCCGACCTCGGCGACCTCCTGCTTGGTGAGCTTCGGCTTGAGCTTCTGCACCGCGCGCGGCAGCTTGCGCAGCGCGACCTGACCCTCGTCGTTGCCCGACTGGATGATGGTGATCGGAGCGCCCGAGATCACGCGCGCCGTGCGCTTGCGCTCGGACTCGAGGAGCTTGCCGACGCGGTGCGCGGGCCCCTCGGACACGAGCACGACGCCGGCGCGACCCAGACCGCGGAACACCATGTCCTGCGTGCGCGGGTCGACCGCGACGGGCTCCTCGCCGAACGTCCAGCCGCGGCGGATCGTCGACAGCGCCGCGCGCGACGCGCCGGGCTGCCCCTCGATGTTGGTGTACGCGGCGGTCTCGGCGCGGCGCGCGAGCACGAACATCGCGCCCAGCGCTGCGAACGGCAGGCTCAGCAGCAGCATGTAGAGCCAGTGCCCGATCGCGAACCCGATGATCAGGCCGAGCGCCAGGACGCCGACGAAGATCGCCAGCACGATCCACGTGACCGCCGGGTCGGTCCGGCGGGTCATCTGGTACGCCTGCCAGATCTGCGTGTACCAGCGGGTCTTCTTCGCCTTGGGGGCGGAGGGGGTGGTGTCGCGCGCCATGGTCCCGGAGTCTACCGACCACCGACGACCCCTCCGGCCGTGCCGGGGTGCTGTCCGCTGAGGGCGCAGCGCGTCAGCGCGCGAGCAGGCTCGACGCCTCCTGGCGTGCGGTCGTCGGCTCGCCGAGGTGCGCCAGCGCGGCCGGGATCTCTTGCCCGCGTCGCCGCATGGCCTGGCCCCAGAGGCGGCCTGCGCGGTACGACGAACGGACGAGCGGACCGGACATCACGCCAGCGAACCCGATCTCCTGGGCGGCCTCGGAGAGCATGACGAACTCCTCCGGCCGGACCCACCGGTCGACGGGGTGGTGACGCACCGACGGGCGCAGGTACTGCGTGATCGTGATGAGGTCGCAGCCGGCGTCGTGCAGCGCCTGCAGCGCCTCGAGGATCTCGTCGGTGGTCTCGCCCATGCCGAGGATGAGGTTCGACTTGGTGACGAGGCCCGCCTCACGCGCACGCGTGATGACGGACAGCGAGCGCTCGTAGCGGAACCCCGGCCGGATCTGCTTGAAGATGCGGGGGACCGTCTCGAGGTTGTGCGCGAGCACCTCCGGGGCCGACGAGTTGACCTCGTCGAGCAGCTCCGGCACCGCGTTGAAGTCGGGGATCAGCAGCTCGACACCCGTACCGGGGTTGACCGCGTGGATCTGGCGCACGGTCTCCGCGTACAGCCATGCGCCGCCGTCGGGGAGGTCGTCGCGCGCGACGCCGGTGACGGTCGCGTACTTCAGGCCCATCGCCTGCACCGACGCGGCGACACGGCGCGGCTCGTCGGCGTCGAAGTCCGCGGGCTTGCCCGTGTCGATCTGGCAGAAGTCGCACCGGCGCGTGCACTGGTCGCCGCCGATGAGGAACGTGGCCTCGCGGTCCTCCCAGCACTCGAAGATGTTGGGGCAGCCGGCCTCCTCGCACACCGTGTGCAGGCCCTCGCGCTTCACGAGTCCCTTGAGCTCGGAGTACTCCGGTCCCATGGTCGCGCGCGTGCGGATCCACTCGGGCTTCTTCTCGATGGGCGTCGCGGCGTTGCGTGCCTCGACGCGCAGCATGCGACGGCCCTCGGGTGCGATGGTCACCCGGCCACCCTAACCGGCGCGCGCTGCCGACCCCAGACGGACGGCCGACGGACGGACGTGACGACGGCCACCCCCGCGCCAGGACGACTCCGGACGATCGGGACCCAGGTCCCGGGCGGGGGCGCTCGACGAGGGGAAGTGTGGGTGTCATGACGTCGCCGACGCGGGCGGCTCGAACAGGAGGGACGGACCGGTGCGACACATCCTGGTCAGCGTCGCCTCGAGGCACGGCTCCACCGCCGAGATCGGCGAGGAGGTCGCGCTCGAGCTGGCGCGTGCGGGGAACTTCGTCGACGTGCTCGAGCCCGACGAGGTCGACAGGGTCGACGACTACGACGCCGTCGTGCTGGGCTCCGCCGTGTACGTCGGACGGCTCGCCGTGTCGCTGCGCGCGCTCGTCGAGCGTCAGGGTGGGCAGCTGCGGGACAAGCCCGTGTGGCTGTTCTGGTCCGGTCCGCTGGGCGACCCGCCGCTGCCGCCGACCGTCCCGGACGACGTCCGGGCCGTGGTGAGCGCCGCGGATGCGCACGACGCGCGCTGCTTCACAGGAGCGCTCGACCGCGGGGGCCTCGACCTGAGCGAGCGGGCGCTCGTCGCGCTCACGCACGCCGAGCCGGGGGAC
This sequence comes from Cellulomonas sp. HZM, assembly GCF_000708885.1. Classification (GTDB taxonomy): domain Bacteria; phylum Actinomycetota; class Actinomycetes; order Actinomycetales; family Cellulomonadaceae; genus Cellulomonas. The sequence goes on along the minus strand of NZ_JEOE01000002.1, from coordinate 113,675 downwards.
TTCCGCGATTTCGAGGACGTGCGGCACTGGGCCAGGGACGTGGCTCGCGAGCTCGCGGCGGTGTAGCCCGCCGCGACCACAGACGCGTGGCGGTCCCGCAGCAGCGACGAGGGCGGTCGCGGGACCGCCACGCCACCCGCGTGGGTCGACGGACGACCCGGCCTGCGATCAGACGAGTGCGGCAGCGAGGACCGGTCGCAGCGCGTCCGCGAGGTGGGTGCGCACGATCGGGGTGACCTCCGCGAGGGTGACGCGGCGCCCCGTCTCCTCGGACAGCGACGTCACGTCGGCGTCGAGGATGCCGCACGGCACGATGCGCGAGAACTGCTCGAGATCGGGCTCGCAGTTGAGCGCGAACCCGTGCATGGTGACGCTCCTGCTCACCCGCACACCGATCGCGGCGACCTTGCGCTCGCGCCGCGTGCCGTCGGCCGCGAACCACACACCGGAACGACCCTCGACGCGCACCGCCTCCAGGTCCAGGTCGGCGCACGTGCGGATGAGCGCCTCCTCGAGCGCGCGGACGTATCGCACGACGTCGATCGGCTGCGCGAGCCGGACGATCGGGTAGCCGACGAGCTGCCCCGGACCGTGCCACGTGATGCGCCCGCCACGGTCGACGTCCACCACGGGTGTGCCGTCGACCGGCCGGTCCCACGACGCGGTGCGCCTGCCGGCCGTGTACACGCTCTCGTGCTCGCACAGCAGCACCGTGTCCTCGCGCGTGCCGTCGGCCACCGCCGCGTGCACCTCACGCTGCAGCGCCCACGTCGGCTCGTACGGCAGCAGCCGCGTGCCCAGCTCCAGCTCCTCGAAGCGCATGACCGTCAGGCTAACCGCAATATGGTGGGGACCATGCGCGTGGGACTTGTCGGGTACGGCGGTGCAGGACGCGGGATCCATGCCCGCCTGGTGCGGTCCGCGGGCCAGCAGGTGACGCACGTCGTGACGTCGCGACGTGGTGAGCAGGTCGAGCAGGACTGGCCGACAGCGGTCGTCGTGCCTGACGTCGACGCCCTGCTGCAGCACGTCGACGACCTCGACCTCGTGGTCGTCGCCAGCCCGAGCGGCGACCACGCCGAGCATGCGATCGCCGCGCTCGCAGCCGGCGCCCACGTGCTCGTCGACAAGCCGCTCGCGACGACGACGGCCGATGCACAGCGGCTCGTCGACGCCGCCGACGGCCGGCTGACCGTCTTCCAGAACCGGCGCTGGGACCCCGAGCAGCTCGCGCTCGCCGGCCTGCTGGCCGGAGGTGCGCTCGGCGACGTGCACAGGTTCGAGCGACGCTGGGAGAGGTTCCGGCCCCAGCCGATGGACCGCTGGAAGGAGAACGACGTCGAGGCAGGTGGTCTGCTGCTCGACCTCGGCGCGCACCTCGTCGACTCCGCCGTCCAGCTGTTCGGTCCGGCGCGCACGGTCTACGCCGAGCTGCGGTCACTGACGACGCCTGCGCCCGACGACGTCTTCCTCGCGCTCACGCACGAAGGCGGCGTCGTCAGCCACCTCCAGGCCGGCGCGGTGGTCGGCGCGCCCGGGCCCCGCACGCGCGTGCTCGGTCGCACAGCTGCCTACCTGGTCACGAGCTACGAGGGCGAGCCGACGCCGTTCGCGGCGCTCGACGACGCCTACGAGGAGAGCCGGCGCCCCGGCGAGCCCGAGCACGAGGGCTGGTTGGTCACCGGGGCGGAACGCGTCCCGGTCCCGCGCCCGCGTGGCGGCCACCAGGACATCTACCCGGCTCTCGCACGGTGGGCGCTCGAGGGCGGCGCGGTCCCCGTCGACCCCGCGGACGCCGTCGCGACCGCGCACGTGCTCGACGCCGCTCGCCGCAGCGCGGAGGAGGGCGTCGTCGTCACGCTGTAGGACACGGCGACGCCTCGCGTCGCGGGCGTGCGGCGAGACGAGGCCTGTGGACGAAGGCCGACGGCCTCGCCCGATTCCCGGTTGCATGCGTCACATGGAGCCGTTGCTCGTACCGCAGGACGTCGCCGCCGCGCTGGCCGAGCGCTCGCTCGGTGCGGTCGCACCCGCCGGACCCGAGGGTGCGGGGTGGCTCGCGTCGCATCTCGAGCACCCCGACCACTACGTCGAGCTGCACGTGCTCGCGGGCGACGTCGACCACGACGTGGCGCTCCGGCTCGACCGCCTTCGCGCCGTGCGCCACCCGCACGTCGCCGGACTGCTCGACGCGATGCAGATCGGGCCGGGGCGCATCGCGCTGCTCGTCGAGCACGTGCCGGGGCTGACGCTCGCCGAGCTCCGGCCCGCACGCGGCCCGTTCGGCGACGGGGAGGGAGTGACGCTCGTCGTCCCCGTGCTGCAGGGCATCGCGGCGCTGCACGACGCCGGCCTCGTGCACGGGCCCGTGACCGCGTCCTCGGTGGTGGTGCGGCCCGACGGGCGTCCCGTGCTCGTGGACCTGCGCGGCGCGGTCCTCGGCACGGGTTCCGTGGAGGGCGACGTCCGGCGGTGGGTCGCGACGCTCACCGCGATGCTGCCGTCGCCCGAGCTCGACGCGCTCGCGCAGATGCCCGTCGGCTCGACGTTGCGGGAGCGACTCGAGATCGCGCTGCGCGAGCCCGTCGGCATCGACGACCTGGTGCGCGCCGCGTTCGACGCCGCGGCCCCCGAACCTGTGCGCGTACCCGAGCCCGAGCGTCTCGCGGCGGGTGCGACGCGTGCCGCGGCCCGGCCACCGGCGGCCGGACGCGCGCGTCGGCCCCAGCGGTCCGGGGCAGGGGTCGGGCGTCCCGTGCGGCGTGCTGCGCTGCTCGCGGCGGTCGCGTGCGTGCTCGTGGTCGGCGCCGTGGTCGTCGCGACGCTGGGACGACCGGGCGACGCCCAGGCGTCGGCGGGGCCTCATGCGTCGTCCACCGCGACCGGCACGACCGCGTCCGGCGGAACACCTGCAGACGACCCGGTCGCCGCGGCCCGGACCCTCACCGCCCGGCGTGCCGAGGTGCTTGCGAGCGGTGGGACCGAGCCGCTCACGGACGTCGAGGTCCCCGGCGGACCGGCGTTCCTGGCCGACGACGCTCTGCTCGGCCAGCTGAGCGGTACACGGCTCGAGGGAGTCCGGACCCAGGTCCAGGACGTCGAGCTCATGCACCTCGCCGGGTCGGGGACCAGCGGGAGGGGCAGGGCAACCGTGCGCGTCACGTCCTCTGTCGGCGCCCACACCCGGATCGGTGCGGACGGCTCGCGCACGCGCGTCGCGGCGTCGGCGTCGCGCGTGGTGGTCCTCGAGCTGCACGGCACCCGCGACGGGTGGAGGGTCTGGTCCGTCAGCGCGCCGTGACCACCCAGCGGGCGGCGCTCGCGAGATCGGGGTGCGTGGGCTCGAAGCCGCTCTCGTCGAGGACGGTCGGGACGGCGCGCACGGACCCCAGCACCTCGGAGGAGAAGTCACCGAGCGCGAGCCGCAGCGTCCATGCGGGAACGGGGAGCAGGGCGGGGCGATGCATCGCGTGCGCGAGCGCGGCGACCACGTCCGCGTTGCGGTCCGGCGCGGTGACGAGGTTGACGGGGCCGGCGACGTCGGTGCCGAGAAGGTGCTCGATCGCGCGGACCTCGTCGACGAGCGTGATCCACGGCCAGAACTGGCGGCCTGACCCGAGCCGGCCGCCGAGCCCGAGCCGCAGCACCGGCAGCAGCCGCCCGAGTGCACCGCCGCCCTGACCCATGACGATCCCCGTACGCAGGTGAACGACGCGCGCACCTGCGTCCCGCGCAGGGTCGGCCGCCGCCTCCCACCGACGCACGACGTGCGCGAAGAAGGTGTCGCCGTACGGCTCCTGCTCGTCGAGGAGCGCTTCCCCGCGAGAGCCGTACGCACCGATGCCTGACGCCTGCACGAGCACGCGCGGCCCGTCGCCGAGCGTCGCGATCGTCCGCGCCACGAGGTCGGTGCTGCGGACGCGCGACGCGAGCACCTCACGCTTGCGTGCTGTCGTGAGCGGTCCCGACGCCGGGTTCACGCCCGCGAGGTTCACCACCGCGTCGGCGTCGCGCAGCGCCTCCGCGTCGATCGTGCCCTCGTCCGGGTCCCACGCGATCTCGTCGGCCCGTTCGGGTGCGCGACGCACGAGGAGCCGCACGTCGTGGCCTGCGCCGCGCAGGTGCGGCACGAGCGCCCCGCCGATGAACCCGTGCCCGCCACCGATGACCACTCTCATCGGTCCACCCTACGTATGGATCGACGACGACGCCCCCGCTCCCTCGACAGGGAGCGGGGGCGTCGGTCGAGCGGACGTCAGAGGCCGAGCTCGGCCTCGAACGCACCCTCCTCGATGCGAGCCTTGACCGCCGAGAGGTAGCGCGACGCGTCGGCGCCGTCCACCAGGCGGTGGTCGTAGGACAGCGAGAGGTAGCACATCGAGCGGATCGCGATGACCTCGGCGCCGTCGGCGTCCGTGATCACGACGGGGCGCTTGACGATCGCGCCCGTGCCGAGGATCGCCGACGTACCGCCGGGGACGATCGGGGTGTCGATGAGCGCGCCGCCCGAACCGGTGTTGGTCACGGTGAACGTCGCGCCGCTGAGCTCGTCGGGCGTGACCTTGTTGTCGCGCGTGCGGCCGGCGAGGTCGACGATCTTGCGCGAGAGCCCGGCGAGGTTCAGGTCGCCCGCGTCGCGGATCACCGGCACGAGAAGGCCGCGCTCGGTGTCGACCGCGATGCCGACGTTCTCCTGGCCGTGGTACGTGATCTGGTTGCCCTCGAGCACGCCGTTGATCTTCGGGTAGGCCTTGAGGCCCTCGATCGCGGCGAGCACGAAGAACGGCAGGAACGTGAGGTTGACGCCCTCGCGCGCCTTGAAGTCGTTCTTCGCGCGGGCGCGCAGCCGGGCGACCTTCGTCACGTCGACCTCGACGACCGTCGTGAGCTGCGCCTGCGTGTGCAGCGCGTCGACCATGCGCTCGGCGATGATCTGGCGCAGGCGCGAGGCCTTCTCCGTGGTGCCGCGCAGCGGCGAGACGGCGGGCACCTTGGGGGCGGCGGCAGCGGGAGCCGGCGTCGTCGCGGCAGCAGCGGGCGCGGCAGCAGCCTTCTCGGCCTCGGCCTTCGCTGCCTCCGCCTTCGCGGCGGCGTCGAGGACGTCCTCCTTGCGGATCCGACCGCCGACGCCGGTGCCCGTGAGGGTCGAGACGTCGACACCCTTGTCCGCGGCGAGCTTGCGCACGAGCGGCGTCAGGTAGCTGCCGGCAGCCGACGGTGCAGCGGCGGGGGCCGGTGCAGCGGCGGGGGTCGCCGGGACCGGAGCCGGCACCGGGGCGGGGGCCGCCGCGGCGGACTCCTGCTCGGCTGCCGGCTCGGGTGCGGACTGCGGCTCAGGCGCGGGCTGCGCCGCGGCCGGCTCCTGCGCGGGCTGCTCGGGTGCCGACTGCTCGGCGGGGGCCTCGGCCGGCGCGGCCTGCGCCGACGGCGCTGCGCCCGTGCCGATCACGGCGAGCACGGCACCGACCTCGACCGTCTCGTCCTCCTGGACCAGGATCTGCTGGAGCGTGCCGGCCAGCGGCGACGGGATCTCGGTGTCGACCTTGTCGGTCGAGATCTCGAGCAGCGGCTCGTCGACCTCGACGGTGTCGCCCACGGACTTGAGCCAGCGCGTCACGGTGCCCTCGGTGACGGACTCGCCGAGCGCCGGGAGCGTGACGTTCTCGCCGGTGCCGGCGTCGCCCTGCGGGGCGGCGGGCGCCGCGGACGACTGCTCCGAGGGTGCCGAGGCCTCCTCGTGCTGCTCGGGCGCCTGCTGTGCGGGAGTCGCCTCGGCGGCCGGCTCCTCGGCGGGCGCCTGCTCAGCCGCCGCCTCCTGCGCGGGGGCCTCGGCCTGCGGCTGCTCGTCGGCAGCCGTGGCGCCGTCGCCCGAGCCGATCACCGCGAGCACGGCACCGACCTCGACCGTGTCGTCCTCCTGGACCAGGATCTGCTCGATCACGCCGGCGAAGGGCGAGGGGATCTCGGTGTCGACCTTGTCGGTCGAGATCTCGAGCAGGGGCTCGTCGACCTCGACGGTGTCGCCCACGGACTTGAGCCAGCGCGTGACGGTGCCCTCGGTGACGGACTCACCGAGCGCCGGGAGCGTGACGTTCTCGGACATGACCTTTGAGTCTCCTTCGAACCGGGGTCAGTTGTGGGCGTGCAGCGGCTTGCCGGCGAGCGCGAGGTGGGCCTCTCCGAGGGCCTCGTTCTGCGTCGGGTGCGCGTGGATGAGGGAGGCGACGTCCTCGGGGTAGGCCTCCCAGTTGACGATGAGCTGGCCCTCGCCGATGAGCTCGCCCACGCGGTCGCCGATCATGTGGACGCCGACGACGGGGCCGTCCTTCTGGCGCACCAGCTTGATGAAGCCCTGCGTGCCGAGGATCTTGCTCTTGCCGTTGCCGGCCAGGTTGTACTCGAGCGTCTCGACCGCGTCCTCGCCGTGGACCTCCTTGGCGCGCGCCTCGGTGAGGCCGACCGAGGCGACCTCGGGCTGCGAGTACGTCACGCGGGGGATGCCGGACTCGACGATCGGCTGCGGGTTCAGGCCCGCGATCTGCTCGGCGACGTAGATGCCCTGGGCGAAGCCGCGGTGCGCGAGCTGGAGGCCGGGGACGATGTCGCCGACGGCCCAGATGTTCGCGACGCCCGTGTGCAGCTTCTCGTCGGTGATGACGAAGCCGCGGTCGAGCGTGATGCCCTGTGCCTCGTACCCGACGTCGGACGTGCGAGGACCGCGGCCGACCGCGACGAGCAGCACGTCGGCGTCGAACGTCTTGCCGTCCTCGAGCGTGACGTGCACGCCGTTGTCGTCCTGCGTGACGCCCTGGAACCGGACGCCGAGGTTGAACTTGATGCCGCGCTTGCGGAACGCGCGCTCGAAGGCCTTCGACAGCGCCTCGTCCTCGTTCGGGACCAGGTGGGGGAGGGCCTCGATGATCGTGACGTCCGCGCCGAACGACTTCCACACGCTCGCGAACTCCGAGCCGATGACGCCGCCGCCGAGGATGATCGCCGACTGGGGGACCCAGTCGAGAGCGAGCGCCTGGTCCGAGGTGATGACGCGACCGCCGATGTCGAGGCCGGGCAGCGAGCGCGCGTACGAGCCGGTCGCCAGCACGACGTGCTCACCGGTGTAGGTGGTGCCGTCGACCTCGACCGTGTTCGGGCCGGTCAGCTTGCCGTAGCCCTCGATGACCGTGATCGCGCGCGACTTGATGAGGCCCTGCAGACCCTTGTACAGGCCGCCGATGACGGTGTCCTTGTACTGGTTCACGCCGGCCATGTCGATGCGCTCGAGCGAGGAGTGCACGCCGAAGTGCGCGCCCTCGCGAGCGTTGTCCGCGAGCTCCGCCGCGTGCAGCAGCGCCTTCGTCGGGATGCAGCCGTTGTGGAGGCACGTGCCACCCACCTTGTCCGCCTCGACGAGCGCGACGCTCTTGCCCAGCTGGGCCGCGCGCAGAGCCGTGGCGTAGCCGCCGCTCCCCGCTCCCAGGACGACGATGTCGAAAGCGGTGCCGTTCGTGTCGGCCACGTGCAGACTCCTCTACGCAGGCATGGAGAGACCGATCTTGTCGATCCCGGCGTCCATCTTGTCATCCCGCCTGGCCGCTCACGAACCAGGACGCCGCGCCGGCCGTGTGACTCTCGGAACAACCGTGGGCACCGGTGCGGCGCACCCCGCCGCACCCGCCCGGCTACTCTCGGCCCATGGGTCTGTTCTCGCGCCGCCGCTCCTCGACCTCCGACGCGTCGGACGTGCCGACGAGCGACCGCGCCGCGCGGGAGGCGACGGTCGCGCACCTGACCGACTTCGTGCGCACGCGCGTCGGCGTCGAGGCGTACGTCGAGCCCGCCACGAACGTCACCCAGACGACCGTGCTCCTCGTCGCGACCGACGGCGAGTGGACCCGCCGTCGCGTCCCGGACGCGCCGACGGCCGTGAAGCTCGCGCGGGCGCTGGAGATCCCTGTGTACGACGTCCAGCGCACCGGGTACCCGCAGCGTTGGCGCGACTACAACGAGCGGCAGCGCATCGAGCGCAAGCGCACCATCGTCTGAGGCGTGCTTGACCGGCGGATCCGGTCGGCGGGTCCGGTCGGCCAGGTCAGTGCGCCGCGCGACCCTCGACGAGCTGCAGGAGCGTGCGGACCCCGACGCCCGTGCCGCCGACCGGCGTGTACCCGTGGGCCGACTTCTCGTTGAACGCCGGCCCGGCGACGTCGAGGTGACCCCACGGGGTGTCGCCCACGAACTCGCGCAGGAACACGCCCGCGGTGAGCATGCCGCCCCAGCGGTCGCCGATGTTGGCGAGGTCCGCGACCTTCGAGCGCAGGCCGGCGCGCAGCTCCTCCGGGAGCGGCATGGGCCAGAACAGCTCGCCGCTCGCGTCGGCGGCACCGACGAGCTCGGACCGAGCGTCGTCGGTGCCCATGACCGCGGACACGCGGTGGCCGAGCGCGACGACCTGCGCGCCGGTGAGCGTCGCGATGTCGACGACGAGGTCGGGGCCCTCCTCGACCGCCGCGACGAGCCCGTCCGCCATGACGAGGCGGCCCTCGGCGTCGGTGTTGAGGACCTCGACGGTCTTTCCGCCGCGGATCGTGATGACGTCGGAGGGCCGCTGGGCGGTGCCCGACGGCATGTTCTCGGCGAGGCACAGCCATCCCGTGACGGCGACCGGCAGCTCGAGGCGGGCCGCCGCGACGACGGTGTGCAGCACCGCGGCGGCACCCGCCATGTCGGACTTCATCGCCTCCATTCCGGCGGCGGGCTTGATCGAGATGCCGCCCGAGTCGAACGTGATGCCCTTGCCGACGAGTGCGACGTGGCCGCGTGCCCGCGAGGGGGAGTAGGCGACCTTGACGAGCCGGGGCGGGCGCGCCGAGCCCTGGCCGACGCCGACGAGTCCGCCGTAGCCGCCCGAGGCGAGCGCCTTCTCGTCGAGCACCGTGACCTTGAGGCCCTTGGCGCCCGACTGCTTCACGGCGGCCTTCGCCTCGTCCGCGAACGCCGCCGGGTACAGGTCGTTCGGGGCGGTGTTGACGAGGTCGCGCGTCCCGTGGACGGCCGCGGCGACCACCTGGGCGCGGGCCAGCGCCTGCTGGGCGGCCTTGCTGCGTGTCGCGTCGGTCACGACCTCGATGCGCTCGACGGGTGCGTGGTGCAGCTCGTGGTACCGGCTGAACGCGTACGCACCGAGCAGCGCGCCCTCCGCGACGGCACCGACGGCGGCGGCGTCCGGCGCGGGCAGCGCGATGGCGACCGACTCGACGCCGGACAGCTCGCGCGTCGCCGCGCCGGCGGCCCGGCGCAGGGTCTCCGCACCGGCGGGCGTCGCCGCGTCGGTGCTGCGCTCGCCGACACCCGTCACGACGAGGGTCGCGGCCTTGATCCCGAGACCGGGGAGCCGGCGCACCTCGTCGACCCCACCCGTGATGCCGAGCCGCGCCGCGTCGCGCGTGAGGAGCTGGTCGAGCTCCTTCGGCAGCCAGGGGGCGTCGACGACCGCGACGGACGTGCCGCGCGGGCGCACGGCCACCACGACCGCGTCGACGGAGAGCTGGGCGGGGTTCTTCGACGTCAGGGAGATCACGGGCCGATCGTAGTCCGCGTCACCGACGCCCCGGCTCGTGGTGTGGACGGCGCCAGGTGCGGACGGCGCGGGGTGTGGGACGGCACACGGACCTCCGGCCGGCCGGTGCCGTCGTGCCGGTACGGTGGGGCCTCGTGGTCCTGCCCCTCGCGCTGCTGGTCGTCGCGCTGTGCGTCGTCCTGGCCGGCTGGGCGGGCTGGTTCGTGGCACGCGACCGTGCCGTGGTGCTGCGCCAGCTGTGGGGCGGGGCCGTCGTCGAGGCGGTGCTCGTCGTGCAGGCGTTCGTCGCGGGCGTCGTCGCCCTGACAGGGGACCACGACGTCGACCCGGCCCTGTTCTGGGGTTACGTCGTGACGCAGCTCGTGGTGCTGCCGATCGCCGCCGCGTGGGCGTTCGCCGAGCGGACGCGGTGGAGCTCGGTGGTGCTGCTCGTCGCGGCCCTGACGGTCGGGTTCCTCGAGTACAGGCTGCTGCAGATCTGGGGAGTGGTGTGAGCGTCACGCACGTCGAGCAGGGAACGCGCCCCACGGGGTCCGGTCCCGGGCGGCTCCTGGTCGCCGTCTACGGCGTGCTCGCGCTCGCCGCGACGGCCCGCGGCATCTACCAGGTCGCGACGAAGCTGTCGGACGCCCCCGTGGCCTACCTGCTGTCCTTGTTCGCCGGGATCGTCTACGTCGTCGCGACGTTCGCGCTCGCGACCGACCGGCGCCGCGTCGCCTGGCCCGCGGTGCTCGTCGAGATGGTTGGCGTCCTGACCGTCGGCACGCTCTCGGTCGTCGACCTGGGGGAGTTCCCCGACGAGACGGTGTGGTCCGGCTTCGGTGCGGGCTACGGCTACGTCCCGCTCGTGCTGCCGTTCCTCGGCGTGTGGTGGCTGTGGCGGACCGGCCGACCATCCGCAGAGCCCGCGGTCCCGACGGATGGTGGCGCGGACGACGAGGCGCACGAGCCGCCGTCGACCCTAGGGTGATCGCGTGTACCGCCTGCTGTTCGACCTCGTCTTCCGCCGCATGGACCCCGAGCGCGCCCACGAGGTCGCGTTCCGCCTGATCCGCGGGGTCGGTCGCACACCCGTCCTGCGCGACGTCGTCGCGGGCGTGCTCACGCCACCGCGGTCCGGGGCGGTCCAGGTCTTCGGCCGCACGTTCCCGTCACGCTTCGGCCTCGCCGCCGGCTTCGACAAGGACGCGCGGGGCGTCGAAGGCCTCACGATGCTCGGTTTCGGCTTCGTCGAGGTGGGGACCGTCACCGCGCACCCGCAGCCGGGCAACGAGAAGCCGCGGCTGTGGCGCGTGCTGGACCAGCGGGCGCTGCGCAACCGCATGGGCTTCAACAACGGGGGTTCGCAGGAGGTCGCGGAGCGGCTCGCCGCGCTGCGTGCCACCCGGCGCGGCCGTGGCCTGGTCGTCGGGGTGAACATCGGCAAGACGAAGGTCACGCCGGCCGACGAGGCGCCCGCCGACTACGCGATCTCGGCGGCACGCCTCGCCCCGCTCGCGGACTACCTCGTCGTCAACGTGTCGTCGCCCAACACGCCGGGCCTGCGCGACCTGCAGGCGGTCGAGCAGCTGCGACCGATCCTCGAGGCGACACGTGTCGCGGCCGACGAGGCCACCGCGCGGGTCGGCCGCCCCACCGTCCCGCTGCTCGTCAAGATCGCGCCGGACCTGTCCGACGACGACGTCGACGCGGTTGCGCTGCTCGCAGCCGAGCTGGGACTCGACGGCGTGGTCGCGGTCAACACGACGATCGCGCACGACCTGGGCCCCGGTGGCCTGTCGGGCCCGCCGGTGCTCGACCGCGGCCTCGACGTCGTCGCACGCCTGCGCCGGGCGCTCGGCCCGGACGCGGTCGTCATCGGGGTCGGTGGCATCAGCACCGCGGCCGACGCGCTCGAGTACCTCGCGGTGGGGGCGACGCTCGTGCAGGGCTACACCGGGTTCATCTACCGCGGGCCGTTCTGGGCGTCGCGCATCGGGCGGTCGCTCGCGCGCGACCTCGGGGGCCGGTCGTGATGGCGCTGCGGCCGCAGTGGGAGTGGCGGCTGGACGCGGCGGACGGCACGGACGTCGAGCGCCCCGGGAGCCCGGTGTTCACGTCGCAGTACGACGCCGAGCAGTGGATCGGCGAGCACTGGCGCTCGCTCGCCGCCGCGGGGGTGGCGAGCGCGACGCTTCTGCACGAAGGCGAGCCGGCGGCACCTCCGCTGCCGATCCCAGCCGTCTGACCCGTCAGACCACCATCCGGGCGGCTGCCGGGGCGGTGTCGGTCGGGTCCAGCACCGCCCAGGCCGACGCGAGCGCGTCGACCGCTCGTCGCAGCTCGTCCACCGGGCGTGAGAACGGCAGCCTCAGCCTGTCCTCGAGGCTGCCACCGACGCCGAACGACGGTCCGGGCGCGACGCGCACGCCGTGCCGGACGCCGAGCGCGGCGAGCGCTGACGACACGGGTGCGCCGAGGTCTGCCCACACGCACAGCCCGCCGGCCGGCACGGGCACGCGCCACTCGGGCAGAGACGTGCGCAGGAGCCCGACGAGCGCGTCGCGGCGTGCGCGCAGCTCGGCGCGCCGGCGATCGAGGGTGCCGTCGTCGTGCTTGAGCAGGTGCGCCGCGACGAGCTGCTCGAGGACGGGCGTGGCGATGTCGATGCGCGCGCGCGTCGTCGCGAGCCGTGCCACGAGGTCGGGGTGCGCGCGCACCCAGCCGACGCGCAAACCGCCCCAGTACGACTTCGACATCGACCCGATGGCCACGACGTGCCCGCTCGCCGTCCCGTCCCCGGAGAACGGCTCGGGCGCCGCGCCGTCGAGCGTGAGCTCCGTGAGCGCCTCGTCGGCCACCACGGTCGTGCGGTGCCGGCGCGCGATCGCCCGCACGCGGGAGCGGTCGTCGGACGACAGGCTGGTGCCCGTGGGGTTGCGGTGGTCGGGGATCAGGTAGACGAGGCGTGGTGCGCTCTGCCGGATCGTGGACTCGAGCAGCTCGACGTCGAGCCCGTCGTCGCCCGACGGCACGGCGACCGGCCTGGCACCCGCTGCGCGGACCGACTCGATCGCGTGCGGATAGGTGGGCTGCTCCACGACCACGCGCTCGCCCGGTCCCGACAACGTGCTGACGAGCAGCGAGATGGCCTGCTGCGCGCCGGTCGTGACGAGGACCTGCTCGGGCGACGTGGGCGCGCCGCGCGCGGTGTGCATGTCCGCGACGGCCTGCCGCAGCACGGGCAGGCCGAGCGGGTGGTAGCCGGTGCCGGCGAGGTGCCGGGGGAGCTCGTCGAGCGCCGCGAGGTACGCGGGGTGCAGCGCGGAAGGTGCGGACGGTGCGGCGATCGTCAGGTCGACGACCTCGTCGTCGGTGGCCGTCACGCGGGGGAACGGGACGGCCTCGGCGCCCGGCAGCGTGGTGACCGTGCCGGAGCCGCGCCGGCTCGTGAGGTAGCCCTCGACGCGCAGCACGTCGTAGCAGGCCGTCGTCGTGGTGCGGGAGACGTCGACCGCGGTGGCGAGCTCACGCTCGCTGGGCAGGCGCGTCCCGATGGGGACGGAGCCGGACAGCACCGCGGCGCGCAGCGCGTCGGCGAGGGCCGTGTACGCGGGTCCGGGCCGACGCCATGCCCCGAGCAGCTGGGCGAGCCTGCGGCCCGAGACGCGGCGGTCGGACGTCAGATCCGTCATGAGGCCACTGTGTCATGAATGGCTATGGAACTGCAGGCCAATCGGGCGTGAGGATGACGCCATGACCACCGGATCCGCCTGGCGCCTCGCACCGCCCGTGGGCCGTCGCGGCGCACAGCTCCTCGTCGGTCTCGTGCTGTACGCCGTGTCCATGGCGCTGCTCGTGCACGCCGGCCTCGGCAACATGCCCTGGGACGTCCTCACGCAGGGCGTCGCGCGCTCGACCGGCGCGTCGTTCGGCGAGGTGACGGCGGCGATCAGCCTGTTGGTGCTGCTGTGCTGGGTGCCGCTGCGGCAGCGCCCGGGACTCGGGACGGTGGCCAACGTGGTGGTCATCGCCGTGCTCGTCGACCCGTTCCTGGCGCTGCTCGACCGGCTCCCCGACGCGCTGCCGCTCGGTGCGCGGGCGGCCATGGCGGTCGGGGGAATCGGGCTCAACGCGCTCGCGACCGGCCTGTACGTCGGTGCGCGGCTCGGACCGGGCCCTCGTGACGGGTTGATGACGGGCATCGTCGCTCGCACCGGCTGGCCCGTCGCCGCGGTGCGCACCTCGATCGAGGTCGCGGTCGTCTCGGCCGGGTGGCTGCTCGGCGGCACGGTGGGTCTCGCGACGCTCGCTTACGCGTTGCTCGTCGGGCCGCTCGTGCACGTCCTGCTGCCGCGGTTGATGCTCGACGAGCGGGTGACGCCGGTCGTGCGCGACGTCGCTCAGGACCCGAGGTCGGGTGCGGGACCGGACGTGCCGGAGCTCGCGCCGGACCTCGCGCCGGACGTCGCGTCGACGAGCAGCTGAGCCGCCGTACGGATCTGCTCGATCTGCTCGGGCGTGAGCCCGAGCCCGGCGACCATCGCACCCGGGATGGGCACGGCCTGCGCGCGCATCGCCCGGCCGGCCTCGGTCGGTGCGACCAGGAGCACACGCTCGTCCTGGGTGCCCCTGTCCCGCGTGACCAGGCCCATGGCCTCGAGCCGCCGTACGAGCGGTGAGGTCGTCGCGGGCTCGAGGTGCAGGATGCCGGCGAGGTCCTTGAGGGGCAGGGGGCCGTGCTGCCACAGCGCCAGCATCGCGAGGTACTGGGGGTGTGTCAGGCCGAGCGGCTCGAGCAGGTCGCGGTAGAGGCCGACGAGGCCGCGCGCCGCAGCGGAGACCGTGAGGCAGACCTGCGCCTCCACCGCGAGGGGATCGGTGACGTCGTCCATCGCGCCATCGTAGCCGTATAGTGAGCCCACTGATCATGAGTGCACTAACGAATGGGGTGGACGATGCCTCGCAAGCCGCGTCGTGACATGACCGAGTGGCTGCTCACGTACCTCGGTCCCGCGCAGGTCGGGAACATCCGCGGCGTCGGCCGCCCCGTGACGCAGGCCGAGCGCGACCGGGACGCGGCCCTCGTCGACGGCTTCGAGCGCGTCGTCGGGCCCGACGGGCGCGCGTTCCTCGTGGAGCGCGCGCCCGCCGACCCGGAGTAGCGGCTCGTCAGCGCCGCGGAGAGTTCTTCTCGGTCTCCCGCGGGTCCGTGACGACCGAGTCGCCCAGCACCTCGTCGATCCGCGTCATGAGCTCGACCGGGATGGTGACGCCCGAGGCCTTGACGTTCTCGGCGACCTGCTCGGGACGCGAGGCGCCGATGATCGCCGCCGCGACGTTCTCGTTCTGCAGCACCCAGGCGACCGCGAGCTGTGCCATCGACAGGCCGAGCTCGTCGGCGACGGGACGCAGGTCCTGCACGCGGCGCAGCGTCTCCTCCTGCTCGAGGAAGCGCCCGATCATCTGCGCGCCGCCCTTCTCGTCGGTGCCGCGCGAGCCCTCGGGGGCCGGCTGCCCGGGCTTGTACTTGCCCGTCAGGACGCCCTGGGCGACGGGGGACCAGACGATCTGCGACAGGCCCAGCTCGGCGGAGGTCGGCACGACCTCCTCCTCGATGACGCGCCACAGCATCGAGTACTGCGGCTGGCTCGAGACGAGGCGGAACCCGAGCTGCGTCGCGAGCTCCTGGCCGGCGCGGATCTGGTCGGCGGTCCACTCGGAGACGCCCACGTACAGGGCCTTGCCCTGCCGGACGACGTCCGCGAACGCCTGGATCGTCTCCTCGAGCGGCGTGGCGTGGTCGTAGCGGTGGGCCTGGTACAGGTCGACGTAGTCCGTCTGCAGCCGCTGCAGCGAGCCGTCGATCGACTCCATGATGTGCTTGCGCGAGAGGCCCGAGTCGTTCGCGCCATTGGGGCCTGTCGGCCAGAAGACCTTCGTGAAGATCTCGAGGCTCTGGCGGCGCTCGCCCTTCAGTGCCTCGCCGAGCACCGACTCGGCGACCGTGTTGGCGTACACGTCGGCCGTGTCGAAGCTCGTGATGCCCGCGTCGAGCGCGGCCCGCACGCACGCGGTGGCGGTGTCGTTCTCCACCTGCGAACCGTGCGTGAGCCAGTTCCCGTAGGTGATCTCGGTGATCTTGAGGCCGGAACGGCCGAGGTTTCTGTAGGCAACCATGACCCGACCCTACGTCGGTCGGCAGGGTGCCTCAGACCGGCTTGACGCCTCGCTTGTTGCGCGCCTTCGGCAGGCGCGTGGGGCGCAGCTGGAAGGCGCGCATGATCGCGTAGAGCGCCAGACCCTTCAGCGGCTGGTTCTCGCCGAACTTGGCGCGCAGCGCCTTGCGCAGGCCGCGCCACAGGATGTAGGCGTCGACGAGCGCGGCGATGACGTACACGTACAGCACCAGCATCGCGAGAGCGGCGAGGTTCGGGCTCGCGCTCGCCAGCGTGATCTGCAGGACGAGGAACACCGCGGCCACCGGCAGGAAGAACTCGCCGAGGTTGAAGCGGCCGTCGACCCAGTCGCGGACGAACGTGCGCACGGGTCCGCGGTGCGCGGGCGGCATGTTGTTGATGTCGCCGGTCTGCATCGCGCGGTACTCGGAGTTGCGCGCCTCGCGTGCCGCCGACTTCGACGCCTTGCCCGCCTGCTTGCGGTCCGCGGGGACCAGCGGGCGCTTGTTCGCGGCCTCGGCGTCCTTGCGCTTCGGTGTCGGACGGCCCTTGCCGCCGGCCTGCGGCTGCTCGTCGGAGGTAGCCGCGGCGGTCACGTCGGCAGCGTCGGCAGGGGTCTTCTCACGTCCGGGCACCCCTCCAGGGTAGTCGAGTAGCGTGCTGAGCCGTGACCACCGACGACCTGCGGGCCCGTACGAGCGAGGCCTTCCCCACGCTGAGATCCGACCTCGAGGCGCTCGTGCGCATCCCGAGCGTCTCCAACCCCGAGTTCGACCAGACGCACGTCGACGCGAGCGCGACGGCCGTGGCCGACCTGCTTCGCGGCACCGGCATCGACGACGTCCGCGTGCTCCGCGTCCCCGGCGGGCGCCCGGCGGTCGTCGCACGCCGGCCCGCTCCGCAGGGTGCGCCGACGGTCCTGCTGTACGCGCACCACGACGTGCAGCCGCCCGGCGACGACGCCGACTGGGACACCCCGCCATTCGTACCCACCGAGCGCGACGGACGTCTGTACGGACGTGGCGCGGCCGACGACAAGGCGGGCGTGATCGCCCACGTCGGAGCGCTGCGCGTGCTCGGCGAGGACCTCGGCGTGGGCGTCACCGTCTTCGTCGAGGGCGAGGAGGAGATCGGGTCGCCGACGTTCCTCGACTTCCTGCAGGCGCACCGCGACGAGCTGGCCGCGGACGTCATCGTGGTCGCCGACTCGTCGAACTGGGCCGTCGGCACGCCGGGCCTGACCACGTCGCTGCGAGGGCTGGTCGACTGCGAGGTCGAGGTCGCAGTGACGAGCCACGCGATCCACTCGGGCATGTTCGGGGGGCCGGTGCTCGACGCGCCCACGCTGCTCGCGCGGCTGGTCGCGACGCTGCACGACGAGCACGGCGACGTCGCGGTCGCGGGCCTCGTGCACGCGCCGGACCCGGTGGTCGACTACGACGAGGCAGCGTTCCGCGCGGATGCCGGGGTGCTCGACGGCGTACGGCTCGCCGGCACCGGACCGCTCACGGCCCGGATGTGGACGCGCCCTGCCATCGGCGTGATCGGCTTCGACGCACCGCGCGTCGCGAGCGCGTCGAACACGATCACCCCGCGTGCGACGGCGAAGCTCTCGATGCGCATCGCCCCGGGGCAGGACCCTGTCGCGGCGATGGCCGCGCTGCGCGCGCACCTCGAGGGCAACGCGCCCTTCGGTGCCCAGGTCACGGTGCGTGACGGCGAGAAGGGCAAGCCCTTCCAGGCGCCCCAGGACTCGCCCGCGATGCAGGCCGCGCGGTGGGCCTTCGAGGCGGCGTGGGGGACCGAACCCGTCGACATCGGCATCGGTGGCTCGATCCCGTTCATCGCGGACCTGCTGGACGTGTTCCCCTCGGCGGCCATCCTCGTGACGGGCGTCGAGGACCCCGACTCGCGCGCGCACGGTGCGAACGAGTCGGTGCACCTCTCCGAGCTCGAGAAGGTCGTGCTGGCAGAGGCGCTGCTGCTCGCGAGGCTCGCGGACTGAGCCGTCCGCGGCCGCGGGCGTCGCCGTGCCGTCAGCGCGCGGCGACGTCCACGGCCCGCGCCCACGTCGCGACGTCCTCGGGGAGCGCCGGGGACGCGACGGGTCCCTCGAGCAGCGCGACGACGTCCGGTGCGGGTACCCGCACGCCGTCGCGCGCGAGGAACCGTCCGGCCACGACGCCGCGGGCGACGTGCTCGCCCCCGCGTGAGAACGACTGGTCGAGGTAGACCACGCGGGCGTCCCAGCCGAGGACGGTCGTCGTGATGTCGAAGCGCTGCCCCAGCGTCAGCGATCGGCGGTACTTGATCGTCTGCGCAGCGACGACCGGGTACCAGCCGCGCTCGTTCAGCGCACCGAACGAGCCCAGGTCGGCGAGGAAGTTGCTGCGCGCGACGTCCATGCACTGCAGGTACACGCCGTTGTTGACGTGGCGGTACAGGTCGAGGTCGGTCGGCCAGACGCGCATGCGCGTCACCGAGGGGTCGAACAGGCCCTGGCCGGGGACGGCGCGGCGCGGTCGGAAGGTCGCGAGCGCGAGCTGGAGCGTGCGGGTCACGGGCCGATGTTACCCAGCGGTAGACCGCGTCTTCCCGGTACCCGACGGGACGTCGTCACACGGGCGGTTCCGGGTCGTACTGGATGCCGCGGCGCACGGCACGGGCAGCCTCGACGCCCTCCAGCCGGGCCACCAGGTGCAGCGCCATGTCGATGCCGGCGGAGACCCCCGCCGACGTCACGACGTCCCCGTCGTCGACGAAGCGCGCCTCGTCGTCGGGCAGGACGCTGGGGTCGAGCGCGACGAGCTCGTCGAACGCCGCCCAGTGCGTGGTCGCGGGCCTGCCGGCCAGCAGCCCGGCCGCGGCGAGCACGAGCGCACCCGTGCACACGCTCGCGACGAGCGGGGTCGCCGCCCGTACCTCGCGCACCCACGCGAGGTGATGGGTGTCGGCCGCCAGCGCGCGCGTGCCCTGGCCGCCCGGGTACACGAGCACGTGCAGCGGCCCGACCTCGTGCGCCGACGTGTCCGGGACGAGGCAGAGCCCCTTGGCGCACCGCACGCCCTGGCCGTCCGAGGAGAAGGTCAGCACCTCGGGTCGCAGCGGCGAGTGCAGCGCCCACGACGACAGCACGTCGTAGGGCCCGACCACGTCGAGCTCCTCGGCGCCGTCGAACACGAAGACGCCGATCCGCAGCGGGCTGCCCGTGGACATCGCGAACGCCGCTCAGTACCCCGGGAGCGCGAGCATCTGGTCGAGCGCGACGCGTGCCCAGTGCGCGTCGTCCGCGTCGACGACGATCCTGTTGACCGGTCGGCCCGCGACCAGCTGCTCCATCGCCCAGACGAGGTGCGGCAGGTCGATGCGGTTCATGGTCGAGCAGAAGCACACGGTCGAGTCGAGGTAGTGGATGTTCTTGTCAGGGTGCGCGTTCGCAAGACGACGCACCAGGTTGAGCTCGGTGCCGATCGCCCAGCTCGAGCCCGCGGGGGCCGCGTCCAGCGCCTTGATGATGTACTCCGTCGAGCCCACCATGTCCGCCGCGGTCACGACCTCGTGCTTGCACTCGGGGTGCACCAGCACCGTCACGTCCGGGACGGCCGCACGGATGTCGAGCACGTTCCGCTCGGAGAACCGGCCGTGCACCGAGCAGTGCCCGCGCCACAGGATCATGCGGGCGTCGCGCAGCTGCTGAGCGGTGAGGCCGCCGCGGGGCTTGCGCGGGTCGAACACCACGCAGTCGTCGAGCGACATGCCCAGGTGCTGCACCGCGGTGTTGCGGCCCAGGTGCTGGTCCGGCATGAACAGGACCTTGCCGCGACCGTCGGGACCACCCACCTGGTCGAACGCCCAGCGCAGCGCCACGTGGGCGTTCGACGACGTGCAGATCGTCCCGCCGTGCCGCCCCGTGAACGCCTTGATCGCGGCCGACGAGTTCATGTACGTGACCGGGACCGTGTCATCGGCGACGCCGGCCTCGACCAGCACGTCCCACGCGTCCTCGACCTGGTCGATCGCCGCCATGTCCGCCATCGAGCAGCCCGCGGCGAGGTCCGGCAGCACCACCTGCTGGTCGTCGGACGTCAGGATGTCCGCCGACTCGGCCATGAAGTGCACGCCGCAGAAGATGACGAACTCGGCCTCCGGGCGGGCGGCGGCCTCGCGTGCGAGCTTGAACGAGTCGCCCGTGACGTCCGCGAACTCGATGACCTCGTCGCGCTGGTAGTGGTGCCCGAGGACGAACGCTCGGTCACCGAGCGCGGCGCGCGCGGCGCGGGCGCGGGCCACGAGGTCCGGGTCGCTCGGCGCAGGCAGGTCGCCCACGCACTCGACGCCGCGCTCCGAGGCGAGGTCGACGCCGCGCCCGAGCAGCAGCAGCGCGGAGGGGGCCGGCTCGACGAAACCCGTGGTGGAGGGGGTCGCAACGCTCACGCGCCGATCTTCCCACACAGCCTGCCGCGCACGGTCGGCGCCCGGGACGCGACCTGACCCGTGCCACGATGCAGGCGTGCACGTCCTCCTGGCCCCGGACTCGTTCGGCACGTCCCTGACCGCACGGGAGGCCGCCGCCGAGCTGGCCGCCGGGTGGTCCGCAGGCGCACCCGGCGACGAGATCACGGTCCGCCCGCTGTCCGACGGCGGACCCGGCTTCGTCGAGGTGGTGCACGCGGCGCTCGGGGGCACGCTCGAGGCGGCGACCGTCACGGGTCCGCTGCACGCACCCGTGCCCGCTGCGGTGCTGCGCGTCGGCAGCACCGCGTACGTCGAGTCGGCGCACGCCGTGGGCCTGGGCCTGGTGCCCGCGGACCGCCGCGACCCGGGCCGCACGACGAGCCGAGGCGTCGGTGAGCTCGTCGACCTGGCGGTGCGCGGGGGTGCGCGGCGCGTGGTCGTCGGTCTCGGCGGCTC
Organism: Cellulomonas sp. HZM; assembly: GCF_000708885.1. GTDB lineage: Bacteria > Actinomycetota > Actinomycetes > Actinomycetales > Cellulomonadaceae > Cellulomonas. Next base: position 93,029 of record NZ_JEOE01000002.1, on the reverse strand, counting down.
GTCGACCAACGACGCGGGCGCGGGCGCGCTCGTCGGGCTCGGGCTGGACGTCCCCGCGCTCGCGCTCGGCGGCGCCGGCCTCGGGGAGGTCCGGGCCGCCGAGCTGCGCGGGCTGCGTGCGCTGCGGGAGCGGCTGGGCGGTGTCGAGCTCGTCGTGGCCGCCGACGTCGACGTCCCGCTGCTGGGCCTGCAGGGTGCGAGCGCTGGCTTCGCACCGCAGAAGGGCGCCACGCCCGAGCAGGCGCAGGAGCTCGAGCGCTCGCTCGCATCCTTCGCGCGGGCCGCCGTCGACGCGCTGGGCGACGCTCTGCGGCCCGACCTGATCGACGGCACGCAGCCGGTGCGGCGCCTCACGACGGCCCCGGGGGCCGGCGCCGCCGGGGGGCTGGGGTTCGGGCTCCAGCTCGTCGGCGCCCGCCTCGTGCCAGGCGCCGCGTTCGTCGCCGACGCCGTCGGGCTCGACGACCTGGTCCGGTCCAGCGACGTGGTCGTCACGGGGGAGGGGCGCTTCGACTGGCAGTCCTTGCACGGGAAGGCGACGAACGAGGTCGCGACGCGTGCTCTGCGGCACGGTGTCCCGGTCGTCGTGGTGGCCGGGCAGGTGCTCGTCGGACGGCGCGAGCTCGCCGCCGCGGGCATCACGGCGTCGTACGCCGTCGCCGAGGCGCCCGACGAGGTCGCGGCCGCGCTCGCCGACGCGGCCGGGTCGTTGCGCCGCAGGACAGAGCGCGTCGCCCGGACCTGGTCGCGCTGAGCGGGGTCGACCACCGTCGACGCGCGGGCGCGCCGTGTGGTCCACGTCATGCGTCGCTGGCGGGCATCGGACGTACCCTGGGACAGGCAGCAGGGCCGGGAACATCCGTGGGGACGCGGGTGTTGGCATCACCGGACGTCTCCGCAAGGGACGCCGGCTCGACCTTCGACCTCTGCATCGACCCGAGAACCATCCGCCGTCATCTTGGAGACACCATGAGCGAGACCACCGCGACCGAGACCGAGACCGCGACGCACGGCGTCCTGCTCACCGACGTCGCCGCGGACAAGGTGCGCAGCCTCCTCGAGCAGGAGGGCCGCGACGACCTGCGTCTGCGCGTGGCCGTGCAGCCCGGTGGCTGCTCGGGCCTCATCTACCAGCTGTACTTCGACGAGCGGATCCTCGACGGCGACGCCACGAAGGACTACGACGGCGTCGAGGTCGTGGTCGACCGCATGAGCGTCCCCTACCTCGAGGGCGCGACGATCGACTTCGCCGACACCATCGAGAAGCAGGGCTTCACGATCGACAACCCCAACGCGGGCAGCGCCTGCGCGTGCGGCGGTTCGTTCAGCTGATCCCTCCCGTCGAGAGGCCCGGTGCGCAGTGCGCGCCGGGCCTCTCGCCGTCTTCGGCGTGGTCAGCCGGCCGTGCGGACGACGAGCGTCAGCCGATCGTCGTCCTTCTCCACGGACACGAGTGCGTGGCCGCGCATGCGCGCCCAGGCCGGCACGTCGTGCTCGGCGGCGGGATCGGTCGCCAGCACCGTGATCGTCGTCCCGGGACGTGCCTCGCGCGCGGCCCTGGCGAGCCGGATCACGGGCGCCGGGCACCGCAGCCCGGTCGCGTCGACCACGAGGTCGGTCACAGGCCGTCCGCCCCGAGCGCCGAGCGCACGTCGGCGACCACGGAGGGGAGCGCGTCGAGGAAGCGGTCGACGTCCGCCTCGCGTGTCCCGACGGGCAGTGCGAGCCTCACGTTGCCGTGCGTGAGCACCCCCATCGCCGCCAGCACGTGGCTCGGCTCGAGCGCGCTCGACGTGCACGCCGAGCCCGATCCCACCCCGAAGCCCGCGGCGTCGAGACCACCGACCAGGGCCTCGCCGTCGACGTAGAGGCACGAGAACGTGACGACGTGCGGCAGGCGCACCGCGTCGTCGCCCACGACCTCGACGTCCGGGACCTCGGCGGCGACGCGTCGGCGGACGCGGTCGACGAGCGTGCGCGAGGCCTCGGCCGTGCGGTGCCGCGACGCGTGCGCGACCTGCAGCGCGACGGCAGCGGCGAGCGCCGCCGGCACGCTCACGCCGCCGGGGAACCAGCGGTCGTCGTCCTCGGGCCAGTCCGGCGTGCGCCGCACGCCGCGACGTGTGACGAGCACCCCGATGCCTGCCGGTCCGCCCCAGTCCGCAGCGTCGGCGGCGAGCAGGTCCCACGCGTCGCCGACGTCGACGTGACCGAGGCTCGACCCGGCGTCGACGAGCAGCGGGACCCCTGCCCGCCGGGAGGACTCGTGCGCACGCTCGACCGGCTGCAGCGTCCCCACCTCGCCGTTGGCGTGCTGGAGCGCGGCGAGCGCGACGCCGTGCGCGCCGAGCGCGTCGTCGAGCTCGTCGGGGTCGACCCGTCCGACGTGGTCGACGCCGACGACCCTGCGCGCGCCCGCGAAGTCGGCCGCGTTGAGCACCGCGGCACGTTCGACCGCGCCGACGACGACGACGTCGCCGACACGCCGACGTGCGCGCACGACGGACCGCACCGCGCCGTGCAGCGCTGCGACGTGGGACGGCGCGAGGTCGACCTCCTCGGTGCGTGCGCCGACGACGCCCGCCATCGCCTCGCGCGCACCGTCCAGGAGCATGCGGGCGCGGCGCCCCTCGGAGAACAGCCGACGCGGGTCGGCCCAGCCCTGGTCGAGGGCCTCGAGGTAGGCGGCTCGGGCCTGGGGGAGCAGCGGGGCGTGACCGCCGGCGTCGAGCACGACACGCGCCGGAGCGGCAGTCGACGTGGGCTCGGTCACACTCCCTCGTTGCTCGCGGGCGTCCGGCGTGGTGCTCATGCGGGCACGGTAGCCCGCGTGCCCGCACAACGACGCCGTGCTCCGCCAGGCGCAGGCCCGCCGAGGGGCGACCGGCGACGCGAACCCGGGTGTGACGGTGCTGACACGGTGTCGTCACGTGGTGTCGCCAGGGCGAAACGGCGTGGTCGGCGCGCTAGGCTGCACCCGTCGAGGACGAAGGTCCCGGGTGACGGCTGCCTGCCCAGGCGGTACGGGCCGCGGGACGCGAGTGAGAGGTCCCCTGTGCACCCGGACACCCCCCGCCGGAAGCGGCGCCCGGCCCTGAAGCTGGTCGGTCTCGCCGCCGTCGTCGCGGTCGCACTCAGCGGTTGCTCCGCCGAGGTGCAGCGCGGCTGGCTCCCCGGCGACTCCAACCACGAAGCCACCGACCAGACGGGTCGCATCGTCAACCTCTGGGTCGGGTCGTGGGTCGCCGCGCTCGTCGTCGGCCTGCTGACGTGGGGCCTGATGCTCTGGTGCGTCGCGGTGTACCGCAAGCGCAAGGACGACGACGTCCTGCCGGTGCAGCTCCGGTACCACGTGCCGCTCGAGATCATGTACGTGATCCTGCCGATCGTCATGGTGGGCGTGCTGTTCTACTACACGAACCGCGACGTCACCTCGATCCAGGACACGTCCTCACCGGCGCAGAACCACGTCCAGGCCATCGGCAAGCAGTGGAGCTGGGACTTCAACTACCTCGACGACGACGCGTACGAGACGGGCGAGCACGCCCAGGACGTCGGCTCCGCCGGCACGGGTGAGCTCCGGTCGCAGGTGACGCTGTGGCTCCCGGTCGACGAGAAGGTCGAGTTCACGCTCAACTCGCGCGACGTCATCCACTCGTTCTGGATCCCCGAGTTCCTCTACAAGATGGACATGATCCCGGGCAAGACCAACAAGTTCCAGGTCACGCCCACCAAGATCGGGCTCTACGAGGGCAAGTGCGCCGAGCTCTGCGGCGAGTACCACTCCTCCATGCTCTTCAACGTGAACGTGGTGTCGAAGGCGGACTACGACAAGCACATCGCCGAGCTCAAGGCCAACGGCCAGGAAGGCTCGCTCGGGCTCGAGTACAGCCGTCAGCAGGACCTCGAGAGCGCCACCCAGGAAGGCAGCAAGTGATGGCCGCGGCCGCCGAGTACGTCCCCGGTCTGGCGCCGACGCGCCAGACCCTCGGACGCACGATCATCAAGTGGGTCACGTCGACCGACCACAAGACGATCGGCTACATGTACCTGATCGTCTCGTTCGTCTGGTTCTGCATCGGCGGCATCCTCGCCCTGCTGATCCGCGCCGAGCTGTTCACGCCGGGCATGGACGTGTTCCAGTCCAAGGAGCAGTACAACCAGGCGTTCACGATGCACGGCACGATCATGCTGCTGCTGTTCGCGACCCCGCTCTTCGCGGGATTCGCGAACGTCATCATGCCGTTGCAGATCGGGGCACCCGACGTCGCGTTCCCGCGACTGAACATGTTCGCGTTCTGGCTGTTCTTCTTCGGCGGCCTCATCGCCGCGAGCGGCTTCCTCACGCCGCAGGGTGCCGCGTCGTTCGGGTGGTTCGCGTACGCGCCGCTGTCGAACACGGTGTACTCACCGGGGGTCGGCGGTGACCTGTGGGTCTTCGGGCTCGCGCTCGCCGGCTTCGGCACCATCCTCGGCGCGGTCAACTTCATCACGACCATCGTCACGATGCGCGCGCCCGGCATGACGATGTTCCGGATGCCGATCTTCACGTGGAACACCCTCGTGACGTCGCTGCTCGTGCTCATGGCGTTCCCGCCGCTCGCCGCCGCGCTGTTCGCGCTCGGCGCGGACCGTCGCCTGGGCGCGCAGGTGTTCAACCCCGAGAACGGTGGCGCCATCCTCTGGCAGCACCTGTTCTGGTTCTTCGGGCACCCCGAGGTCTACATCATCGCGTTGCCGTTCTTCGGCATCATCACCGAGATCCTGCCGGTCTTCAGCCGCAAGCCGATCTTCGGCTACAAGGGCCTCGTGTACGCGACGATCGCGATCGCCGCCCTGTCCGTCACGGTGTGGGCGCACCACATGTACGTCACCGGCTCGGTGCTGCTGCCGTTCTTCGCGTTCATGACGATGCTCATCGCCGTCCCGACCGGTGTGAAGTTCTTCAACTGGATCGGCACGATGTGGCGCGGGAAGCTCACGTTCGAGACACCGATGCTCTGGACGATCGGCTTCCTCATCACGTTCCTGTTCGGCGGCCTGACGGGCATCATCCTGTCGAGCCCGGCGCTGGACTTCCAGCTCTCCGACTCGTACTTCGTCGTGGCGCACTTCCACTACGTCGTGTTCGGCACCGTGGTGTTCGCGATGTTCGCGGGCTTCTACTTCTGGTGGCCGAAGATGACGGGCAGGATGCTCGACGAGCGGCTCGGCAAGTGGCACTTCTGGCTGCTGTTCATCGGCTTCCACACGACGTTCCTCATCCAGCACTGGCTGGGCGTCAAGGGCTTCCCGCGTCGGTACGCCGACTACTCGCCGGTCGAGGGGTTCACCTGGATGAACCAGGTGTCGACGATCGGTGCGTTCATCCTCGGTGCCTCGCTCCTGCCGTTCTTCTGGAACGTCTACACGACGTGGCGCAACGCGCCGCTCGTGCAGGTCGACGACCCGTGGGGTTACGGAGCCTCGCTCGAGTGGGCCACCAGCTGCCCGCCGCCGCGGCACAACTTCACGTCGCTGCCGCGTATCCGCTCGGAGCGGCCCGCGTTCGACCTGCACCACCCGGAGGTCGCTGCGATGGACTTCGTCGAGCCGAACCCGGGTCCGCTGGACTGGGAGGCGGACCGTCGTGGCGAGACGGGCACCGCGGCAGAGCGCGTGCTCGGCGACGGTGGCGAACCGGAGCAGTCGAGCGCCGTGATCGTCGAGGACCGTCCGACGGACGTCGCCGGTGAGGAGGAGGGCAAGTGAAGCTCGAGACGAAGCTCTTCCTCTACGGGGTGCTGTTCTTCATCCCGATCGGCATCGTGTACGGGGTGTGGAGCGACGGAGAGCCCGTCGGCATGCTCGGCATCCCGCTCGTCGGGGGCCTCGTGGGCATGATTGGCGCCTACTTCGCCCTGCTCTCGCGGCGCATCGATCCGCGCCCCGAGGACGACGAGCACGGCGAGATCGAGCAGGGTGCCGGTGACCAGGGTGTCTTCGCGCCATGGAGCTGGTGGCCGCTCGCGATCGGTGCCGCCGGCGCCGTCACGTTCCTGGGCATGGCGATCGGCTGGTGGCTGGTCGGGCTCGGTGTGGTCCTCGGCGTCATCGGGCTCATCGGCTGGGTGTTCGAGTTCTCCCGCGGGCAGCACGCGCACTGACGCGACCCCGCACGCCGACAGCAGAGGCCCCCATCGCCGAGCGATGGGGGCCTCTGTCGTGCCGCGTGCGCCGTCGGACGCCGAGAGGGCCGGCCCCCGAAGATCGGGGACCGGCCCTCAGCGGCCGTACGAGGGCGCTCAGACGGTCGCGACGATGAGGCCCGAGGTCTGCGCACGCGCTCGGTCGAAACGGGCGGCTGCGTCAGACCAGCTGACGATGTTCCACCACGCCTTGACGTAGTCCGCCTTGACGTTGACGTAGTCCAGGTAGAACGCGTGCTCCCACATGTCGAGCACGACGATCGGCACGAGGCCGAGCGCGATGTTGGACTGCTGGTCGTAGAGCTGCACGATCACGAGCTTCGAGCCGATGGAGTCCCACGCGAGGATCGACCAGCCGGATCCCTGGATGCCGACGGCGTTGGCCGCGAAGTGCTTCTGGAACGCCTCGAACGAGCCGAAGAACTCGTCGATCGCGGCGGCCAGCTCACCGACCGGCTTGTCGCCGCCCTCGGGGGAGAGGTTCTGCCAGAACACCGAGTGGTTGACGTGTCCGCCCAGGTTGAACGACAGGTTCTTCTCGTGCAGGTTCACCGCGCCCAGGTCGTCCTTCTCGCGGGCCTCGGCGAGCTTCTCCAGCGCCGTGTTGGCGCCCGTGACGTAGGCGGCGTGGTGCTTGTCGTGGTGCAGCTCCATGATCCGCCCGGAGATGTGCGGCTCGAGGGCCGCGTAGTCGTAGGGCAGGTCCGGAAGCGTGTAGTCAGCCATGCGAGTGAGTACCTCTCCTGCGTCGGGTGCGGCCGTGCGCGTCGCCGTGCCGCGGGACATCTGCAACGAGAACGGGCGGCCCGCCGTGAGGCGAGCCGCCCGGCTCATTCAACTCTGACCCGGAATCAGTGATTCCGCGCGTCGGGGCCCGTCTCACCATCCGGCTCGACGAGGTGCTGGCCGCCACCGACCTGAGCCGGCTCGTGACCGTGGTCGTGCGAGCCGATCTCGTCGTGCCCGCCGTGGGCGTGGTGCGCGGCCTCGAGCTCCGAGGGCGTCACGGGCTCGACGCGGTCCTCGTAGAAGACCTGCGAGATGCGCTGGCGCAGCCGGTCGGTGCGGTAGCCCTTGCGGCGAACACCGCGCGAGTCCTCGGCGGGCTCGATCTCGACCGGGCGGACCGCGTCGTGCTGCACGCGCAGCCAGCGCTCGTGGGCGTCCAACGGCTTGTGCACCTCGATGTACTCGCCGCTCGCGAACCGCACGATACGGCCCGTCTCGTGGCCGTGGAGCACAAGCTCGCGATCCTTGCGCTGCAGGCCCAGGCAGATGCGCTTCGTGATGACGAAGGCAGCCCACGGACCGAGGAACAGCAGGAAGCGGAACACCCACGTGATGTCGTTGATCGACAGGTGGAAGTGCGTCGCGATGAGGTCGTTCGACCCGGCGAGCACCAGGATGAAGAACGCCACCAGGAGCGAGACGCCGAACGCAGTGCGGAACGGCCGGTTGCGCGGGCGGTCGAGCACGTGGTGCTCGCGGTTGTCACCCGTGGCGAACGCCTCGATGAACGGGTAGGCCGCGAGCAGCGTGAAGAGCACGCCGGGGACGATCATCGCGGGGATGATCACGTTGAGGCTGAGCGTGTACTGGCCCAGCATGACCTCCGCCTGGCCCGGCATGAGACGCAGCGATCCCTCGAGGAACAGCATGTACCAGTCGGGCTGCGCGCCTGCGGACACGGGGGAGGGGTCGTACGGACCGTAGTTCCAGACCGGGTTGATCGTCATGGTCGCCGCCATGAGTGCGATCACGCCGAACACCACGAAGAAGTAGCCCCCGGCCTTCGCCACGTAGATCGGGAACAGCGGGAAGCCGACCACGTTCTTGTCGGACCGGCCCGAGCCCGGGTACTGCGTGTGCTTGTGCAGCACGACGAACAGAAGGTGCAGCCCGATGAGCGCGAGGATCAGCGCCGGCACGAGAAGGATGTGCACGGTGAACAGACGAGGGATCAGGTCGTTGCCCGGGAACTCGCCACCGAAGATGAAGTACGACATGTACGACCCGATGATCGGGATCGCCTTGACGACGCCGTCGGTGATGCGCAGACCGTTGCCGGACAGGACGTCGTCCGGGAGCGAGTAGCCCGAGAACCCGGCGAGCAGGCCCAGGATCATCAGCGTGAAGCCCACGACCCAGTTGAGCTCACGCGGCTTGCGGAACGCGCCGGTGAAGAACACACGCATCATGTGCGTGACGATCGACGCCATGAAGATGAGCGCCGCCCAGTGGTGGACCTGGCGCATCAGCAGACCGCCGCGGACCTCGAACGACAGGCGCAGCGTCGACGAGAACGCCTGCGACATCTCGACGCCGTTGAGGGACGCCCACGGACCGTGGTACGTCGTCTCGGCCATGCTCGGGACGAAGAACATCGTCAGGAACACGCCCGAGATCAGGAGCGTGACGAAGCTGTACAGCGCGATCTCGCCGAGCAGGAAGGACCAGTGGTCCGGGAAGATCTTGCGGGCGAACGTCTTGACCGCGACACCGATGCCGGTGCGCTGGTCGAGGTAGTCCGCGGTCGCCGCCGCGGCGCGAGCCGTGGGGGTGGGTGTCGAGGTGGTCGTCACTTGGTCTCACGCTCCCAGAAGCTCGGCCCGACGGGCTGGGTGAAGTCGCTCTGGGCGACGAGGTAGCCCTCGTCGTCGACGGTGATCGGCAGCTGCGGGAGCGGACGCTTCGCAGGGCCGAACACGACACGGGCGCCGTCCGCGATGTCGAACGTCGACTGGTGGCACGGGCAGAGCAGGTGGTGCGTCTGCTGCTCGTACAGGGCGACGGGGCACCCGACGTGCGTGCAGATCTTCGAGTAGGCGACGATCCCGTCGTACGACCACGTCTCGCCCGCGGGCGACTGGTCGGCCTTGAGGTCGCGCGGGTCGAGCCGGACGAGCAGGACCACGGCCTTGGCCTTCTGGTCCATGTAGTCGCCGGTCTCGTGGTGCTCCTCGAGGTTGTCGGGGATGACGTGGAAGACCGAGCCGATCGTGACGTCGGACGCCTTGATCGGGCGGCCGTTGGGGTCGCGCGACAGGCGCACACCCTTCTTCCAGATCGTGTGCTTGAGCTTGCCGACGTTCCAGTCCTCGCCGATGTTGCCGATCAGCGGCAGGGCGATGGTGATCGGGAAGAGCGCGAGCGCAGAGACGACGGCGCCCTTGAGCGCGCCGCGACGGCTGATGCCGGAGTCGGCGGTGCCCTCGGCCAGCACCTCGACGGCGGCCGCGCGGGTCTCGTCGTCGCTGCGCTGGAGGTGACGCTCCTCCGACTTCTCGTGGTCGTTCATGAGCGCCTTGGCCCAGTGGATCGCGCCGGTACCGATGCCGAGCAGGGCGAACGCGAGCGCGCCGCCGAGCGCGAGGTTGGACGTGCGCATCGACTCGGCCGTGTCGCCCGGAGGGAGCGCGAAGTACGCGACGACGAACCCGATCGTGCCGAGCACCGAGACGGCGAACAGGAACAGGACCTGGCGCTCGGCCTTCTTGTTGGCCTTGGGGTCGGTGTCGCCCTTGCGAGGCTGGTGGTCCGGGTGACCCGGGTCCTCGAAACGGTCGACGACGTTGCTGTCGCGGACCTCGAGGTCGTGGGAGTTGTCGTGCGCGCTCACGAGGACTTCGCTCCGATCCAGACTGCGGCGCCGATGAGCAGGCCGAGGCCGACGACCCAGGCCCACAGACCCTCCGACACCGGGCCGATCGACCCGAGGTCGAGGCCGCCGGGCGACACGTTGCCCTGCTCGTCGATGAACGCGATGATGTCGCGCTTCTCCTCGGACGTGATGTTCGCGTCGTTGAAGACGGGCATCGACTGGGGGCCGGTCAGCATCGCCTCGTAGAGGTGACGCGGGCTGGTCTCCCACAGGTTCGGGGCGAACTTGCCGCGCGACAGCGCGCCGCCCGCGCCGACGGCGTTGTGGCACATCGCGCAGTTGGTGCGGAACAGCGCCATTCCCGTGGCCGGGTCACCCTTCGACGGGTCGACCTGGTCGTCCGTCGGGATGGCCGGACCGGCACCGAGCGAGGCGACGAAGGCGGCCAGCTGGCTGATCTGCTCGTCGTCGAACTGCGCAGGCTTGACCTGCGCCTGCGGGCCGTTCATCTGCATGGGCATGCGGCCGGTGCCGACCTGGAAGTCGACCGCCGCCGCCCCGACGCCGATCAGCGACGGCGCGCTGGCCGTGCCGGCCGCGGACGGGCCGTGGCACGTCGCGCAGTTCGCCTGGAACAGCTTCTCGCCGGCCTTCACGTCGTCGGCGGACGCGACGGAGGACTCCGCCTTCGCCGACGTGGGGGCCAGTACCGCGTACAGCCCGCCGGTGAGCAGCAGCGCCAGCAGGAGCAGGACGACCGGCGCGCGCCGGTCGTGCCTGCGGGCTGCGAGTGCCTTCACGGATCGATCCTCGTCTCGCACATGGGGGGAAGGGGCAGGTGGCCGGTCCGCGCCGTAGCGGACCGACGGGTTACTTCAGCAGGTAGATGACCGCGAACAGCGCGATCCAGACGACGTCGACGAAGTGCCAGTAGTACGACGTCACGATCGCGGTGGTGGCCTCGTGGTGGCCGAAGCGCTTGGCCGTGAACGAGCGGCCGAGCAGGAACAGGAAGGCGATGAGACCGCCGATGACGTGCAGGCCGTGGAAGCCCGTCGTCAGGTAGAAGACCGAGCCGTACGGGCTCGACGAGATGGTGAGGCCCTCGTGGACCAGCGCGGCGTACTCGAAGACCTGGCCGCCGATGAAGAACGCGCCCATGACGTACGTGAGCGTCATCCACTCGTTCATGCCCCAGCGGTTGACCTGGTACAGCTTGCCGCTGCGGACGGGCTGGAAGCGCTCGGCCGCCCAGACGCCCATCTGGCACGTCACCGACGACAGGACCAGGACGGTCGTGTTGATCGAGGCGAACGTGACGTTGAGCTTCGCGGTCTGGATCGCCCACTCGTCGGGCACCGCTGCCCGGAGCGTGAAGTACATCGCGAAGAGGCCGGCGAAGAACATGAGCTCGCTGGCCAGCCACACGATCGTGCCCACCGACACCGGGTTGGGTCGGTTGACGCTCACGTGGGGGGCGGTGCGCGGGGCAGCCATTGCGGTCGACACGTTCGTCATTATGGCCGAAGACGGGGCCGAGTGGGCCTTTGGACCCACGACGTGGCGCGCGGTAAATGTCACACCGTCAGGATCGCGTGGCCCGGACGGCGTGCGTGAGGGCACGGATCCGCGTCATCTCGCGGCAGTCGCGCGGTGCGACGGTGCCTCGGACGGTTCGCCAGACGTCCAGAGGTCCAGCCCGGCGGCGTGCCGCGTGCCGAGTGCGTGCTAGTGCGAGCACCCGCGTCGCGCGGCGAGGGGCGGCGAGGGCTCGCGTCCCTGTGGCACTCGCGGGCGCGTCCCGGGCAGTCCTGGCCACGGGCGCCGCGAGACGTGCCAAGATGCTCGACGGACGCACGTCGACGACGAGTGAGGACGACCATGAGCACGGCCCACGACCCCGCGCAGCCCGCCAACGGGCCCCGCATCCTGCTCTACAGCGACGACGTGGACGCACGTGCCCAGGTCAGGCTCGCGGTCGGGCCCCGCCTGCGGCACGGCGACCCGGAGATCGAGTGGGTCGAGACCGCGACCGCGGCGGCCGTCATCACCACGACGGAGAACGGTGGGCTCGACCTGCTGATCCTCGACGGAGAGGCGGACAAGGTCGGTGGGCTCGGGCTCGCGCGGCAGCTCAAGGACGAGATCTACCGGTGCCCGCCGGTGCTCGTCCTCACCGGACGCCCGCAGGACGCGTGGCTCGCGCACTGGTCGAACGCCGAGGCCGTCGTGAGCCGACCGCTCGACCCGATCGAGCTGCAGGCGGCCGTCGCCCAGGTGCTCGAGCAGCGGACGACGGCCGGATGACCGAGGCGCCCACCTGGCCCGACGTGCTCACCTCGCTCGTCGCGCGCCAGGACCTCAGCACGGCCCAGGCGTCCTGGGCGATGGACGAGATCATGTCCGGCGAGGCGTCTCCCGTGCGCATCGCCGGGTTCCTGGTCGCGCTGCGCGCCAAGGGCGAGACCGTCGAGGAGCTCACCGGGCTCGCGGACACGATGCTGCGCCACGCGATCCGCATCGAGGTGCCGGGCCGCACCCTCGACATCGTCGGCACCGGTGGCGACCGTGCCCACACCGTCAACATCTCCACGATGTCCGCGCTCGTCATCGCCGGCACCGGCATCCGCGTCGTGAAGCACGGCAACCGAGCAGCATCGTCGTCGTCGGGCTCCGCCGACGTGCTCGAAGCGCTCGGGATCCGCCTCGACCACGCACCCGAGCGGGTCGCTCAGATCGCGCTCGACGCGGGCATCACGTTCTGCTTCGCGCAGGTGTTCCACCCCTCGTTCCGGCACACCGCGGCCGCTCGGTCGGGGCTCGGCATCGCCACCGCGTTCAACTTCCTGGGACCGCTCACCAACCCTGCTCAGCCCCAGGCGGCGGCCATCGGCGTCGCCGACGCCAGGATGGCCCCGCTGATCGCCGGCGTGCTCGCCGCCCGGGCCACGAGCGCGATGGTGTTCCGCGGGGAGGACGGCCTCGACGAGATCGCGCCCACCGGACCCACCCGGGTCTGGGAGGTGCGTGAAGGGTCGGTGACCGAGCACGTCGTCGACTGGGCCGACCTCGGTGTCGCCCCGGTGACGCTGGCCGACCTGCGCGGCGCCGACGCGGCGCACAACGCGGACGTCGCCCGGCGCCTGCTCGACGGTGAGCCCGGGGCCGTGCGCGAGACCGTGGTGCTGAACGTCGCCGCGGCGCTCGTCGCCGACGGCACGCTCGACGGGACCGGCACGGGGTCGCTGCACGACCGACTGACCGCCGGGATCCGGCACGCGCACCGATCGCTCGACAGCGGGGCGGCCGCGCGGGCGCTCGACGGGTGGCGTGCCGCGAGCGCCTGAGCGTGTAGGGACCGGCTGCGGGCGGGTGCGCTGGCGCCGCCCCCACCCTCCGCTGCACTCCGCCTCAGTCCTCCAGCCCAAGGGCGAAGGCCTGCTCCAGGTCGTGCTGCGAGTACGTGCGGAACGCGATGTAGGTCTGCGTGCGAAGGACGCCCTCGACCTTGCTCACGCGGTCCGCGATCACGTCCGCGAGCTCGTCGTGCTCGCGGACCCGGACCGTCGCGATGAGGTCGACCTCGCCCGTGACCGAGTAGACCTCGGAGACGCCCCGGATGTCCGCGATGGCGGCCGCGACCTCGGGGATGCGTGCGGCGTCGGTGTCGATGAGAACGATGGCGGTCAGCATGGCGCCATCATGCCGTGCGCGGTACGTCCATGCGTGACGACGCGGGCACACGCCGCCCCATCTCGACGACGGGTACGTCGCGGCGTCCCTCGACGAACGCGAGGTCGCCCGTGACGGCCCGCGCGTGCTCCGCCACCGCCGTCGCGGCGTCCGCGTGCGCCGCGGCGGAGCGCACCGGCATCGCCCACGACTCGTCCACGTCGACCACGCGCACACCCGGCCGTGCGAGCCACGCGAGAACGAGCTCGGTCTCCTCGGGGTGCGCCGCGGTCGCCGGAGCCACAGGAGCAGGCACGTGCTCGGCCGTCGCGCGCAGCGTCTCGACCGCGGCCCGAGGATCGGTCCGTCGGTCGACGCGGGCCGTACCCGCGAGTCGACCGTGCCGGACCAGAGCGATCTCCCATCCGCCGTCGTCCGTCCGCCCGGCGGCGACCAGCTCCGTGCAGCGGGCCAGCGGCGTGCTGCGCTGCGCGCGCGCCGCCCCGCGCAGGAATGCTGCGAGCCGGTCGCGGACGGTCGCCGCCTCCTCGAACCGCTGCTGGTCGACGAGCACCTGGATGCGCTCGGCGAGTGCGGCCACGACCGGGGCGGGGTCGCCCAGCATCGCCGCGCGGACCCGTGCGGTGACCTCGTCGTACCGCTGCATCACCGTGGCGTCGGTGCACGGGGCCGGGCACCGGCCCATGTCAGCCAGCACGCACGCCGACGCCCCGTGCGCCGCGACCAGCGGCAGGCGTCGCGAGCACTGTCGGATCTCGAACGTCTCGTGCAGCGCGTCGACCGCGAGCGCCGCCGCGGCGGCGGTGCCGAACGGGCCCAGGTAGGCCGTGCCCAGGTCCTCGCGGACCTCACGGACCACGGACAGCCGCGGGTACGGCTCGACGGTGAGCCGGACCCACGGCATCCGGTCGGGGAACCGCGAGCGGCGGTTGTACCTGGGAGAGTGCTCGGCGATCAGCCGCAGCTCACGCACGCGCGCCTCGAGCGGGGTCGCGCACACGACGGGATCGACGCGCTCGGCGATGCGCACCATCTCGACGATGCGCCCGCGCTTCTCCGCCGAGGTGAAGTACGAGCGGACGCGCCGTCGCAGCGAGGTCGTCGACGTCCCGACGTAGAGCACCTCGTCGCGCGGTCCGCGGAACAGGTAGACACCCGGGGCGTCGGGCAGGTGGTCGGCGAGGTTCCGCTTGCGCCGCACGTCGGCGGGGACCGGGTCCGTCGCGGTCGCCAGGTCCTCGAGATGTGTCACGCCGAGGGGCGCGAGCCGGCCCAGGAGGGCGTGCAGGACGTCCACCGTCGCGCGTGCGTCCGAGAGCGCGCGGTGGTTGGGCGTGACCGCAGCGCCGAACAGGGCCGCGAGGCTCGACAGCTTGTGGTTGGGCGCCTCGTCACGCGTGACGACGCGCCGGGCGAGGCGCACGGTGTCCACCACCTGGTTGCCCGGCCAGGCGTGCCCTGTGGCCGCCGCCGAGGCCTTGAGGAAGCCGACGTCGAACGGCGCGTTGTGCGCGACGAGCACGGTGCCCCGCGAGAACTCGAGGAACGCGGGGAGCACCTCCTCGATCCTCGGGGCCCCGACGAGCATCGTCGTCGTGATCCCCGTGAGCACCTGGATGTACGGAGGGACCGGACCTCCGGGGTCGACCAGGGTCTGGAACTCCCCGAGCACCACCCCGCCGCGGACCTTCACCGCACCGATCTCCGTGATGGCGGAGTCGGCAGGGCTGCCGCCCGTCGTCTCCAGGTCCACGACGACGAACGTCACGTCGGACAACGGGGTCCCGATCTCGTCGAGCGCCAGCTGGACGCCGACCGCCGCGGCACGCTGTGGCGACACCCCGGGCGACACCTCCGGCGAGAGGGCGGCACGCTGGGCTGACGACATGCCACGGACCGTACAGACGACCTCCGACACGACCGGTGCAGCCGCACGGCGAGTCCGGCGGCGGGCGTCCTAGGGTGCTCGCATGGGTGACCAGCGAGCCGACGACGATCCCGTCCCCGACGTCGTGCGGGCAGTCCTCGTCGGCGCGGCAGCGGACGTCCTGGGCCTCCTGGAGCCCAGCGAGGTCCCGGCGTCGCTGCGCGCGGTCGCGCGCTTCGCCCCACGCAAGCGAGCGGCGGCGGGCGGTGCACCGCTGTGGGTCGCGCTTCAGGACCCCGCGTTCCGCGCCAAGGTCGCCCGGGCCTGGCACAAGGAGCACGACGACTCCGCCGTAGGGGTGCACGCGGCCGCGGGCGCATGGCTGCGAGGGGACGACTGGCGCGGGCTCGTCCCGGCAGACGAACCCGAGGACGCGCTGTCGAAGGGTCTCGCCGCACGTCTCGAACGGACGACCGACGAGCTGGCACGCGCGAGGGTCGAGCGCGACGCGGCGGCGAGCGACGCCGCTCGCGCCAGGGACGAGCTGGCCGGCCTGCAGCGCGAGCTTCGTCGGCTGCGCTCGGACGCGGACCGCGCGAGGGCACAGGGGCGCCAGGCCCGTGTCGAGGCCGAGGCGGTGCGGGAGGCGGCACGGACCGACCGCGAGCAGGCAGAGCAGGAGCGCGCGACCGCGTCGGCCGAGCTCCTCGCGGTGCGGCGCGAGCGCGACGAGGTCCGGACGCAGGCACGCGTCGCCCGCAGGCTCGCGGACGCAAGGGTGCGGCTCCTGCTCGACACCGTCGTCGACGCCGCCGCCGGCCTGCGCTCGGAGCTCGCGCTCGCACCTCTCGGAGAGCGGCCCGCCGACCTCGTGGCGCCCGAGCAGCCCGTCGAGACCGTGAGGGCGGGCTCGCGCGGGCGGTCGGTCGAGGACCCGGCGCTGCTCGACGAGCTGCTGCGGCAGCCGTGGGCGCATCTCGTGGTCGACGGGTACAACGTGACCAAGTCCGGTTTCGGTGCGCTCGCGCTCGACGAGCAGCGGCGCAGGCTCGTCGACGGGCTCGCGGTGGTCGCAGGTCGGACGGGTGCGGAGGTCACCTGCTGCTTCGACGGTCGCGAGACGTCACGACCTCCGGGCGGCTACGCGCGCGGCGTGCGGGTGCGCTTCTCGGTGGGGGAGATCGCCGACGACCTCATCCGGCGCATCGTGCGCGCCGAGCCGCCGGGACGCGTCGTCGTGGTCGTCACGAGCGACCGCGCGGTCGCGGACGACGTGGCGCACGACGGCGCCTGGGTGGTGCCCTCGGCGACGCTGGTGGCTCGACTGAACCTCGTCTGATCGGGTGCGGCCAGGCGGGGTCGATCGCCCCTCGACGGGGCTGCTCGACCTCGGAGCGGGTTCGTGTCGGTGGTCGTGGCTAGCGTCCGCGGCATGATCATCGACTGCGACAGCTGTACCGCACGCCCGGTCGCGTGCGCCGACTGCGTCGTGACGTTCCTGACCGTCACGGCGCCACGTGCCGCGCAGCCCGCGGGGACATCCCCGGCGGTGGACCTGGACCACGCCGAGCGGCACGCGATCGGCGTGCTCGCGGGCTGCGGTCTCGTGCCCCCGTTACGGCTCGACCCCGTCGCGGAGGTGCCCGGGACGGGGTCGAGCGGTGCGCCGGGCGCTGCTGTGGAGCATCAGTCCTGGCGTGTGTCCTCGTAGAGCGCGTCGACGTCGGCCGCGAAGTCCTTGAGGACGAGCGAACGCTTCACGCTCAGCTTGGGCGTCAGGTAGCCGTTGGCGATCGTCAGGTCGCCGTCGAGGATGCGGTACTTCCGGATGGACTCAGCGCGTGAGACCGCCTTGTTGGCGCGCTCGACCGCCTTGTCGAGCGAGGCGATGACGTCGGGGTCCGTGGCCGCCTCCGCCATGCTGAGCTCGGGCTTGCCGTGCGCGGCGAGCCATCCGGGCACGCTCTCCGGGTCGAGGCTCACGAGCGCGCCGATGAACGGGCGCTGGTCGCCGACGACCACGACCTGGCTGACGAGCGGGTGGCCACGCAGCCGGTCCTCGAGCACCGCGGGGGCGACGTTCTTGCCACCGGCGGTGACGATGATCTCCTTCTTACGGCCCGTGATCGACAGGTAGCCGTCGTCGTCGATCGCGCCGAGGTCGCCGGTGCGGAACCACCCGTCGTCGAGCGCGTCGGCCGACGCCTCTTCGTTGGAGTGGTACCCGCGGAACACCTGGATGCCCTTGATCTCGATCTCGCCGTCCTCGGCGATCCGCACCGCGGTGCCCGGGAGTGGCTTGCCGACCGAGCCGATCTTGGTCTTGGACGGCCGGTTCACCGTGGCGGGAGCGGTGGTCTCGGTCAGGCCGTACCCCTCGAGGACCACGAGGCCGAGGCCCCGGTAGAAGTGACCGAGCCGCTCGCCGAGCGGTGCGCCGCCGGAGATCGCGAAGCTCGCGCGGCCGCCGAGCGCCGCACGCAGCTTCTTGAGCACGAGGACGTCTGCGACCTTGTGCTGGAGCCGCAGCCACGGGCTGGGCCCGCGGGGCGTGTCGAGCGCGCGCGAGTAGACGATCGACGTCTTGGCGGCGCGCTGGAAGATGGCGCCCTTGCCTCCGGCCACGGCCTTCTGCTCCGCGGAGTTGTAGACCTTCTCGAACACGCGCGGGACCGCGAGGATGAAGGTCGGCTTGAACGAGGCGAGGTCGTCGAGCAGCGTCCGCGTGTCGGGCGTGTGGCCCAGGACCGCTCCGGCGGGCATCGCCAGGACGTGGATGAACCGCGCGAACACGTGCGCGAGCGGCATGAACAGCAGCGTGCGCGCGCCGGGCTCGGCGACGACGACCCGCATCTCGGCCACCGTGTTGACGGTGAGCTCGTAGAAGTTGCCGTGCGTGAGCTCGACCCCCTTCGGACGGCCGGTGGTGCCCGAGGTGTAGATCACGGTCGCGATGCTCGCCAGCTCGGCGATGCCTCGGCGGCGCGCGATCTCGTCGTCCGGCACGTCCGCGCCGGCGGCGGTCAGCTCGTCGATCGCGCCGGCGTCGAGCACGAGCGTCTCGCGCAGGCCGGGCGTGTCGGGGCGCACCTCGTCGACGATCGCGGCGTGCGCCGCGGTCTCGACCACGAGGAGCGAGACGTCGGCGTCCGTCAGGATCCACGCGACCTGCTCCGCCGACGACGTCTCGTACAGCGGGACGGGGACTGCGCCCGCCGCCCACGCGGCCCAGTCGAGCAGCGACCACTCGTAGCGGGTGCGCGACATGATGCCGACGCGGTCGCCGGGCTCGACGCCCTTCGCGACGAGGCCCTTCGCGACCGCGACGACCTCCGCGTCGAGCTCCCGGCCGCTGATCGGGATCCACGGCCCGTCGGCGTGGGCCTTGTGCTCGATCACCGTCGCGTCGAGGCTGGCGGCGACGCGCTCGGCGAGAAGGTCGTTGAGGTTGTTCGTCGGGTCGATCTCGACGAGCAGAGGCGTGCTTGCCTCGTCCATGCTGGCTCCAGTGACAGTGGGCGACGGGGTGCGTCGAAGGATACGGGACCTGTGGCTACTCGTCGGTAACTTCTCGGCAACGGTTGAGGCCTGCGGGACGTCCGGCCCATGACAGGACGCCCGGCGCGCGTCGGTGCACCGTGACCAACCGTGATCAGACGTTGGCCGCCGGGACGAGCCAGGACGAACGGCGTGCATCGAGCAGCCGCCGAGCCGCTAGCGTGGACCGCGCCGCACGCACGCGGCTCCCATGGACGAACGCGTAGGAGCACACACGGACATGCTTGCCATCGGTGTCGACATCGGCGGAACCAAGATCGCGGCGGGCGTCGTCGACGACGAGGGCACCATCGTCGCCAAGACGCGTCGTGACACGGAGCCGGACGACGCCGCGAGCATCGACCGCGCGATCGCCGACGTCTACGCGGAGCTCTCCGCGAGCCACCAGATCGGCGCGATCGGCCTCGCCGCCGCGGGTTTCGTCGCGGGGGACCGGTCGGGCGTGCTGTTCGCCCCGAACATCGCGTGGCGCGACTACCCGCTGCGCGACAACGTCGCCGCCCTGATCGACGACAAGGTCACGATCGTCGTGGAGAACGACGCGAACGCCGCCGGCTGGGCCGAGTTCCGGTTCGGCGCGGCGCGGGACGTCGACGACATGCTGACGCTCACGGTGGGGACGGGTCTCGGCGGCGCGATCGTCTCCAACGGAGAGCTCGTGCGCGGTGCGTGGGGCGTCGCCTCGGAGATCGGTCACATGCGCGTCGTCCCGGGCGGGCACTACTGCGGCTGCGGGCACGAGGGCTGCTGGGAGCAGTACACCTCGGGCTCGGCGCTCGTGCGCGACGCGCAGACCGCGGCCGTGACGCAGGCGGACCGCGCCTCGCGCATCCTGGAGCTCGCAGGCGGCACGCCGGACGGCATCACGGGACCCAAGGTGACGCAGGCCGCGCAGGAGGGCGACCCGCTCGCGGTCGAGCTGCTCGCCGAGCTCGGGCGGTGGCTCGGAGAGGGCTCGGCGTCCGCGGTGGCGCTGCTCGATCCCGCGCTCATCGTCGTCGGCGGTGGCGTCGCGGCGGCGGGGGACCTGCTGCTCGCACCGGCGCGCAAGGCGTTCTCCGAGCAGCTCTCGGGGCGCGGTCACCGCCCGGAGGCCGCATTCGTGGTGGCTTCGATGGGCAACGACGCCGGGATGGTCGGCGCGGCGGACCTCGCGCGGATCTGAGTCGACCGGCAGCAGGACGTCACGCCCCGCACCCGAGTGCAGCGCCGGGCGAGCGGCGCTCAGACGACCGCGCCGTCGTCGTCGCCCGGGTCGCGTCGGTTCGGCATGCGCCACAGCAGCACCCCGATGCCGATGACGAACACCACCGCCGCGGCCTGCACGAGGGCGGCGGGGGCGCCGCGCCACGCGATGAGCACCACGAGCAGGAACAGCGGCATGCCCCCGACGGCGAGCCACGCCATCGTGAGCAGCGGGTCCCCACCCAGCACCGGGCCGGGGTCCGGTGGCTCGAAGGGCTCCGCGCGGTCGACGGCATCCTCGGCGGCATCGATCTGCTCGGTCCCGGACCAGTCACGCCCGGACGGCTCGACGACGTCCGCCTCGGCGCGCCATGCGTCGTCGGTCCCGGTGCGTCGGTCGTCGGCAGGGTTGGCCGGGTCCGAGGTCACGGGGGCAGGGGACGCGTCCCGGCGGGCGACCGCCGCGGAGTCGACCTCGGCGAGGCGTGACACGATGTCCGCCCACTGCTCGTCGTCCACGCGACCGGAGTGCGCACCAGCACCAGCACCTGGGTCGGCACCCGGGCTCGCGCCGGCACCGGGCGCGTCTCCCTCGGGCACCGGCCCGTGGTCGGGCGCCGGGGCCGCGTCGTCCGCGTCGTCGGGGCGAGGAGCCATGAGAGCACTCTAGAGTCGGACGGTGCGGTGCGGATCCCGCCGGCGTCGAGGGACGTCGCAGCGGGACCGGCCGGAGAGGTGAGCGAGTGTTCTACTGGTTGATGAAGCGGGTCTTCGTGGGTCCGCTCCTGCACCTGGTCTACCGACCGTGGATCCGTGGTGCCCAGAACGTGCCGACCGAGGGGCCGGCCATCCTCGCGAGCAACCACCTCGCGGTCATCGACTCGTTCTTCCTGCCGCTCATGCTCGACCGTGAGCTCGTGTTCATCGGCAAGCAGGAGTACTTCACCGGCCGGGGCCTCAAGGGTCGGCTGCAGGCGGGGTTTTTCCGCGGTGTCGGGACCATCCCGGTCGACCGTGGTGGCGGCAAGGCCTCCGAGGCCGCGCTGCGCACCGGTCTGCGACGCCTGGAGGAGGGCGGCCTGTTCGGGATCTACCCAGAGGGCACGCGAAGCCCCGACGGGCGGCTGTATCGCGGCAAGACGGGCATCGCACGCCTGGCGATCGAGTCGGGCGCACCGGTGGTCCCGGTCGCGATGATCGACACGGACGTCGCGCAGCCCCTGGGCCGCACGATCCCGAAGATCATGCGGATCGGCATGGTCGTCGGCGAGCCCATGGACTTCAGCCGCTACCAGGGCATGGAGAACGACCGCTTCATCCTGCGGGCCGTCACCGACGAGATCATGTACGCGATCATGAGCCTGTCCGGCCAGGAGTACGTCGACGTCTACGCCGCGACCCAGAAGGCGCGCATCGCGAGCGGCCACCCGACGGTCTCGGGGGACGCCGCGGAGCAGGACCCCGTGGCCCCCGGCGGGCGCCCCGTGCCGGACGTCCAGGTTCCGGTCCCCCCCAAGGACGACGACGCAGCGTCAGTAGGATGAGCCGACCGGTCCGCACCGCCCGCCTCGGGCGACGCGGGACCGGCTCAGCGGACCTGGGTCCCGGTGGCTCCGTGCGCGTGCGCCGTAGGTTCGGTGCACCAGACCAAGTGCAGTTCTACGAGAGGTGTGTCTCATGTCGGTTCGTCGCGTCGCCCTCCTGACCGCGGGTGGCTTCGCTCCGTGCCTGTCGTCCGCCGTCGGTGGCCTCATCGAGCGCTACACCGAGATCGCGCCGGACGTCGAGATCATCGCGTACGAGCACGGGTACTACGGGCTGCTGCGTGGCGACAAGATCGTCGTCTCCGACGAGGTCCGCAAGAACGCGGGCATCCTGCACCGCTTCGGTGGCTCGCCCATCGGCAACTCGCGCGTCAAGCTGACCAACGCGAAGGACTGCGTCAAGCGCGGCCTCGTGCAGGAGGGCCAGGACCCCCTGCAGGTGGCGGCCGAGCAGCTCAAGGCGGACGGCGTCGACGTGCTGCACACGATCGGCGGCGACGACACCAACACGACCGCGGCCGACCTGGCCGCGTACCTCGCGGAGCACGACTACGGCCTGACGGTCGTCGGCCTGCCCAAGACGATCGACAACGACGTCGTGCCGATCCGCCAGTCGCTCGGTGCGTGGACCGCGGCCGAGGAGGCCGCCGGCTTCGCCGCGAACATCATCGGCGAGCACCGCAGCGGCCCGCGCATGCTCATCGTGCACGAGGTCATGGGCCGGCACTGCGGCTGGCTCACGGCCGCCGCCGCGGTCGAGTACCGCAAGTGGCTCGACCAGCAGGAGTGGGTCCCGGGCATCGGCCTGACGCGCGAGCGCTGGGACGTCCACGCCGTGTTCGTGCCCGAGCTGGCGCTCGACATCGACGCCGAGGCTGAGCGCCTGAAGACGGTCATGGACACCCAGGGGAACGTCAACATCTTCCTCTCGGAGGGTGCCGGCATG
Source organism: Cellulomonas sp. HZM (assembly GCF_000708885.1). GTDB lineage: Bacteria > Actinomycetota > Actinomycetes > Actinomycetales > Cellulomonadaceae > Cellulomonas. Next base: position 70,447 of record NZ_JEOE01000002.1, on the reverse strand, counting down.
CACGAGATCGTCGAGCAGCTCGAGGCCGCGGGCACGCCCGTGGAGCGCGACCCGTTCGGCCACGTCAAGCTCGACACCGTCAACCCGGGCCAGTGGTTCGCCAAGCAGTTCGCGGACAAGCTCGGCGCGGAGAAGACGATGGTGCAGAAGTCGGGCTACTACTCGCGCGCCGCGGCCGCGAACGCCGAGGACCTGCGCCTCATCAAGTCGATGACCGACCTCGCGGTCGAGTGCGCCCTGCGCGGCGAGTCTGGCGTGATCGGACACGACGAGGAGCAGGGTGACGTGCTGCGTGCTATCGAGTTCCCGCGCATCGCGGGCGGCAAGGCGTTCGACGTCTCGCAGCCGTGGTTCGGCTCGCTCCTGTCCGACATCGGTCAGCAGCTCGTCCCGGCGAGCCACTCGTGAGCGTCGAGCCGGACCCCGCGGTCGTCGAGGGACTCGACGCGTGGCGCTCGCTGCCCGCCGGCCAGCAGCCGCAGTGGCCCGACCAGGACGCTCTCGCCGCGGTGACCGCGCGGCTCGAGAAGCTTCCGCCCCTCGTCTTCGCGGGGGAGTCGGACGCACTGCGCGCCCAGCTCGCCGCCGCGGGTCGCGGTGAGGCGTTCCTGCTGCAGGGCGGTGACTGCGCCGAGACGTTCGCCGAGTCGACCGCAGACAACATCCGCAACAAGATCAAGACGATCCTGCAGATGGCGGTCGTGCTCACGTACGGCGCGAGCCTGCCCGTCGTGAAGATGGGTCGCATGGCAGGGCAGTACGCCAAGCCTCGGTCGTCGGACTCCGAGACGCGCGACGGCGTGACGCTGCCTGCGTTCCGGGGCGACATCATCAACGGGTACGACTTCACCACCGAGGCTCGTACTCCCGACCCGCAGCGGTTGCTCGAGGCGTACCACACGTCCGCGTCGACGCTGAACCTGATCCGTGCGTTCACGACGGGCGGCTTCGCGTCGCTCCTGCGCGTGCACGAGTGGAACCGCGGCTTCACGACGAACCCGGCGTACAAGCGGTACGACGAGATCGCGGCCGAGATCGACCGGGCCATCCGCTTCATGGCGGCCTGCGGCGCCGACTTCGACGCGCTGCGCACGGTCGACTTCTACTCGAGCCACGAGGGTCTGCTGCTCGACTACGAGCGGCCGCTGACCCGCATCGACAGCCGCACGGGCCTGCCGTACGACTGCTCGGCGCACTTCCTGTGGATCGGTGAGCGCACGCGCGAGCTGGGCGGCGCGCACGTCGACTACTTCTCGCGCGTGCACAACCCGATCGGCATCAAGCTCGGTCCCACGTCGTCGGGCGACGACGCGATCGCACTCATGGACCGCCTCAACCCGACGGGTGAGGAGGGCCGCATCACGTTCGTGACCCGCATGGGCGCCGGCAAGGTGCGCGACCTGCTCCCCGCGCTCGTCGAGAAGGTCACGGCCGACGGGCGCCCCGTCACGTGGGTGTGCGACCCGATGCACGGCAACGGCATCACGTCTGCCACGGGATACAAGACGCGACGCTTCTCGGACGTCATGGACGAGGTCGCGGGCTTCTTCGAGGTCCACCGCTCGCTCGGCACCGTGCCCGGTGGGCTGCACATCGAGCTCACGGGTGACGACGTCACCGAGGTGCTCGGCGGGTCCGAGGAGATCGACGACGAGGGCCTCGCGCGCCGCTACGAGACGCTCGTGGACCCGCGCCTGAACCACCAGCAGTCGCTCGAGCTCGCGTTCCAGGTCGTCGAGCTGTTGCGGCGCGCCTGACACGCACGAGCACGCATCGAGCGAGGGGCGTCCGGTGGATCCGGGCGCCCCTCGCTCGTACCGTCGAGGCCGCGGGTCGCCGGTGCGGACCGGACGGGTCGCTCAGACGACCGTGAGCACGATCGTGCTGCCCCACGGGAGCTTGCTGTCGGCGGCGGCGCTCTGGTCGACGACCTGGCCGATGAAACCGCCCCACGAGTTCTTGCGCTGCACCTGGAACCCGAGGTCCGTGAGCTTGGCGCGCGCGTCGTCGTACGACAGCCGCTCCACGTTCGGCACGACGACGGGCTCGGGCCCCTTCGACACCACGACCGTCACGGTGTCGCCGACGTGCTTGACCGTGCCCGGCGTGGGCTTCTGGCTGATGATCTGCCCGGCGGGCACGGTGTGGCTGTAGTCCTTGCTGGACTTCACCTTGAGCCCGTCGTTCCCGAGCTGCGTCTTGGCGGCGTCGAGCGTGGCCCCGACGACGTTGGACACGGTGACGGGTGCAGGGCCGTCGGAGATCACGAGCGTGACGACCGCGTCGCGGACCGCCTGCGTCCCCGGCGTCGCGTCCGAGCCGTCCGGGAGCTTCGCCGACAGGACCTGTCCGAGCGGTGCCTTGTCGTCGTGCTGCGCCTTGCCGTACTGCACCTTCAGCCCTGCCGCGTCGAGCGCCTTGGCCGCGTCCGCCTGCATCTCGCCGACGACCCCGCTCGGCACCGTGACGTAGTCCGGTCCCTTGGAGACCACCACCTCGACCGTCGAGCCGCGCTTGGCGCGGTCGCCCGCCGCGGGGGTCGTGCGTACGACGTCGCCCTTGGGCACCGTGGCGTCGAACGCCTGCGTGGGGTGCGCAGTCAGGTCGTGGTCGGTCAGGACGCGCTCCGCGTCGCTCTGGGACCGGTGCTCGACGTCGGGGACCGTCGCCCAGGAGCCGGGACCCACTGCCAGGTACCACCAGGCTCCCGCGCACAGCGCGACGACCACCGCGAGCACCACGAGGACCGCGAGGCGGCGCCGCCGACGTCGGGCGGGCGAGCGGTCGTCCGGTGCGGTCGGGGGCGTGAGCGCACCGCCGAGCCCGATCGGCAGCGCGACGGTCCGGCCGTGCTCGAGCCGGGCGGTCGCGTCCGGGTCGTCTGCGTCCGGGGGCTCGGGCGGTGCGTCGAGATCGGTCTCGGCGGGGTCGGTCGCGGCGGGCAGCACGATGGTCGGCTCGACGTCGGCGTGCCGTTCGAGCACGCCGGCGTCGAGGGCGGTGCGCGTGCGCCGGAGCAGGTCGACCGCGGCCGCCGCGTCGAGCGGGCGGTCGTCCGGGTCACGTGCGGCGAGCGAGCGCACCAGCTCGTCGACCTCGACCGGGAGCCACTCGACCAGGTCGGAGGGTGCCGGGATGTCGGAGTTGACGTGCTGGAAGGCCACCTGGATGGGCGTCTCGCCCGTGAAGGGCTGCCGACCCGTGAGCATCTCGAACAGCAGGACGCCGGCGGCGTACACGTCGGTGCGTGCATCGCTCGATCCGCGCACGACGAGCTCGGGGGCGAGGTACGCGACGGTGCCCAGGACGGTTCCCGTGGTAGTGGACGTGACCTCGGTGACGGCTCGCGCGAGACCGAAGTCGGCGAGCTTGACGCGCTCGTCCGACGCGATGAGCACGTTCTCGGGCTTGATGTCGCGGTGCACGAGCCCGGTACGGTGCGCGGCGGCCAACGCCTCGAGCACCGCCTCGCCGATCCGCAGCGACTCGCCGACGGTGAGCGCACCGCGCTCGCCCAGCCGACGGCGCAGGTTGGCGCCGTCGACGTACTCCATCGTCAGGTAGCTGGTCTCGCCGTCGACACCCTGGTCGTACACGGCGACGAGCCCCGGGTGCGTGAGCCGCGCGGCCGAGCGCGCCTCGCGGCGGAACCGTGCGACGAAGTCGTTCCCCGACGCGCCCTCCGCGAGGTGCGGGTGCATGACCTTCAGCGCGACGTCGCGGTCGAGGCGACGGTCGACCGCGAGGTAGACCGTGGCCATGCCGCCGCGCGCGATGCGGGACACGACCTCGTACCGGCCGTCGACCAGGCGGCCGACGAGCGGATCGGTGACGGTGGCTCCCACGCGGGCGAGTCTACGGGCGCCCGGCCCACGACCCGGGGACGTCGGGCGTCAGCGGAACCGCGTCATGAGGGTCTGCACGTTCGCGACGTACCGCCGCGTGTCCGCGAACATGCCGTTCTTCCGCACCGACGCGGCCCCCTGGTAGTACCCGGCGATCGCGCTCGGCAGGTCGGGCGCCGTCCGGACGAGCGAGCGCAGGATCGCGACGCCGGCGGTGACGTTGTCGTCGGGGTCGAGCAGGTCGAGGCGACGGCCGACGAGGTCCGAGGCCCACTCGCCCGACGAGGGGATCACCTGCATGACGCCGATCGCGTTGGCCGCGGACACCGAGGTGTGGTTGAACCCGGACTCCTGGAAGGCGATCGCCTGCGCCAGGGCCGGGTCGACGCCGAGGCGCTTCGCGGTCGCCACGACCTTCGCCTGCATCGCGGCCTTCGAGGGGACCCCGCGTGCGAGCAGCGTGGCCTTGTTCTGGTTCGCGGCGCCGACGACGCTCGCCGAGTAGGTCCTGCCGGCGAAGGAGCTGGGGACGAGGTTCTTCGGGGTGTCCTTCGTCGTCGAGCTCGCCGTGGCGCCGGGGATCGTCAGGTGCTGGCCGATGCGGATGAGCGCGCGTGCGTCGAGGTGGTTGGCGGCGACGATCTTCGCGACGGTCGTGCCGTACCGCTGGGCGATCGCCGCGACCGTGTCGCCCGCGCGGACGGTGTACGTGGCGGTGCGAGCCGTGGTGCTCGTCGTCGTGCGGCTGCTCGTCCCGGTCGTCGTGCTCGTCGTCGCGCCGGCCTTGGAGAGCGTGAGCACCTGGCCGACCCGGATGAACGCGCGTGCGTCGAGGTCGTTGAGCGCGACGATCTTGGCGACGGTGGTGCCGTGCGCGTGGGCGATCGCGCTCACGGTGTCGCCGGACCGGACGGTGTACTTCTTCGCGGGGGTGCGCGTGGTCGTCGAGCTCTCGTGCGGGCTGCCGGACGACGTGGCGTGCGAAGGGATCGTCAGCACCTGGCCGACCTGGATGCGGGAGACGTCCGACAGAGAGCTCGCACGTGCGATCGCTGCGACGCTCGTGCCGGTCCGTGCGGCGATGTGGCTGACGGTGTCGCCCGGGCGCACCGTGTACGACTGGTCCGCGTGCGCACCTGTGCCGGAGGCCGTGACGGCGATCGCGGCGAGCGCGATCGCACCCGTGCTGGTCGTGGCGGCGCGGCGAGCGATGGGCTGGCTCATGTCGTCCCCTGGTGCGCGTGTGACGGAATGTGACTGGTGTGACTGAAGTGACAGAACGCGAACGTATCTCACAGGAACTGCCGAGGAAAGCCCGGCGAGCTCCGACGAGTGAATTGCGCCGATGTCATTTCCCGGTGCGTACGCTGATCGTGTGAACAACGACCTCGAGAGCCTCGTCGACGAGTGGCTGACCGTCCCTGACCTCGCGGAGCGGCTCGGCGTGGACGCCGGACGCGTGCGCCGGCTGCTGCAGGAAGGACGCCTGGCGGGGGCCCGTGTCGGTGAGCGCAAGGTGTTCTCGGTGCCCGCGGACTTCGTCGTCCCCGGGCACCTGGCCAACCCGGCCGCGCCCTCGCGTACGCAGGACGGGCCCGAGTGGACCGTGCTCGCGTCGCTCCAGGGCACGCTCACGGTGCTGAAGGACGTGGGCTACACCGACGAGGACGCGATCGTGTGGCTGTTCACGCCGTCCGAGGCGCTCACGACGTCCCCGATCGGTGCGCTGCGCGCCGGACGCAAGACCGAGGTCCGCAGGCTCGCCCAGGCCGAGCTCTGACCCTCGCCGGCAGGGGAGTCCCCACCGAGCCGACCGCGGCTCCGGGGGCTCACGCCCGCCGGTCGACGCTGGCGTGCGCCGCGGCGACGAGCATCGAGCGCGCGGGCTCGGGCCACGCTCGCTCGTCGATGAGCGCGAACGCCTCGTCCGCGAGCTCGGTGATCAGGTCCTCGACGTCCTGCACGGCGCCGGTGCCGGCGATCGCCGCGGAGACCTGCTCCACCTGCGCGTCCGCCGCCGCCCGGTCACCCAGCACGCGCCGCACGAGCTCGACCGTCCGCTCGTCGCCGGCATCCGCGGCACGCGCCAAGGTCCGCGCGACGAGGACCGTGCGCTTGCCCTCGCGCAGGTCGTCACCCGCGGGCTTGCCCGTCGTCGCCGGGTCGCCGTAGACGCCCAGCAGGTCGTCGCGCAGCTGGAAGGCCTCGCCGAGCGGCAGCCCGATCGCGCGGCAGGCGTCCAGGTCGGCGTCGGCCGCGTCGGCGAGGGCGGCCCCGAGCACGATCGGGTGCTCGACGCTGTACCGCGCCGACTTCGTACGGATCACCCGGCGGGCACGTGCCTCGTCGGCCGTGGGGTCGTCGCCCCACGGCATCGACTGCGCCAGGACGTCGAGGTACTGCCCGACCGTGACCTCGAGCCGCATGTGGTCGAACACCTCGCGAACCCGCGCGGCCCGCGGAGGCGGGGCCGTCGCGAGTGCAGAGGCGACCTCCTGGTCGCTGACCACGAGCGCAAGATCGCCGAGCAGGATCGCGGCCGACTCGCCGAACCGTCGGGCGTCGCCCGCGAGTGCGCGCTCGTCGTGCAGCCGTGCGAACGCCCGGTGGGCGGCCGGCTGCCCGCGTCGGGTGTCGGAGTCGTCCATGACGTCGTCGTGGAACAGCGCGGCGGCCTGGAAGAGCTCGAGCGCGGCACCCACCCGCAGCACGTCGTCGGCGTCAGGCGACGCGGGGTCCCCGCCGTGGGCGCGCCACGACCAGTAGCAGAACGCCGCACGCAGGCGCTTGCCGCCCGAGAGCATCCGCTCGAGCGCGTCGCACAGGGGAGCGGCATCCGGGCTCATGCTCGCGAGCGTGCGGCGCACCGCGCCGACCTGCGCCGCGAGCACCGCGTCGACCCCCGCGCGCACGTCCTCGGTCGGGGCAGCTGCGTCGAGGTTCACGACCCGCAGCCTACGGCGGACCGAGACGACCCGACGCCGGTCAGGAGGTCGAGACGGTGCCGCTCAGCGTGAGCGTGCGCGTGCCGTCCCGGTCGAGGATGCCGAGGATGACGATCTCCTTGGCGCCGTCCCGCGTGAACGCGGCCTGCGCCGCGAGCTGCGGTTCCTTCTCGTCGGGCGTCTTCTCCGTGAACCCCGCGTCGAGGAGCGGGCCCCGGACGTCGGCGAGGAGCTCCTTCGTCGAGGCGTCGGTGGTGAGGTTGAGGCTCACGTCCGTGAGGTCGCCGTCAGGCGTCGCCGACGAGACGAGCACGTGCGCTCCGGCGGGCACGGGGAACAGGTCGCTGGGGAATCCGGGGGCGAGGCCGCCGACCGTCGACGTCGTCGGGTCGTCGCTCGCGAGCAGCGACTCCGTGGGCGTCGGGGCGGGTGCCTCGATCGTCGTGCCGGCGCTCGAGCCCAGGTCCGCGGGTGCGCTCGTCGAGCACGCGGCGCAGGCGAGGGCGACGAGCGCTGCAGCGACCGTCACGCGGCGCGCGGCGCGGGTGCGGCGGACGACGGGTCGCCCTCGGTGCCGGGCGAGGTGCGTGGCCGTGCTCGGGCGGGGCATCGGGCCAGGGTAGCCGTGCGTGCCGAGCGCGCGTGGACCCGGACCCCGCCCCGGACCTCGTCGTCCTGCCGCCGCCCGTCGAACCGTCCACAGGCACGGGCAGCCCGCTGCGCCGTGCACATCTGCCCGGGACGGGCCGCGTGAACGCAGCCCGTGCGCTTGCGTGTCGGCATGGACACCGAGACCCTCCGCGTCAACGAGCCCCGCGAGCTGCTGGCCCTCATCCCGCACAGGTTGGGGTTCCGCCCCCGTGAGAGCGTCGTCGTCGTCGGCCTGCGCGAGCCGCGCGGACGCGTCGGCCTCGTCATGCGCGTGGACCTCGAGCACCTGGCGGACCCCGTGGCGGGCCCACAGGTGGCGCGGTCCGTGGTGAGCCTCATGGACCGAGACCGGGCGGCGCGGCTGCGGTGCGCGGTGTACGACGACGGTCCCGACCCGCGCTACGCCCCGGGCCGCCTGGTCCAGGCCGTCGCGCACCTGCGTGACGCCGCGCACGCACCGTTCGGCGAGGTCGAGGTGCACGTCGTGACGCCGACGGGCTACCTGGACCTCGACTGCCGCGACATGTCGTGCTGCCCGGCCGGTGGTCGACCTCTGTGGGAGCTCGATGCGACGCAGGTCGGCGCGCGCATGGTGCTCGCGGGGTCGGTGGTCGCGGAGTCGCGAGAGGCGCTCGGCAGGATCGGGCGAGCGAGCACGGACCGGAGACGCTCCGTCGCGCGGGTGCGACGGCGTTGGGAGGCGCGCGGCGCCGCGGCGACGTCCCCTGGGGAGCTCGCGGCGTGGCGGCTCGCCGGTCTGTCGACGTGGCGCGACGCGGTGGAGATCGCGCGCGACGAGGGTGAGCCGGGGCTCGCGCACGTGCGTTGGGGACGGCTCGAGGCCGCGCTCGCCGACCGCAGGGTCCGCGACGCCGTGCTCGTGTCGCTGATCCCCGGCACCGACGACCTCGCCGAGCGGTCCGTCGCCGCCGGACACCCCGAACCGGCCGACGACGCGGCGATGGGCTCGGCGTTGCGGCGGGTGATCGACGCGGACGTCGGCGTCGCGCCCGACCACGACGAGGCGGTGCTGCACCGGCGCGTCCTCGAGCACGTGGTCGCGCACGGTCGGGCCGGGGCGCAGGCGCCGGCGCTCACGCTCCTCGCGCTGCTCGCGTGGTGGGCGGGCGAGGGTGCGCGGTGCGCCGTGCTGCTGGAGACCGCCCTGCGGCACGACGACGACTACCGGCTCGGTCACCTGCTCCAGGACCTCCTCGAGCACGGCGTCGGACCCGGGTGGACGCGCGTGTGACCCCGCGGCGCCGGTGCGAGCAAGGACGAGCGTCGCCGCTCGCACGGGGTCGTGGCGGTGGTCCGGTCGTGGCGGGGCGCGTGCTCCGGTAGCGTCACGCCCGCGTGCCGGTACCACCCCGGTGCGACCGAGGGAGTGTGAGATGGGCATCGTCGTCGGATACCTCGCCACGCCGGAGGGCAGAGCCGCACTCGACGCGGCCGTCGCCGAGGCGTCGACGCGAGGCACGTCGGTCGTCGTCGTTGTGAGCATGCGTGGGGACGAGCCGCCCGAGCAGCGTGCGTCGGCAGATGCCGAGCTCGAGGCCGTCGGCCGTCGGCTCACGGACGAAGGGACGCCGCACGAGATCCGCCTCCTGGACGGTGGGGATGTCGCCGACGACCTCATCGCGACCGCGGAAGAAGTCTCCGCGGAGCTGGTCGTGATCGGGCTGCGTCGTCGCAGCCCCGTGGGGAAGCTGATCCTCGGCGCGAACGCGCAGCGGGTCCTGTTCGACGCGCCGTGCCCCGTGCTGACGGTCAAGCCGCAGGCCTGAGCGGACGAGGACCTCCCGCCGGAGGCCACGACCTCGACGGCGGTACCGAGGCGCCGGCGTGCCGGGGAATCTTGCGGGGGGCTCGGTCGTTGTGACACCGGACGGCCGCCCGCAGGGCTAGGGGCGGCAGGTCGATCCCTCACCATCCCGCCACCGACGAGCGCCTCGATGTGCCCGCGACGCGCGTCCCGGAGCGGATCGGCAAAGTACAATATCCCTACACCTCCCGGTTCCCCTGCCCGGGAGTCGCGCTGCCGAAAGGTCGTTCGTGCCCCAGACCCCGCATCCCGCACTTCCGCGTGAGTTCGAGCACCCCGCGCTCCAGGAGCTTGTCGTCCGCGGCAAGACCCACGGCAGCGTCGGCGCCGAGGAGTTGCGCGCCGCGTGCGAGGCCGCCGACGTCCAGGACGCCAAGCGCCTGCGTGCCGTCGTGCGCGGCTTCGCTACCGCGGGCATCACGGTGAGCGAGCCGGTCGCGCAGCGCGCCGTCGCGGCGACGAGCACGAGCGCCCGTACGACCGCGAAGGCGAGCGTCGCGGCCGCCACCTCGACCGCGACGCGGCGTACGACGAAGGCCTCGACGAAGTCCGCTGCCGCCGGCGGCGCGGGGGACGGCGCGGCTCAGGCCGCCGACGTCGACGGTCAGGACGCCGAGGCGAAGCCTGCCGCGAAGCGTGCGACCCGGTCCGCCGCCACGAAGGCCGCCACCGCCAAGGCGACCTCCGCGACGACGAAGACCGCGGCCGCCAAGGCCGGTCCGAAGAAGACGTCGAAGAAGGCCGACGACGAGGCCGAGGGCGACGACGCGGAGGCCACGCCGGAGCTCGAGGAGGTCGAGGTCGAGGACGTCGTCGTCGACGAGAACGACGAGGAGAGCGAGTCGGAGGACGGCGAGACCAAGCCGAAGGCCGCGGGCGACCAGGAGGAGTCCGAGGACTCGGGCTTCGTCTACTCGGACGCCGACGACGACGACGCGCCTGCGCAGCAGGTCGTCACCGCGGGTGCCACCGCCGACCCGGTCAAGGACTACCTCAAGCAGATCGGCAAGGTCGCGCTGCTGAACGCCGAGCAGGAGGTCGAGCTCGCGAAGCGCATCGAGGCCGGCCTGTTCGCGGAGGAGCGCCTCGGTTCCGGCACGACGATGGAGCCCAAGCTGCGCCGTGAGCTCGAGTGGATCGCGCAGGACGGTCGTCGTGCCAAGAACCACCTGCTCGAGGCCAACCTGCGCCTCGTGGTCTCGCTCGCGAAGCGCTACACCGGTCGCGGCATGCTCTTCCTGGACCTCATCCAGGAGGGCAACCTCGGTCTGATCCGCGCGGTCGAGAAGTTCGACTACACCAAGGGCTACAAGTTCTCCACGTACGCCACGTGGTGGATCCGGCAGGCGATCACGCGCGCCATGGCCGACCAGGCCCGCACCATCCGTATCCCGGTGCACATGGTCGAGGTCATCAACAAGCTCGCGCGCGTCCAGCGCCAGATGCTCCAGGACCTGGGCCGCGAGCCCACGCCGGAGGAGCTGGCGAAGGAGCTGGACATGACGCCCGAGAAGGTCGTCGAGGTCCAGAAGTACGGTCGCGAGCCCATCTCGCTGCACACGCCCCTCGGCGAGGACGGCGACAGCGAGTTCGGTGACCTCATCGAGGACTCCGAGGCGGTCGTCCCCGCGGACGCCGTGAGCTTCACGCTGCTGCAGGAGCAGCTGCACCAGGTGCTCGACACGCTGTCCGAGCGCGAGGCCGGTGTCGTGTCGATGCGGTTCGGCCTCACGGACGGCCAGCCGAAGACGCTCGACGAGATCGGGAAGGTCTACGGCGTGACGCGTGAGCGCATCCGCCAGATCGAGTCCAAGACGATGTCGAAGCTGCGCCACCCGTCGCGCTCGCAGGTGCTGCGCGACTACCTCGACTGAAGGTCTGCGACCGACGGGTCGCAGGATCCGAGCCGACGACGAGCCCGGACCCCGTGAGGGGTCCGGGCTCGTCTCGTCACCGACAGACGCACGAGGCCCCGGACCAGCGAGTGGTCCGGGGCCTCAGGCCAGAGGTGGGTGCGGTCAGCTCGACGCCGCACCGGCTCCTGCGCCGTGCTCCGCGAGCAGGCGGTCCGTCTCGTCCTGGACGTGCTCGGCCACGGCTGTGAACTTGGGCGCGTGCTCGCGCGCGTGGTGCGCGCAGAACAGGAGCTCGCCGACGGGCAGGACGACGCGGACGTAGGCCTGCGCGCCGCAACGGTCGCAGCGGTCGGCTGCGGTGAGCGGGGTGGTCGTCGTCGTGGTGGTCACGGATCCATACAACCATCCGATGCCGCGTTCCATGTCACCGAGACGGGGTGGTTCGCTACGCGCGTACGAAACGTCGCCCGAACGTGACCTCGTCGCGACCGTCTGTGTCGGACCTGAGCGCACCGGCGGGGTCGCGCATGCCGCACCGGTGCGGCATGGCGTCGCGGGGCTGTCAGGGCGCTCGCCTACGATCTGTGCCGTGACGACCACCTCCTCGCAGTCCGGCTACACCGCCCGGCACCTGTCGGTGCTCGAGGGCCTCGAGGCGGTGCGCAAGCGCCCGGGCATGTACATCGGCACGACCGACAGCCGCGGCCTCATGCACTGCCTGTGGGAGATCATCGACAACTCGGTCGACGAGGCGCTCGCGGGGTTCGGCGACCGCATCGAGATCGTGCTGCACTCCGACTCGTCGGTCGAGGTGCGCGACAACGCGCGCGGCATCCCGGTGGACGTCGAGCCCAAGACGGGGCTCACGGGCGTCGAGGTCGTCTTCACCAAGCTGCACGCGGGCGGCAAGTTCGGCGGTGGCTCGTACGGTGCGTCGGGAGGTCTGCACGGCGTCGGCGCATCGGTCGTGAACGCGCTGTCGTCGCGGCTGGACGTCGAGGTGGACCGCGACGGCCGCACGCACCGGATGTCGTTCCACCGCGGCGAGCCGGGCGTTTTCGACGACGGCGCCGGCCGTTCGCCGGACTCCGTGTTCGAGCCGTTCGTCTCGGGCTCCGAGCTCGCGGTGGTGGGCAAGGTCGCGCGGGCTCGCACGGGGACGCGCGTGCGGTACTGGGCCGACCGGCAGATCTTCCCCAAGACGGCGGTCTTCTCGTACGACGAGCTGGTCACGCGCGCCCGCCAGACCAGCTTCCTGGTGCCGGGGCTCACGCTCGTCGTGCGCGACGAGCGGGGTATCGCAGGGACGCCGGGCGCGGACGGCCCGCACGAGGAGTCGTTCCACCACAGCGGGGGCGTCGTCGACTTCGTGGACCACCTCGCGCCCGACCCCGCCGTGACGGACACGTGGCACCTCACGGGCGAGGGCAGCTTCACGGAGACGGTCCCGGTACTCGACGACCGCGGGCACATGACGCCGCAGGAGGTCGCCCGCACGTGCGAGGTGGACGTCGCGCTGCGGTGGGGCACGGGGTACGACACCGAGGTCCGCACGTTCGTCAACATCATCTCGACGCCCAAGGGCGGGACGCACCTGGCCGGTTTCGAGGCGGGTCTCCTGCGGACGCTGCGCAAGCAGGTCGACGCGAACGCGCGCCGCCTGAAGATCTCGGCCAAGGACGCAGCGACCGAGCGCATCGAGAAGGAGGACGTGCTCGCGGGGCTCACGGCCGTCGTCACGGTCCGCCTCGCCGAGCCGCAGTTCGAGGGCCAGACGAAGGAGGTCCTCGGCACCGCGCCGGTGCGCGCGATCGTCGGCAAGGTCATCGACGCCGAGCTGGCCGCGATCTTCTCGTCGCCGAAGCGTGACCACAAGGCGCAGTCCTCGCTGCTGCTCGACAAGATCGTCGGCGAGATGCGGGCGCGGCTGTCGGCACGCAAGCAGAAGGAGATCTCGCGCCGCAAGAACGCGCTCGAGACGTCGTCGTTGCCGGCCAAGCTCGCGGACTGCCGCATCGACGACGTCGAGCGCAGCGAGCTGTTCATCGTCGAGGGTGACAGCGCGCTCGGCACCGCCAAGCTCGCGCGCAGTTCGGACTTCCAGGCGTTGCTGCCGATCCGGGGCAAGATCCTCAACGTCCAGAAGGCGTCCGTCACGGACATGCTCAAGAACGCCGAGTGCGCCGCGATCATCCAGGTGGTCGGCGCGGGCTCGGGCCGCACGTTCGACCTCGAGGCGGCGCGCTACGGCAAGATCGTGCTGATGACGGACGCCGACGTCGACGGCGCGCACATCCGCACCCTGCTGCTCACGCTGTTCTTCCGCTACATGCGTCCGCTCGTCGAGGACGGCCGCGTGTACGCGGCGGTGCCGCCGCTGCACCGCATCGAGGTGATCGGCGGCGGGGGCCGCAAGAACGAGTACGTCTACACGTACTCGGAGGCAGAGCTCGCGGCGACCCTCAAGAAGCTCGACCGCTCCGGCCGGCGGTACAAGGACGACATCCAGCGGTACAAGGGTCTCGGGGAGATGGACGCTGACCAGCTCGCGGAGACGACGATGGACCCGCGCCACCGCACGCTGCGCCGCGTGACCGTGGAGGCCGCCCAGCGAGCCGAGGAGATCTTCGAGCTGCTCATGGGGTCCGACGTCGCGCCCCGCAAGGACTTCCTCATCGCCGGGGCGCAGAACCTGGACCGCAGCCGCATCGACGCGTGAGGGCCGGCGCCGGCATCCGCGCAAATCGGCTTGCCCGGGTGGCTGACGCCCGCGAGGGTGGCTGGCATGACCTCGACCCTTGCTGACCGCGTCGCAGCACCGCACTCGCTCGACGTCCCCGACGCCGCGCTCGGCCTGGCGTGGCGCCCGCTGGCCCCCGAGCACGTCGCCGAGCTGTTCCGGCTGGTCGCCGCGGTCGAGGACGCCGACCGGTGCCCGTACCGCACGTCGCGCGACGAGCTCGAGGAGTCGCTCGCGGACCCCGCGCTCGACCTGTCCACCGACTCCCTGGGCGGCTGGGACGAGACGGGGACGCTGAGGGCGTGGGCGACCGTGCAGCAGCCGCCCGGTGACACCACGACGGTGCGCGCGTTCCTCAGCGGCGGGGTCGACCCGGCCTGGCGTGGGCGCGGCGTCGGGACGGCGCTGCTCGCCTGGTCGCAGGGTCGCGGGCGCCAGCGCATCGCGGAGTCCGGCAAGGACGTCCCGGCGAGGATCGGCATCTACGTGGAGGACGACGCGACGTCGACCGTCGCGCTCGCCGCGCGGGCCGGCTTCTCGCCCATCCGCTACTACACGCAGATGCGGCGGTCGCTCGGGTCGGGCGTCCCGGTCGGGGGAGCGCCGTCGGGAGTCGTCGTGACGCCGTGGACGCAGGCGCTCGACGACGCGACGCGGCTCGCGCACAACGAGGCGTTCGCGGACCACTGGGGGAGCCAGCCCCAGACGGCCGAGCAGTGGGCGCAAGGACGCACGCTGCAGGTGCCGTCGTGGAGCTTCGTCGCGGTCGACGAGGCGTCGGGCGACGTCGTCGGCTACCAGCTCTCGAGCCGGTACGAGCAGGACTGGGACGTCGTCGGGTACACGTACGGGTACTGCGACCTGCTGGGTGTGCGGCCCGCGCACCGCGGACGGGGGATCGCCGTGGCGCTCCTCGTCGCGGGGATGCTCGCGTACCGCGAGGACGGCATGCAGTTCGCCGCGCTGGACGTCGACACCGCCAACCCGAGCGGTGCGCACGGGCTGTACGCGAGCCTCGGCTACGAGGTGACGCACGGGTCGCGCCTGATGACGATCGAGCTGTAGCCCCGGCGGGTCCCTGGCGGCGCGCGGTCGTGGACCGGCACGTTCCGGTGCCGGCCACGGGGCGCTAGCATCGCGTCCGCGTCGACGACGGGGTCGCGCAGCTGGTCCGGGCGCCGCCGCCGCGGACCGGGAGGGCGGGTCGTGGCAGCGATGACGAGCACGAACCGGGCCCCTGTCGCGGCCGCTCGCTGGGGAGCCTGCTTCGCGGTCGTCGCGCTCGTGCACCTCGGCGCGCTGCTCGCCGGCGCCGACGGTCTCGCGGACCTGACCCAGGTGCTGCTGCTGCCGCCGCTCGCTGCCGCGCTCTGGTCGGCCACCGCGGCGCCGCGCTCGCACCGCGTCCGGTGGACGCTCGCCGCGCTGGTCGCGTCGTGGCTCGGCGACTCGCTCCCACGCCTCGTGACGGGCGATGCGGCGTTCCTCGTCATGGTGGGCTGCTTCCTGGTGGCGCAGGCGGCGTTCGTCGTGGGGTTCGCACCGGACGTGCGGCGCAGCGTCGTGCATCGTCGTCCGCTGCTCGTCCTGCCGTACGCGGCGGTGCTCGTGACGCTCGTCGGCGCGTGCGCACCGGCCGCGGGACCGCTGCTCGTCCCGGTCGCGGTCTACGGTGGCGTGCTCGTCGCGATGGCCGTGCTCGCGACGGGGTGCGGGCCGCTCGTGGCGGCCGGGGGAGCGGTGTTCCTCGTCTCGGACGGCCTCATCGCTCTCGACCGCTTCGTCGACGCCTGGCACCCGCCCGTCCCCGGCTTCTGGGTCATGGCGACCTACGTCGCGGCCCAGTCGCTGATCGCGCTCGGTGTCGCGCGTGCGGACCTGCGCGCGCGCCGGGGCGTGCACGCGGGCAGGGACGACCTCGTCGTCGCCTGAGGCTCAGCCGATCGCGTGCACGGGGGCGCCGAGCGCGACGCCCGACATGTCGCGACGCTGGTCGACCGGCGGGAGCTCCACGGGCTGGCCGGCGGACCCGGTGGCTCGCGCCGGGGCGGGGCCGACCCACGCCAGGATGATCGCGTCCTCGCCCTTGAGGAACCGGTGCGCGCGCACCCCGCCGGTCGCGCGTCCCTTGCCCGGGTACGCGTCGAACGGGGAGACCTTGGCCGATCCTGCCTGCGTGCCGGGCAGCGCGGTCGACGACCCCGAGACCGTCACGACGACCGCGTCCGCCGCACTGCCCGCCGGCACGACGCCGAATGCGACCACGCGGCGTCCGGCAGCGAGCTTGATGCCCGCCATGCCGCCCGCGGCCCGCCCCTGCGGGCGCACGGCGGACGCACCGAAGTGCAGGAGCGACGAGTCGGAGCTCACGAGCACGAGCTCGTCGTCGTCCTCGGCGGGAGCGGCACCGACGACCTCGTCGCCGTCCTTGAGCGCCACGACCTCCCACGCGTCCCGGTTGCCGGGCACGTCTCCGCGTGCGACACGCTTGACCACCCCCTGCGCGGTCGCCAGCGCGAGCGTCGGCGCCTCGGCGGCGAGCGACGTCAGCGCGACGACGCGCTCGTCCCGCTCGAGCGTCACCACCTCGCCGACGGGGACGCCGCCCGAGAGCGATGGCGGACCGTCGGTGGGCGGCAGCGAGGGCAGGTCGAGCACCGAGACGCGCACGAGACGGCCGCGCGAGGTGACCGCACCGATCTCGGCACGTGCGGTCGAGACCACGCCGGAGGTCACGACGTCGTGCCGCGAGCGCCGCGCGCCCTCGTCGCGCACGAGCGGGGCGTCGTCGGCGGTGCGCGCGAGCAGCCCGGTTCCCGAGAGCAGGACGCGCGTGGGCGTGTCGGCGATCTCGAGCGGGGTGGCCGACGCGCGGGCCGCGGGGGCTCCCGTGACCGACGAGCCGCCCGCCGACTCGAGCAGGATCGTGCGGCGCGGCGTGCCGTACGTCGCGGCTACCTCGGCCATCTCGTCGGACACGAGCGTGCGCAGGCGGTGGTCGTCGGCGAGGATCGCGCGCAGGTCCTCGATCTCCGAGCGGAGCTGCTCCTGCTCCTTCTCGAGCTCGATGCGCGAGAACCTCGTCAGGCGCCGCAGCCGTAGCTCGAGGATGTACTCGGCCTGTGGCTCGGACAGGTCGAACACCTGACGCAGGCGGGTCCGCGCTGCGTCGGCGTCGTCCGACGAGCGGATCACCTGGATGACCTCGTCGATGTCGACGATCGCGACGAGCAGGCCCTCGACGAGGTGCAGGCGCTCGAGGCGCTTGGCCAGCCGGTGCTCGGAGCGGCGACGCACGACCGTGAGCCGGTGGTCGACCCACACCACGAGCAGCTCGCGCAGCCCGAGCGTGCGCGGCTGGCCCTCGACGAGCGCGACGTTGTTGATCGAGAACGAGTCCTCGAGCGGCGTGAACCGGTAGAGCTGCTCGAGCACCGCGTCGGGGTTGAAGCCCGTCTTGACCTCGATGACGAGCCGCAGCCCGTGCGTGCGGTCGGTGAGGTCGACCGCTGCGGAGATGCCCGAGAGCTTCTTGCTCTGGACGCCCTCCTTGATCTTCTCGATCACCTTCTCCGGACCCACGCCGTACGGGAGCTCGGTGACGACGATGCCCTTGCGCTTGGGCGTCACGTTCTCGACGCGAGCGGTCGCACGCGTGCGGAACGCGCCGCGTCCCGTCCGGTAGGCGTCGCGCACGCCGTCGAGCCCGACGATCTTCCCGCCGCTCGGCAGGTCGGGCCCGGGCACGAACCGCGTGAGGTCCTCGAGGGTCGCGTCGGGGTGCATCACCAGGTGGCGGGCCGCCGCGACCACCTCGACGAGGTTGTGCGGAGCCATGTTCGTCGCCATGCCCACGGCGATGCCGGCCGCGCCGTTGACCAGGAGGTTCGGGATCGCCGCGGGCAGCACCTCGGGCTGCGTCAGCTTGTTGTCGTAGTTCGGCACGAAGTCGACGACGTCCTCGTCGAGCCCCGTCGTCATCGCGACCGCCGCGGGCGCCATGCGTGCCTCGGTGTAGCGGGGCGCGGCCGGGCCGTCGTCCAGCGAGCCGAAGTTCCCGTGCCCGTCGACGAGCGGCAGGCGCAGGCTGAACGGCTGCGCGAGCCGCACCATCGCGTCGTAGATCGCCGCGTCGCCGTGCGGGTGCAGCTTGCCCATGACCTCGCCGACGACGCGTGCCGACTTCACGTACGGCCGGTCGGGTCGCAGGCCCATGTCGGCCATCTGGAACAGGATGCGGCGCTGCACGGGCTTGAGCCCGTCCCGCGCGTCGGGCAGCGCACGCGAGTAGATGACCGAGTAGGCGTACTCGAGGAACGAGCCCTCCATCTCGGCTGCGACGTCGATGTCGACGACGCGACCGACCGTGTCGTCGGGCGGCAGGTCGGGGGTCGCGGGGCGACGCGCCATGCGTGGGGCTCCTCGGGTGGTCCGTGCGGTCGTGCAGGGGACATTGTCGCCTGCCGGGGCGTGCGGCCGGCGACGGCGCGCGGGGCGCGACGACTAGCCTGGTCGCATGTCGGACGTCGACGTCGCGCCGGACCCTGCGAGCGGTGCGCCGCACGCGCCCGTGTACCCCGCGTCGTGGGAGGCGGACGTCGTGCTCTCCGACGGCTCGACGACGCACGTGCGGCCGATCCGCCCCACCGACGCGGACGCGCTGCAGGCCTTCCACGTCGCGCAGTCCGAGCGCTCCACGTACCTGCGCTTCTTCGCACAGCTCGAGCGCCTCCCGGAACGTGACCTGCACCGCCTCGTCAACGTCGACCACGTCGATCGGGTAGCGCTTGTCGCGGTCGCGTCGGACGAGCGCGGCGACGAGAGGATCGTCGGGGTGGCCCGGTTCGACCGCGTCGACGACGACGAGGCCGAGGTCGCGTTCAACGTCGCCGATGCGCGCCAGGGCCTCGGTCTCGGGTCGGTGCTGCTCGAGCACCTCGCGGCGGCAGCGCGCGAACGGGACGTGCGCAGGTTCGTCGCCGAGGTGCTGCCGCAGAACGGACGCATGATCGGAGTGTTCCGCGACGCCGGGTACGAGGTCCGCCAGCGCACCGAGGACGGCGTCGTCGCGCTGTCGTTCGACATCGACCCGACCGACAGGTCGCTCGCCGTGGTCGCCGACCGCGAGCACCGGGCCGAGGCGCGCTCGGTCCGGTCGCTGCTGAGGGCCCGTCAGGTGGTCGTCGTGGGACCGGGCGCCGACGGCTCCGCGCTGCACCGGCGCATGGCGGCCGTGGCGGCACGCAACCTCGTCGCCGGTTCCACGCAGGTCAGCGTGACCTGCGTGGGCGTCCCCGACGTGCCGCCGGGGGCGACGTCGTTCGACGCGTTGGCGCTCGTGCCCGGACCCGTCGAGCTCGCGGTCCTCGCGACCTCCTCGCACGAGGTCGAGGGAGTCGTGCGCGGCCTGGCCCGGCTCGGCGTGCACGGGGTCGTCCTGCTGTCGTCCGGGTATGCCGAAGACGGCGAGCAGGGCCTCGAGCGCCGTCGTGGGCTCCTGCGGGCCGCGCACGGCGCCGGCATGCGCGTGGTCGGTCCCGCGTCGTTCGGTGCGCTCGCGGCGACCGACGACGGATGGCTCGACGCGTCGCTCGCCGGGTCCGTGCCGCGCCGTGGCAACGTCGGCGTCTTCTGCCAGTCGGCGCCGCTCGCCGTGACGCTCCTGGGTGCCGTGCAGCGCCGCGGGCTCGGCGTGGCGGAGTTCGTATCCGCCGGGCACCGCGCGGACGTCTCCGGCAACGACCTCATGCAGTTCTGGTCCGACGACGACGGGGTCGACGCGGTCGGCCTCTACCTGGAGTCGATCGGCAACCCCCGCAAGTTCTCCCGAGTCGCGCGGCGGCTCTCGGCGACCAAGCCGGTGGTCGTGGTCGCGACCGGCCGCTCGGGCCACGCGGTGCCGCCGGGGCACGCGGTGCGACCGACGCACGCGCCGCGCCGCACGCTCGAGGAGGTCATGCGGCAGGCCGGCGTGATCCGCGTCGACAACACGCACCAGATGCTCGACGTGCTCCAGGTCCTGGCTCACCAGCCGCTCCCGGCAGGTCGACGGGCCGCGGTCCTCGCCAGCTCGACCTCCGTCGCGGCGCTGGTCGCCGAGGCCGCGGCGGCCTCGGGGCTCGTCGTCGCCGGGCGGCCGACGATCCTGGCCGAGGACGCCGGCCCGGACGACGTGCAGCGTGTCGTCGACTCCGTGTTCGACGCGCCGGACGTCGACGCGGTCGTCGCGCTGCGCATCCCGACCGTCGACGGACCGGACGGCGCCGTGGCCGGTGCCGTCGCGCGCGCCGCGGCGCGTACGGGCCGACCGGTGGTCGCGTGCATGCTCGGGCTGTCCGGCGTCACCGACGAGCTCACGGCCCCGGACGGCGAGGGCCGTGCCCGCACGGTGCCCGCCTACGTCACGCCGGAGGACGCGGTGCTCGCGCTCGCGCACGCGGCCCGGTACGCCGAGCGCCGCGCGAGCGACCGCGGGCGCCCCGCACGCCCCGCCGGGACCGACACGCGCGCGGCGCGCCGCCTGGTCGCGCAGCACCTCGACGGCATCGACGAGGCGGTGCTCCAGCCGCACGAGGTCCGCGAGCTCCTCGCGACGGTCGGCGTGGACGTCCTGCCGGCCACGGGTGTGAGCGACGCCGACGAGGCGGTCGCAGCGGCGCGGGCCATCGGGTGGCCGGTCGTGCTCAAGACGACGGTCCCAGCGCTCCGGCACCGCGCCGACCTCGGGGGCGTGCGGCTCGACGTCGCCGACGAGGCCGAGCTGCGCGCCGACGTGGCCCAGGTGCTCGAGCTCGCGCGCGGGCACCTGCCGGAGCCCGGCCTGCCTCCGCTCGAGGTGCAGGCGATGGCCCCGCACGGGTCGGCGTGCGTCGTGCGCACGGCCGAGGACCCGCTGTTCGGCCCTCTCATCAGCTTCGGGCTCGCGGGCGACGCGTCCGACCTCCTCGGCGACGTCGCCTACGCCGTGCCGCCGCTGACGGACGTCGACGTGGCCGAGCTGGTCCGCTCGCCGCGGGCGGCGCCGCGGCTGTTCGGCTACCGGGGGCTGCCGCCGCTCGACGTCGCGGCGCTCGAGGACGTGCTCGCGCGGGTCGCGGTGCTCAGCGACGACCTGCCCGAGCTGCGCTCCCTCGAGCTGAACCCCGTGCAGGTCCACGAGGCGGGGGTCGTCGTCCTCGGTGCGCGCGCGAGCCTCGCGCGAGCCGACCGCACGGACAGCACGCGCCGCCTGCCGCGCGGCTGAGCCGGCCCGGATGCGGGCCTGGGGGCGTCCCTCGGCCGACCGAGCGGTGTGGACCCGCGCCGCGGGCACCCGCACGGTGGTGCGAGGATGAGCACGTGCCCGCACCCTCGACGACTCTGCGCCAGGACCTCGACCGAGCCGGTTACTACCCCGAGCTGGTCGCCGACGTGCTCGACGTCGCGCTGGGGGAGGAGCCGGTCGTCGCGCACCTGGTCCATCCCGAGACGACGTTCGACGCCGCCGAGGTCCGTCGCCACGTGACGGTCCTCGCGCTCACACCGACGAGGCTCGTGGTCGCGCACGTCGACGACCACCCCGCCGACTCCGAGCACCCCTCGGCCAGCGCGTCCGCGACCACCGAGTCCGTCCCGCTCGGTGAGCTCCGCTCGGTCGCTCTGACGCACGTCGTGCCGGACCCCGCCAAGCACCGATCGGGTGCGTCGCCCGCCGAGCTGACGCTCGCGATCGGGTGGGGAGCCGTGTCGCGCGTCGACCTCGAGCCCGCGACCTGCGGCGACCCGCAGTGCGAAGCGGACCACGGCCTCACGGGCACGCTCACGCCCGACGACGTCGTCGTGCGCGTGAGCGCCGCCGCCGAGGGCATCGACTCCGTGCGTGCGGCGACGACGTTCGCCCGGCTCCTGTCGGCGGCGAGCGCACGCCCGTGAGCTCAGCCGCGGGACCGCTCCTCGACGAGCTGGGGCGTGCCGGGCTGCAGGCGCCGGGCGCCGGGCACGCGTGCCTGTCCGGCGTGCTGCCCGCCGCGGCTCGTGCGCTCGGCGTAGAGACCGCCGGCGCCGCGGCCGGGACGACCGGCGCGCACATCGAGCTCCCCGGGGCGCAGCGCGTCTGCGTGGTGCTCGTCGACGGCCTCGGGCACCTGAACCTCTCCGAGCGGGCGGGCCACGCGCCGTTCCTGCGCGGCCTGCTCGCCGACTCCGTGCCGCTGACCAGCACGTTCCCGTCGACGACCGCCACCGCGATGGGCACGTTCGGCACGGGGCTCGCGCCCGGGTCAACCGGGATGCTCGGCTACACCGTGCGGGACCCGCGCACCGGCCGGCTCGGCAACCTCGTCTCCTGGACGGACCTGCCGCCCGCGCAGGAGTGGCAGCCGCACGCGTCCGTCCTCGAGCGGCTGGTCGGCCACGGCGTCGCGGTCACGAGCGTCGGACCCGCGCGGTTCGCGGGCTCAGGACTGACGCAGGCAGCCCTGCGGGGTGCGGCCTACCGTGCGGCCGAGGGGCTCGACGACCGCGTCGACGCCGTGGTGTCGGCGCTGCGCGCTCCCGGCCTGGCCTACCTCTACTGGGGCGACGTCGACAAGACCGGTCACCACCACGGCTGGGGGTCGTGGCAGTGGGGCGACGCGCTCGCAGAGCTGGACCTCGGGCTGCGCCGGCTGGCGCGTTCGCTGCCGAAGGGGACCGTCGTGGCCGTCACGGCCGACCACGGCATGGTGGACGTCGACCCCGCGCGGCGCCGGGACGTCGCGCACGACGACAGGCTCCGTGCCGACGTCGACCTGGTCGCGGGCGAGCCCCGCGCGCTGCACCTGCACCTGCGCCCCGGAGCGACACCGGATGACGTGCGCGCCCGGTGGCTCGACGTGCTCGGTGACGACGCGGTCGTCCTGACGCGTGACGAGGCCGTCGGCGCCGGGCTGCTGGGCGTCGTGGAGGACCGGGTGCTCCCCGTCGTCGGCGACGTCGTCGTCGCGATGACCGGTCGCGCGACCGTCGTCGACTCGCGCACCCAGACCCCCGCGTCGCTCGAGCTCGTCGGCGTCCACGGCTCGCTCACCCCGCACGAGATGCTCGTCCCGTGGCTCGTCGCCGCATGAGCCGCCCCCGCACCATCTGGAGGTCCGAGCGTGGCTGAGCTGGTCTTCTTCTCCGGCACGATGGACTGCGGGAAGTCCACCCTCGCCCTGCAGATGCACCACAACCACGCCGCGCGGGGTCGCGACGGCGTGCTGTTCACGCGCCAGGACCGGGCGGGCGACTCGACGATCTCGTCCCGGCTCGGGCTCGTGCACGGCGCGCACGAGGTGCGCGACGAGACCGACTTCTGGGACGAGGTCGTGGCGCGACGCACGCACGGTCGGCGCGTCGACTACCTGATCTGCGACGAGGCGCAGTTCTACACGGCGCAGCAGGTCGACCAGCTGGCACGTGCGGTCGACGAGCTCGGCGTCGACGTGTTCGCGTTCGGCATCAGCACCGACTTCCGCACGCGCCTGTTCCCCGGCTCGGCGAGGCTCGTGGAGCTCGCGGACCGCGTCGAGACGTTGCAGGTGCGGGCGCTGTGCTGGTGCGGTGCGCGCGCGACCCACAACGCCCGCACCGTGGGCGGCGTGATGGTCGTCGAGGGTGCGCAGGTGGTGGTCGGCGACGTCGGTGCCGACGCGGCGGCCGACGAGGTCGGGTACGAGGTGCTCTGCCGGCGTCACCACGTGCAGCGCATGACGGCGGCGACCGCGCACGCGGCGTCGCCGAGCGCGCAGACGCTCGCGGAGCCCGCCGCGATGCTCCCGCTCGACGCCTGAGCCCGGCTACTCCGGCCGCGCGCCGAACACGATCTCGTCCCAGCTGGGCACCTTCGCGCGACCCTTGCGAGCACGTGAGCGGCCGGGTTCGTCCGGTGCGTCCGCGGCGTCGGTACCGGTCGCGGAGGCGTGCTCGGGCGCAGCTGCCGCACCGGTCGGCGAGGTGGCGGGAGACGTCGCCTCGGGTCGCGACTCGGCAGCCGGTGCGGGGACGACGACCGGGCGCTGCGGCACGGGCAGCACGACGGCCTCGCGCTCGTCGTCCGCGTCACGCGGGTGCGCGCCCGGTACCGAGGCCTCGAGGCGTGAGAAGTCGAACGCGTGCTGCGGGCCGAAGCCCTCGAACTGCTCGCCGTCCTCGTCGTCCTCGCTGAGCTCCTGCCGGACGCCACGGCGGCTGCGCAGGTCGTCCAGGAGTGCTGCCGTCGCGTCCTGCGGCCCGTCTGCGCGGTCGTCGGCGGGCTCGGGTGCGGGGACCACGACCTGCTGCGCCGGCACGGGGGCGGTGACGGTCGTCTGGAAGTCGAAGACGACGTCCCGCACGGCGGCCAGGTGGCGGCGCGCGACGGGCTCGTCGGGCAGCTCGGTCTCGGACAGCCAGCGTGCCTCGTCCTCGTCGGCCGTGAGCGAGCGCGCCGCGACGTCGAACACCCACCGCGCCTCGTGCTGCGTGCCGTCGACGGCGAACCGGGCGACGACGTTCCAGGGGCCGCTCGCGTCACGTGCCGCGTCCCATGAGAGCGAGGCGATGTCGACACCGCGGCTCGCGAGGCGGTCGGTGACGAGGTCGCCCAGCGCGGGGGAGCCGGAGTCGCGCCCGACCCGCGACGCACGAGCCTGCTCGGCGACGTACTCGCGCTCCGCGAGCACCGGTCCCTCGTAGCGGCGCACGTGCTCCACCGCGAGCCCGGACGCCTCGGCGACCTCGAGCGCGGTGGCGCCGGCGCGGATGCGCGCCTGGATCTCGCGCGGGCTCAGCGAGCCGGCGTTCTCGGCGCGCAGCTGCTCGAGCTGCGGGCGGTCGCGACGGACGGCCGCACGCAGCGCCTCGTCGATGCGGACGCGGAACCGCGCCCCGTCGGGGCGGCCCAGGACGAGATGCTCCCCGTCGTCGTGCAGGCCTACCAGCTCGAGCTCTTCCATCCGACCTCCCGGTACCTCGGTACGAGGGTGCCACCCCGCGACGACGATCCGGCGGACCACGGCCGGTGTGCCGCGCGGCGGCCCGAGGCATCGTGCCGCGCACCGCACGCCGCGTCCCACTCCCAGAGCGCCCCCGCCTGCGATGATGCGTCCGTGATCGCCGACCTGCCCTACGAGCCCTGGCTCGAGGTGATCGGCGTGTTCGTCGGCGCGTTGTCGGGAGCGCTCGCAGGAGTGCGCAAGCAGTTCGACGTCTTCGGGATCCTGGTGCTCGGCTGGGCGGCGGGCCTCGGCGGCGGCATCCTGCGCGACGTCCTCATCGGTGCCGTGCCGCCCGTCGGGATCTCCGACTGGAGACTCGTGGCGACCGCGCTCGCCGCGGGACTCGTCATGTACTTCTTCCACCCGCGGCTCGAACGTGCGCGAAGGCTCATCGTGCTGCTCGACGCCGGGGCGCTCGCGCTGTTCACCGTCGTCGGCGCGGTCAAGGGCCTCGAGCTGGGGGCGACCGCCGTCGCGGCGGTGTTCGTGGGGGTGCTCACCGGCGTCGGCGGCGGGGTCCTGCGTGACCTGCTCACGGGTGAGGTGCCCGTCGTGCTGCACCAGCGCCAGCTCTACGCCGTCCCGGCGCTCGTGGGGGCGGTCGCGGTCGCGGTGCTGTGGGAGAACCGGTGGCTCTCGGTCGGGTCCACCGTCGGCGTCGTCGTCGGGATCTTCGCCCTGCGCGTGCTCGCGCTCCGTTTCCAGGTGCAGGCGCCCGGTCCGTGGCGGGGGCTCAACCGACGGTGACGCAGTGCGGGCAGGATGTCTGCCATGGACGACACCTGGGACGTGGACGAGCTGCTCGAGGTCGCGCGCGCTGTCGCCCTCGAGGCGGGTGAGCTGGTGCGGTCGGGGCGCCCCGACCGGGTGGAGGTCGCCGCCACCAAGTCGAGCGCGCAGGACGTCGTCACCGAGATGGACGTCGCCGTGGAGCGGCTGCTGCGCGAGCGCCTCGCGCTGCTGCGGCCCGGTGACGGGCTGCTCGGCGAGGAGGGCAGCTCGACGGCGAGCGCCACGGGCGTCACCTGGGTCGTCGACCCGATCGACGGGACCGTCAACTACCTGTACGGGCTGCCCTCGTACTCGGTGAGCGTCGCGGCAGTGGTCGGCGAGCCGGATCCCTCTGCGTGGACCGTGCTGGCCGCGTGCGTGCACGCGCCCGCGGACGGACGTACGTACACCGCGACGGCCGGTGGAGGCGCCTATCTCGAGGGGCGTCGGCTCACGGTCAACCAGCCCGCGTCGCTGCTCGACTCCCTCGTCGCCACCGGGTTCGGCTACCGCGTCGATCGTCGCAGCGGCCAGGCTCGCGTCCTGACGCACGTGCTCCCGCGGGTGCGTGACATCCGCCGGCTCGGGTCGGCGGCGCTCGACCTGTGCGAGCTCGCGGCCGGACGGGTCGACCTGTACTACGAACGTGGTCTGTCGCCCTGGGACCTCGCCGCCGGACTGCTCGTCGCGACCGAGGCGGGCGCGCGCGTGAGCGGCCTGCGCGGCCTGCCGCCGGGGGCGGCGATGACGGTCGCGGGGCCCGGAGAGCTCCACGCCGAGCTGTGCACGCTGCTCGAGGCGGCAGGGGCGGACACCGACCCTGCACAGTGATGTGCACAGTGACGTGCGACACCCCGGACGACTTCCCGCGAGGCGTTCTGGGTGCAGGCACCCCGGTGCGCTGACCTGCGGCGACGCTCTGCCGATCCGCGCGCTCGCGCTCGCGGGCGAAGTGGTGCACAATCCCCTGCGCACGCGGGAACAAAATGCGCTCCAGCCGCATTGAGCACGCGTACCCAGCGACCACGGCAACAAAGACGGAGTGTGACGCCACACATGGCTACCGACTACGACGCCCCGCGCAAGACCGAGGAGGACCTCAGCGAGGACTCGCTGCAGGAGCTCCAGGCCCGGCGCTCCGACAAGAACTCGGGCGTGGTGGACGAGGACGAGACCGAGGCGGCGGAAGGGTTCGAGCTCCCGGGCGCGGACCTGTCCGGCGAGGAGCTCTCGGTCCGGGTCCTGCCGCGGCAGGCCGACGAGTTCACCTGCTCGAGCTGCTTCCTGGTGCACCACCGCAGCCAGCTCGCCTACGAGCGCAACGGCCAGCCGGTGTGCTCGGAGTGCGCCGCCTGACGCGACGCACCACCTGACAACGACGGCCGGACCCCGCTGCGGGGTGCCGGCCGTTCGTCATGCCTGCGGTGACCGGCGGTCGACCCGCGCCGCGCCGAGGGCCCGCGCGAGCTCGACGGGGCGACGGGAGGACACGACCCAGTACGGCGTGGGATCGGCAGGGTCGGCGAGCTCGACACGAACGCCCGAGTGGATCCAGCCGCGCACGCACAGGTAGGCGCGCGCGTCGAGCCCGGGCCCGAGCTCTGCACGCGTCCCGGCGGCGTCCAGGACGCGCGCGGTGCCCAGGAGCGCGAGCGGGATGTGCGCCGGACCCGCTCGCAGCTCGCCGTCGCGGACCTCGACGAGCGTCGTCGTCGCGAGCGTGAGCGCAGCGAGGCCGGCGAGCGCCGCGACGGTGACACCGACCGCGAGCCGCAGGTCGACGGGGACCGCCGCGACGCCCAGCGTCAGCGCGAGCAGGACGATGCCGCCCCACCCGAGCGGTCCGAGCCACAGGCGCTCGCGGAACGCGGGGGCCGTGGGGGCGGGTGCGGGGACGGAGTCGTGCGGCTGCATGGGCCCAGGATCCCATCTCACGGCACGCGTCCGGGCCGGTAGGGTCGGCCACCGTGACCGACCACCCCAGCACCGAGGTCCTCCTGCTGCGCCTCGATCCCGACCTCCCCTCGCCCGCGTACGCCCATCCGGGTGATGCCGGCGCGGACCTGCTCACGCGCGTCGACGTCGTCGTCCCTCCGCAGGGTCGGGTCACGGTGCCCACGGGGGTCGCGATCGCGCTGCCCGACGGCTACGCCGCGTTCGTGCACCCGCGCTCGGGCCTCGCAGCCAAGCACGGCATCACGATCGTCAACGCGCCCGGGACGGTCGATGCCGGGTACCGCGGGGAGATCTCGGTGACGCTCCTCAACACGGACGTCGAGCACGCGCTCGAGCTGCGCCGCGGGGACCGGATAGCACAGCTCGTCGTGCAGCGCGTCGAGCGCGTGCGCTTCGTCGAGGTGGCGACGCTGCCCGGCTCGCACCGCGGCGAGGGCGGGTTCGGGTCGAGCGGCGGGTGGGCGTCGGCGGCGGGGGCGGCTGACGGCTGGTCCGACGGCCGACCCGGCTAGGTCACGGGTCGTCGGCGGGCTACTGTCGACATGGACAGGTGTGCCGCCACCGTGACGGCCACCGGCATCGAGAGCCGCGCCGTCGCGACGACGGCCAGCGGATGACGAGGAGTGAGCACGTGGGTCTGTTCCGGCGCAACGCCAAGGACGGTGCCGAGGACCGCACGCCCGACGAGGCGACCGACGCCGTCGACGACCTCGCGGTCGAACCGGCTCCGGGCGACGGCGCGACGAAGCGCGACGGACGCGGCCCCTGGGACTCGGCCGATCAGGCGGGCGAGCGGCCCCGCGTCGACCTGGGCGCCCTGCTCGTGCCCGGCGTCGAGGGCATGGAGCTACGGATGGAGATCGACAAGGCCACCGAGGTCGTGTCGGCCGTGAACGTCTCGCTCGCCGGCTCGTCGCTGCAGCTGCAGGCCTACGCCGCGCCGCGTACCGAAGGCATCTGGGACGAGATCCGCGAGGAGATCGCCGCGTCCGTCGTGCAGCAGGGCGGTTCGGTCGACGACCTGCCCGGGCCGTTCGGGCGCGAGCTGCTCGCGCGGATGCCGGTCCGCACCAACGAGGGCCGCACCGGTCACCGCCCCGTGCGCTTCGTCGGGGTCGACGGGCCGCGCTGGTTCGTGCGCGGCGTGATCACGGGCCGCGCCGCGGTCGAGCCCGAGGCCGCGTCGGTGCTCGAGGACCTGCTCGCCGACGTCGTCGTCGTCCGGGACGCCGATGCGCGTGCGCCTCGCGACCTGCTCCCGCTGCAGCTGCCCGGTCGGGTCATCGGCGGCCCGCAGGAGACGGTCGCGGAGGCCGACGAGCTCGAGTTCGACCCGCTCACGCGCGGTCCCGAGATCACGGAGACACGGTGACGATCGCCGAGCGGCTCAAGCACCTCGCGGCGGGCCAGGCCGAGATCGAGGCCGACGAGGAGCGCGCCGACGCGGTGCGGGCCAAGGGCTGCACGCCGGTCGACCAGCTCCCGGTGCGGGCACGCGCACGCGTCTCGGGCGTCGTGCGCTCGGTGACGTTCCGCCCGCGCGAAGGCGTGCCCGCTCTCGAGGCCGAGCTCTACGACGGCAGCGGGACCCTCGTGCTGGTGTGGCTGGGGCGTCGCGAGATCGCGGGCATCGTCCCCGGGCGGCGCCTCAAGGCCGAGGGGCTCGTGTGCCTCGTCGACGGCCGCCGCACGGTGTTCAACCCCGGGTACGAGCTGCGGCCGCGTCCCGGTGAGTGACGTGACCCGCGCCCACCGCGAGGACGACGGGCCGCTCGACGCGATCGACGACGTGGTGCAGCCCGAGGAGGGCGGCCTGCGCGGCATGCGCGCGCTCACGGCCGACGAGTTCTCGGCCTCGGACGCGGTTGGCGGCGTGCGCGGTGTCGTGGAGTCCGTCGCGCCCGGGCTGCTGTTCGTCGTCGTCTACCTCGTCTCGGGTCAGCGGCTCACGCCCGCGCTCGTCGCGGCCGGTGCCGCGGCGGTGCTCGCGGTCGCCGCGCGGCTCGTGCAGCGCACGCCCGTGACGCAGGCGTTCTCCGGCCTGCTCGGCGTCGGCATCGGCGTCGTGTGGGCGTGGCGCACGGGCGATGCGAGCGACTACTTCGCATACGGGCTGTGGGTCAACGGCATCTACCTCGCCGGCACGCTCGCGTCGGTCCTCGTGGGCTGGCCGCTCGTGGGTCTCGTGATGGGGCTCTTCGCCAAGGGCGGCCCGCTCGGGGGCGGGACGTGGTCGTCGGCGGTCTCGTGGCGGCGGGACCCCGTCGCGCGCCGGCGGTACGCCCTCGCGACGTGGCCGTGGGTCGCGATGTTCGCGCTGCGCCTCGTGGTCCAGCTGCCCCTGTACCTGGGCGGCGACGTGGGGTGGCTGGGTACCGCGAAGCTCGCGATGGGCCTGCCCCTGACGGCGCTCGCGCTGTGGGTCAGCTGGCGTCTGGTGCGGCCGGCCCGTCCCTGAGGACGGCGGCCAGCGCGGCCTCGTCCGAGTCGCGGCTCGTGACGAACAGGAGCTCGTCGCGTCCCTCGAGCGTGTCGTCGACGCTCGGGGCCATGGGCCGGGCGTCGCGGATGATGCACGCGAGCACGGTGTCCTGCGGCCACTCGACCTGACCCACGCGCACGCCCGCGAGCGGTGAGGTGTCCGGCAGCGTGATCTCGAGGATGCCGGCGCCGGACTGGTGGAACGTGAAGATCCGCACGAGGTCGCCGACGGACACGGCCTCCTCGACCATCGCCGTCATGATGCGCGGCGTGGAGACCGCCACGTCGACGCCCCACGCCTCGTCGAACATCCACTCGTTCTTCGGGTTGTTGACGCGCGCGACCGTGCGCGGCACGCCGAACTCCGTCTTCGCGAGCAGCGAGATGACGAGGTTCGCCTTGTCGTCACCCGTCGCGGCGACCATGACGTCGCACTCGTCGGCGCGCACCTCGCGCAGCGTGGGGAGCTCGCACGCGTCCGCGAGCAGCCAGTCGGCCTCGGCGACCTGTGCGATGCGCATGGCCGTGGGGGAGCGGTCGACGAGCGTGACCTCGTGGTCGTGCGCGAGCAGCTCGCGGGCGATGGACCGGCCGACCGAACCGGCCCCCGCGATGACGACCCTCACGCTGTCTCCTCCGGTGCGTGCGCGAGCGCGCGCTCGACGCGGTCGGCGTCGTCGACGCGCAGCAGCACGTGGACGGTGTCGCTCTCCTGCAGGACGGTGTCCGGCCCGGGCAGCACGCCGTCGCCGTAGCGCGTGACGAACGCGACGCGCGCACCGCTGGCCTCTTCGAGCGCGCGCAGCGGCCGGCCGACCCACTGCGCGTGCACGTCGACCTGCGCGAGCTGGATCTGGCCGGAGGCGTCGCGGAACTCCTCGCTCGCGCCGAGCGGCAGGAGGCGGCGCAGCACCTGGTGCGCGGTCCACCGGACGGTCGCGACGGTCGGGATGCCGAGGCGCTGGTAGATCTCGGCGCGGTGCGGGTCGTAGATGCGCGCGACCACGTTCTCGATCCCGTAGGTCTCGCGTGCGACGCGGGCCGCCAGGATGTTCGAGTTGTCGCCGTCGGCGACGGCCGCGAAGCCGAACGCGTCGTCGATCCCCGCCTTGGTCAGCGTGTCACGGTCGAACCCGAGCCCGGTGACCTTGTTGCCGCCGAAGTCACCCGGCAGGCGCCGGAACGCCTCGGGGTTCTGGTCGATGACGGCGACGGAGTGGCCGTGCTCCTCCAGGTTCTGGGCGAGCGACGCCCCGACCCGGCCGCAGCCCATGATGACGAAGTGCACAGGCGGTCACGCTACACGCGACGTCGCGTCGTGTCCGGCGTGCGCACCCGGCGATGGGGCCGGGGCGCCCAGGGCCACGGACCGTCGACGCCCCCTGGACGCATCGACGGCGGATCACCGGCGGACCGGTGCGTGGCGGGGGCCCACGGGGCCTAGCATCGGTGCTCGTGTCGGACCTCTCGGATGCCGCCAAGCGGCTGCTGATCGGACGCCCCGTCCGCAGCGACAACCTGGGGCACACGTTGCTGCCCAAGCGGATCGCGCTGCCGGTCTTCGCGTCGGACGCGCTGTCGTCGGTGGCGTACGCGCCGGACGAGATCCTGCTCACGCTGTCGATGGCCGGGATCAGCGCGATCGTGATCTCGCCGTGGGTGGGCCTCGCGGTCGCGGTCGTGATGGCGACCGTCGTCGCGTCCTACCGGCAGAACGTGCGCGCGTACCCGTCGGGCGGCGGCGACTACGAGGTCGCGACGGTCAACCTCGGCCCCAACGCCGGCGTCACCGTCGCGAGCGCGCTGCTGGTCGACTACGTGCTGACGGTCGCGGTGTCGATCTCGTCGGGAGCGCAGTACGCCGCGACCGCGTTCCCGCCGCTGCGCGGGCACGAGGCGGTGTTCGCGATCGTCCTCGTCGTGCTCCTCACCGTCGTGAACCTGCGCGGTGTCAAGGAGTCGGGCCGCGCGTTCGCGGTCCCCGTGTACCTGTTCATGATCGCGATCGGGCTCATCGGCGTCTTCGGCTTCGTCCGCTACGTGACGGGCCACCTGCCGATGGCGGAGAGCGCGGACCTGAGCCTCGCGCCCGAGAGCGCCTACCAGCAGGGCATCGTGGGGCTCGCCGGGTTCTTCCTGGTGCTGCGCGCGTTCGCGTCCGGCTGCGCGGCGCTCACCGGCGTCGAGGCCATCAGCAACGGCGTGCCGGCGTTCAAGAAGCCCAAGTCGAAGAACGCGGCGACGACGCTCGCGCTGCTCGGCGGCCTGTCGATCACGATGATCATGGTCATCCTGCTGCTCGCGCGCGTCACGGGCGTGACGTTCGCCGACGACCCGTCGACCCAGCTGCTGCGCGACGGCGTCCCGGTGGGCGACACCTACGTGCAGCACCCCGTGATCAGCCAGCTCGCCGGGACGGTGTTCCAGGGCGTCCCTGTGCTCTTCGTGCTCGTCGCCGTCGTCACGGGGCTGATCCTGGTGCTCGCGGCGAACACCGCGTTCAACGGCTTCCCGGTGCTCGGCTCGATCCTCGCGCGCGACGGGTACCTCCCGCGCCAGCTGCACACGCGCGGCGACCGGCTCGCGTTCTCGAACGGCATCATCACGCTGGCCGCGGTCGCGATCGTGCTCATCTGGGCGTTCGACGCGCAGGTCACGCGACTCATCCAGCTGTACATCGTCGGCGTGTTCGTGTCCTTCACGCTGAGCCAGCTGGGGATGGTCCGGCACTGGACCCGTGAGCTGCGCACCCAGCCGGACCCCGCGCGACGCGCGCAGATGAAGCGCGCACGCGTCGTGAACTCGATCGGCTTCGGCATGACCGGCACGGTGCTCGTCGTCGTGCTCCTGACCAAGTTCACGCACGGCGCGTGGATCGCGATCCTCGCGATGGCCGTGGTGTTCGTGACGATGCGCGCGATCCACCGGCACTACGCGACGGTGCGGGCCGAGCTCGCGCTCGGGGTCGACGCCGAGGCCTCGCGTGCGCTGCCCAGCCGCGTGCACGCGATCGTCCTGGTCTCGCACCTGCACCGCCCGACGATGCGAGCCCTGGCGTACGCACGGGCGTCGCGCCCGAACGTGCTCGAGGCCGTCACGGTCGCTGTCGAGCCCGACGACGTCTCGGCGCTGCGTGCGCAGTGGGACGCGATGGACCTCCCGGTGCCGCTCCGGATCCTCGACTCGCCGTTCCGGGAGATCACGAGGCCCG
Source organism: Cellulomonas sp. HZM (assembly GCF_000708885.1). Classification (GTDB taxonomy): domain Bacteria; phylum Actinomycetota; class Actinomycetes; order Actinomycetales; family Cellulomonadaceae; genus Cellulomonas. Next base: position 37,190 of record NZ_JEOE01000002.1, on the reverse strand, counting down.
TGCTCACCTACGTGCGCTCGATCCGACGCGAGAGCCCGCGCGACCTCGTGGTGGTCTACATCCCCGAGTACGTGGTCGGCCACTGGTGGGAGCAGCTCCTGCACAACCAGAGCGCGCTGCGGCTCAAGGGGCGCCTGCTGTTCACGCCCGGCGTGGTCGTCGCGTCCGTGCCGTGGCAGCTCGCGTCGACCGAGGGGCAGACCGGGCTGGAGAACCTCGGCAAGGGCAAGACGCGGGGAGGCAAGCGTGCCTGACGACCTCGTCGAGCTCGAGATCGGCCCGGTCGCGCACGGTGGGCACTGCGTGGCGCGGCACGACGGCCGCGTCGTGTTCGTGCGTCACACGCTGCCCGGTGAGCGCGTGCTGGCGCGGCTGACGGACGCGGGTGACGGGGCGCGGTTCTGGCGCGCCGACGCGGTCGAGGTGCTCGAGGCGTCACCCGACCGCGTCCCGACCGCGTGGCCCGCGGCGGGGCCTGGGGGCGTCGGCGGCGGCGAGCTGTCGCACGTCGCGCTCCCCGCGCAGCGCACCTGGAAGGCGGCGGTGCTCGACGAGCAGCTGCGCCGGCTCGCGCACCTGGAGCGGCCCGTCGAGGTCCGCGGCGCCCCCGGCGACGACGAGCGCGGCGGCCTGCGCTGGCGCACGCGCATCGACCTGCACGTCGACGCACAGGGCCGCGCGGGCATGCGCGGGTTCCGGTCGCACGACGTCCACGCACTGGACGACATGCCGCTCGCGACCGAGGCGATCTCGGAGCTCGGTCTCTTCGAGCGCCGCTGGCCGGCCGGTGCCCGCGTCGAGGCGGTCGCGCCGGCCGCTGGCGACGCCCCCGTCGTGCTCGTGGACGGCCTCCCGTTCGACGTGCGGCGCGGACGCGTCGACGGCCGTCCGAACGCGCGCACCTCGGTGCGCGAGGAGGTGGGCGAGCAGACGTACCGCGTGCGAGCGGCGGGCTTCTGGCAGGTGCACCGCGAGGCGCCCGGTCTGCTGGTGCGAGCGGTGCTCGACGGCGTCGGCGACGTGGAGGGCGCGACGGTCCTGGACCTCTACGCGGGCGCTGGCCTGTTCACGGCCCCGCTGGCGGACGCCGTCGGTACGGGCGGCAGCGTCGTGTCGGTGGAAGGCGACGAGCGTGCCGTCAAGGACGCACGCCGCAACCTGCACGACCGTCCGGACGTCGAGCTGCACGCGGGGGACGTCGCGCGCGTGCTCGACGGGCGCCAGGACGAGGGTTCCGCGGTCGTGCACGCGGACGTCGTCGTGCTCGACCCGCCGCGCACCGGTGCCGGACGAGCCGTCGTCCAGAGGCTCGCGGCGCTGCGGCCCGAGCGCGTCGTCTACGTGGCGTGCGACCCGGCGGCGCTCGCGCGTGATGTCGCGCTGCTCGGCGACGAGGGCTACACGCTCACAGGGCTCGACGCGTTCGACCTGTTCCCGATGACGCATCATCTCGAGGCCGTCGCCGTGCTCACGCGCTGACGGGCACCCGGGATAGGCATGGCTGGACGGACTCGTCCGGCATGTCCGGCGGCGCTCGCGGGTGCGGCGCGGTCGTCCTACGGTGGAGACGAGCGGACCTCGCCCGGGTCCGGGACGCACAGAGAGGTCGTGACGTGAGCGACGAGACCACGCAGGAGAAGCTGGCTCAGGCGAAGCGGACGGCGACGCAGGAGCTCTTCAAGTCCGGCACGCCCGACTACGACCCCCGTGCGCAGCAGCGGGCCGTCGAGGCGCAGCGCAAGGCGCAGCTCGCCGCCGACGACGGGCGCGAGGGGGAGTAGCCCGACGCGTCGACCGCTCGCGCGCGTCGAGGTCGCGCGTAAGCGCGTCGTGATGTATCTTGACATCAAGATACTTCGGTGCGGCCACTAGGCTGTCCGCATCGTCTCGTGCCGGGCCCCCACACACGCTCCCGGCCGACTCGCCCCGATGAAGGAGTCCTGCGTGAGCACTGTCGACAGCTTCGGATCGAAGGGGACGCTCGAGGTCGGTGACGCCTCGTACGAGGTCTACCGCCTCGCGGCGGTGCCTGGGCTCGAGCGGCTGCCCTACTCGCTCAAGGTGCTCGCCGAGAACCTGCTGCGCACCGAGGACGGCGCCAACATCACGGCCGACCACATCCGCGCCCTGGCCGAGTGGGACCCGGACGCGCAGCCGAGCACGGAGATCCAGTTCACGCCGGCGCGCGTGATCATGCAGGACTTCACCGGTGTGCCGTGCGTCGTGGACCTCGCGACGATGCGCGAGGCGGTCGTGGCCCTCGGCGGCGACGCGGCCCGCATCAACCCGCTCGCGCCCGCCGAGATGGTGATCGACCACTCGGTGCAGATCGACGTCGCCGGCCGCGCCGACGCGTTCGAGCGCAACGTCGAGCTCGAGTACCAGCGCAACCGTGAGCGCTACCAGTTCCTGCGGTGGGGCCAGACGGCGTTCGACGACTTCAAGGTCGTCCCTCCGGGCACCGGCATCGTGCACCAGGTCAACATCGAGTACCTGGCGCGGGGCGTCATGGTGCGCGACGGCAAGGCGTACCCCGACACCTGCGTCGGGACGGACTCGCACACCACGATGGTCAACGGCCTCGGTGTGCTGGGCTGGGGCGTCGGTGGCATCGAGGCCGAGGCGGCGATGCTCGGCCAGCCGGTCTCGATGCTCATCCCGCGCGTCGTCGGCTTCAAGCTGACCGGCAGCATCCCCGCCGGTGTGACCGCTACGGACGTGGTGCTGACGATCACGCAGAAGCTGCGTCAGCACGGCGTCGTGGGCAAGTTCGTCGAGTTCTACGGCGAGGGGGTCGCGGCCGTCCCGCTCGCGAACCGCGCGACGATCGGCAACATGAGCCCCGAGTTCGGCTCGACGGCCGCGATCTTCCCGATCGACGACGTCACGATCGACTACCTGCGCCTGACCGGTCGTCCGGAGGAGCAGCTCGCGCTCGTCGAGGCGTACGCCAAGGAGCAGGGCATGTGGCTCGACCCGACGGGTGCGGGCTACACCGAGCCGGTCTACTCCGAGTACCTCGAGCTCGACCTCTCCACCGTCGTGCCGTCGATCGCGGGCCCCAAGCGGCCGCAGGACCGCATCGAGCTGTCGAAGGCGAAGGAGCAGTTCCAGCGCGACCTGCCGACCTACGCGCCCGAGCTGAACCTGGTCGACGAGGCGGAGCGCGAGTCGTTCCCGGCGTCGGACGCCCCGGCGATCTCGTCGGGCGCGAACCGGACGTTCGCCGTCACCGACTCGGAGGGTCGGGAGTTCGAGCTGTTCCACGGCGCGGTCGCGATCGCCTCGATCACGTCGTGCACCAACACCTCGAACCCGTCGGTGATGCTCGCCGCCGCGCTGCTCGCGAAGAACGCGGTCGAGAAGGGCCTCGTGGCCAAGCCGTGGGTCAAGACGTCGATGGCGCCGGGCTCCCAGGTCGTCACGAACTACTACGAGAAGGCCGGCCTGTGGCCGTACCTCGAGAAGCTCGGCTTCCACCTCGTGGGTTACGGCTGCGCGACGTGCATCGGCAACTCCGGTCCGCTCGACGAGAAGGTCTCGGCGGCCGTGCAGGAGCACGACCTTGCTGTCGCGGCGGTGCTCTCCGGCAACCGGAACTTCGAGGGTCGTATCAACCCGGACGTCAAGATGAACTACCTGGCGTCGCCGCCGCTCGTGATCGCGTACGCGCTCGCGGGCACGATGGACTTCGACTTCGACTCGGACCCGTTGGGCCGTACCGAGGACGGGCAGCCGGTGTTCCTCAAGGACATCTGGCCGGCGCCGGAGCAGGTGCAGGCGACGATCGACGCGTCGATCGACCGCAAGATGTTCGAGCAGGACTACGCCGACGTGTTCACCGGCGACGAGCGCTGGCGTGCGCTCGAGACCCCCGCGGGCGACACGTTCGCATGGGACGAGCAGTCGACCTACGTGCGCAAGCCCCCGTACTTCGAGGGCATGGGCGCGCAGCCCGAGCCCGTCACGGACATCACCGGTGCGCGCGTGCTCGCGAAGCTGGGCGACTCGGTCACGACCGACCACATCAGCCCCGCGGGCTCGATCAAGGCGGACAGCCCCGCCGGCCTGTACCTGGCGGAGCACGGCGTCGAGCGTCGTGACTTCAACTCCTACGGCTCGCGCCGCGGCAACCACGAGGTCATGATCCGCGGCACGTTCGCGAACATCCGCCTGCGCAACCAGCTCGTTCCCGGCACCGAGGGCGGCTTCACCAAGAACCTGCTCACGGGCGAGGACACGACGATCTACGACGCCTCGGTCGCCTACCAGGAGGCGGGCGTCCCCCTCGTCGTCCTCGGCGGCAAGGAGTACGGCTCGGGCTCGTCGCGCGACTGGGCCGCGAAGGGCACGCGCCTGCTCGGTGTCCGGGCCGTCATCACCGAGTCGTTCGAGCGCATCCACCGCTCGAACCTCATCGGGATGGGCGTGCTGCCGCTGCAGTTCCCCGAGGGCGAGTCGGCCGACTCGCTCGGGCTGGACGGCACCGAGACGTTCGACATCGCCGGCGTCACCGCGCTCAACGAGGGCACGACGCCGAGCACGGTCCACGTCACCGCGACCAAGGAGTCGGGCGAGGTCGTCGAGTTCGAGGCGGTCGTCCGCATCGACACCCCCGGTGAGGCGGACTACTACCGCAACGGCGGCATCCTGCAGTACGTCCTGCGCCAGGTGGCCGGCGTCGCCTGACGCCCGCCGCGCACGCGACCGGCCCGTCCCCGCCCACCGGCGGGGGCGGGCCGTCGCCGTGCCGGAGAGGGCCGCGACGAGCGCTCTCCGGCGCGTCAGCCGGGCGTCAGCGGTGAGGGAGCTCGATGCGTCCGAGTGCCTCGGGCAGGTCTCGGAGCACCGAGACGTGCCCGTCCTCGGGACGCAGCCACAGCTCGGCGTCCGGCAGCAGCTCACGCAGCCGCTCGCCGTGGCCCGGCGGGACGACGCCGTCTCGACCGCCGTGCACGAGCAGCACGGGGACCTTCACGTCGTGCAGCGCGAACCCCCCAGGGACCGGCGAACGCCACGTCGTCGTCCACCATGCCGTCGGGGCTCGCCTCGCCTGCCGACCCTGCGTCGGCGCCGAGCGTCGCCCAGTCCGTCGCGAGCGCCTCGAGATCGGCGTCGACGAACCCCGGCGGCATCCCGGGCACCGCGACGACCGCGGCGCGCGCGGCCCGTCCCCGCTGCGCGGCACGGAGCTCTTTGGACGACGCCATGCGGTCCGCCCAGTCGAACCCGTCGAGGGGTGCGAGACCCGCGAGGCACAGTGCTGCCGTGACCCGGCCAGACAGGAGCGCGGCGCACGCGAGGGCGTGCGGTCCGCCGCCCGAGGCACCCACGCTCACTGCCGCGTCGACCCCGAAGGCGTCGAGCACGGCCGCCGCGTCGGCCGCGGCGGAGGCGACGTCTCGACCCGGGCGCGGCGTCGAGCCTCCGTACGACGGGCGGCCGTAGGACACGAGTCGCAGGCCGTTCCGGCGAGCGGCGTCGAGGACCGGGGGCAGCAGGGCACCGGACTGCGGCGTCCCGTGGTGCCACAGGAGCCCGGGGGAGCCGATGGTGTCGTCGTCCGCGTGCGCGTGCAGCACGCGTCCGTCGGGCAGGACGATCGCGGTGGAGGCCATCGTCCGAGCATCGCACCTTCGGTCAGGGCTGCTGCGGGTGCGCGACCTGGTCGGCCGCGTGCCGGCCGACGGCAGCGAGCAGCGGGTACTCGTGCGGGTGCGCGAGCAGGACCGGGACGAGCGCGGCGGCCCAGGCGCGTGCCCGGACCCAGGTCGCGTCGTCCCACGCGCGCAGCTCGCGCGTACGCACGACGAACGCCTCGCGGCCGGCCGCGTCGAACGTCAGCCACGCCGTCGCGAGGTCGCTCGCGGGGTCGCCCGAGGTCAGGTCGCCGAAGTCGATCAGTCCGGTGAGCCGGCCGGGCTCCGCCAGCAGGTTGGCGGGGTGCGGGTCGCCGTGCAGCCACACCGCGGAGCCGGCGTGCCGTCGTGCTGCGAGTCCGTCCGCCCATGCGTCCCGCAGGGCGGCGGCGTGCGGGAGGTCGTCGGCGAGCCGCGCCGCGACGACGGCGTCGCGCTCGGCGAGCGGCACGCCGCGGAAGGGGTTGGCCGGGGCGTCCGGCGGCGCCGGCGTGTGGAGTGCGGCGAGCGCGACGGCGAGCTCGCCGGCCCATGTGGTGCGCTCGGCGACCGGCACCTCCGCGACGACCGTGCCCTCGACCCATCGCACGACGTGCCAGGGCCACGGGTACGACGGCCCGGGAGCGCCGGCCCTGACCGGGACCGGGATCGCGACCGGGAGCCGGGGCGCGAGCGTCGGCAGCCAGTGAGCCTCGTGCTCGAGCAGCGGCGCGGACGACGCGCGGACGGGGAACCGCAGCGCCAGTTCGTCGCCGAGCCGCCACGTGATGTTGTCCCAGCCGTTCGACCGGTCGTGCACCGGCAGGTGCGCCAGGTCGGGGTGCTGCTCCGCCACGAGCGCGCGTGCGAGGGCGACGTCGACGTCCACCTCGATCTTCGGGTGCCGGGGGAGGCCGGTCACGGCTCGACCGTCCGCCGCGTGTCCCACGGCACCGACCAGCCCACCTCGTCGAGCAGCCGGGCGAGCACGATCGCGGTGAAGCCCCACACGGTGACGTCCCCGACGACGAACGCCGGCGTGCGGACCACGGAACCGGCACGGCGGTGCTCGACGCTCGCACGGTTCGCCGGGTCGGCGAGGTCGGCGACGCCGATGCGGAAGACGTCGACGGTCTCGGCGTGGTCCACGGCTGCGACGCGCGACGGCCTGGTCCACCACGCCGGGACGGGCGTGACGAGGTGGTCGCTGACCGGCACGGGGAGCGGCGCCAGCGTGCCGAGCACCTCGACGCCCGTGATGTCGAGCCCGACCTCCTCGTTCGCCTCGCGCAGCGCGCACGCGGCGGGACCGTCGTCGGTGGGCTCGAGGCGCCCGCCGGGGAAGGCGACCTGGCCCGCGTGGTGCCCCAACGTCCCGGCACGCCGCTGCAGCAGGACGTCGAGGTCGGCGGGCACGGACGGCACAGCGCCGGGCGAGGCGTCCGACGGCGCGTCGTCGAGCCGTCCGAACAGCACGAGCACCGCGGCGGGTCTCGTGGCAGGTCCGAGCGTGATGGTGCGCGACGCGTCGAGCCGCCAGTCGACGCCGCGCGCGCACAGCTCGACGAGGTCGGCGCGTGCGTCGCGACGCGCACCCTCGCCCGTGCGCGGCGCACCGGACGCGGTCACCCGCGGGCCCGGACCTGCTCCGCGAAGCGGCGCACCAGGTCCCGCGCGGCCGGTGCAAGGTCGGGCAGGTACTTCGCCCCGTCGGCGCGGATCGCCGCGCGTTCCTCGTCCGTCAGCGCGTCGGCCATCGCCGGCGTCCCGAGCCACAGGTCGAGCATCCCGGGGTCGACCTCGGGATGGAACTGGACGCCGAGAGCGGACCCCGCGCGGAACGCCTGCACGGGTGTCGTCGCGGTCGAGGCGAGCAGCGTCGCGCCCGGCGGCAGGTCGACCGCGTCGTCGTGCCAGTGCAGCACCGTCGGACGGTCGCCGAGCGCACCCAGCACGTCGTCGTCGCCCACGACGTCGACGGGCGCGAACCCGACCTCCGTGCCGTGCCGGCGCAGCAGCCGTCCCCCGAGCGCGAGCGCGAGCAGCTGCATCCCCAGGCACACGCCGAGCACCGGGACCTCGGCGTCGACCGCGGCCGCGAGCAGCCGTCGCTCGGCGGCGAGCCCCGGCAGGTGCTCGTCGTCGGCGTCCATCGGGCCGCCCATGACGACGACGCCCGCGAGCTCGTCGAGCGCGGGGAGCACCGGGTCCGGTGTCGCCAGCACGGTCCGGACGCGCACGGGAGCGTCGAGACCGCTCGCGATCAGACCGGGCCCCTCGTGGGGGGCGTGCGTCAGGACGAGGACCGGGCGCACGCGCGTCACCAGCCGTCCGGCAGCGGGCGACCCTCTTCGTAGCCCGCAGCGGACTGGATCCCGACGTGGGCACGGTCGTGCAGCTCCTCGAGCGAGGAGGCGCCGACGTACGTCGCGGCCGAGCGCACGCCCGACGTGATGTGGTCGAGCAGGTCCTCCACGCCGGGGCGGCGCGGGTCGAGGTACATGCGCGAGGACGAGATGCCCTCCTCGTAGAGCGCCTTGCGCGCACGCTCGAAGGCGGAGCCGCCGCGCGTCCGTGCCGCGACCGCACGCGCCGAGGCCATGCCGAACGACTCCTTGTAGAGCCGCCCGTTGCCGTCGTCGTGCAGGTCGCCGGGGGACTCGTGCGTGCCGGCGAACCACGAGCCGACCATGACCTGCGAGGCGCCGGCCGCGAGGGCGAGCGCGACGTCGCGCGGGTGGCGGACCCCGCCGTCCGCCCACACGTGCCTGCCGAGGCGCCGCGCCTCGGCCGCGCACTCGAGCACCGCGGAGAACTGGGGACGGCCGACGGCCGTCATCATGCGGGTCGTGCACATCGCGCCGGGCCCGACGCCGACCTTCACGATGTCCGCGCCGGCCTCGACGAGGTCGCGCGTCCCGGCCGCGGTCACGACGTTGCCGGCGACCACGGGCACCTGCGGGTCGAGCGCGCGCACCGCGGCGAGCGCGTCGAGCATCTTGCGCTGGTGGCCGTGCGCGGTGTCCACGACGATCGTGTCGATCCCGGCCTCGAGGAGCTCGGCAGCCTTGGCCTTGACGTCGCCGTTGATGCCCACGGCCGCGGCGACCCGCAGGCGCCCCTGCGCGTCCACGGCGGGGGTGTAGATCGACGAGCGCAGCGCGCCGACCTGCGTCACGACGCCGACGAGCAGCCCGTCGCGCACGACCGGCGAGAACTTGTGGCGCGACGCGTGCAGCTGCTCGAACGCGGCCTCGAGGCCGCGAGGCCCGGCGTCCTCGAGCACGGCGAGGTCGACGGTCGTCGGGTCGGGCGTCATGACGTCCTCGACCTGCGTGAACCGGTCGACGCCCTGGCAGTCGGCCTCGGTGACGACGCCGACGGGTCGACCGTCGCGGACCACGACCGCGGCGCCGTGCGCGCGCTTGCCGATGAGGGTCAGCGCGGTGTGCACCGTGTCGTGCGGGCCGACGACGACCGCGCTCTCGACGACCGTGTGCTTCGCCTTGACGGACGCGACGACGTCGGCGACGACGTCCGCGGGGACGTCCTGCGGGATGACCGCGATCCCGCCGCGGCGTGCGACGGTCTCGGCCATCCGGCGGCCTGCGACCGCCGTCATGTTCGCGACCACGACCGGGATGGTGGTGCCGGTGCCGTCGACGGACGTGAGGTCGACGTCGAAGCGGGAGGTGACCTCGGAGCGGGACGGGACGAGGAAGACGTCGCCGTACGTGAGGTCGGAGGTGGCCTCGTGGCCGGGCAGGAAGCGCATGTGGGGTTCCCCTTTCCGCCCCATGGTAGTCGTCGGCCCGGCACCGACGCCCGCGACCGACGATCGCCCCGCTAACGTACGGACATGCTGGCGCTGCTCACGGGGACGGGCCTGTCGGCCGCTGCCGGCCTCAACGCGTACATCCCGTTCCTCGTCGTGGCGCTGCTCGCACGGTTCACCGACGTGCTCGAGCTCCCGTCGTCGATCGGCTGGCTGGGGTCCTGGTGGGCGATCGGGATCGGCACGGTGCTGCTGCTGTCCGACGTGGTGCTGGACAAGATCCCGGCCGTCGACTCGCTCAACGACGCGATCCAGACCGCGATCCGGCCCGCGATGGGCGGCGTGATGTTCGCCGCGACCTCCGCGGCGGCGGACGCCGACGGGTCCGCATGGGTGCACGACCACCCGTGGGTGTCGTTCGTCGCGGGAGTCGTCGTCGCCGGCGTCGTGCACGTCGGCAAGGCGACCGTGCGCCCGGTCGTCAACGCGACGACGTTGGGCCTCGGTGGTCCGGTGGTCTCGACCGTCGAGGACGGCACGTCGGTCGGGCTGAGCCTCGTGGCGGTGTTCGTGCCGTTGCTCGTCCTCGTCCTGCTCGTGGCGCTCGTCGTGGCGTTCGTCGTGCTGCGCCGTCGCCGACGGCGCCTGCGGGCCGCAGGACCCGGGACCGCGGCGTGAACGTCCGGGGCGGGGCGTGTGCGCGCGGTGCCGACGTGCGGGCGCGTGCACGTCGGTCGGCCTAGAGTGGGACCTCGCCCCGTCGCCGACCGGCACGTGGGCGCGCGGCGGGTCGGCCGGGACGACGAGGGGGCGGGCATGAAGCGGACGGTGCTGTCCGGGGTCCGCACCCCCGCGGACGTGCGTGCGCTGAGCCCCCGCCAGGTCGACCAGCTCGCGGGTGAGGTGCGCACGTTCCTCGTCGAGCAGGTCTCGCGCACGGGCGGCCACCTCGGCCCCAACCTCGGGGTCGTCGAGCTCACGATCGCGCTCCACCGCGTGTTCGAGTCGCCCCAGGACACGCTGGTGTTCGACACCGGCCACCAGGCCTACGTGCACAAGCTGCTCACGGGGCGGCAGGACTTCTCCGCGCTCCGCAGCCGCGACGGGCTGTCGGGCTACCCGAGCCGGGGCGAGTCGGAGCACGACGTCGTCGAGAACTCGCACGCGTCGACCGCACTGAGTTGGGCGGACGGCATCGCCAAGGCGAACGAGCTGGGCGGACGCGGCGACCGGCACGTCGTCGCGGTCATCGGCGACGGCGCGCTCACGGGCGGCATGGCCTGGGAGGCGCTCAACAACATCGCGGCCGGCCAGGACCGGCGGCTGGTCGTCGTCGTGAACGACAACGGGCGCTCCTACGCGCCGACGATCGGCGGGCTCGCGCACCACCTCGACACGCTGCGCACGACGCAGGGCTACGAGAACGTCCTCTCGTGGGGCAAGCGCACGCTCAAGCGCTCCGGCCCCCCGGGCAGGGCGGCGTACGACGCCCTGCACGGCCTGAAGAAGGGCATCAAGGACGTCGTCGCCCCCCAGGGCATGTTCGAGGACCTCGGCATCAAGTACGTCGGCCCGGTCGACGGGCACGACGAGCCGGCGGTCGAGCGTGCGCTGCGTCGAGCGCGGGCGTACGGCGGCCCCGTGATCGTGCACGTGATGACCGAGAAGGGCCGTGGCTACTCGCCCGCGGAGCAGGACGTCGCGGACCGGTTCCACGCCGTCGGCAAGATCCATCCCGAGACGGGGCTGCCGGTCGCGCCGTCGCGCTTCGGATGGACGAGCGTCTTCGCGGACGAGATCGTCCGGATCGGGCGCCGCCGTCCCGACGTCGTCGCGATCACCGCCGCGATGCTGCAGCCCGTGGGGCTCGCGCCGTTCGCCGCGGAGTTCCCCGGGCGCGTCTTCGACGTGGGGATCGCCGAGCAGCATGCCGCGACCTCCGCGGCCGGCATGGCGTTCGGCGGGCTGCACCCCGTGATGGCGGTGTACGCGACGTTCCTCAACCGCGCGTTCGACCAGGTGCTCATGGACGTCGCGCTGCACCGCGCGGGTGTCACGTTCGTGCTCGACCGGGCGGGGCTCACGGGCGACGACGGCGCGAGCCACAACGGGATGTGGGACATCGCGCTGATGTCGATCGTGCCGGGGCTGCGCCTCGCGGCGCCGCGTGACGAGGCGACGCTGCGCACCGCGCTGCGTGAGGCGGTCGACGTCGACGACGCCCCCACCGTGGTGCGCTACCCGAAGGGCGCGATCGGCGACCCGGTCCCGGCCGTGGACGAGGTCGACGGCATCGACGTCCTCGCACGGCACGACGGCGACGGGCGGAGCGTGCTCGTCGTCGGCGTCGGCGCGATGGTCCCCACCGCGCTCGAGGTGGGTGACCTGCTCGCCGCGCACGGGCTCGCCGTGACCGTCGTCGACCCGCGCTGGGTCCTGCCGGTGCCGTCCGCGCTCGTCAAGCTCGCGGGGGAGCACTCCCACGTGGTGACGATCGAGGACGGGCTCGTCGACGGGGGAGCCGGAGCGCTGCTCGGGCAACGGGCGGCGGAGGCGGGCGTGCACGTGCCGGTGCAGACGTTCGGGATCCCGCGTACGTTCCTCGAGCACGCGACGCGCGACCAGCTCGTCGGGTCCCTGCGCCTGCGTCCCGCGGACGTCGCGGCCGAGGTGCTGCGCGAGCTCGCCGAGGACTGAGCCCCGGCCGGGACCCAGGTCCCAAGACATCCCATCATTCGCTCCGTAGGTTCGAGTTGTCCGGCTCGAACGAAGGAGCGACCAGATGTCCACCACCGCGGTTCCCCCGGTGCACGCCAGCACCGACACCGACCTCCCCGCCGCCTGGAGCGGCTTCGTCACGGGCCCGTGGGTCGACCACGTCGACGTGCGCGACTTCATCCAGCGCAACTACACGCCGTACGACGGTGACGCGTCGTTCCTCGCAGGACCGACGCCCCGCACGACCGGCATCTGGGACAAGCTCTCCGCGATGTTCCCGGCCGAGCGCGCCAAGGGTGTCTACGACATCGACCAGCACACGCCGTCGACCATCACCTCGCACGCCCCCGGCTACATCGACGAGGCCAACGAGGTCATCGTCGGTCTGCAGACCGACGCTCCCCTCAAGCGCGCGATCATGCCCAACGGCGGCTACCGCATGGTGCTCAACTCGCTCGCGACCTACGGCTACGAGCCCGACGAGCAGGTCACCGAGATCTTCACGAAGTACCGCAAGACGCACAACGACGGCGTCTTCGACGTGTACCCGCCTGCCGTGCGGGCCGCGCGCAGCAGCCACATCATCACCGGCCTGCCCGACGCCTACGGCCGCGGCCGCATCATCGGCGACTACCGCCGCGTCGCCCTCTACGGCGTCGACGCGCTGATCGCCGAGAAGAAGCTCGAGCGTGCCGGGCTCGACATGGAGCGCTCGGTCGAGGACGTCATCCGGGCTCGTGAGGAGCTGGCCGAGCAGGTCCGAGCGCTGGGCGAGCTCAAGACGATGGCCGCGACCTACGGCATCGACGTCTCCGGCCCGGCCACCACCGGCCAGGAGGCCGTGCAGTGGCTCTACATGGGCTACCTCGCCGCGGTGAAGGAGCAGAACGGCGCGGCGATGTCGCTCGGCCGCACCTCCACGTTCCTCGACGTGTACCTGCAGCGCGACCTCGAGGCCGGCGCGATCACGGAGGAGCAGGCGCAGGAGATCATCGACGACTTCGTCATCAAGCTCCGGATCGTGCGCTTCCTGCGCACTCCCGAGTACGACGCCCTGTTCTCGGGCGACCCGACGTGGGTGACCGAGTCGATCGCCGGCATGGGCGAGGACGGCCGCCCGCTCGTCACGCGCACGTCGTTCCGGTACCTGCAGACGCTCTACAACCTGGGCCCGGCACCCGAGCCGAACATGACCGTGTTCTGGAGCGACCAGCTGCCCGAGGGCTTCAAGCGGTTCTGCTCGCAGGTGTCGATCGACACCTCGGCGGTCCAGTACGAGTCGGACGACCTGATCCGTGAGGCGTGGGGCGACGACGCCGCGATCGCGTGCTGCGTGTCCCCGATGCGGGTCGGCAAGCAGATGCAGTTCTTCGGTGCGCGGGTCAACCTCGCGAAGGCGCTGCTGTACGCGATCAACGGCGGACGCGACGAGGTGACCGGCAAGCAGGTCGCGCCGGTGACGGCGCCCGTCGAGGGCGAGGTCCTGGACTACGACGACGTCATGGCGAAGCTCGACACGACGATGGACTGGCTCGCCCAGACCTACGTGGACGCGCTCAACTGCGTGCACTACATGCACGACAAGTACGCGTACGAGCGCATCGAGATGGCGCTGCACGACCGCGAGGTCCTGCGCACGATGGCCTGCGGCATCGCCGGCCTGTCGGTCGTCGCCGACTCGCTGTCCGCGATCAAGCACGCGAAGGTCCGCGCGCTGCGCACGGCCGACGGCCTGGTCACCGAGTACGCGATCGAGGGCGACTTCCCCGCGTACGGCAACGACGACGACCGCGCCGACGACATCGCGGTGGCGCTCGTCCGCTCGTTCATGGAGAAGATCCGCCGGTACCCGACCTACCGCGGTGCGCTGCACACGCAGTCGGTGCTGACCATCACGTCGAACGTGGTCTACGGCAAGGCGACGGGCTCCACGCCCGACGGCCGCCGTGCGGGCGAGCCCTTCGCGCCCGGCGCCAACCCGATGAACGGGCGCGACACGCACGGCATGCTCGCCTCGGGTCTGTCGGTCGCCAAGCTCCCGTACGACCAGGCGCAGGACGGCATCTCGCTGACCTCGTCGGTGGTCCCCTCGGGACTGGGCCGCACGCGCGACGAGCAGGTGACGAACCTCGTCGGGCTGCTCGACGCGTACACGCTCTCGTCGGGCTACCACATGAACGTCAACGTCCTGAACCGCGAGACGCTCCTCGACGCGATGGAGCACCCGGAGAACTACCCGCAGCTCACCATCCGGGTGTCCGGCTACGCCGTGAACTTCGTGCGGCTGACGCGCGAGCAGCAGCTCGACGTCCTGTCGCGCACGTTCCACGGCGCGGTCTGACCGCACCACCCCGACGACACCCGCGTACCGGACCGAGGAGAACGACCATGACGACCCTGACCGACGAGCGGCAGCCCGGCGCACCCGTGGTGCCGCTCGGCATGCCGCTCGTCGGCGGGGCGCACGGGCGCGCCCACGGGCACGGCACCGCCGGTCTCGACGCCGCGGAGGCCGACGACCGCTCCGCCCGGCTCGCCGCCGTGCGGGCGGGCGAGGTCGGGTCGGTGCACTCGTGGGAGCTCGTGACGGCGGTCGACGGCCCCGGTACGCGCCTGACGATCTTCCTGGCGGGCTGCCCGCTGCGGTGCCTGTACTGCCACAACCCCGACACCATGGAGATGCGCCGGGGTACCGACGTCGCGGCCGACGAGCTGGTCGCGAAGATGCGCCGCTACGCGCCCGTCCTCAAGGCGACCGGCGGCGGGGTGACCATCTCGGGCGGCGAGCCCCTGATGCAGCCGGCCTTCGTGCGGCGGCTGCTGCGAGCGGCCAAGGAGCTGGGGCTGCACACGGCGCTCGACACGTCGGGCTTCCTCGGCACGCAGCTGTCCGACGCGATGCTGGACGACGTCGACCTCGTGCTGCTCGACGTCAAGTCCGGCCTGCCGGAGACCTACCGCCGCGTCACGGGTCGTGAGCTGCAGCCGACCATCGACTTCGCGCACCGCCTCGACTCCGCCGGGACGCGAGCCTGGATCCGCTTCGTGCTGGTGCCCGGCCTCACCGACGCACCCGAGAACGTGCAGGCGGTCGCCGACGTCGTCGCGACCCTCGGCAACGTCGACCGTGTCGAGGTGCTCCCGTTCCACCAGATGGGCCGGGACAAGTGGGCCGACCTGGGGATGCGGTACGAGCTCGAGGACACCGAGCCGCCGAGCGCCGAGCTCGTCGAGAGCGTGCGCGAGCGGATGCGGGTCACGGGGCGCACCGTCTTCTGACGTCTGGTGCGTCAGGGTCCCGGGCGCACCTGGTGCCACGGGGTGCCACGCGGGTCTAGCGTGCGGAGCATGAGCAGACACTCGCTCGTCGTCGCCGGCACGTACGTCGTGATCGTGGCGGTGCTCGCCGCCCTGGGGTGGCGCGGAGCGGAGCAGGACGTCGACCCGGCCGAGGTGGCCGCGCTGGTGCTCACGCTGCCCGCGCTCGTCGTCGGCCTGCCGTTCGTGTACGTGATCGGTTCGTCGGCCTGGAACATCACGGGCGCCGACGCCGGCGGCCCGATGTGGCCCGTGACGCTCGCCTACGCGCTGACGTTCGCCGTGATCGCCGCCGGGAACGCCGCCCTGGTGATGTGGCTCGCGTCGAGCGTGCGGCGGCGCCGAGCAGCTGCGGCCCTCAGAACGCGCTGATCGACCCCGGCGCGCGCTGCGGGCGCGTGAGGGTGCGCACGAGCGCGTCCTGGCCGTGCCGGCGCAGCGCAAGCCCCGTGAGCAGCGTGAGGACGGGCTCGAGCACGACCGGCGGGAAGTCGGGCGTCTCGACGCCGACGCTCGCCGCGAGGTCGTCCGCGTGCACCACCATCTCCATGAGACGGGTGACGAGGAAGTCGTCGGTGCTCAGCGCCCAGCCGGCCCAGGGGAGCGCCACGGTCGCGGCGGCCGCCGCGAGCGCCGGTCCGACGGCGTCCAGGGCCTGCCGTGCGGCCGAGACGGCAGCGTCCGCGCCTGCGCGTGCCTGGTCCTCGCCGCGCGTGCGCACGCCCACGTTGGCGGGGCCGTCGAGGTCCTCGACCACCCAGGCCGATCGCACGTAGTGCTGGTCGAGCGTGGTGACCTCCGCGTCCACCGGTTCGGCGCCGAGCACCTCGACCAGGCGCTGCGGCTGGTTCACGAGGTGCCACGCGAGCGCCCCGACGCTCATGCCCGCGCACGCCGACTCGTCGTCCCAGCGCGCGGCCACCTCGGGTCGGCCCAGCAGCTCGATCACGAGCGCCGTCGCCTCGACGGCGGCGGAGCGGTCGACGGACCCGGTGAGCGTGAGATCGGTCATGGCGACCATCATGCCGGTGGTCGGCCCGTCCGGGGACGACGCGACGAGAGCCGCCCACCGGGTGGTGGACGGCCCTCGTCGGGCGTGCTGTCGGCGACTGGTCAGGCGGTGGGCACGTCGGCCACACCGTCCGGCAGGAGGCGGCGGCCCAGGACGCGCTCGCTGTAGCCCGTGCGGTCCAGGTACGGCGTGATGCCGCCCAGGTGGAAGCCCCACCCGGCGCCCAGGATCATGCACAGGTCGATCTGCTGCGGGGTCGCGACGACGCCCTCGTCGAGCATGTGCCCGATCTCGACCGTGAGGGCCGTGAGCACCTCGTCGCGCACTCCGTCCTCGTCGAGCGCGACGGCGCCCTCAGCAGGGACGAAGACGTCCTGGATCGCGGGGTCCACCGGCTTCGGGAGCCCCTTGGCCGCGGCGGGCAGCACGGTCGTCGTGCCGTCCGCGACGAGCTTGCTCAGCCCGGGCGACGCGGGGAACCGGTCGCCCAGGTCCTCGCGCAGCGACGTGAGGACGTGCAGGCCGACCGCGGGGCCCACGAGGTCGAGCAGCTCGAACGGCGGCATCGGCAGGCCGAGCGGGCGCAGCGCGCGGTCCGCGACCTCCACCGGCGTGCCGTTCTCCGCGGCCTCCATGATCTTGCCGAGGAGGAGCACCAGGAGCCGGTTCACGACGAAGCCCGGGCGGTCGGCCACGAGGACGGCCGTCTTGCGCAGCTTCGAGGCGACCGCGAAGCCCGTCGCGAGCGCCTCGGCCGACGTGTGCTCGGCGTGGATGACCTCGACGAGGGGCATCGCCGCGACCGGGTTGAAGAAGTGCAGGCCGACGACGCGCTCGGGGTGCTGCAGGTGGGCCGACATCTCGGTGACCGACAGCGCGGACGTGTTCGTCGCGAGGACCGTCGTGGGGGAGACGATCGTCTCGAGCTCGGCGAACACGCGCTTCTTGAGGTCGAGCACCTCGGTCACGGCCTCGATGACGAGGTCGCACGACGCGAGGTCCTCGATCTTGGTCGTGCCCGTCACCGAGCCGAGCAGGCGCGCGGCCTTGGCCTCGGAGGTCCGTCCGGTCGCGACCAGCCGCTCCACGGTGGAGCGCACCGCGGACAGGCCGTGCTCGACGCGCTCGTCGTCCAGGTCCCGCATGACGACCGGCACGCCGAGCCGCTGCGCGAACAGCAGCGCGATCTGCGCGGCCATGAGGCCGGCGCCGACGATGCCGACGCGCGTGACCGGCTGAGCGAGCGACCGGTCGGGCGCGCCCTGCGGCTTCTTGCCGCCCGACACGAGCCCGAACGCGTACACCGACGCGCGCATCTCGTCGCTCATGATCAGGTCGGCGAGCGCCTCGTCCTCGGCCGCGAACGCGGTCGCGCGGTCGGCGTCGCGGGCTGCGGCCACCAGGTCGAGCGCGCGGTAGGGCGCCGGGCGGGAGCCGTGCACCACCGCGTCGAGGCGCTGGCGTGCACCAGCGACGTAGGCGTCCCACGTCGCGGCGTCGTCGAGCGGGCGGCGCTCGACCACGACCTCGCCGGACAGCACGCGCGCGGCCCAGCGGATGGACTCCTCGAGGAAGTCGGCCGCGTCCAGCACCACGTCGACGAGCCCGACCTCGGCCGCCTGCTGCGCGGTGTACGGCTTGTTGGTCGCCGGACGTGTGAGGATGACGTCGAGCGCCTTCTCGATCCCGACGAGACGCGGGACGAGGTACGCACCACCCCAGCCCGGCACGAGCCCGAGGCCGGTCTCGGGCAGAGCGAGCGCACGCACGTCCGCGCCGACCGTGCGGTAGTCGCAGTTGAGCGCCAGCTCGAGGCCGCCACCGAGGGCGACGCCGTTGACGAACGCGAACGTCGGCACGCCCATGTCGTGCAGGAGCTCGTAGGCCGCGTGGCCGCCCCGGCCCAGCTGGAGCGCGTCGGCGCGGTCGGTCACCGCGGCGACCTGCGTGAGGTCGGCGCCGGCGGCCAGGAAGTAGGGCTTGCCGGTGACGGCGACGGCCGCGACCTCGCCGGCGTGCGCGCGCTCGCGCACGGCCTGCAGCGCGGTGGTGAGCTCGGCGATGCCCAGGGGGCCGAACGTCGTCGGCTTGGTGTGGTCCAGGCCGTTGTCGATCGTGACGAGCGCGAGCGTGCCCGCGCCGGCGGGGAGCGTGACGTCGCGGACGAACGCGTGCGCGACGCGCTCGGCGCGCGCCGGAGACGCCTCGGTGGGCTGCGTGGTGGTGGTGCTCACTTGGCGTCTCCCTCGACGAAGTGGGGGTTCTCCCAGATGACGGTGCCGCCCTGACCCAGGCCCACGCACATCGTCGTGAGGCCGTAGCGGACCTGCGGGTTCTCCTCGAACTGGCGCGCGAGCTGCGTCATGAGGCGCACGCCCGACGACGCGAGCGGGTGCCCCGTGGCGATCGCGCCGCCGTACTGGTTGACGCGCGGGTCGTCGTCCGCGATGCCGAACGCGTCCAGGAACGCGAGCACCTGGACCGCGAAGGCCTCGTTGATCTCGAACAGGCCGATGTCGTCGATCGTGAGACCCGCACGCTCGAGCGCCTTGGTGGTCGCAGGGACCGGGCCGATGCCCATGATCTCCGGCTCCACACCCGCGTAGGCGAACGAGACGAGACGCATGCGCACGGGCAGTCCCAGCTCCTCGGCGACGTCCTCGGCCGCGAGCAGGCAGGACGCGGCGCCGTCGGTCAGGGGCGCGGCGGTGCCGGCCGTGACGCGGCCGCCGGGGCGGAACGGCGTCGGCAGGCCCGCGATCGCCTCCACGGTGGTGCCGGGGCGCGGCGGCTCGTCGGCCGTCGCGAGGCCCCAGCCGTGCTCGGGGTCGCGCAGCGCGACCGGCACGAGGTCGGGCTCGATCTTGCCTGCCGCCAGCGCGGCGGCGTACTTCTCCTGGCTCGCGACGCCGTAGCGGTCCGCGCGCTCGCGCGTCAGCGCGGGGAAGCGGTCGTGCAGGTTCTCGGCGGTGACGCCCATGTTGAGCGCGTCAGGGGCGACGAGCTGCTCGGACATGAAACGGGGGTTCGGGTCGGCGTCGAAGCCCATCGGGTGGTGCCCCATGTGCTCGACGCCACCGGCCAGCACGACGTCGGCGGCGCCCACGCCGATCTGCGCGGCGACGTTGGTGACGGCGGTCATCGCGCCCGCGCACATGCGGTCGATCGCGTAGCCGGGGACCGTGCGGGGCAGGCCGGCGAGCACGCCGACGGTGCGGCCGAGCGTCAGGCCCTGGTCGCCCTGCTGCGTCGTCGCCGCGATCGCGACCTCGTCGATGCGCGCGGGCTCGAGCTGCGGGTGGCGACGCAGCAGCTCGCGGACGGTCTTGACCGACAGGTCGTCGGCTCGGGTGCTCGCGTAGATGCCGTCCTTGCGGGCACGCCCGAACGGGGTGCGCACGCCGTCGACGAAGACGACGCTGCGGACGGTGGTGCGGGCGGATGCGGTCGGCATCGGGCCTCCAGGGACGACGGTGTCCAGCTCGGGTGCGGAGCGAGCCCTGACCGTGGCTCGCGGTGGCCGACGTTACCCGCTACCCGCGGTACTACGCCAGAGGAAGTTACTCCGGAGTAACAGCCGTGTCCTCGGGTACCGCGAAGGCCCGCGCGAGAGCGGGCGCCATGAGCCCGACCTGCCAGGCGCGCGCACCGCCCGCCGTCAGGGCGGCCGCGATCGACCCCTCGTCGAGCGCCGACGGCGGTGACCAACACAGACGCCGCAGCAGATCCGGCTGCAGGAGGTTCTCGGCCGGCACGGAGTGCTCCGCGCTCAGTGCCGTGACCGCATCGCGAGCCGCCGTGAGCCTGGCCGCCGCGGCCGGCTCCTTGTCCGCCCATGCGCGTGGCGGGGGAGGCGCGTCCGACTTGGGTCCGCGCACCGACGGGAGCTCGGCGTCGGGCAGGGCCAGGCCCGCGTCGATCGCCGCCTGCCACAGCGGCGCGCGCCGGCGCGTGCCCTTGCCGCTGAACGCGGGCAGCGCGGTGAGCTGCGCGACCGAGCGCGGGAGAGCGACCGCGGCCGCGACGATCGCGGCGTCCGGCAGCACCCGACCGGGGGAGATGTCGCGCTGGCGCGCGTTGCGGTCGCGCGTCGTCCACAGCTCGCGCACCACGGCCAGCCGGCGCGCGTCACGGATCGCGTGCAGGCCGGACACCCGGCGCCACGGCTCGACGCGGGGCGCGGGCGGCGGCGCCGTGCGCACGGCCTCGAACTCCTGCGCGGCCCACTCCGCCTTGCCCGCGACCGCGAGCCGCTCCGCGAGGACCTGGCGGACCTCGACGAGCACCTCGACGTCGAGCGCCGCGTACCGCAGCCACTCGGTGGGCAGCGGACGTGTCGACCAGTCGACGGCCGAGTGCTCCTTGGCGAGGCCCAGCCCGAGCGTGTCCGCGACGACCGCCGCCAGCCCGACGCGCTCCATGCCCAGCAGGCGCGCGGCGAGCTCGGTGTCGAACACCCGCGAGGGTCGCATGTTCTGCTCGAGCAGACCCGGCAGGTCCTGCGACGCGGCGTGCAGCACCCACTCGACGCCGACGAGCGCGTCCGAGAGCGCCGACAGGTCCGGCAGCGCGGCCGGGTCGACGAGCGCCGTGCCGGCGCCCTCACGGCGAAGCTGCACGAGGTACGAACGCTGGCCGTAGCGGTACCCCGACGCGCGCTCGGCGTCGACCGCGACGGGGCCGGTGCCCGCACCGAACGCCTCGACGACGGCCGCGAGGGCCTCGGGCGTGTCGACGACCGGGGGGATGCCGTCGGCAGGCTCGGTCAGGGGGACGACGACGGGCGCCTCGGGGGCGCCACCGTCGCCGGTGGCCGTCCCGTCCTGGGCGTCGTCGGCTCGCATGGGGCCAACGCTAGGCGAGGTCGGGGCCGACGACCGGCAGGCGTGCCGCACGCGGACGGCACGAACGACGTGGCGTTCGCCTCAGTCGAGGATCCCGCCGCGGATCGAGATCGCGACGAGCTCGGCCCGGTCGCCCGTGCCGAACTTGCGCGAGATGCGCGCGAGGTGGCTCTTGACCGTGAGGGCCGAGAGCCCCAGCTCCTCGCCGATGAGCTTGTTGCTGCGGCCGTCGGCGACGAGTCGCAGGACGCTGACCTCGCGAGCCGTGAGCTCGGGGAGGTCGGACGGCGGGACCGGCGGCGGGGGCGTGCGCACGACGCTGGGCGCCGTCGCGCTCGCGACCGCACCGCGCAGGCCGCCCGCGAGCATGACGCCCAGCTCGGCACGGCTCGCGCGACGCGTCAGGACCACGACGCGCTGGTTGCCACGGCGGCGCAGGTTCGCGACGAGCGCCGAGCCGTCGCCGTCGGCGACCTCGGCCACCACGACGCACATCTGGTGGCCGGCCGGACGCTGGGCGGGGCGCGCGACGCCGGGGTGGCGCGCGGTCTCGGTACGCAGCGGCTCGACGGTCATAGCACGCTCATCGGCAGCAGGGATGCGCCACTTGAGCGAATCTTCGCAGCGCGCCGACCCGTGCGGGGTCCGGCACGGGTCGGTGCTCAGCGCAGCGGCGAGATGGGCACGACGCCGTCGGGCAGCGGCGGCAGGCCCGCCGCGGTGCACAGCAGCGTGGTCCACGCCCGCAGGTGGGGCGCGAGGTCCTCGTCGGACGCGGTCCACGAGCTGCGGATCTCGAGCTCGGTCTGCTCCTCGCGCACGTCGAGCGCGCCGAAGCTCTGCGACAGCACGCGCGTCACGGTGCCACCCGCGGCGAGCGGGTCGAGATCGGCGGAGGCGAGCGCGTCGGTGAACCAGCTCCACGCCACCTCGGCGAGCAGCGGGTCGTCGCCCACCTCGGGCTCGAGCGTCGCCCGCACGAGCGTCACGAGCCGGAAGGAGCCCTCCCAGGCCTCGTGACCCGCGGGGTCGTAGAGCACGACGAACCGGCCTGACGCGAGCTCGGCAGCGGAGACGGAACGACGTTCCGAGCGCACCTCGGCCGTGAGCGCGGCGGAGAACGGTGCGATGCGCGCGGGTCCGGGCACCTCGTCGAGCACGACCTCCGGGCGCACGTGCACCGAGCGCAGCGAACGCAGCGAGCGGACGAACTCGGCAGGCACGTCCTGCGAACCGGCGGGGGTCACGGTCGCAGGTTAGGGCGCGAGGGCGTCGTCTTGCGGTGCGGCACGCCGCATCCGGCACGGCGCCCGCGCACTACGCTGGTCGGGCACCCATCACCCGGCCGTCACCCGGCCCGTCCCCGCGCTGCGCGGGGTCCGGTGGCCAGGACCGGCCGACGACCAGAAGGAGCACCCCGCGCATGTCTGAGAACGCCTCCGCCGGTACCGCACCCGTCGTCGGGACCGCGCAGATCGGCGTGACCGGCCTGGCCGTCATGGGCCGGAACCTCGCGCGGAACTTCGCGCGCAACGGCTACACGGTCGCGATCCACAACCGCTCGTTCGCCAAGACCCAGTCGCTCCTGGACGACCACGGCGACGAGGGCACGTTCGTCGCCTCGGAGTCGGTCGAGGACTTCGTCGCGTCGCTCGAGCGCCCGCGCAAGGTCGTCGTCATGGTCAAGGCCGGCGACGCGACCGACGCGGTGATCGACGAGCTCGTGCCGTTCCTCGAGGAGGGCGACATCGTCGTCGACGCGGGCAACGCGCACTTCCCGGACACGATCCGCCGCGAGAACGCGCTGCGCGACAAGGGTCTGCACTTCGTCGGCTCGGGCGTCTCCGGTGGCGAGGAGGGTGCGCTGCTCGGTCCGTCGATCATGCCCGGCGGCACGCGCGAGTCGTACGAGAGCCTCGGCCCGATCCTCGAGAAGATCTCGGCGAAGGTCGACGGCGTGCCGTGCTGCACCTACGTCGGTCCGGACGGCGCCGGCCACTTCGTCAAGATGGTGCACAACGGCATCGAGTACGCCGACATGCAGCTCATCGCCGAGGCCTACGACCTGCTCAAGCAGGGGCTCGGCGCGTCGGCTGCGGAGATCGGGAAGATCTTCGAGGAGTGGAACACGGGCGACCTCGAGTCGTTCCTCATCGAGATCACCGCGGACGTCCTGCAGCACGTGGACGCGGTGACGGGCAGCGCGTTCGTCGACATCGTGCTCGACCAGGCCGAGCAGAAGGGTACCGGCCGCTGGACCGTGCAGAACGGGCTCGACCTGGGCGTGCCGATCACCGGCATCGCGGAGGCCACGTTCGCACGTGCGCTGTCCGGGGGCGTCCCGCAGCGTGAGGCCGCTCGCGGTGTGCTCCCCGCGAGCACGACGCCCTGGGACGTGACCGACCGGGACGCGTTCGTCGAGGACGTGCGCCTCGCGCTGTACGCCTCCAAGGTGGTCGCGTACTCGCAGGGCTTCGACCAGATCGCGGCCGCGTCCGAGCAGTTCGGCTGGGACATCGACCGCGGGGCCATGGCCCGCATCTGGCGCGGCGGCTGCATCATCCGCGCGCGGTTCCTCAACCGGATCACCGAGGCGTACGAGCGTGACGCGCACCTGCCGCTGCTGCTGGCCGACGAGTACTTCACGGGCGCCGTCGGCAACGGCGTCGAGGCGTGGCGACGGGTCGTCGCGGGTGCTGCGCTGCACGGCGTGCCCACTCCGGCGTTCTCCTCCTCGCTCGCGTACTACGACGGCGTGCGCGCCGAGCGGCTGCCCGCCGCGCTCATCCAGGCGCAGCGCGACTTCTTCGGCGCGCACACCTACCGGCGCACCGACCGCGAGGGCACGTTCCACACGACGTGGTCGGGCGACCGCACCGAGCAGGACGCGTGAGCCACGCCGTCCACGGGCTGCAGGGCGTGCCCCTGCAGCCCGTGATCCTCGGCGCCGACATCGGCGTCTACGCGCTGGCCCGCTCGTTCCACGAGCAGTACGGCGTGACGTCGGTGGTCGTCGCCGGTGCGGCCCTCGGGCCGGTCGCGCACTCGCGCATCGTCGAGCACGAGATCGTGGCCGACGGCCACGACCCGCGTCAGCTCGTCGACCGCCTGCTCGAGGTCGCGGCGCGTATGCCCGACCGGAGGCTGCTGCTCATGGCGAACTCCGACTGGCTCGTGCGCGTCGTCGTCGAGCACCGCGCGGAGCTCGAGCAGCACTACGTCGTACCGTTCCTCACGGCCGACCTGCTCACGCGCATCTCGGACAAGGCGACGTTCGCGGAGATCTGCGACGAGCTCGGGATC
This sequence comes from Cellulomonas sp. HZM, assembly GCF_000708885.1. Taxonomy (GTDB): domain Bacteria; phylum Actinomycetota; class Actinomycetes; order Actinomycetales; family Cellulomonadaceae; genus Cellulomonas. The sequence continues at coordinate 12,602 of NZ_JEOE01000002.1, read as the reverse complement.
TCGGTGCCGCGCACGCTCGTGCAGACGTTCGGCGACGGCTCGCCGGACGTCGAGGTGGACCTGGAGTACCCGCTGATCGCCAAGGCGGCGAGCAGCGCGGACTACCAGGACGTCGAGTTCGTCGGGAAGAAGAAGGTCTTCGAGATCGCCTCGCCCGACGAGCTCGCGACGCTGTGGTCGGCGTTGCGCGGCGCCGGGTACCGAGGGCGGTTCGTCGTGCAGGAGCTCGTCCCGGGCGACGACACGCAGATGCGGTCGGTCACCGCGTACGTCGACACGCACGGCACGGTGACGCTGCTGTGCTCGGCGCACGTGCTGCTCGAGGAGCACACGCCGTCCGGGCTCGGCAACCCGGCCGCGATGTTCACCTACCGCGACGACGAGATGCTCGCGCAGGCGCGCCGGTTCCTCGAGGCGACGGGCTACCGCGGGTTCGCCAACTTCGACGTGAAGGTCGACCCGCGCGACGGGCGGTTCCGGTTCTTCGAGGTCAACCCGCGCATCGGCCGGAACAACTACTACGTCACCGCGGCCGGCGCCAACCCGATGCGGTTCGTGGTCGAGGACGCGGTGCTCGGCGAGCGGGTCGAGCCCGTCGTCGTCGAACGCTCGGTCCTGTACTCGATCCTGCCGCACCGCCTGCTGCTGCGGTACGTGCTCGACCCGCGGCTCGCGGCGCGCGTGCGAGCGCTGGTCAGGGCCCGCGCCACGGTGCATCCCTTGCGCTACCCGCGCGACCTGTCGCCCCGGCGCCGCGCCTACGTGTGGGCGGCTCTGGTCAACCAGGTCCGCAAGTTCCGCCGCTACTACCCGCAGGTGACGAGCACCGGGTTCTGACGGCGTCCGTGGGCGCAGCGGTGCCGGGCACGAGCGCCCGGCACCGCGGGCGTCAGCCCAGCTCGGACGTGCCCGAGTACACGTGGAGCACCGGCAAGTGGAGCTCGTCGCGCGCACGCGACGCCCAGTCGCGGTGGAACGTGTCCTCGACCATGTGCGGGTAGGTGACGACCGCGACCTCGCGGACGTCACCGGCAGCCACGGCCGCCCGGAGCGCGGGCAGCGGGTCGTCGTCGACGACCTCGCCCGAGGCCTCCCGGCCCGCGGCACGGAGCTCGGCGAGGCTGGACTCGAGCTGCTCGGACGCGGTCGCCTTCGCCTCGCGGACGCTGGGCTCCTTGCCGACGAGGCGCTCGAAGGCCTCCTTGAGCTCACCGAGCCCCAGGTTGTCGACGATCGTCGGGATCAGCGGCCGGTCCGAGTCCGCAGGGACGAGCACGCGGTACGCCAGCACCTCGCCCTCGTGCAGCGCGAGCAGGTGCTCGATGTCGACGGGGGCGAGCGTGTCCTCCGTGAGGACCAGGATCGTGTCGGTCACGGGCCGAGCCTAGTCGGCGGCCGACATGCCCGGCGTCCGCGGCTCAGGCGACGATCGGGTCCGGGACACGCGACGCGGCGACCACGCGGTGCACGAACGCGAGCTTGCGCGCGACCGCGTCGACGATGCCGAACGGGTACAGGTCCGCCTTGCCCATCGCGCGGTTGACCCGGTTGAAGAACGCCGCGAGCGGGAGCCAGTCGTCGAGCAGCTCGGCCATCGTGGCGTCGGCGTAGCTCGCACGTGGTGCCACCGCGCGGCGGTCCGGGTCGAGCGACGAGTCGAGGACCGCGTCACCGTGGAGCTCGAGGCCACCGGCGGCAGCGACCGTGAGGGTGTCGTGCATGTGCAGGTAGTGGGCGAAGCACTCCGCGAAGTCCTCCCACGGGTGCATCGTCGCGTACTCGGAGATGTGGGTGTCGACCCAGTCGGCCGGTGCTCCCTCGCGGTAGTGACGGGCGATCGCGTCGCGGTACGAGGCGCGTTCGTCCCCGAACAGCTCGCGGCACTCGTCGATCCACGCGGTCTGCTCGACGAGGACCCACTCGAAGTAGTGCCCCACCTCGTGCCGGAAGTGCCCGAGCATCGTGCGGTACGGCTCGCCGAGGCTGACGCGCAGGGCCTCGCGGTGCGCGTCGAGCGACTCGGCGAGGTCGATCGTGACGATGCCGTTCGCGTGCCCGATCGTGACGCGCTCGCCGTCCGAGCGCGACGACACCAGGTCGAAGCCCAGACCGCCCTCGCGCTCGTACCACGGGCGCACCGGCAGACCCAGCTCGGCGAGCTGCAGCAGGAGGCGGCGCTTGTCGGTCGACGTCGTGGCGAGCGCCTCGAGCGCGAGCGTGTCGCCCTCGTCGGGCCTGCGCCGCGTCAGCCGGCAGGAGAAGCACGTGCCGGCGCCCGAGTCGGCCCGGACGAGCCAGTTGCAGCCCCACGGCCGGTTGCCGCACGGGTACCACCACTGCCCGTCGACCTCGGCGCCCTGGGTCGGCGCCGGGTGGAACGTCCGGCTCGTCGGGTGCAGGCCGACCTCGAGCCCGCAGGCGTCGCACGTGGTCGACTCGATCAGCGTCGTCGCCCCGCACCGGGGACAGCGGAAGTCGCGCACGCGCGCGAACCTACCGGGTGACCAGGGTCAGCCGCGCAGCGTCCACCGGCCGAGCAGCACACCGTCCGCGTGGAGCAGGTGCACGGGACGCAGCTCGCGCACGGGTCGCAGCCACTGTGCGGTGTCGAGCACCCGCGGCGCGGGGCCGCCCACGACGACCGGGCTCCACGTGAGGAAGAGCTCGTCGAGGAGATCGGCTGCGACGAGCGCCGACAGCAGCGTCGGGCCGCCTTCCGTGACGACCCTCGTGAGCCCGTCGGCCGCGAGGACGTCGAGCGCCGCCGGGAGGTCGACCCCGTCCGGGCCGCCGGTCACGACGACGTGGTCGTCACCGACGCGCGCCCGCAGCTCGTCGAGGGCGGGGCAGCCGGGGGTCGTGAGGACGTACGGCGGGCGGTCGGACGCGAGGAGCCGGTCGGGGACGTCGCCGGTGAGCGTCGCCACGGCGAGCTCGACGGTCTCGCGGCGACCACGGGCCCGACGCTCGGCGGCGAGCGCGGCGGGCAGCGAGAGGCTGCCGTACCGCTCCTGGCGCACCGTTCCCGCGCCCACGAGGACCACGTCGGCGAGCGTGCGCAGGGCCTCGAACACCCGCAGGTCGGCGGGCCCGTTGATCGAGCCCGTGACATGGTCGGGACCCGTCGCGCCGCCGTCGAGCGTCGAGATCATGTTCGCCCTGACCCACGGGCCGTCCGCGTCGAGCAGGTCGAGAAGCTCGTGCTCGCCGGCCGCGGGTGCGATGCGCGCACCCGCGCGGTCCGTGGGGAGCAGCACGTCGAGCGCGGGGGAGTCGGTCACGTCGGTCACGCTAGGCGACCCGGCGCACGGGTGCGCGACGTGAGGGGTGCTCGCACGGTGTGCCCGGGCCGCGGTGTCGGCGCGTGCGCGCGTCAGCCGCCGAGCACGTCGGCGAGCGCGGCGACCTCGCCGACGACGACGACGGCGGGATTGCCCACGCCTCGCGCGAGGGCGACGTCGGCGATCGTCGCGAGCGTGCCCGTCGTCGTCCGCTGGGCGGGCAGGGTGCCGTTCTCGACGACGGCGACCGGCGTGGCGGGGTCCTTGCCGTGCGCTACGAGGGCCGCGGTGTGCGCGGCGAGCCGCCCCACACCCATGAGCAGCACGAGCGTGCCGTCGAGACGCGCGAGCGCCGACCAGTCGGGCTCGTCGTCGTGCGCGGACAGGATCGTCACCTGACGCGAGAGCCCGCGATGCGTCACGGGCACGCCCGCGGTGCCGGGCACCGCGATCGCCGACGTCACGCCGGGGACGACGTCGACGTGCACGCCCGCCTCGAGGCATGCCGCGAGCTCCTCGCCACCGCGTCCGAGCACGAACGGGTCGCCACCCTTGAGCCGGACCACGCGCAGGCCGGCCCGCGCACGCTCGACCAGCAGCTCGTTGATCTGGTGCTGCGTGAGGGTGTGCGCGTGGGGGGCCTTGCCGGCCTCGACCACCTCGACCTCCGGGTCGAGCTCGTCGAGCAGGGCCCGCGGTGCGAGGCGGTCGACGACGACGACGTCGGCCTCGGCGAGCGCTCGTCGGCCGCGCGTCGTGATGAGGCCGGGGTCGCCGGGACCGCCGCCGACGAGGGAGACGTGGCCCGCGCCCGGCCGTCGTCGGCGCACGGGGAGTGCGCCGGTGTCGAGCAGCAGCGCGATCGCGGAGCGGAGCGTGGCCGCGCGTCGAGGGTCGCCGCCGGTCGTCACGGCCACGGCGACGTCGCCCGAACGTGCGACGGCGGGCGTCCACGCGGGGGAAGCCGTGGCGTCGTCGGCCCGCACGCACCACACGCGCGACGCCTCGGCGTCGGCCGCCACGGCGTCGTCGACCGCACGGTCCCCGGTCGCGGTGTGCACGAGCCACGCGCCGTCGAGGTCCGTCGCGAGGTAGTCGCGCTGCGCCCAGCGGACGGCGCGGCGCGCGACCAGGTCGGCGACGTCCTCGCACACCGCGGGCGCGACGACGAGCACGTCGGCGCCGTCCTCGACGAGGCGTGCGGCACGCCGTGCCGCGACCGGACCGCCGCCGACGACGAGCACGCGCCGACCGGCGAGGTCCACCCACAGGGCGTGCCGGTCGGTCATATCCCGGCCCCGGCCAACCAGTCGGCCTCGTCCGCCGGGTCGTCCTGCGGCGCGAGCCGGTCCAGCAACGTCGCGCCGACCATGCCGGCGGCGAGCGTCGAGCCGTCCGCGGGGTCGACGAGGAGGAACCCGCCCGTGCGGCGGTGCTCGGCGTAGTCGTCGAGCGGCACGGCGTCCGCGAGCCGCAGCGTCACGCGGCCGATCGCGTTGAGCCCGAGCGCGCTCGGCGCGGCGTCCGACGAGGTGTCGGTCGCATCGACAGCGTGCAGCGTGTCCACGCCGGTGAAGCGTTCGACGACCAGGCCGTCGACGTCGAGGCGCGCGTCGACCTCCCGCAGCAGCGCCCGCACCGTGCGGGTGCCGATGCGGACCAGGACACGCTGGCCCAGGACCGAGCGGCGCTCGGCCAGCCAGCACACGGTCCCGCGCAGCTCCTGCGCGACCGTGACCTGCGCACCCGTGGGCACGACGAGGTCACCGCGTGCGACGTCCACGTCGTCGGCCAGCCGCAGCGTGACCGAGCGGGGTGCGTGCGCCTCGTCGAGCGGGCCGTCGAACGTGTCGATGCCGGTCACGACGCTCGACTTGCCCGAGGGCAGGACCGTGACCTCGTCGCCCACCCGGACGACGCCCGACGCGATCTTGCCCGCGTAGCCGCGGTAGTCCGGGTGCTCGCTCGTGCGAGGCCGGATGACGACCTGGACGGGGAACCGGAACGCCTCGGTGCCCGGGTCGCGCAGCACGGGGACCACCTCGAGGTGCTCGAGCAGCGTCGGTCCGTCGTACCAGGGCGTGCGCGCCGAGCGCTCGACGACGTTGTCGCCGTCGAGCGCCGAGAGGGGGACCGCGACGACGTCGTCCAGGCCGACCTGCGCGGCGTACGCGGCGAACTCGTCGGCGATCGAGCGGAACGTCGCCTCGTCGAAACCCACGAGATCCATCTTGTTGACCGCGAGCACCACGTGCGGCACGCCCAGCAGCGCGGTGATCGTCGCGTGCCGGCGTGTCTGCTCGAGCACGCCCTTGCGGGCGTCGACGAGGACGATCGCGAGCTCCGCGGTCGAGGCGCCGGTGACCATGTTGCGCGTGTATTGCACGTGCCCGGGGGTGTCCGCGAGGACGAAGGCGCGCGTGGCGGTCGAGAAGTAGCGGTACGCCACGTCGATCGTGATGCCCTGCTCACGCTCGGAACGGAGCCCGTCCGTGAGCAGCGCGAGGTCGACAGCGCCGCCCCCGCGCGCTGCGGTCGCCCGCTCGACGGCCGCGAGCTGGTCGGCCAGGACCGACTTCGTGTCGTACAGCAGGCGACCGATGAGGGTGCTCTTGCCGTCGTCGACCGATCCCGCCGTGGCGAGGCGCAGCAGGTCGCGCTGCGTGTGGTCCGCCGTGCGCTCGGACGCGACGACGGTCTCGTCAGCGAGGTCGGTGGTGCCGGGTGCCGTCGTCATCAGAAGTAGCCCTCACGCTTGCGGTCCTCCATGGCGGCCTCGGAGGCCCGGTCGTCGGCGCGCGTCGCCCCGCGCTCGGTGAGGCGGCTCGCCGCCACCTCGGCGATGACGTCGGCGACGGTCGACGCGACCGACTCGACCGCGCCGGTGCAGCTCATGTCGCCGACCGTGCGGTAGCGCACGGCGCGGGTCTCGAGCACCTCGTCGGCGCGCGGGCCGCCCCAGTCCCCGGGGGCCAACCACATCCCGTCGCGCAGGAACACCTCGCGCTCGTGCGTGTAGTAGATCGACGGCAGGTCGATCTCCTCGCGCTCGATGTAGCGCCACACGTCGAGCTCGGTCCAGTTGGACAGCGGGAAGACGCGCACGTGCTCGCCGGGCTTGTGGCGGCCGTTGTACAGGTCCCACAGCTCGGGGCGCTGACGGCGCGGGTCCCACTGGCCGAACTCGTCGCGCAGGGAGAACACCCGCTCCTTGGCGCGGGCCTTCTCCTCGTCGCGGCGTCCGCCGCCGAACACCGCGTCGAACCGGTGCTGCGTGATGCCGTCGAGGAGGGGCACGGTCTGCAACGGGTTGCGCGAGCCGTCGGGGCGCTCGACGACGCGGCCGTCGTCGATGGCGTCCTGGACGCTCGCGACGACGAGGCGCAGGCCGTACCGCTCGACCACGTCGTCCCGGTAGTCGATGACCTCCGGGAAGTTGTGGCCGGTGTCGACGTGCATGAGCGTGAACGGCACCGGCGAGGGCCAGAAGGCCTTGCGCGCCAGGTGCAGCATCACGATCGAGTCCTTGCCGCCGCTGAACAGCAGCACCGGACGCTCGAACTCGCCCGCGACCTCGCGCATCACGTGGACCGCCTCGGACTCGAGTGCGTCCAGCTGGGTGAACGTGGGGGAGAGCGTCATGTGTGCAGACCGCATTCCGTCTTGGAGGTGCCGGACCAGCGACCGGCCCGCGGGTCCTCGCCCGGGGCCACGGCGCGCGTGCAGGGGGCGCAGCCGATCGACGTGTAGCCGACCTGGCGCAGCGGGTTGAGGACCACGTGCTCGGCCTCGACGTACTCGTCGACCTGCTCCTGCGTCCACGCCGCGAGGGGGTTGAGCTTGACCATGTGCCGCTTGTCGTCCCAGCCGACGACCGAGATGTCGGTGCGCGTCGGGGCGTCCTCACGGCGCATGCCGGTGACCCATGCGGTGTAGGGCGCGAGCGCGCGCTCGAGCGGCTCGACCTTGCGCAGTGCGCAGCACAGGTTGGGGTCGCGGTCGTGCAGTCGCGGACCGTGCTCGGCATCCTGCTGCTCGACCGTCGCGAGCGGCAGGATCGTGCGCAGCGTGACGTCGGTGAACTCGGCGTAGTAGTCGCGCGTGCCGAGCGTCTCCGCGAAGTGGTAACCGGTGTCGAGGAACACGACGTCGATGCCCGGCGCTGCCTTGGCGGCCATGTGCACGAGGATCTCGTCGCCCATCGACGACGCGACCACCACGTCCTGCCCGAACGTGCGGGCGGCCCACGCGAGGATCTCCTTCGGGTGCGCACCCTCGAGCTCGCGGCCCGCCTGCTCGGCGAGCTGCCGCAGCGCAGGCAGGTCCCGCACCTCGCTCTCGTGCTTCCGGTCGGTGACCGTCATGCCTTCACCCCCACGAATCGCAACCCGAACACCCGTGCGCACGAGCGGCACTCCCACTCGCCGTGCTTGTCGCCAGCGGGGAACAGGTCCTCGCTCGCGCAGAACGGGCAGAAGTAGGGGACGGCGCGCTCGGTCATCGCAGGTCCTCCTCGTCGGCCCGGGCTGCCCACTGGGCGAACAGCTCGCCCTCGGTGCGCTGCTCGTCGAAACGTCGCGTCACGCGCTCCACGTAGTCGGGCAGCTCGTGAGCGGGAACGCGCAGGCCGCGCAGGGTCTTCCCGAGGCCGCTCGTGAGCCCGAGCCCGCCGCCGAGGTGGACCTGGTAGCCGTCCTCGCCGCCGGCGAGCGCACCCTTGAGGCCGATGTCGGCCGTCTGGATGCGCGCGCACGAGTTGGGGCAGCCGTTGAGGTTGATCGTGATCGGCTGGTCGAACGTGGGCAGCCGGTCCTCGAGCTCGGCGACGAGCGCCGTGGCGCGCGCCTTGGTCTCGACGATCGCCAGCTTGCAGAACTCGATGCCGGTGCACGCGAGCGTCCCGCGACGGAACGTCGACGCGCTGCGCACGGCGAGCCCGAGGTCCTCGAGACCCTCGACGAGCTCGTCGACCAGGTCCGGCGCCACGTCGAGCACGACGAGCTTCTGCTCGACCGTCAGCCTCAGCCGGTCCGAGCCGGCGCGCTCCATGACGTCCGCCAGCCGCAGGAGCAGCGGGCCCGACACGCGACCGACCGTGGGCGCGGCACCGACGTAGAAGTTCCCGTCGACCTGCGGGTGCACGCCGACGTGGTCGCGGCGGCCCGTCGGCGGCGGCGGAGGCTCGGGCCCGTCGGGCAGCGTGTAGCCGAGGTACTCGCCCTCGAGCACCTGCCGGAACAGCTCGGCGCCCCAGTCCGCGACGAGGAACTTCAGGCGGGCGCGGGTGCGCAGCCGGCGGTAGCCGTAGTCACGGAAGATGCCGACGACACCGGTCCACACCTCGGGGATCCGCTCGAGCGAGACGAAGGCGCCGAGGCGCACGCCCAGCTTGGGGTTGGTGGACAGCCCGCCCCCGACCCACAGGTCGAAGCCGGGGCCGAGCTCGGGGTGCACCACGCCGATGAACGCGACGTCGTTGATCTCGTGCGCGACGTCGTGGTGCGGCGAGCCGGAGATCGCGGTCTTGAACTTGCGCGGGAGGTTCGAGAAGCGCGGGTCGCCGATGAAGTTCTCGGCGATCACGCGGACCGCGGGCGTGCCGTCGATGATCTCGTCGGCCGCGACGCCCGCGACGGGGGAGCCGAGCACGACGCGCGGGGTGTCGCCGCACGCCTCCTGCGTCGAGAGCCCGACGGCCTCGAGCCGCTCCCAGATCGTCGGGACGTCCTCGATGCGGATCCAGTGGAGCTGGATGTTCTGACGGTCGGTGATGTCGGCGGTGTCCCGGCCGAACTCGACGGAGATCTGCGCGATCGTCCGCAGCTGCTCGAGCGAGAGCGCCCCGCCGTCGCACCGCACCCGGAGCATGAAGTACTCGTCGTCGAGCTCGTGCGGCTCGAGCGTCGCGGTCTTGCCGCCGTCGATCCCGGGCTTGCGCTGCGTGTACAGGCCCCACCAGCGCATGCGGCCGCGCAGGTCGTTCGGGTCGATCGACGCGAAGCCCTCACGCGAGTACACGTCGATGATGCGCTGACGGACGTTGAGCCCGTCGTCGTCCTGCTTGAACTGCTCGTTGCCGTTGAGGGGCTCGCGCTGGTCGAAGGCCCACTGGCCCTCGTTGCGGGCCGCGGGGGGTGCGATGCGGGTCTGCGCCATGTGGCGCTACCTCCGGAGAAGGTCGTGGACGTGCGGCTGCACCCTGACGTCCGGCGAGGACGTCACCATGGGGCGCGGACCGCGCGCCCGTGGATCTGGGGGGACGGGGCGGGTCAGAGGCTCCGCTGACAGCAGCACATGCACATGTGACCGCCGAGAGCGCGCACGGCTCCGCCACGACAGCAGCGGGGGGCGCTCGAGGGGGTCACGTGACGAGGCTGACAGACGATCCGCATCACCGGAACCGCTCTTCCGACATGTGAGACGAGTGCGCCGAAGTATGGACAACGGTCCGTCTCACTGCGTTGCCCGGAGCGCGGCTGAAGGGCCGTGATCATCGCGCTCCGCGCGGGCGGGCGCGTCGGTCACGCGCCGTCGTCGCACGGTTCGGTCGGCGGACGTGTGGCGGGGACCACGTCGCGCGCGGCCTCCCATGATCGCGCCGCGTACGTACCCTGGGTCACCGTGAGCCTCGCACCCGACCAGCGTCCGGCGCAGCCCCGTGCGACCGACGACGCTGCGGCACCTGCCCTCGTCGGCCGGCTGCCGCACGTGCCGGCCGACCGGCTCGTCGCCGAGCTCGTCCCGCCTCGTCACTTCGCCGGCGCATCGTTCGACTCGTACGTCCCCGACCCGCGCTTCGGCTCGCAGGCGACGACGGTCACCCGCCTGCGACGCGCGGCGGACCAGATCGACGCCGCGGGTCGGCGTCGGCTGCTGCGCCGTGCCGAGCCGGTGGCGATCTACCTCGACGGCGGGTTCGGCGTCGGCAAGACGCACCTGCTCGCATCGCTCGCGCACGCCGTCGGCACCGAGCGCACGGCCTACGGCACGTTCGTCGAGTACACCAACCTCGTGGGCGCCCTCGGATTCCTGCCGACCGTCGAGGCGCTCGCCGCGCACCGACTCGTGTGCATCGACGAGTTCGAGCTCGACGACCCGGGGGACACCGTCCTGATGTCGCGGCTGCTGCGCGAGCTAGCGGATCGTGGGGTCGCGCTCGCGGCGACGTCCAACACGCTGCCGGACGCGCTCGGCGAGGGAAGGTTCGCAGCGGACGACTTCCTGCGTGAGATCCAGGCGCTGTCCTCGCGGTTCGAGGTCACGCGCGTGGACGGGGAGGACTACCGGCACCGTGCGGTCCGCACGGACGAGGCGGTGCTGTCGGACGACGACGTGCGTGCGGCGGTCGCCGGGCTCCGGGCCGACGACGCGAGCACGCACGTCGCGGGCGCCGTGACTCTCGACGGGTTCGCCCAGCTCCTCGAGCACCTGAGCCGCGTCCACCCGAGTCGGTACGGTGCGCTGCTCGACGGTGTCGGCCTCGCGGCGATCACCGGCCTCGGCCCGGTGCCGACGCAGGACGTGGCGCTGCGGGTCGTCGTGCTCGTCGACCGGCTCTACGACCGCGACATCTCCGTGCTCCTCGGCGGTGCCGGGGCGGGTGCGCTGTTCTCCGCGGAGATGCTGGCCGGGGGCTACCGCAAGAAGTACTTCCGCGCGTTGTCGCGTCTGGGCGAGCTCGCAGCCGTGGGAGCGGCGCGCATCGCTCGCTGAGCCGAGCGCGCGGGCGACGGCCAGAACGCTGTCGGCCGCGGTGGACCAACCAAGCCGTTGCTCGTCGCTGATCATCGCTCGGCGACGTGCCTCGCGGCACGTGTCTCAGGCCGCGGCGCCGGGTCGTCGTGGTTCGTTGACGACGGTGCCGTCGCTGGTGCGTCGGAACGTGTAGGTCGAGCGAGGTCGGCCGAGCGGTGGCAGCCCGTCCGTGGCGTGGTCGTCGCTGTCCGTGACGTGATCGCGAGGTCCTCGCGGGTGGTGGGGGAGCACGGAGCTGCCGGGCGTGTCGGGGCCACCGGCTGTCACGTGTGCGGGCGCGCCGGGTTGGCCGACCGGGTGGTCGGGTGGTGTGTCGCTGTTCTCGATGCGTGGTCGTCGCCGCCCGGGCTTCCGTGGGGGCGGTGGTTGGTGGCGTTCGATGGTGAGGTCGTGTTCGTGGACGCGGTGGTGGTGGTAGTCGCAGAGCATCACGGCGTTCTCGAGGGAGGTTTCGCCGTTGTCTCGGTCCCACCAGCGGATGTGGTGGATCTCGGTGAACCGGGCGGGTGTCTCGCACCCGTTCCATGCGCATCCTTGGTCCCGCACGGTCACGGCCCGCCGGTGCGCCCCGGTGTACACCCGGGCGGTCCGTCCCAGGTCGACGGGCACGTTGTCCGCGGTGATCGCGATCCTCGTGATGTCGCAGTCGCACAACGCCTTGGCCAGCTCCGAGAGCGCCACCGGTGTCCCGTCCTCCAGCGTCGGTGCGGGCACCCCGGCGAGCCCGGCGGCCAGGTGCCCCGCAGCCGAGCGGGTGGTGATGAGCTCACCGTCGGCGGTGCGCGGACCGGGCAGCTCGGAGAACAACGAGTTGGTCTCGCCCGCAACGTCGGGCACGCCGCTCACGCCACCGCCGCTGCTGCCGCGTGGCGCGGGACGTGTGTCGTCCTGCGGCCGGCCGCGGCCGTCGGCGCGGCGGGCGTGGTGGATGCGGCCGGTCTCTCCGGCCAGGCCGGCACGGTGCAGCTCGACCATGGTCTCGGCAGGGACGATCAACGAGATGTGCGGCCGGTTGCGCACCCCGGACAGCCCGCCACCGGTCTTGCCGGTGCGCGCGCCAGCGCCAACGCCGGTCGAACCGACCAGGCCCGCACCGGTCGTCCCACCGGCACCGCTGCCGACGGCGTCCTTGCCGCCGGCGCCGGTACCGGCACCCACGCCCGTGCCGCCGCCACTCGCACCGCTCTCACCCGTGCCGCACCCGAGCGCGTGGGCTGCGATCGTCCCCAGGGCGTCGGCGCGGCGTTGCTGCCCGGTGCGTTCGTCCCCCTCGACCCGCGGCGAGGCCGCCTCCAGGGCGAGGCGTAACGCGTGCCCGGTGGTGGCGTCCAGGAACCCGGTGACCTTGACCCCCGTGCCGTGACCGGACAGGTTGAAGAACCGGTCCCGCCGGGCCTGGTCGTGCTCGTCCTGCACCCGGCCCGGGTCGAAGACAGCCGCGTACTCCAGGATCGTCCTGCGGGTCTGCACCGGTGTCATACCCGTGACCGCCTCAGTGAACCTCGCCTGCGCGGCCGGGTCCGCCAACGCCTCCCGCAACCCCTGCGGCCCCTCAGCGGTGACCTG
>NZ_JEOE01000001.1 GCF_000708885.1 Cellulomonas sp. HZM | reverse complement strand
GCGCCGATGGTACTGCACTCGCCAGGGTGTGGGAGAGTAGGACGCCGCCGGACACCATTCAGAAAGAGCCACCCCATCCGGGGTGGCTCTTTCTGTTTCCTGTCACATCTCTGGTCCCGGTCGCTCTATCGGTTACCCGTCTCCCGGTTGGTCTCGGCACCGATGTCCGGACGTGGTGGGGGTACCGGTGGTGCGGTGGACCGAGCCCAGTTCCCCAGGTGCGGGCCGTGTGGGGCAGATGACTCTGCCCGCGGGCGTCTTGGCTAGGTGCCATGGGCCGGCTCTGGGATGATGGGAGCCGATCGTGGCGAGGAGAAGACAGATGAACAGCGACAACCGGTCCGAGCGACAGCCCGGCAGGCGTGGAGATGACGGTGGCAGCGGGGGCCAGCGGGCCCAGTCCGGCGACGTCAGGCGCTCGACCGGGGCCTCGTCCGATGACTCCCGTCGTGGTGGGTCGTCCGGGCGCGCTGGTGGACGCTCGGAGGGTTACGGCTCACGTTCCGTGCGCGGCCAGTACGGAGAGCGCGACAGAGGCGGGCGGGGTGACCGCTCGCGCGGTGAAGCGTCCTCTGCCCGTGGGGCTGCCGGGACGCAGGACGGGTCGAAGGGTTCGCCGACCGGATCTGGTCCCCAGGGCCGGCATGCGCGCGGTTGGCGTGGGACAGCAAGCGTCGACGGGCAGCGTGGTCCGGCCGAGTCCAGGGCTGGGCGCGGGGCTCGGGACCTCGCACGTGACGACCGGTCAGGGCACGGTCGCGACCGCGATGAGCAGCGTCGCTCCTCGTACGGCACCGGCGGCGGTCGTGCCTATGACGGTGACGGGCAGGCGCGCGGTGCCAAGGCACGAGACGACCGGACGTGGTCCAGCGGTGGTCGGGACGACCGCGCGCAGGCCCGTGGCGGTCGGGGCGATCGTGGTCGATCCGAGGATGGTCGTGACGCGCGCGGGGCGGCGGGTTACGGTCGCGACGCCCGCGATGGGTCTGGTAGCGGTCGCGATGCCCGCGGTGGTCGGTCGAGCGGCGGCAGGTCGGTAGCTGGTGACACGGGAGTCTCCGGTGCGCGCGGCGATCGGTCGTCGCGGAGCTCGGGCGACGCAGGTCGCGAGTACGGCCGCGGTCCGGCTCGGGGCGCGTCGTCCGGAGGCGGTGCTCCCCGGCACGGGTCCGGAGCCGGCCCGGGTGCCGGCTCCCGTTCGTCGGACGGCCCGCGCCGTGACGAGCGAGTCCGTGATGAGCGTGGGCGTGACGAGCGTGCACGCGGCACGCGGACCGCGTCGGCCGGATGGTCGTCCGACCGGGGTGGATCCGGTCGGGGCGCCGATCGTCCCGGCCAGGGTCGTCAGGACTCATGGCGTTCCGGGACGGACCGCCGCGACCAGGGCCGCGGGGGACCCGACCGCCGTGAGGCGTCGGCCGGCCCCTCGAGCTGGTCGCAGGGTTCGGGCGAGGGTCGGGGACGGGTTCGTGCCGACTCGCGCGACGACCGGCCGCGCGGTCCCGGCGGCGATCGGCGCGGTGCGCCGGCCGGGCGACCGGCCCGTGGTGACGAACGTCAGTCGCGGTCGCCGCAGGACCAGCGCGTCGTCGGTCCGGAGATCCCCGAAGACGTCGTCTTCGGTGACCTGGACCGGGCCGCTCGTGCGCCTCTGCGGACGCTCAGCAAGGACAACGCGAACATCGTCGGTCGGCACCTCGTGATGGTCGGCCGGTTGCTCGACGTCGACCCCGAGCTCGCCTACGAGCACGCGCAGGCGGCGGTCCGTCGCGGAGGGCGCGTCGACGTCGTGCGTGAGGCTGCAGGGATCGCCGCGTACCGCACCGGTCGGTACGCGGAGGCGCTGCGCGAGCTGCGCACCGTGCGGCGTCTCAACGGCTCGTCGGAGCACCTCCCGGTCATGGCGGACTGCGAACGCGGTCTCGGCAGGCCTGAGCGGGCCATCGTGCTGTCGCAGGAGCCCGAGGCGCGCACGCTCGACGCCGACGGACAGGTCGAGCTCGCGATCGTGGTGAGCGGTGCGCGGCTCGACCTCGGTGAGAACGAGGCCGCCGTGGCGACGCTCGCGACGCCCGCGGTGCGAGCCGCCCGGGGCGTCCTCGCCGTGCGCGTCGCTCAGGCGCGGGCGAGCGCGCTCGAGGCGGTCGGGCGCGACGACGAGGCCGTCGCGGAGCTGGCTCGGTTCTCGCAGGCGGAGCTCGACGCGGCCGACGGCGTCGTCGACGAGGACGACGACATCGTCGTCTTCGACCTCGACGAGACCGACCTCGACGACGACCTGGGGGGCCTCGACGAGTCCGCGCTCGACGAGGGCGCTGCCGTGGCTGACACGATCGAGGACGAGGACGACCTCGACGTCGACGGTGCGGCACAGCAGTCGGACGGTGACGCGGACCGGGACGAGGGCGCCGGTGGCTTCAGCGCGGGCGACCCGTCCGACGAGCGTCGCGACGGCGAGGAGACGGCGTGAGCAGGGGGTTGCTGGGTTCCGACGTCGCGCTGGCCGACCGTTTCGACCTGGCGCTCGTCGACCTCGACGGCGTCGCCTACAAGGGTCACGAGCCGATCGACCACGCGGCCGAAGGGCTCACGACGGCCAGGGCGAGGGGGATGCGGCTGGTGTTCGTCACCAACAACGCGTCGCGCGAGCCCGAGTCCGTTGCCGGTCAGCTCTCGGAGCTCGGCATACCGACCCAGCCGGACGAGGTCATGACGGCTGCGCAGGCCGCCGCGCAGCTGCTGCGCGCGCGTCTCGCGCCGGGTGCCCGGGTGCTCGTCGTCGGAGGCGCGGGACTGCGCACGGCCGTGCGCGAGGCGGGCTACGAGGTGGTCGACTCCGCCGACGACGAGCCCGCCGCGGTCGCGCAGGGGTTCTCGCCCGAGGTCGGGTGGACGCAGCTCGCCGAGGCAGCGTTCGCGATCGAGCGGGGGGCGTGGCACGTCGCGTCGAACCTCGACCTCAGCATCCCCGTCGCACGCGGCATCGCGCCGGGCAACGGCACGCTCGTGGGCGCGGTGCGCGCGGCGACCGGTGTCACGCCGGACAGCGCCGGCAAGCCCGCGCCGACCATGTACCACATGGCCGTCGAGCGGGCCGGGGCCCGCGAGACGCTCGTCGTGGGGGACCGGCTGGACACCGACCTGGCGGGAGCCCGCTCGGGTGGATTCGCGGGCCTGCACGTGCTCACGGGCGTGAGCACCGCGCGTGACGACGTGCTCGCGGTCCCCGGCGAGCGTCCGCACTTCATCGGCGCCGACCTGCGCACGCTGCTGGAGCCGCACCCGCAGCCCGTGCGCGCCGCCGAGCGCTGGTGGACGTGCCGGTCGGCGTCGGCGCGGGTCGTGGACGGTGTGCTGGAGATCGGGCGGGGTGACGCGGGCAGCGACCCGGTGGACGTCGTGCGGGCCGCCTGCGCGGCAGCGTGGGCGGCGGTCGACGACGGTGCCACGCTGGACCCCTCGAGCGTGCCGGACCTCGGCGGAGCGCCCGCCTGACCCCGGCCGTCCAGCCGGTTCCTGCCCGTCACTGCCCATCCCCTGTGCGTCACTGCCCGTCCCCTGTGCGTCGACGCCGGTCCAGGCGCGTAGGTCGATCGCGGGTCGCGTGGCTGTGCGTCGTCGCGGCCGCGCGTGGGCGCCGCCGGGTAGCGTGGGGACGCTGTCGTCGAGAGAGGAGCACGCGTGGTTGAGAACGGACCTGGCGACGCCGGGACTCCGGGTATGGACGTGACCCCCGACGTCGACGTCGCTCCTGACACGGTCGGCAGCGCGGAGAACGCCTTGGCGGTGGCCGGGGCGCGCGACGTCGCGCCGAGGCCCACCGAGCACGGGTCGACGCACCCGTCCACGGGTGACGACGCCGTGGACCAGGCGTTGCTGCGGCTCGACGAGCTCGACGCTGCGCCCCTGCGCACGCACGTCGCGGTGCTCGACGCCGTGCACGGAGCGCTCCAGGACCGCCTGGCCGACGCGGAGGGCTGAGCACGTGACGACTCAGGCGCGAGACGTCGCGCCGCACCAGCCGCCGCACCAGCCGCCGCACCAGCCGCCGCACCAGCCGACGAACCGGCTCGACGCCGAGCTCGTGCGGCGCGGCCTCGCGCGGTCGCGCGGTCGCGCGAGCGAGCTGATCGCGCAGGGTCGCGTGGAGGTCGCCGGGCACCGTGCGGCGCGACCTGCGGTGCGCGTGCACGAGGACGACCGCATCGAGGTGCGAGCGCAGGAGGACGAGTACGCGTCGCGTGGCGCCCACAAGCTGGTCGGGGCGCTCGACGCGACCGCGCTCGACGTGGCAGGACGACGTTGCCTCGATGCCGGGGCGAGCACGGGCGGATTCACCGACGTGCTGCTGCGACGGGGGGCCGCATCGGTCGTCGCGGTCGACGTCGGGCACGACCAGATCGTGCGCAGGCTCCGGGACGACGATCGCGTCGAGGTGCGCGAGGGCGTCAACGTCCGTGACCTGCGTCGCGGCGACGTCCAGCCTGCGCCGAGCCTCGTCGTGGCCGACCTCTCGTTCATCTCGCTCGGTCTGGTGCTTCCCGCTCTGGTCGAGGTCGCCGCGGACGACGCCGACCTGCTCGTGATGGTCAAGCCGCAGTTCGAGGTCGGGCGCGAGCGGCTCGGGACCGGCGGTGTCGTCCGGGACCCTGCGCTGCGAGAGGCCGCCGTGCTGGGTGTCGCGCGCACAGCCGCCGAGCTGGGGCTCGGGGTACGCACGGTCGTCGTGAGCCCGCTGCCCGGCCCGAGCGGCAACGTCGAGTACTTCCTGTGGCTGCGCGGCGGTCCGGGCGTGATCGCCGACGACGGGGCGCTGGCCGAGGCCGTGCGCCGTGCCGTCGCGCAGACCCCCGGGGGCGCGGAGTGAGCCGGCGTGCGCTCGTCGTCACGCACGGCGGGCGCGCCGAGGCGGTGGTGGCGACCCAGGAGGCTCTGCGCGTGCTCGAGCACGCCGGCTTCACGCCCGTCGTCGCGAGCGAGCACTCGACGCCCGACGAGCTGCCCGAGCTCGAGCTCGCGGTCGTGCTCGGCGGGGACGGCACCATCCTGCGGGCGGCCGAGCTGACGCGAGGACGGGAGGTGCCGTTGCTGGGGGTCAACCTCGGGCACGTCGGCTTCCTCGCCGAGGCCGAGCGCGACGACGTCGGCGAGGCGGTCCGACGATTCACCGAGGGCGACTTCGAGGTGGAGGAGCGCGGGACGCTGGACGTGCGCGTGCTGCGGCCGGACGGCGGCGTCTCGACGCAGTGGGCGCTCAACGAGGCCGCTCTCGAGAAGGCTGACCGCGGGCGCATCCTCGAGGTCGCGCTCGAGGTCGACGGTCGGCCGTTGTCGTCGTTCGGGTGCGACGGCGTCGTCGCGGCGACCGCGACCGGTTCGACGGCGCACGCGTTCTCCGCCGGTGGCCCCGTCGTGTGGCCCGACGTCGACGCGATGATCCTGGTACCGGTCTCGGCGCACGCGCTGTTCGCGCGCCCGATCGTCGTCGGTCCGCGCAGCCGGTTCGCGGTCGAGGTGCTCGACCGGTCGCCCGCCCACGGCCTGCTGACGTGCGACGGCCGCCGCTGCGTCGACGTGCCGCCCGGGTCCCGGGTCGAGGTCACGCGGGGCACGGAGCCGGTGCGGCTCGCGCGGATCAGCCCCGCGCCCTTCACGACGAGGCTGGTCAACAAGTTCGACCTGCCCGTGGCGGGGTGGCGCGGGCGGACCCGCGTGAGCGACGAGGGAGGTCCGGCGTGATCGAGGAGATCCGGATCACCGACCTCGGCGTGATCGGCGGCGCGCACGTCGAGCTGGGTCGAGGGCTGACGGTGCTCACCGGGGAGACCGGCGCGGGCAAGACCATGGTGCTCACGGCTCTCGACCTGCTGCTCGGCGGCAAGGCCGACCCCGCGGCAGTGCGCGTCGGTGCGACGTCCGCAGCGGTCGAGGGACGGGTGCTCCTGCGTGGGTCGGACCCGGCGCTCGAGCGGGCCCGTGACGCGGGCGCGGAGCTGGACGAGGACGGGTCGCTGGTGCTGCTGCGGACCGTCGGCGCCTCCGCAGACGGCGCGAGCGGACGCTCGCGCGCCTACCTGGGCGGTCGTTCGGTGCCGCAGGCGGTGCTCGGCGAGCTGGCCGCGGACCTCGTCACCGTGCACGGCCAGGCGGACCAGGCGCGGCTGCGCTCGCCCGCGCACCAGCGCGACGCGCTCGACGCGTTCGTCGGGGGCGACCACGGCGAGCGGCTCGCGAGGTACCGGTCGGCCTGGCAGGAACGCGCGCGGGTCGACGCCGAGCTGGCCGACCTCGTCGCGCGGGCCCAGGACCGCGTGCGCGAGGCGGAGCTGCTGCGGCTCGGGCTCGCCGAGGTCGAGCGGGTCGACCCGCAGCCGGAGGAGGACGTCGAGCTCGCGCAGGAGGCCGAGCGGCTCGCGCACGCCGAGGACCTGCGCGCAGCCGCGGCGGGCGCTCACGTGGCGCTGGCGGGCGACGTGGACGCGGGCGTCGACTCCTCGAGCGCCTCCGACCTCGTCGAGCAGGCTCGGCGGCTCCTCGACCACGCGGGCCCGCACGACGCGACGCTGGCATCCCTCGCTGTGCGCGTGGGAGAGGCAGGGTTCCTGCTCGCGGACGTCGCCGCCGAGCTCTCGTCGTACGTCGAGGACCTGCAGGCCGACCCCGCGCGCCTCGATGCGGTGCAGCGGCGCCGCGCCGAGATCGGGACACTGACCCGCAGCTACGGCGGCGACGTGGCGCAGGTGCTCGAGTGGTCGTCGGCGGCGGGTCTGCGCCTCCTCGAGCTCGAGGGCGGTGACCAGCGGATCGAGCAGCTCGGTGCCCGCCGGAGCGAGCTCGACGCCGAGCTCGAGGCACAGGCAGCTCTCATCACGTCGGCACGGACGGCGGCGGCCGACCGCCTCGCCGGTGCGGTGAGCGACGAGCTCGCCGGCCTCGCGATGGCGGGTGCGCGGCTGCAGGTCGAGGTGCGGCCGGCCGACGAGCCCGGTGCGCACGGCGCGGACCGCGTCGAGATGCTCCTCGTGCCCCACGCGGGCGCCCCGGCGCGCCCGCTCGGCAAGGGCGCCTCGGGCGGCGAGCTGTCGCGTGTGATGCTCGCGATCGAGGTGGCGTTGGCGACCGCGCCCGACAGCGGCGCCGCCCGCCCGGAGACGTTCGTGTTCGACGAGGTCGACGCCGGTGTCGGTGGTCGCGCCGCCGTCGAGGTCGGACGGCGGCTCGCGGCGCTCGCGCGTGACGCCCAGGTGCTCGTCGTGACGCACCTGGCCCAGGTCGCCGCGTTCGCCGACCACCACCTCGTCGTCACGAAGTCGAGCGACGGCGGGGTCGATCTCGTGACCGAGTCCGACGTGAGGTCGGTCACGGACGAGGACCGCGTGCGCGAGCTCGCCCGCATGCTGTCGGGCCAGGACGACTCGTCGGCGGCGCGCACGCACGCGGCGGAGCTCCTCGCGCAGTCGTCCGTGGGACGATGACCGGCGATGAGATCGAGCCTCCGCAGACGTTCCGCACCTCCCGAGCCCGGCGTGGTCGCCGGTTCGGCCCGCGTCGACCCACGGACCAAGTCGCTCACGAAGCGGCTGCGCCCCGGTGACATCGCGGTCATCGACCACGAGGACATCGACCGCGTGTCGGCCGAGGCGCTCGTCGCCTGCCAGCCCGCGGCCGTGCTCAACGCGGCACGCTCGACATCGGGGCGCTACCCGAACCTCGGTCCGGAGATCCTCGTCGCCGCGGGCGTCCCGCTCGTCGACGACCTCGGTCCCGACGTCATGGCGATCCCCGAGGGCCACCGGTTGCGGGTCCGGGACGGCAGCGTCTACGACGGCGACGACCTGGTCGCCGAGGGCGTCGAGCAGACCGCGGTGTCCGTCGCGTCGGCGATGGAGGAGGCGCGGGCTGGTCTGTCCGTACAGCTCGAGTCGTTCGCGGCGAACACGATGGACTACCTGCGGCGCGAGCGCGAGCTGCTGCTCGACGGCGTCGGCGTGCCGGACATCGAGACGGTCATCGACGGACGCCAGGTGCTGATCGTCGTGCGCGGGTACCACTACAAGGAGGACCTGGTCACGCTGCGTCCCTACATCCGCGAGGTCCGGCCCGTGCTGATCGGCGTGGACGGCGGCGCGGACGCGATCCTCGACGCGGGCTGGAAGCCCGACCTCATCGTGGGCGACATGGACTCGGTGTCGGACCGGGCGTTGACGTGCGGCGCCGAGGTCGTCGTCCACGCGTACCGGGACGGGCGGGCGCCCGGCCTCGCGCGCGTGGAGCAGCTCGACGTGCGCCACGTCGTCTTCCCTGCGACCGGGACGAGCGAGGACGTCGCCATGCTCCTCGCCGACGACAAGGGCGCGGAGCTCATCGTCGCCGTCGGCACGCACGCGACGCTCGTCGAGTTCCTCGACAAGGGACGTTCCGGCATGGCGAGCACGTTCCTCACGCGGCTGCGCGTGGGTGGCAAGCTCGTCGACGCCAAGGGCGTCTCGCGGCTGTACCGGCACCGGATCTCGAACCTGCAGCTCACGCTGCTCGTCCTCGCCGGGCTGCTCGCGCTCGGCGTGGCCCTCGCGTCGACGGCCGCAGGCCAGACGCTGATCGAGCTGATCGGCGCGCGGATCGACGACTTCACCTCATGGGTCGGCTCATTGTTCGGAGGGTCGTGATGCGTCACGAGAGCCTGAGCACGCCGAGCCCCCGGCGCGCGGCCGACTCCCCGGCCCCGCAGCGCCACCGCACCGACGGAGAGAACGCCTCGTGATCGACTTCCGCTACCACGTCGTCTCGCTCATCTCGGTCTTCCTGGCCCTCGCGGTCGGGATCGCCCTGGGCGCAGGACCGCTCAAGGAGACGATCGGTGACACCCTGACCGGTCAGGTTCAGCAGCTGCGCACCGAGAAGGACACGTTGCGCACCGAGCTCGACGCGACGTCGCGCGACCTGAAGGACTCGCAGGACTACATCGACGCCGCCGGCCCGCAGCTCCTCGATGGCGCGCTCAAGGACCGCCGCGTCGCGGTCGTGGCGCTCGGCACGGTCGACGACGCGGTCGCGACCGCGGTCGACGACAGGCTCGGCCAGGCCGGTGCGACCGTGACGGCCCACGCGACGCTCACCGACGCGTGGTCCGACCCGGACCAGCGCAGCTTCCGTCAGGCGCTCGTCGGAAACGTCACGCAGTTCCTCGACCCGGCACCCGCGCAGGGGTCCGACGTCGAGACCGAGCTCGCGGCCGCGCTCGTGCAGGGGCTCACCGGTGCCGACCCGGCGTCGCCCGACAAGCTCAGCCAAGACGCGACGTACCTGCTCGAGATCCTCTCGACCGGGGACAGCCCGCTCGTGACACTCGCGGACCCGGTGAAGACCGGCGCCGACGCGGTCGTGGTCGTGGCGGCCAGCCCGAAGTCGCAGCAGCCCGCCGCGACGGCCACCGCCGGCCCGACGGAGGACGACCTCGCACCGTCGCTCTCGGTGGTCGAGGCCGCGCAGAAGTACTCGTCCGGTGCCGTGCTGGCCGACGGCGAGCGCGGTTCCGGGTCGCTCACCGATGCGATCCTCGACGACGACGACCTCGCGGCGAGCCTGACGACGGTCTCGAGCTCCGCCGACGTCTCGTCGCAGGTCAACGTGCCGCTCGCGCTCGCGGCCCGGATCGCAGGGACCAACGGGCACTACGGCTTCGGCAGCGAGGAGACGCCGATCCCCGCTCCGGTGCAGCTCCCGCCCGTCGACAGGACGCCGGTGGCGCCGTCGGGCAGCGGCCAGGAGCAGGGCGGCAAGAACGGCGACAACGGGTGACCGTCTCCGTCCCGCGCCGGCTCGTCACCGCGCTCGTCGCCTCCGTCGTCACGTCGGCGGCTCGTGGTGCGCTCGACCAGCAGACGCCCGGCGGCCAGACGAGGTGGACGCGGACGAACCACCGTGGCGAGGACGTCAGCCTGCTCGAGGGACCGGCGGTCGCCGCCGGGCTCCTGGCGGGTGTCGTCGTCGGGGCACCGGGTGCGCGGGCCGGTCTCGCGCTCGGGCTGGCGACGGCCGCCGGTGCGACGTTCGGGATCGTCGACGATCTCGAGGAGGACGTCGAGGAGCGGCGCAAGGGCCTGCGAGGTCACCTCGGAGCGCTCGCGCACGGACGGGTCACGACGGGCGGGCTCAAGGTGATCGGCATCGGCCTCGGCTCGCTCGCGGCAGCGGCCGTCGCGACCCGGCGTCCGGCCGGCCGTCGCAGCACGGCGCACCTCGCCGACGTGGCGGCGTCCGGCGCTCTCGTGGCGCTCGCCGCGAACTTCGTGAACCTCCTCGACCTGCGACCGGGGCGTGCGCTCAAGGTGGCGTCGATCGCGGGCGCCCCGCTCGCGCTCGGGCCGGGTGACGGCGCCGGCGCGGGCGCCGCGGTGCTCGGCGTCGCATCCGCAGCGCTCGACCAGGACCTCGCCGAGCTCGACATGCTCGGCGACGGCGGGGCGAACGCTCTGGGCGCCGCGCTCGGCACAGCCGTGGTCCTCGGCGCGCCGCGTCCCGTCCGGCTCGCGGTGCTCGGCGGGCTCGCCGCGCTGACCGTCGCGAGCGAGAAGGTCAGCTTCACCAAGGTCATCGAGTCGACGCCGGTGCTGCGCGACATCGACGCGTGGGGTCGGCGCCCGGTGCACCGGCCCGGCGCATGAGTCGCCGATGAGCGCCACGGTCCGTCGCGCCGCCGGGGGTCTCGCCGGCGCGGCTGCGATGATCGCTGCCGTCACCGTGCTGTCGCGCGTGCTGGGCCTGGGGCGCTGGCTCGCGCAGGCGCACGCCGTCGGGGACGGGACGATCGGCGATGCGTACAACGCGGCCAACCTCCTGCCCAACGTGCTGTTCGAGACGGCGGCCGGTGGCGCTCTCGCCGGAGCGCTCATCCCGGTGCTCGCCGCACCGATCGCGCGCCGGGACCGCCGCGAGGTCGACGCGACCGCGTCGGCGACGCTCGGGTGGACGCTCCTCGTGCTGGTGCCGCTCGCGGCGCTGCTCGCCGCGCTCGCCGGCCCGATCGGGCACGCATTCGGGCACACGCCCGACCAGGCGGCGACGGTCCGGTTCTTCGTCCTCGTCTTCGCGGTCCAGGTGCCGATGTACGGCGTGGCGGTGCTGCTCTACGCGGTGATGCAGGCGCACAAGCGCTTCTTCTGGCCCGCGTTCGCGCCGGTCATGTCCTCCCTGGTGGTCATCGCCACCTACATGGTCTACGGGGCGCTGGCGCACGGCGAGCGTGACGACACGTCGGCGCTGCAGGCCGGCGCGCTCGACGTCCTCGCGTGGGGGACGACGCTCGGCGTCGCCGCCATGTGCCTGCCGATGTTCGTCCCCGTGCACCGGCTCGGCGTGCGGCTTCGACCGTCGCTGACCTTCCCCCTGGGGATCGGTGCGCGCGTGCGCGCGCTGGCGTTCGCCGGGATCGCCGGTGTCGCGGCGCAGCAGCTCGCGACCGTCGTCGTCCTCGCGGTGGCGTCGAGCTGGGGCTCGAAGGGGACCGTGACGACGTACCTGTACGCGCAGCAGGTGTACCTCCTGCCGTACGCGGTCCTGGTGGTCCCGCTCGCGACCTCGACGTTCCCGCGCCTCGCGGCGCGTGCGGCGGCGGGGGACACCGCCGGGTTCGCGCGCACCTCGGCCGCGACGGCTCGCGGTGTCGTCGGTGCGGCGGTGGTCGGTGCCTCCGCGGTCGCCGCCGGGGCGGCAGCGGTCGCGACCTTGTTCCGGGTGCTGACCGGCAACCCCGCGACGCTGCAGATGGGTGCCGCAGTGACGTGGATGGTGCCCGGGCTCGTCGGCTTCGCGCTGCTGTTCCACGTGTCGCGGTGCCTGTACGCGCTGGGGCGTGGCCGCGCGGCGGTGCGCGCGAACGTCGTCGGGTGGGGCGTGATGTCGATCGGTGTGGTCGCCCTCGTCGGCGTCGGCGTGCCCGACGGGCGGGCCGTCGTGTCGATCGCCCTCGCGAGCTCCGTCGGCATGCTCGCCGGGGGAGCGACGGCCGTGGCGGCGCTCGCCCGCGCGGCAGGACGAGACGCGCTGCACGGACTGACCCGCACGGCGGTGGTGCTCGGCGCTGGTGCTGTACTGGGCGCGCTCGCCGGACGCTGGCTCGCGGACACCGTGCAGGACCTCGGTGGCGACGGGGGCTGGACCGCCGTCGGGGCGGCGGCGGGCGGCGCGGTCGTCGCGCTCGTCGTGGTCGCCGCGGCCGCCCTCGTGGCCGACCGGGGCCTCGTCGGCGACGTCGTGCACGTCGAGAGGTCGGTGCCCCCGGCCGCCCGGTCAGCGGCGGTCCAGGAAGCGGTCACGGCCGCTCCCGACGCGGCGTCCGGCTCGGACGGCGACCCGCCCGAGCCGCGGGACTGACTCTCGGTGCAGACGTGGCGGGACTCACCACCGAGGTCCCGGCTCGAGGGCATGGGCGTCGGGTAGGGTTGAAGCCCGTGACAGAGCGCGCGCACCGACTCTCCGGGCGGTCGGACTCCCTGACCCGGCACATCTTCGTCACCGGGGGCGTCGCCTCCTCTCTCGGCAAGGGCCTGACGGCGAGCAGCCTCGGCCGCCTCCTTCGCTCCCGTGGCCTCAAGGTCACGATGCAGAAGCTGGACCCGTACCTCAACGTCGACCCGGGGACGATGAACCCGTTCCAGCACGGCGAGGTCTTCGTGACCGAGGACGGCGCTGAGACGGACCTCGACGTCGGCCACTACGAGCGGTTCCTCGACGTGAACCTCGTCGGCTCGGCCAACGTCACGACCGGCCAGGTGTACTCGCAGGTCATCGCGAAGGAGCGGCGCGGGGAGTACCTCGGCGACACGGTCCAGGTGATCCCGCACATCACCGACGAGATCAAGTCGCGCATGCGGTCGCAGGCGGACGACGACGTCGACGTGATCATCACCGAGATCGGCGGCACGGTCGGCGACATCGAGTCGCAGCCGTTCCTCGAGGCCGCCCGCCAGGTGCGCCACGACCTGGGCCGCGAC
Source organism: Cellulomonas sp. HZM (assembly GCF_000708885.1). Classification (GTDB taxonomy): domain Bacteria; phylum Actinomycetota; class Actinomycetes; order Actinomycetales; family Cellulomonadaceae; genus Cellulomonas. The sequence goes on along the minus strand of NZ_JEOE01000001.1, from coordinate 376,019 downwards.
AACGTGTTCTTCCTGCACATCTCGCTCCTGCCGTACATCGGCCCCTCGGGCGAGCTCAAGACGAAGCCCACGCAGCACTCGGTGGCTGCCCTGCGCAGCATCGGCATCCAGCCCGACGCGATCGTCCTGCGCGCCGACCGCGACGTGCCCGAGAGCATCAAGCGCAAGATCGGGCTGTTCTGCGACGTGGACGTCGAGGGCGTCGTGGTCGCCAAGGACGCACCGAGCATCTACGACATCCCGCGCGTGCTGCACTCCGAGGGCCTGGACGCGTACGTCGTCCAGCGACTCGGTCTCCCGTTCCGCGACGTCGACTGGTCCGGCTGGGACGACCTGCTGCAGCGTGTGCACCAGCCGGCGCACACGGTCGAGGTCGCGCTCGTCGGCAAGTACATCGACCTGCCCGACGCGTACCTGTCGGTGACCGAGGCGCTGCGCGCCGGCGGCTTCCACCACGACACGAAGGTCGTCATCCGCTGGGTGACGTCCGACGACTGCCAGACGCCCGAAGGTGCGCGCGCCGCGCTCGAGGGCGCCGACGCGGTGCTCGTGCCCGGAGGTTTCGGCGTGCGCGGCATCGAGGGCAAGCTCGGTGCGCTGCGCTGGGCGCGCGAGAACCGGGTGCCGACGCTCGGCATCTGCCTCGGCCTGCAGTGCATGGTGATCGAGTACGCGCGCGACGTCCTCGGCCTCGACGGTGCGTCGTCGTCCGAGTTCGACGACAAGCCCGTGGACCCGGTCATCGCGACGATGGAGGAGCAGCTCGCGATCGTCGGCGGCGAGGGAGACCTCGGCGGCACGATGCGGCTCGGCTCGTACGAGGCGCGTCTCACGCCCGGTTCCGTGGTCGCCGAAGCGTACGGCTCGGAGCATGTGACCGAGCGGCACCGGCACCGCTACGAGGTCAACAACTCGTACCGCGACAAGCTCGAGGAGGCCGGGCTCGTGATCTCGGGGGTCTCGCCCGACACGTCGCTGGTCGAGTTCGTCGAGCTCCCGCGCGACGTCCACCCGTACTACGTCTCGACGCAGGCTCATCCCGAGTTCAAGTCCCGCCCGAACAGGGCTCACCCGCTGTTCGCGGGTCTCGTCGGTGCGGCGCTCGCGCAGCGCGACGACGCATGACCGACCACGGCTCCACGGACGAGGCGCCCGCAGACCTGCGGGCGCCTCGCCCCGTCCTGGAGCACACGACGATCCACACAGGCCGCGTGTGGGACCTGGTGTCCGACGAGGTCGACCTCGGGGACGGTGTCCACGTGGTGCGGGAGTGGGTCGACCACCCGGGCGCCGTCGCGGTCATCGCGCTCGACGACGAGGACCGCGTGCTGCTGCTCCAGCAGTACCGCCATCCGGTCCTGAGCGAGCTGTGGGAGCCGCCCGCCGGTCTGCGCGACGTGGCCGGTGAGCCCACCGTCCGCACCGCTGCGCGTGAGCTCGCGGAGGAGGCCGACCTCGTCGCATCGTCGTGGTGGCACCTGCTCGACCTGTACACGACGCCGGGCGGCTCGTCCGAGCACATCGAGATCTTCCTTGCTCGCGGCCTGACCCCCGTCCCCGAGGGCGAGCGCTACGAGCGGACCGACGAGGAGGCCGCGATGGTGCCGCGCTGGGTCCCGCTCGACGACGCCGTCGACGCCGTGCTGTCGAGCCGCCTGCACAGCCCGACGGCGGTCTCCGGCGTGCTCGCAGCCGCCGCCGCGCGTGCGCGCGGGTGGTCGACGCTGGTCCCGGTCACGTTCGACTGACGACGGGCGTCACCGGCTCGTCGAGCGCCGGTACTGCGCGTTCGCCACCGGGATGAACACCGCCAGGATGATGACGGACCAGATGACCGTGTAGAGCCCCGCGTGCTGCAGCGGCCACTGCGTCGGCTCGGGGACCTGGGCCGGGATGTTGCCGAACAGCTCGCGCGAGGCCTGGGTCGCCGACGAGACGGGGTTCCACGCGGCGAACGTCTGCAACGGACCGGGCAGGCTCTCGAGCGGCACGAACGTGTTGGCGACGAACGTGAGCGGGAAGATCACGATGAACGTCGCGTTGTTGAACACCTCGACGCTCGGTACCAGCATCCCGAGCCACGCCATCACCCACGAGATCGCGTAGGCGAACAGCAGGAGGAGCGCGAACCCGGCCACGGCGTCGAGGAACGAGCTCCGGATGCGCCACCCGACGATGAGCCCGGTCAGGGCCATCACGACGAGCACGAGCACGTTGTTGATGACGTCGGACATCGTCCGCCCCGTGAGGACGGCCGAGGGCGCCATCGGCAGCGACCGGAAGCGGTCGATGATGCCCTTCTTCACGTCCTCGGCCAGTCCCGCGCCGGTGATGGTCGCACCGAAGATGACCGTCTGGGCGAAGATCCCCGCCATGAGGTACTCGCGGTACGCCTGGCTGCTGCCGCCACCGGGGACCTCGATCGCGCCGCCGAAGACGTAGGCGAAGAGCAGCACGAACATGATGGGCGACAGGGTGGTGAAGACCAGCAGGTCGGGGACCCGCTTGATCTTGATGATGTTGCGCTTCGCGACGACCTGGGCGTCGGCGATGACGGCGGGCAGTGCCATCACGCAGCTCCTTCCGTGGGGTCGTCCTCGGCCGTCCGGCCGGTGAGGGACAGGAACACGTCGTCGAGCGTCGGCCTGCGCAGCCCGATGTCGTCGAGCGTGACGCCGGCGTCCTCCAGGGCTCGCAGCGCACCGCCGAGCACGGCGGCGCCGCCCTCGACGGGCATGAGCAGCGAGCGTCGCGTCGCGTCGAGCGTGGGGGTGGAGACGCCGAGCGGCGCGAGCGCCCGGGCGGCGTCGTCGAGGCTCGCGCCCTCCTGCACCGTGAGCTCGAGACGTTCGCCGCCGACCTGGCGCTTGAGCTCGTCGGCCGTGCCCTGCGCGATGATCCGACCGTGGTCGATCACCACGATCTCGTCCGCGAGGAGGTCGGCCTCCTCGAGGTACTGCGTCGTGAGCAGCAGCGTGGTGCCGCCCGCGACGAGCCGCTGGATCACCTCCCACATGTCCGCGCGACCGCGCGGGTCCAGGCCCGTCGTCGGCTCGTCGAGGAAGATGACGGGCGGGTCGGCCACGAGCGCACCGGCCAGGTCCAGCCTGCGGCGCATGCCGCCCGAGTAGGTCTTGGACGGGCGGTCCGCGGCGTCCTCGAGCCGGAACGAGGCGAGGAGCTCACGAGCCCGTTCGCGCGAGCGCTTGGCGCCCAGGTGGTACAGGCGCCCGATCATGTCGAGGTTCTCGAAGCCCGTGAGGTACTCGTCGACCGCCGCGTACTGGCCGGACAGGCCGATGCGGCGTCGGACGTCCCGCGGGCGCCGCAGCACGTCGACGCCCGCGACCTCGGCGGTCCCGCCGTCGGGGCGGAGCAACGTGGTCAGGATGCGCACGATCGTCGTCTTCCCCGCGCCGTTGGGGCCGAGGAGCCCGAGGACCGACCCGGTGGGGACGGTCAGGTCGACACCGTCGAGCGCGACGACGTCCTTGTAGTGCTTGACCAGACCCCGTGCGACGACGGCGGGCGTGCTCGTGGATGCCATGCCGCGAGCCTAGATGTGACCTCTGACACAGTCACTCGAGACCCGCTACGGGAGGACGGGGATCTCCTCGGCCCGTGCTGCGACGGACGAGCGATCGCGGGTGCAGAGCCACACGCGGGTGGTTCCCGCGGTGAGCAGCGCGGCACCCACGAGGTGCAGGTCGACCAGCGCGATCGGCAGCCCCGTCGCGACCTGCACGTAGCCGATCGCGCCCTGGAGCACCACGAGACCCGCGAGCACGAGAGCGGCCGTGTGCACCCGGCTGCGGGCGCCGCCGCGCGGGCGGGTGAGCACGATGATCGCGACGAGCACCGCGGCGAAGACCCACACCGCGGTGGCGTGGACGTGCGCCATCGTCAGCGGGTCGACCGCGAAGCGGTACCCGACCTCGTCGTCCCCGGAGTGCGGACCCGCGCCCGTGGTGATGGTGCCGAGCACGAGCACCACCAGCAGGAGCGCCGCGAGCACGTGCGCGAGCACGCGCACGACGTGGTCGACGACCACGACGGGCGGCCCGTCGCCCTCCGAGAACCGATGCAGCAGGAGTGTCGAGGCGGAGACCAGCGCCATCGAGAGCAGGAAGTGGCTCGACACGATCGCGGGGTTGAGGTCGACGTGCACGGTGATGCCGCCGACGACCGCCTGGACGATCACGCCGATCCCCGGGACCAGGCCGAGGCGACGGTAGGCGAGGGAGCGGGACCGGTCGGTCCACACGACGTACGCGACGGCGACGGCGACGGCCGTCAGCAGGAACGTCATGGTGCGGTTCCCGAACTCGACGAGCGTGTGGTAGCTCGTCTCGCCGTGGAGCTGGGGCGTGAAGTGTCCCGGCTCGCACTGCGGCCACGTCGAGCAGCCGAGGCCGGAGGCGGTGAGCCGGACGGCCCCGCCGGTGGCGACGATCAGCACCTGCACCAGCACGTTGAGCACGAGCACCGCACGGGTGCGGGCCCGCAGCCACGCGAGCGCCCGTGCGCGCAGCCCGACGTCGGTGGTGGCGGGGGACGTCGTCATGGCGACCAGCGTACGGGCGGCGTCACGGCTGCCCGGACGAGCGAAGGGCCGTGAGGGCGTGAGCCGCGCCACGTGGGGCGTCGGGCCGAGGCTGCGTACGCGTCAGTGCCAGCGGAACAGGCGGGACGCACCCCACCCGAGGGCGGCGGTCCAGCCCAGCAGCACGACGACCGACCAGGCCGGCAGGGTCCCGTGCTGGAACGCGTCGCGCATCGCCTCGCCGAGCGCGCCGGACGGCAGCAGGAGCGCGAGGTGCTCCATCGCACCGGGCAGGCGCGACGCGGGGACGACGACGCCGCCCGCGACCGCCAGGACGAGCAGCGCGAGGTTGGCGACCGCCAGGACCGCCTCGGCCCGCAGGGTGCCCGCGACGAGCAGCGCGAGCGACGTGAAGGCGGCCGTCCCGAGCAGCACCGCGACCACTGCGAGCGCGATCCCCGCCGGGTCCGGGCGCCAGCCCAGCAGCGCAGCCACCGCTCCGATGACGACGACCTGGACGACCTCGACGACGAGGACGCCCACGACCTTGCCGGCGAGCAGGCCCCCGCGGCCCAGCGGGGTCGTGGAGAGCAGCCGCAGCACGCCGTTGCGCCGGTCGAACGACGACGCGATCGCCTGCGACGTGAACGAGGCGGTCATGACCGCGAGCGCCAGGATGCCGGGCGTGAAGAAGTCGATGCGCGACAGGCCACCGGTGTCGACGTCGAGCGCGGTCACCTTCGTCAGCCCGATCAGCGCGAACACGGGCACGACGATCGTGACGAGCAGCTGCTCGCCGTTGCGCAGGATCGCCCGTGCCTCGAAGTCGGTCTGCGCGAGCACGCGGCGCCACGCGGGCGCGGCGCCGGCATGCGGGTCGGCGGGCGTCGACGTCATCGCAGCTCACGTCCCGTCAGGTCCAGGAAGACGTCCTCCAGGGTCCGGCGCCCCACGGTGAGCCGTATCGCAAGCGTGTCGTGCTCGGCGAGCCACGCGGTCACGGCAGCGACGGTCGTCGGCCCGACGGTGCCCACGACCGTGCACGACCCCGCTCCGGCCGCACGGACCTGCAGCTCGGGGCCGAGCGCGCGTGCGAGCCCGTCGACGTCGAGCTCACCGGCGACCTCGAGCCGCAGCGTGCGGTCCTCGGCGTCGGCGACGAGGTCGCGTACCGAGCCCTCGGCGATGACCCGGCCGCGGTCGACGACGGCGACGTGGTCCGCGAGGTCCTCCGCCTCGTCCATGAGGTGCGTCGTCAGCACCACCGCGACGCCCTCGTCGCGCAGCTCGCGCACGAGGTCCCACACGGCGCGCCGGGACTGGGGGTCCATGCCTGCGCTGGGCTCGTCGAGGAACACGAGCTCCGGCCGCCCGACCACCGCGGCGGCGAGCGCGAGCCGCTGGCGCTGCCCGCCCGACAGGCGACGGACCGTCGTGCGGGCGAAGGACCCGAGGCCGAGCCGTTCGACGAGCTCGTCGACCTCGCGCGGACGGGCGTACATGCGGGCGACGTGCTCGAGCATGTCGAGTGCGCGCACCCCGGTGGGCAGGCCGCCGTCCTGCAGCATGACCCCGACGCGGGGCCGCAGGTCGTGCGCCTGGGTGAGCGGGTCGAGGCCGAGCACGCGGACCGTCCCGCCGTCGGGGGAGCGCAGTCCCTCGCAGCACTCGACGGTCGTGGTCTTGCCGGCTCCGTTGGGCCCGAGCACTGCGGTGACGCGGCCGCGCGCCGCGCGCAGGTCGAGCCCGTCCACGACGCGGCGTCCGTCGTACGCCTTGACGAGACCGGAGATCTCGACGGCGTCGTCGACGGCGTGGGAGGCGGGCACGAAGCGCGAGTCTAGGCGTGCGCGCGCCGCGCGTGCCGTGGGCCTGGACGGGTGGCGGCTGTGCGGGTGGTCACACGTGCGTGGTGCGGCGGCTCACGACGAGGCGAGGCGCGCCTTCTCGGCGTCGACGTCGAAGTCCGCGGGGGGCCACTGCTGGTCGAGCGACCGCAGCGCTTCCAGCAGCAGGCCCTGCACGGCCAGTCGCGCGTACCACTTGCGGTCGGCGGGCACGACGAACCACGGGGCCGCGTCGGTGCTCGTGCGCGCGATCGCGATCTCGTACGCCTCCATGTACGCGTCCCACAGCGCTCGCTCGTCGAGGTCGCCGGGGTTGTACTTCCAGTGCTTGCTCGGGTCGTCGAGACGCGCCGCGAGCCGCGCGCGCTGCTCGCCGGGCGAGATGTGGAGCATGACCTTGACGATCGACGTCCCGGCCGCGACGAGCTCGCGCTCGAAGTCGGCGATGAGGCCGTAGCGCTCCTCGACCACCTCGGGGGACGAGAGACCACGCACGCGGTGGATCAGCACGTCCTCGTAGTGCGAGCGGTCGAACACGCCGAGGATCCCGGCGCCCGGCAGCTCGCGGCGCACACGCCACAGGAAGTCGTGCGACCGCTCCTCCTCGGTCGGGGCCTTGAACGCGTGCAGGTGCACGCCCTGCGGGTCGACGGCGCCGACGACGTGCGACACGATGCCGCCCTTGCCGGCGGTGTCCATCGCCTGCAGGACGAGCAGCACGCGGCGCTGGTCGCCGGCGGTCGCGGCGGCGAACATCCGCTCCTGCAGGTCGGCCAGCTCTGCCGCCCCGGCGGCGAGCGCCGCTGTCCCGGCCTTCCTGCCGCCGTCGAACCCGGGCGTCGCGGACGTGTCGAGAGCGGCCAGGTCGACGTCGGCCCCGGCCCTGCGCAGCTGCTCCACCAGGCCAGGCTAGGGCGACCCGAGCCTGCGCGCGCGGGTGAAGACGTCGACGGGGCCGCACCGGTGTGACCGACGCGACTGGCCGTGGGTGCAGGCAAGGGTCGCCTTGCTTGCGAGGATGGATTTAGGCAACAAGCATGTTCCCTAATGTCGACGGCGGATTCACGCCGTCACGGCCACGGACGGAGGTGCGATGAGCGCGACGACGCCCCTCGAGCACGCCCCGTCCGCCCCGCCGGCCCTGGTGCACGAGCCGGAACCGTCCTCCGACGCGGGCACGCGCCAGCGCGTGCTGCAGCTCGTCGCGAGCGACGGCCCGGTCACCGCCACGGAGCTCGCCTCCGACCTCGACCTGACGGCCACGGCCGTGCGCCGCCACCTCGGCGTCCTCGAGCACGCGGGCCAGATCGTCGTGCACACCTCCAACGTCCCGCCCGCGGGTCGCGGCCGGCCGGCTCGTCGGTACGTCGCGACGAGCGCCGGCCAGGCCTCGCTCACGCAGCGGTACGCCGATCTCGCGACGCAGGCCCTGCGGTTCCTCGGCGAGTCCGCCGGCCAGGCTGCCGTGACCGCGTTCGCCGAGCAGCGCGTGCGCGACCTCGAGCAGCGCCTCGCGCTCGTCGTGCGCGGAGAGGACGACGTCGAGGCACGCGCGCACCGCATCGCCGACGCCCTGACCGCCGAGGGGTATGCCGCGTCCGCGCGGCCCGTCCCCGGCACCGCCGCCGTCCAGCTCTGCCAGGGGCACTGCCCCGTGCAGGACGTCGCCCACGAGTTCCCCCAGCTGTGCGAGGCGGAGGCCCGCGCGTTCTCGCGCGTGCTCGGTGTCCACGTGCAGCGGCTCGCCACGCTGGCCGCAGGCGGTCACGTGTGCACCACGAGCATCCCCGTCCCACCCCCAGCCCCCGTGCTCGCCCCGGAAGGATCGACAGCATGAGTGCACCGACCGACAACCAGCAGATGACGCAGGACGAGGCGATCGCCTCGATCGGCAACTACGGCTACGGCTGGCACGACCCCGACGTCGCCGGGGCCACCGCCAAGCGCGGCCTGTCCGAGGCGGTCGTCCGCGAGATCTCGGCGCTCAAGAACGAGCCCGAGTGGATGCTGAAGACGCGCCTCAAGGCGCTGCGCATGTTCGACAAGAAGCCCATGCCCTGGTGGGGCGCGGACCTGTCGGGCATCGACTTCGACAACATCAAGTACTTCGTGCGCTCGACCGAGAAGCAGGCGGCCAGCTGGGACGACCTGCCGGACGACATCAAGAGCACGTACGACCGGCTCGGCATCCCGGAGGCTGAGAAGCAGCGCCTCGTGGCCGGCGTCGCCGCGCAGTACGAGTCCGAGGTGGTCTACCACCAGATCCAGGAGTCGCTCGAGGAGCAGGGCGTCATCTTCCTCGACACCGACACGGGCCTGCGCGAGCACCCCGAGATCTTCGAGCAGTACTTCGGCTCCGTGATCCCCCCGGGCGACAACAAGTTCGCGTCGCTCAACACGGCCGTGTGGTCGGGCGGCTCGTTCGTCTACGTGCCGCCGGGCGTGCACGTCGAGATCCCGCTGCAGGCCTACTTCCGCATCAACACGGAGAACATGGGCCAGTTCGAGCGGACGCTGATCATCGCCGACGAGGGCTCCTACGTGCACTACGTCGAGGGCTGCACCGCGCCCGTGTACTCGTCGGACTCGCTGCACTCCGCGGTCGTCGAGATCATCGTCAAGAAGAACGCCCGCGTGCGGTACACGACGATCCAGAACTGGTCGAACAACGTGTACAACCTCGTCACCAAGCGGGCCACGGCCGCCGAGGGCGCGACGATGGAGTGGGTCGACGGCAACATCGGCTCCAAGGTCACCATGAAGTACCCGGCGATCTACCTGCTGGGCGAGCACGCGCGCGGCGAGACGCTGTCGATCGCGTTCGCGGGCGAGGGCCAGCACCAGGACGCGGGCTCGAAGATGGTGCACGCCGCGCCGCACACGTCGTCGTCGATCGTGTCCAAGTCGGTCGCGCGCGGCGGTGGCCGCACGTCGTACCGCGGGCTCGTGCAGATCCTCGAGGGCGCCTCGCACTCGGCGTCCAACGTGCTGTGCGACGCGCTCCTCGTCGACCAGATCTCCCGCTCGGACACCTACCCGTACGTCGACGTCCGCGAGGACGACGTGTCCATGGGGCACGAGGCGACGGTCTCGCGCGTGAGCGAGGACCAGCTGTTCTACCTGATGTCCCGAGGCATGCCGGAGACGGAGGCCATGGCGATGATCGTGCGCGGGTTCGTCGAGCCCATCGCGCGAGAGCTGCCCATGGAGTACGCCCTCGAGCTGAACCGCCTCATCGAGCTGCAGATGGAAGGGGCCGTCGGCTGATGACGACCACCACGGAGAACCTCTCCACCGACCACACCCGTGCGACGGCCGACGAGGCGCACACGCACGGCGTCGGCGCGACCGTCCCCGAGGCGTCGCGCGCCGCCCGCCCGACGAGCTTCGACGTCGCCGACTTCCCCGTCCCGACGGGGCGCGAGGAGGAGTGGCGCTTCTCGCCGATCGCTCGCCTCGCCCCGCTGTTCGCGGGCGACAGCGACGGCGTGCTCGACGGGCACGGCGTCCTGATGACCGTCGTCGAGAGCCCCGAGGTCCAGGTGGAGATCGTGGAGCGCGGGGACGCGCGCCTCGGCACCGCCGGGCAGCCGGGCGACCGCGCGGCCGCCGTCGCGTGGGCGTCGTTCCCGCGTGCCACGGTCGTGACGTTGCCGCGCGATGCCGTGGCCTCGAAGGTCACCTCGATCCGCGTCGAGGGCGTCGAGGGCGCGGGCGTGCACGACGCCCCGCTCGAGCCGTCGGCCGCGCACCTCGTCGTCAGGGCGGAGGCGCTCTCGCAGGGCGTCGTCGTCATCGACCACGTCGGTCACGCCGCGCTCACGGAGACGGTCGAGATCGTCGCCGAGGACGGTGCGCACCTCACGGTCGTCTCGGTCCAGGACTGGGCCGAGGGCTCCGTGCACGCCGCGGCGCACCGCGTGCGCGTCGGGCGCGACGCCACCGTCAAGCACATCGTCGTGACGCTCGGCGGGGACGTCGTGCGCGTGACGCCGGACGCCGAGTTCGTCGGCGAGGGCGCCTCGGTGCAGATGCTCGGCCTGTACTTCGCGGACGCCGGCCAGCACCAGGAGCAGCGCCTGTTCGTCGACCACGCGGTGCCGAACTGCGTGAGCCGCGTGACGTACAAGGGCGCGCTGCAGGGCGAGGGCGCGCACACGGTGTGGGTGGGCGACGTGCTCATCCGCGCCGCGGCCGAGGGGACCGACACCTACGAGCTCAACCGCAACCTGGTCCTCACCGACGGGGCGCGTGCGGACTCCGTGCCGAACCTCGAGATCGAGACCGGCGTGATCGAGGGTGCGGGCCACGCGTCCGCGACCGGCCGGTTCGACGACGAGCAGCTGTTCTACCTGCGGGCGCGCGGGATCCCGGAGCGCGACGCGCGCCGGCTCGTCGTGCGCGGCTTCTTCGCCGAGCTCATCCACGAGATCGGCGTGCCCGAGGTCGAGGAGCGCCTGATCGAGTCGATCGAGGCCGAGCTGGAGAAGTCGATGAGCGTGCTGCTCGGCGACGAGCCGCGCGTCGAGGGCTCGTCGGCCGGTCTCACGACCGAGGGCGCCGACGGGCAGGACGCATGACCGCACAGCTCGCGTGCTACGCCTCGGACGTGCCGGTCGGCGGCACGCTCCGGGTCGAGCTCGAGGCCGAGAGCGGCGTCGTCGAGGTCGCGATGGTGCGCGACGAGGACGGCGAGCTGCACGCCATCAGCGACATCTGCTCGCACGGCGCGGTCTCGCTCGCGGACGGCGAGGTGGAGGGCTGCACGGTCGAGTGCTGGCTCCACGGCTCGCGGTTCGACCTGCGCACCGGCAAGCCCACCGGCCCCCCGGCCGTCACCCCCGTACCCGTCTACCCCGTGACGACGGACGGCGAGCGCGTGCTCGTCGACGTCGACGCCCCCCTGTGAACGAGGAGAACCTCCCCATGGCCACCCTGGAGATCCGCGACCTGCACGTCAGCGTCGAGACGAAGGAAGGTCCGAAGCCGATCTTGCGCGGCGTCGACCTCACCGTGAGCAGCGGCGAGACGCACGCGATCATGGGCCCCAACGGCTCCGGCAAGTCGACGCTCGCGTACTCGCTCGCCGGCCACCCGAAGTACCAGATCACGTCGGGCACCGTGACGCTCGACGGCGAGGACGTGCTCGCGCTCTCGGTCGACGAGCGCGCCCGCGCCGGCCTGTTCCTCGCGATGCAGTACCCGGTCGAGGTCCCCGGCGTGTCCGTGTCGAACTTCCTGCGGACCGCGAAGACCGCGATCGACGGCGAGGCCCCCGCGCTGCGCGGCTGGGTCAAGGACGTGCGCACCGCGATGGACAACCTGCGCATGGACCCGGCGTTCGCCGAGCGCTCCGTCAACGAGGGCTTCTCCGGCGGCGAGAAGAAGCGCCACGAGATCCTCCAGATGGAGCTGCTCAAGCCGCGCTTCGCGATCCTCGACGAGACCGACTCGGGCCTCGACGTCGACGCGCTGCGCATCGTGTCCGAGGGCGTGAACCGGGTGCGCGAGGGCGGCGACGTCGGCGTGCTGCTCATCACGCACTACACGCGCATCCTGCGCTACATCAAGCCCGACTTCGTGCACGTCTTCGTCGACGGCAAGGTCGCCGAGGAGGGCGGGCCCGAGCTGGCCGAGCGCCTCGAGAACGAGGGCTACGACCGCTTCCTGACGAGCGCGGTCTGACGGACCCGGTGTCCCGCCGGCCGCACACGCGACCGGCGGGACGACCGGTGACGACGAGCTGCGAGGAGAGGTGGCACACGTGACCAGCACGATCGACGCGCCGCACACGCTGAGCGCGCGCGAGCTCGCCGCGGTGCGGGCGGACTTCCCCCTGCTCGAGCGCACGCTGCGCGACGGCCAGGCGCTCGTGTACCTCGACTCCGGGGCGACGTCGCAGAAGCCCGACGTCGTCCTCGACGCCGAGCAGGACTTCTACCTGCAGCGCAACGCCGCCGTGCACCGCGGTGCGCACCAGCTGGCCGAGGAGGCGACCGAGGCGTTCGAGGACGCGCGGGCGCGCGTCGCACGGTTCGTCGGGGTCGACGACGACGAGATCGTCTGGACCACCAACGCGACCGCCGCGATCAACCTCGTCGCGTACGCGATCTCGAACGCGACGCTCGGTCGCGGGGGAGAGGCGGCCCGCCGCTTCGCGCTCGCGCCGGGCGACGAGATCGTCGTGACCGAGGCCGAGCACCACGCGAACCTGGTCCCGTGGCAGGAGCTCGCGGCCCGCACGGGTGCCGTGCTGCGCTGGGTCGGTGTCGACGACGACGGTCGCGTCCGGGTCGACCAGCTCGACGAGGTGGTGACGGCCCGCACGCGGGTGATCGCGTTCACGCACGCCTCGAACGTCACCGGGGCGATCACGCCCGTCGCCCCGTTCGTCGCGAAGGCGCGCGATGTCGGCGCCATCACCGTCCTGGACGCCTGCCAGTCGGTCCCGCACCTGCCGGTCGACCTGCACGACCTCGGCGTCGACTTCGCGGCGTTCTCGGGCCACAAGATGTTCGGGCCGACGGGCGTCGGTGCGCTCTACGGACGGCGCGAGCTGCTCGCGGCCATGCCGCCCGTGACGACCGGCGGCTCGATGGTCGAGGTCGTGACCATGGAGCAGACCACCTACGCTCCGCCCCCGCAGCGCTTCGAGGCCGGGACGCAGATGGTCTCGCAGGCCGTCGCCATGGGTGCCGCGGCCACCTACCTGTCGGACATCGGCATGGCGGCGATCGCCGAGCACGAGCAGCACCTCGCGCGGCTGCTGCTCGACGCGGTCGCCTCGGTGCCCGGGGTGCGCGTGATCGGCCCGACGGACACCGCGGACCGGCTCGCGACCGTGTCGTTCGTGGTCGACGGGGTCCACGCGCACGACGTCGGGCAGGTGCTCGACGACGCGGGTGTGGCCGTGCGGGTGGGTCATCACTGCGCGCAGCCGCTGCACCGCCGGTTCGGCGTCGCGGCGACGGCCCGCGCGACCGCGGCCGTCTACACGACCGACGAGGAGATCGAGGCGTTCCGGGAAGCACTGAGCGGGGTCCGGGCGTTCTTCGGTCTGGAGGCACCCGCGACCGGGTCGGCCTCGGACGAAGGAGCAGCATGACCAGCTCGATGGAGCAGCTGTACCAGCAGGTGATCCTCGACCACGCCAAGCACCCGCACGGCCGTGGCCTCGGCACCTCCGGCGTCGGGGTCCTGTCCGGCGAGTCGCACCAGGTGAACCCCACGTGCGGCGACGAGGTGACGCTGCAGGTCGACGTCGACGACGCCGGCGTGGTGCGCGACGTGCGCTGGGAGGGCCAGGGCTGCTCGATCTCCCAGGCGTCGGTCTCCGTGCTGCACGACCTCGTGGTGGACCGCAGCGTGAGCGACGCAGGCGAGCTGGGGGCGACGTTCCGCGCCCTCATGCAGACCAAGGGGGCCGGCCTCGGCGACGAGGCGGCCGAGGACGCGCTCGGCGACGCGAACGCCTTCACGGGCGTCGGGAAGTTCTCCGCGCGCGTCAAGTGCGCGCTGCTCGGCTGGGTCGCCCTGAACGACGCCCTGATCAAGACCGGAGCCCCGACGGGCGCCGCCGTCAAGGAGGACGCATGACCACCACCGTTGCCGACGTCGAAGAGGCCATGCGCGACGTCATCGACCCGGAGCTCGGCATCAACGTCGTCGACCTCGGGCTCGTGTACGGCATCGTGCTCGACCAGACGAACACGGCCGTCATCGACATGACCCTCACGTCGGCGGCGTGCCCGCTCACCGACGTCATCGAGGACCAGTCGGCGCAGGCGCTCGACGGGCTCGTCGACGGCTTCCGCATCAACTGGGTGTGGATGCCGCCGTGGGGGCCCGAGAAGATCACGACCGACGGGCGCGAGCAGATGCGGGCGCTGGGCTTCAACATCTGACGCGGTGCTCGAGAGCACCGTCGGTGCCCTGAGCGGATCGCCCCGGCGGTCCTCTCAGCGGGTCACAGCGACGACGCGGAGAACGTGTCGCACGCCTCGAGCGTGCCCTTCTCGTAGCCCGTCGAGAACCAGCGCTGGCGCTCGGCGCTGGACCCGTGCGTCCACGAGTCCTGGTCGACCCGTCCGGTGGCCTGCTCCTGGATGTGGTCGTCGCCGACCGCGGCGGCCGCGTCGAGCGCCTGCTGCAGCTCGGCCTTCGTGATCGGCTGCAGGAACGTCTCGTCGGTGCCCGGCCGCTTCGTCGTCGCGGCGTGGCCCGCCCACAGGCCCGCGTAGCAGTCGGCCTGGAGCTCGATCTTCACCGAGTCGGAGTCCGCGCCGGTGCCGCCGCGGTTCGCCTTGTCCATGACGCCGGTGATCTGCTGGATGTGGTGGCCGTACTCGTGCGCCACGACGTACTCCTCGGCGAGCGGGCCGTCCGTGGCGCCGAACTGGCTCTGCAGCTGGTCGAAGAACCCGAGGTCGAGGTAGATCGTCTGGTCTGGCGGGCAGTAGAACGGGCCGGTGGCCGCCGAGGCGTCGCCGCAGCCCGTGGACGTCTGCTGGTCGAACGACACGACGTCGGGCAGCACGAACGAGCTGCCGACGACGGGCTCCCAGTACGCGTCCAGCGAGTACACGGTGGCCGACAGGCGGCAGTCACGCTGGGAGTTGGCCTGCTCGACCGAGCAGTCGCCGATCGTCCCCTGAGTCTGCTCGGCGGCAGGACCCTCGCGCACGAGGCCGTTGACGAGGTCGGCGGCGCCCTGGTTGCCGCTCATCTGCAGGACGATCGCGACGATCGCGACGAGCAGCGCGCCGGCGCCGCCCCCGACCGCCGCCGTCCGGCCCGCGCTGCGTGTCTTGACGCGACCGCCCTCGAAGCCGCCGTCGCCCTGGAAGGTCATGGCGGCAGGCTAGTGCGACGCCGCGGCCTTCGCCCGATGGGCCGGGGCCCGCGCTCACTCGCCGAGGCCGCGCGCGGCGAGCGCGTCTCCCGTCGCCCGGGCGTGCGCGACCATCCGGACCGCGGCGGGCACGAGCACCGCGCGCGGGTCGCGCTCGAGGCCACGGGCGCGTGCCGCGTCGCGGGTCTCGAGCGACGAGCGGACCAGGACCGGGATCGTGCGCAGGACGAGCCCGCAGG
Source organism: Cellulomonas sp. HZM (assembly GCF_000708885.1). GTDB lineage: Bacteria > Actinomycetota > Actinomycetes > Actinomycetales > Cellulomonadaceae > Cellulomonas. Next base: position 360,539 of record NZ_JEOE01000001.1, on the reverse strand, counting down.
CGAGCGCGAACGTCTCGGGCCGGAGGCCGACGTGGCGCAGCGGACCTGCGGCTCGCGCCAGGACGTCGAGGAGCGCGTCCGCGCGGGTCGTCGTCGTGACGAGGGTGGCGGCGAGCACGAGGGCGAGCAGGTCGACCGACACCTCCACCGCGGCCTGCCACGTCGATGCCCACCACTGGTAGAGGCCGACGAGGAGCGCGACCACCAGCACGCCGCGCGCGCCCCGCAGGGTCCGTCGCCACGGCACGCGCGCGACGACGTGCACCACGAGCACGAGCGCGAGGCCGACGAGCGCCGATACCGGGCCGTGGAGCAGCGCGAGCGCGAGCCCGAGCGCGGCCAGCGCCAGCAGCTTGAGGGGCGCCGGGCACCGGTGCACGGGGCTGGTGCCGGGGTGGAACAGGCCGAGCGGTCCGGACCAGGGTGGCCGCTGTGGTCCGCTCACACCGACACCCCCATGAGTCGGCGATAGGTGGCGACCGCATCCGCGGGATCCCCGTCCGCGACGACCGTGCCGTCGTCGACGACGAGCACCCGGTCGGCGCGCAGCGCGGCGTCCAGGTCATGCGTGACGACGACGACCTGCTGCTCGAGACCGTCGAGCAGGTCGTCCACCACGCGGCGCCACCGCAGGTCGAGCAGGGTCGTCGGCTCGTCGCACACCAGGACGTGTGGCTCGGTCGCGAGCACCGAGGCCAGCGCGAGGAGCTGACGCTGCCCGCCCGACAGCGCGTGCACGGGCACGTCGGCCCGGCCGGTGAGGCCGAAGCGGGCGAGCGCCGCGCGGGCGGCCGCGGTGCGCTCGTCGGCCGTCAGGTCGAGGCGTCGCAGCGACAGCGCGACGTCCTCGACCGGCGTCGGCATCACGATCTGCGCGTCGGGGTCCGTGAACACGAAGCCCACCCCGCGTCGCACGGCCGCGCCGTCCCGCGCGGTGTCGAGCCCGTCGACCCGCACGGTCCCGCGGGACGGCAGCACGAGGCCGTTCAGCAGCCGGGCGAGCGTCGACTTGCCCGAGCCGTTGGCGCCGACCACCGCGATGCGGCGCTCGGTGAGCCGCAGCGACACGGGCCCGAGCAGGCGCACGACGACGTCCTCGCCGCCGGCCGGGTCCGGGGACCAGGCCGTGACGAGGACGTCGTCGAGCTCGATCATGGTCGGCGCCAGCCTCAGCGCCGCGTCCGCAGCAGGTCGGGGTAGGCGCGGAACAGCGTGTACGCGACGGCGGCGGCGGCAGCGTTCTTCAGGACGTCACCGGGCAGGAACACCGCGTCGGCGGCGAACGCCTTGTCGAACGGCAGGTCGAGCCGCACCATGAGGCCGGCGATCCCGGCGACGTGGATCGTGACCAGGCTGCCGAACAGGCCCGCGCTGAACAAGACCGCGTAGCGCGCGTAGCCGGTGGCCGCCGTCGCGCCGCCCGCGAGGAGCCCGGCGAGGGCCGCCGCGAACGGGAATGCGAGCAGGTAGCCGACGCTCGGGCCGGCCAGCACGCCGAGCCCGCCATGGCCCTGCGCGAAGATCGGCAGCCCGGCGAGCCCGAGCGCGAGGTAGAGGAGCACGGCGAGCGCGCCGCGACGCCAGCCCAGCACCAGCCCGGCGAGGATGACGCCGAACGTCTGCAGCGTCACCGGGACGCCCGTGCCCGTCGGGATGCCGGGAAGGAGCGCGCACACCGCGATGAACGCGGCGAACGTCGAGACGAACGCGATGTCGGTGGTGACGCGCGACCGGGTGGCGGCAGGGGCCGGCAGCTCGGTGGCTGTGGTGTCGCTCATGGTGGGAGACCCTTCGGTCGTGATCGGTGGGCGCCGAGGCGCTGGTCTGACGTGCAGCGGTACCAGGTCACGCGTGCCGAGGGTCGCCCGGCGGTGCAGCGCCCACGCTAGCCGCACGTAGACTTGACGACGTTTGTGCCCGCGGCCAAGACCCGCGCGGCCTTCTCGGAGGAAACCACCACGTGATCACCGCCCACGGCGTCGAGCTGCGCATCGGCGCCCGCGTCCTGCTCGAGGAGTCGTCGTTCCGCATCGCGGCCGGCGACCGCATCGGCCTCGTCGGACGCAACGGCGCCGGCAAGACGACCCTGACCAAGACCCTCGCGGGCGAGACCCAGCCCACGGGCGGGAGCATCACGCGCTCGGGCGACGTCGGCTACCTCCCGCAGGACCCGTCGTCGGGCGACCTCGGCGTGCTCGCGATGGACCGCGTGCTGTCGGCACGCGGCCTCGACGACATCGTCCGCGCGATGCGGACCACGGAGAGCGCGATGGCGAGCGACGACGACGCGACGCGCGAGGCCGCGATGGAGCGCTACTCGAGGCTCGACGCGCGCTTCAACGCCGCCGGCGGCTACGCCGCCGAGAGCGAGGCGCACATCATCACGTCGAACCTCGGCCTCGACGACCGGGTCCTCGGCCAGACGCTCGGGACGCTCTCGGGCGGCCAGCGCCGGCGCGTCGAGCTCGCGCGCATCCTGTTCTCCGGCGTGGAGACGCTGCTGCTCGACGAGCCCACCAACCACCTCGACGCCGACTCGATCGCGTGGCTGCGCGACTACCTGCGTGCCTACTCCGGTGGCTTCGTCGTCATCTCGCACGACGTCTCGCTGCTGCGGGCCACGGTCAACAAGGTCTTCCACCTCGACGCGAACCGCGCGGCGCTCGACCAGTACGCGCTCGGCTGGGACGCCTACCTGCTGCAGCGCGAGACCGACGAGAAGCGTCGGCGCCGCGAGCGTGCCAACGCCGAGAAGAAGGCCGCGGCGCTGATCGCGCAGGCCGACAAGATGCGCGCCAAGGCGACCAAGGCCGTCGCGGCGCAGAACATGGCGCGCCGTGCCGAGCGGATGCTGTCCGGGCTCGAGGAGGCGCGGGTCTCCGACAAGGTGGCCCGGCTGCGGTTCCCGGATCCCGCGCCGTGCGGGCGCACGCCCATCACCGCATCGGACCTGTCGAAGTCGTACGGCTCGCAGGAGGTGTTCACCGGCGTCGACCTCGCGATCGACCGTGGGTCGCGCGTCGTCGTGCTCGGCCTCAACGGCGCGGGCAAGACGACCCTCCTGCGCATCCTCGGCGGTCTCGAGCCGTCGGACACCGGCACGGTCCACCCGGGGCACGGCCTCAAGCTCGGCTACTACGCGCAGGAGCACGAGACGCTGGACCTCGACCGCACGGTCGTCGAGAACCTGCGGTCGTCGGCGCCCGACCTCACGGACACGCAGGTGCGCTCGGTCCTCGGGTCGTTCCTGTTCTCGGGCGACGACGCGGACAAGCCCGCGCGGGTCCTGTCGGGCGGGGAGAAGACCCGGCTCGCGCTCGCCGCGCTCGTCGTGTCGTCGGCCAACGTCCTGCTGCTCGACGAGCCCACCAACAACCTGGACCCGGCGTCGCGCGAGGAGATCCTCGCGGCGCTGCGCTCGTACCAGGGCGCCGTGGTGCTCGTCTCGCACGACGAGGGCGCGGTCGCGGCGCTCGATCCCGAGCGTGTGCTCCTGCTGCCTGACGGCGACGAGGACCTGTGGGGCGCCGACTACCTGGACCTCATCACGCTCGCGTGACGCGCTCCTCGTCGGGGAGCTGCGCGGCGATGAGTGCGTCCTCCTCGTCCTCTGCGCGGCCGTCGCGCCGCCGGGAGACCGTCGCGGGCCGCTTCGGGCGCGGCGTCGCCGGCGTCTCGCCGTCCGTCCCGTCGCGTGCCTCGAGCAGCTCGCGACGGGCCATCCAGCCGAACCCGACGAGCGAGCCGAGTGCGAACGTCCACCACTGGAACGCGTAGGACAGGTGCGAGCCCGGGTCGATGCTGGGCTCGGGGAGCGTGCCCGGCACGGGTGCGACGGCCGGGTCCTCCGAGACGAGCCCGCCGTAGAGGTTCCACGCCTGGCCGTCGAGGCCGCCGATGTCGAGCACCTTGGTCGGCGTGATCGACTGGACCTGCCCCGGCGGCGCCTCCTGGGTGGTCGCCGGCTCGGCGTCGCGCAGCCGGACCGTGACCGTGACGTCGCCGTCCGGGGGAGCGGGCACCGCGACCGAGGAGGTCGCGCTCTCGCCCGTGGGCACCCAGCCGCGGTCGACGACGAGCACCGTGCCCGCGTCCGTGGGTTGCTGCGCGGTACCGGCCGAGGAGTCGGACACGACGAAGGGCACGAGCACGTGGTACGCGGGCGTCTCGTCCGCGGGGCGGTTGCGCAGGAGCACGGTCGAGGTCGGCTCGTAGCGGCCGCGCACCGTCACCTGGCGCCACTGCTCGTCGTCCGGCAGGTCGTCGGCAGGGCCGGCGACCGTCGACAGGGGGACGGGCGTCGCGTCGAAGTTGTGCTTGACGATCGCGATCTGAGCGTCACGCCACGTGTGCCGGTGCCACTGCCAGCGGCCCAGGAAGACGCAGGCCGTCGCGAGCACCACGGCGAGCAGGACCAGGCTCACGGCCCGGCGCACCGCGGGCCTCACGACGCGGCGCCCTCGAGCTGGTCGACCGGCACGACGCCCTTGAGGAAGGCTCGTACCTCGAGGAACTGGGACAGCGACCCACGGTGCTCGTCGCACGCGAGCCACACCTTGCGGCGCTCCGGCGTGTGGAGCTTCGGGTTGTTCCACAGCAGGCCCCAGCTCGCCTCCGCCCGGCAGCCCCGCGCGGAGCACACCAGGTCGTCGACGGGGTCCGCGCCCAGCAGGTTCACCGACCGCCTCCCAGGCCGCGAGGGGCGCCGGTGCCGGGCCCGATCTCTCGTGGGTCGATGAAGGTGGTGTCCTCGTCGCGGCGCTCACGGCCGGCGTTGGCGAAGATCACGGCGACGTACGGGAGCACCACCGCGCCGACGATCAGCACGATCGACGCCCAGCGGGGCACGTGGTTCCACGTGAGCACGGACAGCGCGAAGCACACGATGCGGATGCCCATCTGCACGAGGTACCGCTTCTGGCGCCGCGCGACGTCCTCCGCCAGCGGCTCAGGGGCGCTGGTGATGCGTGCGACGTCCGGCTCGTCGCGCTTGCGAGTGCTCACCACCAGATCTTATGTCCGCACGGGCTCGAGCCGGACCTTGTGCAGGTCCCACAACGAGGCGCCGGGAACCTGGGCCGCAGCGATCCCGCACCGCGGCCGCGGACTCGGCTAGCGTCGTGTCCCGTGCCCGAGACCTCGAACACCCCCAGAAGCGTCCTGATCACCGGAGCCAACCGCGGCATCGGCCGAGCGATCGCCGAGCGGTTCGTCGCGGCCGGTGACAAGGTCGCCACGATCTACCGTTCCGGCGACCTGCCCGAGGGCGTCCTCGGCGTGGTGGGCGACGTGCGCGACACCGCGTCGGTCGACGCCGCGTTCACGCAGGTCGAGGAGGCGCACGGTCCGGTCGAGGTGCTCGTCGCGAACGCCGGGATCACGCGTGACCAGCTGCTGATGCGCATGTCCGACGAGGAGTTCGACGACGTCCTCGACGTCAACCTCAAGGGCGCGTTCCGCTGCGTGCGTCGCGCGAGCAAGGGCATGATCCGGCTGCGCCGCGGGCGCATCGTGCTCATCTCGTCGGTCGTCGGCCTGTACGGCTCGCCCGGCCAGGTGAACTACGCCGCGTCGAAGGCCGCGCTCGTGGGCATCGCGCGGTCCGTCACGCGTGAGCTGGGCGGCCGAGGGATCACCGCGAACGTCGTCGCGCCCGGCTTCATCGACACCGACATGACACGCGCGCTGCCCGAGGCCACGCAGGCCGCGTACAAGGCGTCCATCCCCGCGGGTCGCTTCGCGCAGGCCGACGAGGTCGCCGCCGCGGTCGAGTTCCTCGCGTCGCCCGCCGCCGCCTACGTCTCCGGCGCCGTGCTGCCGGTCGACGGCGGACTCGGCATGGGCCACTGACCACACATCGCTCGCACCACAGAACGGAGACCACCATGGGTCTGCTCGACGGCAAGAAGCTCCTCGTCACCGGTGTCCTCACCGACGGCTCGATCGCGTTCCACGTCGCGCGCCTCGCGCAGCAGGAGGGCGCGCAGGTCGTGCTCACCTCGTTCGGCCGCCAGTTCCGCCTCACGCAGGCGATCGCGCGCCGCCTGCCCGCGCCCGCCGAGGTGGTCCAGCTCGACGTCACGGACGCCGACGACCTCGCCGCGCTCGCGGACCGCGTGCGCGAGGCGGGCCTCGACCGGCTCGACGGAGTCGTGCACTCGATCGGCTTCGCACCGCAGTCCGTCATGGGCGGCAACTTCCTCGCGGGCGAGTGGGAGGACGTCGCGACCGCGCTGCAGGTGAGCGCGTACTCGCTCAAGTCGCTCGCGGTCGCCACCCAGCCGCTGCTGAGCCGCGGCGCGTCGATCGTCGGCCTCACGTTCGACGCGTCCTTCGCGTGGCCCGTGTACGACTGGATGGGCGTCGCGAAGGCGGCGTTCGAGTCGACCGCGCGCTACCTCGCGCGTGACCTCGGCCCGTCGGGCGTGCGCGTGAACCTGGTCTCCGCGGGTCCGATCCGCACCACCGCGGCGAAGTCGATCCCGGGCTTCGAGTCGATGGAGGGCGGCTGGCCCGACCGTGCACCGCTCGGCTGGGACGTCACCGACCCCGAGCCGACGGCTCGCGCCGTGGCCGCGCTGCTGTCCGACTGGTTCCCGGCGACGACCGCGGAGATCGTGCACGTCGACGGCGGCGTGCACGCGATGGGGTTGTGAGGCACCCTGAGCCGGTGACGAGCGACGCGTCCAGCACGGCCGGTGCCCGCCGGCTCGTGCTGCTGCGCCACGCGAAGGCCGAGCACCCCGACGGCGTCGACGACCACGACCGGTCGCTCGCGATCGCGGGACGCCGTCAGGCGACGCGGGTCGGCGCGCAGCTGGCCGCGGCCGGCGTGCTGCCCGACCTGGTGCTGTGCTCGTCGGCGCTGCGCACGCGGCAGACGTGGGAGCTCGCACGCCCCGGCGTGGGCGGCGACCCGCGCGTCGAGCTGCTGGACGAGGTGTACCAGGCCGGCGTGCGCTCGCTCGCCGAGCTCGTCCAGACGGTGGGCGACGACGTCCGGACGCTGCTCGTCGTCGGGCACGAGCCGACGATGTCCGCCGCCGCCGAGGCGTGGGGCGGACCCGGGTCGGACGAGGTCGCGTACCTGCGCGTGCAGGTCGGTGTCCCGACGGCCAGCTGGTCGCTGCTCGAGCTCGACGCCCCGTGGGCGTCGTGGGAGCGCAGCAGCGCACGGCTCGTCGGCCTGACGACGCCCGACTGAGGACCGCGGGCCGACCGGTGCGCCGACGGCGGCCGGCTGAGCCCGGCGGGCCTGCGCGAGCCTTCTCAGGCGACGCGCGCGACGCCCTCGAACGGGGGCAGGTCGAGCACCGCGTCCAGGCGGCCGCGTACCGCCGCGTCGGCCTGCTCGACGACGACAGGCTTCGCGTTGTAGGCGATCCCGAAACCCGCCGCGGCGAGCATGTCGAGGTCGTTGGCGCCGTCGCCGATCGCGACCGTGCGCTCGAGCGCCACGCCGCTCTCGCGCGCGTAGTCGGCGAGAGCGACCGCCTTGGCGGCGCGGTCCACGACCGCACCCGTGACCCGACCCGTCAGGCGCCCGTCGACGACCTCGAGCCGATTCGCGCGGACCAGCTCGATGCCGAGCGTCGCCGCGAGGGGGCGCACGATCTCGACGAAGCCGCCGGAGACGAGGCCGACGGTCCACCCGGCCCGTTGCACGCTCGTCACGAGCTCGCGCGCGCCGGGGGAGAGCTCGACCGCGGCGCGCACGTCGTCGAGCACCGACGCGGGCAGGCCCACGAGGGTCGCGACGCGTTCGTGCAGCGACGCCGCGAAGTCGAGCTCGCCTCTCATCGCGCGCTCGGTGACGGCCGCGACCTGCTCCTGCGTGCCGGCGTGCGTGGCGAGCATCTCGATCACCTCACCGGTGATGAGGGTCGAGTCGACGTCCATGACGAGCAGGCGCGGGGTCACGGCCCGCAGGCTAGCGTCGGGCTCGGCGTGGCGGGGCGACTGTCCACCGTGACCGCTCGTGTGACCGCCACGTCACTCGGTGATGACGGCACCCTTCGGCACCACCGTGATGCCGGACTCGGTCACGGTGAACCCGCGGGCCAGGTCGTGCTCGTGGTCCAGCCCGATGCGGACCCGCTCCGGGACGACGACGTTCTTGTCGATGATCGCGCGGTGCACCTGCGCGTACCGCTCGATGTGCACGTTGTCCATGATCACGGAGTCGGTGATCTGCGCCCACGAGTGCAGCCGCGTCCCGGGCGAGATCACGGACCCGGACACGGTCGCACCGGAGACGACGACGCCCGGGGAGACGATCGAGTCGGCCGCGTGACCGAGCCTTCCCGCGCCCGCATGCACGAACTTGGCAGGCGGCAGGCCCGTGTAGCCCGTGAAAAGCGGCCAGTCGTCGTTGTACAGGTTGAACACCGGCTCGATCGCGATGAGGTCGGTGTTCGCCTCGTAGAACGCGTCGATCGTCCCGACGTCGCGCCAGTAGTCGCGGTCACGCGGGGTCGAGCCCGGTACGTCGTTGCGGATGAAGTCGTAGACGCCCGCGGTGCCGCGCTCGACGAACGCGGGGACGATGTCGCCGCCCATGTCGTGCCGCGACGTCGGGTTCTCCGCGTCCTCGGTGACGGCGCGGATGAGCGCGTCGGCGTTCATGACGTAGTTGCCCATCGAGGCCAGGACCTCGTCCGGGGAGTCCGGCAGGCCCACCGGGTCGGTCGGCTTCTCGAGGAACGCCTTGATCCGGGTCCGGTCGGTCGGGTCCGTCTCGATCACGCCGAACTGGTCGGCCTCGGCGATCGGCTGGCGGATGCCCGCGACGGTGAGCTCGGCACCCGACGAGATGTGCGCGTCGACCATCTGCGAGAAGTCCATGCGGTAGACGTGGTCCGCGCCGACGACGACGACGATGTCCGGCCGCTCGTCGTCGATGATGTTGAGGCACTGGTAGATCGCGTCGGCCGAGCCGAGGTACCAGTGCTTGCCGACGCGCTGCTGCGCGGGCACGGCGGCCACGTAGTTGCCGAGCAGCGAGGACATGCGCCACGTCTTGGAGACGTGCCGGTCGAGGCTGTGGGACTTGTACTGCGTGAGCACGATGACGTGCAGGTAGTGCGAGTTGATGACGTTCGACAGGGCGAAGTCGATGAGCCGGTAGATGCCTCCGAAGGGGACCGCCGGCTTGGCGCGGTGCGCCGTCAACGGCATGAGCCTCTTGCCCTCGCCACCTGCGAGGACGATTGCCAGGACGCGCGGTGCTGCCATGGGTAGGACCCTAGGCCCCAGCGTGGCGGACGGCGAGGCCAGGCGCGCCGCAGAGCGCTAGCGTGTCGCCCGAGGACCGGCCGCCGGCCGGCGTGGACGAGGAGACCGTGGTGCGTGTCGACCTGCTGACCCGTGAGTACCCGCCGCACGTGTACGGCGGTGCGGGTGTCCACGTGGTCGGGCTCGCCGAGGTGCTGCGGCGCACGATCGACGTCCGCGTGCACTGCTTCGACGGCCCGCGCGACGAGCAGGGCGTGACGGGCTACCGGGTGCCCGCTGAGCTGGACGGTGCGAACGCGGCCCTGCAGACCCTCGGCGTGGACCTCGAGATGGCGGACGCGGTCGGACGCGTGGGCGACGACGGGGTCGCCACCGACCTCGTGCACTCGCACACCTGGTACGCGAACTTCGCCGGCCACGTCGCCTCGCTCCTGCACGGCGTGCCGCACGTCGTGACCGCGCACAGCCTCGAGCCGCTGCGCCCCTGGAAGGCCGAGCAGCTCGGCGGCGGCTACGCGGTCTCGTCGTGGGTCGAGAAGCAGGCGTACGAGGCGGCCGCCGCCGTGATCGCCGTGAGCGGCGGGATGCGCGCGGACATCCTGCGTTCCTACCCCGACGTCGACCCGGCCAAGGTGCACGTCGTGCACAACGGCATCGACCTCGACGGCTGGCGCCGGCCCACCGCGGCGGCCGACGTCGCACGCGACGACGCCACCGTGCGGCGCCTCGGGATCGACCCCGACCGGCCGTCGGTGGTGTTCGTCGGGCGCATCACGCGGCAGAAGGGCCTGCCGTACTTCCTGCGCGCCGCCGAGCACCTGCCCCCCGACGTGCAGGTGGTGCTGTGCGCCGGTGCGCCCGACACGCCGCAGATCATGGCGGAGGTCACGGCCCTCGTCGACGGCCTGCGCGCACGTCGGTCGGGCGTGGTCTGGATCGAGCAGATGCTCCCGCGCGACGAGCTCGTCGCGGTGCTCGCGGCGGGCACCGTGTTCGCGTGCCCGTCGGTCTACGAGCCGCTCGGCATCGTCAACCTCGAGGCCATGGCGGTCGGGCTGCCCGTCGTCGGGACCGCGACGGGCGGCATCCCCGAGGTGGTCGACGACGGCGTGACGGGCCGGCTCGTGCCGATCGAGCAGCTGCAGGACGGCACCGGGACCCCGGTCGACCCCGACCGCTTCGTGGCCGACCTCGCGGCGGCGCTGACCGAGGTCGTCACGGACGCCGACCTCGCGGCCCGGTGGGGCGTCGCCGCCCGCCGCCGCGTCGAGGACCACTTCTCGTGGGAGGCGATCGCCGAGCGGACGGTCAAGGTCTACGAGTCCGCGCTCGCGTCGTCGGGTCGGGCGTCGGGCTAGGTGTCCCGCTAGGAGTCTCGCGAGGAGTCTCGCGAGGAGTCCAGGTACGTCGACGCCGCCGACATCGCGCGCCGGGCCATCCTGTCGACGTCGCGCAACGCCGCGGTGCGCTGGTCCGCCTGCCACGCGCTCACGGCCGCACCGTCGTCCTGCGTCGCGAGCTCGACCACGAGGCGCAGCCGGCTCGCGCTCGCGAGCACGCGGGCACGCTGCCCGTCGAGCCGCGGGGGCAGCCGGTGCGCCGGCAGGGCGCCGTCGCGGGCCGCTGCCACCCGCGCCGCGTCGTCCTCGCGCCAGTGCGCCACGTCGAGCCGCACGAGCGCCTCGGTCACCGTCACCAGGCCCTGACGCAGGTCACGGTCGGCGTCCTGGAGCGAGCCCAGTCGGCCCAGCAGGCTCGTGCGCCAGTCCGGGACCTCGGTCGCGCGCCACGTGACGAGGTGACCGGGCTCGAGGGACGAGCCGAAGCGTTCCACCTGCGGCACCAGCGCCAGCGTCGCACCGGGACCGCGCACGAGCACGCACTCGCCCGCGTCGACCGCCGCCGGCGCGGCCTCGGCCGGGGCGGCGACCGAGTCGCCCGCGCTCGTGACGATCCCGGCGACGCCGTGGGGGGTCCCCACCGCGTCGAGCAGGTCGGTGAGGTCCCGGACGCCGTCGAGGCCCTGCACCGCGTGCGGCTCGTCGTCGCCCTGGACCGCGTCGAGCACGCGGCCGCGGGGCGCGTCGCCCGCCGCCCACCAGGCGGCGAGCAGGACGGACCGGGGCAGGGGAAGCGGTGCGCTCACGGGTGCCACGGTAGGCGTGGGCCGCGGTCGGCGTCGCACCGCACGCCGTCGCGGGGCCGCCGTGGCCGTCGTGACGAGCGACACGTCGGCGGCTCGTCGGGCAGCGCCGGGGGGCGCGTGCGCGGACGACTAGGGTCGTGCCATGACCGACGTGCTCGACCTGCAGGCCGTGACGATCCGCCGGGGGACGACGACGATCCTCGACGAGGTGTCGTGGACCGTGCGGGAGGGCGAGCGCTGGGTGGTCCTGGGGCGTAACGGCGCGGGCAAGACGACGCTGCTGCAGGTCGCCTCGGGACGCATGCACCCGACGACCGGCACCGCCGAGCTCCTGGGCGAGCGTCTCGGCTCGACCGACGTGTTCGAGCTGCGCCCCCGCATCGGGCTGTCGAGCACCGCGCTCGCGGACCGCATCCCGTCGGGGGAGACCGTGCGTGACGTCGTGCTCACCGCGGCCTATGGCGTGACCGGGCGCTGGCGCGAGGAGTACGAGGACCTCGACGAGTCGCGCGCGGCGGACCTGCTGCGCGCGTTCGGCGTCGACCACCTCGCCGACCGTTACTTCGGGACGCTGAGCGAGGGCGAGCGCAAGCGCGTCCAGATCGCCCGGGCGCTCATGGCCGACCCGGAGCTGCTGCTGCTCGACGAGCCGGCGGCCGGGCTCGACCTCGGTGGCCGCGAGGAGCTGGTCGGGGCGCTCGCGGAGCTCGCGGGGGACCGACGCTCGCCGGTCCTCGTCCTGGTCACGCACCACGTCGAGGAGATCCCGCCCGGGTTCACGCACCTGCTGCTGCTCAAGGACGGCCGCGTGCACGCCGCGGGACCGCTGCACGAGGTGCTCACCGCGTCGACCCTCTCCGAGGCGTTCGGGCTGGACCTCGCGCTGGACCGCAACGGCGAGCGCTGGTCGGCGCGCGCGGCGGGCTGACCGCGTCGGAACCTCTCGTCCACGAGTTCGCGCAACACCCGCATCTTCGTAAAGCGATCACCTAGTATCGGTCGAGAGGCGGTCGGTGCAGCCGGCCGCCCGGTCGACGAAGGGGGTCGCGCGCATGGGTTGGCTCTGGTGGGTCGGGGGCGCACTCGTCCTGGGCATCCTCGAGATGCTCTCGCTCGACCTCGTCCTGATCATGCTCGCCGGCGGAGCCCTCGCCGGCGCCGCGGCCTACGGTCTGGGTGCCCCCGTCTGGGTGCAGATCGTCGTCGCCTGCGTGGTCGCCGTGATCCTGCTCGCGACGCTGCGGCCCTGGCTGCTGCGGCACCTGAAGTCCCGCATCCCGCTCGAGGAGACGAACGCCGCCGCCCTCGTCGGCCGCGACGCCGTCGTGCTGTCGACCGTGACTCTCGAGGGCGGCCGCGTGAAGCTCGCGGGGGAGGTGTGGACGGCCCGCACGGAGACGTCCGAGGCGCTCGCGCCGGGCGTCCAGGTGCGCGTCGCGCGCATCGACGGGGCGACGGCCGTCGTCGGCCCCGCAGCGTAGGACCCGCGGACGCCGCCTCGCGGCACCGCACCTGACGTCGCGACCGCGGCGCAGAACCGCAGGACGCCGCTCGCCGGCGTCGAAGGAGGACACATGGACGACCCCAGCGTCGGCCAGGTCGCGCTCTACATCGTGCTCGGGCTGGTCCTGCTCTTCGTCATCATCGGGCTGTTCCGCGCGGTGCGGATCGTGCCGCAGACGGTCGCGATCATCGTCGAGCGGCTCGGCCGGTACTCGCGCACGCTCGACGCGGGGCTGCACCTGCTCATCCCGTTCGTCGACCGCGTGCGCGCGGGCGTCGACCTGCGCGAGCAGGTCGTCTCGTTCCCGCCGCAGCCCGTGATCACCTCGGACAACCTCGTCGTGAGCATCGACACGGTCATCTACTTCCAGGTGACCGACCCGAAGTCCGCGGTGTACGAGATCGCCAACTACATCACCGGTATCGAGCAGCTCACGGTGACGACGCTGCGCAACGTCGTCGGATCGATGGACCTCGAGCAGACGCTGACGAGCCGCGACCAGATCAACGGTCAGCTGCGCGGCGTGCTCGACGAGGCGACCGGCCGCTGGGGCGTGCGCGTCAACCGCGTCGAGCTGAAGTCGATCGACCCGCCGGACAGCATCAAGGGCTCGATGGAGCAGCAGATGCGTGCCGAGCGTGACCGCCGCGCGACGATCCTCACGGCCGAGGGCATCAAGCAGTCCGCGGTCCTCACGGCCGAGGGTGAGAAGCAGGCGCAGATCCTGCGGGCAGAGGGTGACGCGCAGGCGGCGATCCTGCGGGCCGAGGGTGAGGCGCGCGCGATCCTGCAGGTGTTCGACGCGGTGCACCGCGGCGACGCGGACCCCAAGCTGCTGGCGTACCAGTACCTGCAGACGCTGCCCAAGATCGCGGCGGCGCCGTCCAACAAGATGTGGTTCCTTCCGTCGGAGCTCAGCGGCGCGATGGGCGCGCTCGCCAAGGGCTTCGGCGGGGGCTTCCCGTCCGACGACGGCGACGCGTTCTCGTCGTCGCGCCCGGCGGGCACGTCGCCGCTCAGCGACGACCTGCCGCCCACGGCTCTCAAGGACCCCGCCGAGGCGCTCGCCGAGGCGAAGCGCGAGTCGGCCGCGGCGACCGCGGACGCGACGAGCGCGGGGACGTTGTCGGGCCGGCCGTTCGACCCGGGTGCCGAGCTCGGGCAGCGTCCCGGGCCCGGCGCCGCGCCGCTGGGCGGGGCACAGCAGGCTGCGCCGTCGGCCCCGGCAGGACCGGTGCCTCCGACGCCGGACGCCCCGGCCCAGGCGCCCGGTGCGGAGGGCGAGCAGCCTCCCGCCTGACACCGGTGGCTCACGACGACCCCCGCACGGCAGAACCGCCGTGCGGGGGTCGTCGTCCTGCGGGGCCGCGGCACTGGCGGAGTGAGTGCTCACTCAGTTACTGTCGCCCGGTGACGACGAGCAGCCCGGCGCCCGCCGGCAGGGCGGCACCGCTCCCGCCCCAGGAGCGCCGCACGGCGATCCTGCACGCGGTGCGTGGTCTGGTGCTGGCCCGCGGTGCGGCCGTGACGACGCGTGAGCTGGCCCAGGCGGCCGGCGTCTCCGAGGGCACGCTGTTCCGGGTGTTCGACGACAAGGCGGCGCTGGTACGCGAGACGGTGCACGCCGCGCTCGACCCGACCGAGGCGGTGCCGCTGCTCGACGCCATCGATCGCGGGCTGCCGCTCGACGAGCGGCTCGCGCGCGTCCTCGAGATCGGCTTCGAACGGGTCGGCGAGACCATGCGGTGGGTCGCGGTCCTGCACGAGCTCGGCCGCGGGGACCCGGGGTTCGAGCACAGCGTGCAGGCCCGCCGTGAGGTCCACGCGCAGTGGGTGCGGCGCCAGGAGGAGGGCCAGGCCGCGGTGCGGTTCGCGGTCACCCGCGTGCTCGAGCCCGACGCCGCGCAGTTCGCCCGACCGCTGCACCAGGTCGTCCAGCTGCTCGACGTCGTGCTCGTCGGCGCCGCGATGCAGCAGGCCGATGCCGCCCGACGCGGGACCACCGCCGAGGTCCCCGAGATCGACGTCCTGGTCACCCACTTCCTGCACGGCGCGCTCGCCCCGTCACCCCTCAGGAGACAGTCATGATGCTCGTCCGCCTGCTCAAGGAGCACCTGCGTCCCTACACGCGTGCCGTCTGGGCCGTCGTGGTGCTGCAGCTCGTGCAGACGATGGCCACGCTCTACCTGCCGAGCCTCAACGCCCGGATCATCGACGACGGGGTCGCCGCGGGCGACACCGACGAGATCTGGCGGCTCGGCGGCATCATGCTCGCGATCAGCCTCGCGCAGGTCGTGTGCTCGGTGTTCGCGGTCTACTACGGCGCGCGCACCGCGATGGCGTTCGGTCGCGACGTGCGCGGGCGGCTGTTCGGCCACGTGCAGTCGTTCTCGGCGCAGGAGGTCGGCAGGTTCGGCGCGCCGACGCTCATCACGCGCACGACGAACGACGTGCAACAGGTGCAGATGGTGGTGCTCATGTCGTTCACCATCATGATCATGGCGCCGATCATGCTGGTCGGCGGCGTGGTGATGGCGCTGCAGGAGGACGTGAAGCTGTCGTCGATCCTCGTCGTCGCGGTGCCGGTGCTCGGCATCGTCGTCGGGCTGATCATCTCGCGGATGGTGCCGTACTTCCGGCAGATGCAGAAGCGCATCGACGCGATCAACCGCGTGCTGCGCGAGCAGATCGCAGGTATCCGCGTGGTGCGGGCGTTCGTGCGCGAGGAGCGCGAGTCGCAACGGTTCGGCGCGGCGAACCAGGACCTGTTCCTGACGTCGTTGCGCACGGGTCAGCTCATGGCGCTGATGTTCCCCGTGGTGATGCTGATCCTCAACGTGACCAGCGTGGGCGTCATGTGGTTCGGCGCGCACCGCGTCGACGACGGGATGCAGGTGGGCGCGCTCACGGCGTTCCTGTCGTACATCGCCTACATCCTCATGGCCGTGATGATGTCGACGATGATGTTCGTGATGCTGCCGCGCGCGATGGTGTCGTCGGACCGCATCGGCGAGGTGCTCGACACGAGCACGTCGGTGCTCCCGCCCGTCGCGCCCGTCGCGCCGAGCGGCGCGCACCCGGGCCGGCTCGAGCTGCGCGACGTCGAGTTCCGCTACCCCGGTGCGGAGGCGGCCGTGCTGCACGGCGTGAACCTCGTCGCGGAGCCGGGCCGCACGACGGCGATCATCGGCTCCACGGGTTCCGGCAAGACGACGCTGCTCAACCTGGTGCCGCGGCTGTTCGACGTCACGGGCGGCGCGGTGCTGATCGACGGCACCGACGTCCGTGACCTGGACCCCGACGTGCTGTGGGAGCAGGTCGGCCTGGTGCCGCAGAAGCCGTACCTGTTCACCGGGACGATTCGCACCAACCTCGAGTACGGCCGGCCGGGTGCGAGCGACGAGGAGCTGTGGCACGCGCTCGAGGTCGCGCAGGCGCGTGACTTCGTCGAGGAGCTGCCGGAGGGCCTCGACGCGCCGATCTCGCAGGGTGGCACCAACGTCTCGGGCGGTCAGCGCCAACGCCTCGCGATCGCGCGTGCGCTCGTGCGACGACCACGGCTCTACCTGTTCGACGACTCGTTCTCGGCGCTCGACTACGCGACCGACGCGCGCCTGCGTGCCGCGCTTCTCCCCGAGACACGGGACGCAGCGGTGCTCGTCGTCGCGCAGCGCGTCGCGACGATCCGGCACGCGGACACGATCGTCGTGCTCGACGAGGGGGCGGTCGTCGCGGTGGGGACGCACGCCGAGCTGCTCGAGTCGTCGCAGACGTACCAGGAGATCGTGTACTCGCAGGTCAGCGCGGAGGAGGCGGCATGAGCGCGCAGCAGAACGCTCCCACGCGGCGGCCCCCGCGCGGCGGCAACCCGATGATGTCGATGGGCATGCCCGGGGAGAAGTCGACGAACTTCAAGGCCTCGGGCGTGCGGTTCCTGCGCGAGCTGCGGCCCGAGCGGTTCAAGATCGTGCTCGTCCTCGTGCTGTCGGTCGCGTCGGTCTTCCTCGCGGTCGTCGGGCCCAAGCTCCTCGGGCGCGCGACGAACCTCATCTTCGACGGGTACGTCGGCAAGCGGCTCGGGCCGCAGTTCAGCGGGATGACCCAGGACCAGGTGGTCGAGGCGCTGCGAGCGGCCGGCCAGGACACGTTCGCGAGCACGGTCGCCGGGATGACGGGGCTGGTGCCCGGGCAGGGCATCGACTTCGGCGCGCTGCGCGGCGTGCTCGCGGTCGTCGTGCTCGTGTACGTCGGGTCGTTCCTGTTCGGCTGGGCGCAGGGTCGCATCACCGCGGGCGTCGTGCAGCGCGTGGTCCGTCGGCTGCGCGGCGACGTCGAGGCGAAGATCGGGCGGCTGCCGCTGAGCTACGTCGACAGCCAGCCGCGCGGCGAGCTCCTGAGCCGCGTCACCAACGACATCGACAACGTCGCGCAGACGCTGCAGCAGACCCTCAGCCAGCTCATCACCGCCGTCCTGACGGTGATCGGCGTGCTCGTGATGATGTTCTGGATCTCGCCGCTGCTCGCGGTCGTCGCGCTCGTCACGGTCCCGCTGTCGATGCTCGTCGCGGCGATGATCGCCAAGCGCTCGCGACCGCAGTTCGTGCGGCAGTGGGCGGGGACCGGCGAGCTCAACGCGCACATCGAGGAGATGTTCACCGGGCACACGCTCGTCACGGTCTTCGGCCGGCAGCAGGAGGCCGCGCAGACGTTCGCGGAGCGCAACGAGAAGCTCTACGACGCGAGCTTCAAGGCCCAGTTCATCTCGGGCACGATCCAGCCTGCGCTCGGGTTCCTCGCGAACCTCAACTACGTGATCGTCGCGGTCGTCGGTGGCCTGCGCGTCGCGTCCGGCACGATGACGCTCGGCGACGTGCAGGCGTTCATCCAGTACAGCCGCCAGTTCACGCAGCCGATCACGCAGATCGCGAGCATGGCGAACCTGCTGCAGTCGGGCATCGCGTCGGCCGAGCGGGTGTTCGAGCTGCTCGACGCGCCCGAGCAGACCCCCGACCCGGAGCGTCCGGCGGCGCTCGACGAGCACGTCGCGGGCCGCGTCGCGTTCGAGCACGTCGCGTTCAGCTACTCGCCCGACAAGCCGCTCATCGAGGACCTGTCGCTCGTCGCGGAGCCGGGGCAGACGATCGCGATCATCGGCCCGACCGGTGCGGGCAAGACGACGCTCGTCAACCTGCTCATGCGGTTCTACGAGGTGGACGGCGGGCGGATCACGCTCGACGGCACCGACGTGCGCGACCTGACCCGCGACGCGCTGCGCTCCGAGATGGGCATGGTCCTGCAGGACACCTGGCTCTTCGGCGGCACGATCGCGGAGAACATCGCGTACGGCGTGGACGACGCGACGCACGAGCAGATCGTCGCGGCGGCCGAGGCCACGCACGTGGACCGCTTCGTGCGCACGCTGCCGGACGGGTACGACACGGTGATCGACGACGAGGGCGCGAACGTCTCCGCGGGCGAGAAGCAGCTGCTGACGATCGCGCGCGCGTTCCTCGCCGACCCGACGATCCTCATCCTCGACGAGGCGACGTCGTCGGTCGATACCCGCACCGAGGTGCTGGTGCAGCAGGCCATGAACGCGTTGCGCCACGGGCGCACGTCGTTCGTCATCGCGCACCGCCTGTCGACCATCCGGGACGCCGACACGATCCTCGTGATGGAGCACGGCTCGATCGTCGAGCAGGGCTCGCACGAGCGGCTGCTCGAGGCGGGCGGGGCGTACGCCCGGCTGTACGAGAGCCAGTTCGCCGCGCCGGTCGCGCAGGAGTAGTCGCAGCGCCTGCTGTTGACCCGGTCATACCGGGGCATAGCGGGCGCACGCGCTCGCCGCTAGCGTCGGACCCGGGACATGGTCCGGACCGGCGCTGGGGGAGCGATGAGGCTGCTGCGAGGTCGTGCGAACCACGGCCACGGCCGGGGGGTCGACGAGGTCGACGTGCTCGAGCTGCGCGTGCACGGCGTCGCGAACACTCCGCCGGCCGCGATGCTCGGCCTCGACCCCACGCAGGTCGAGCAGGTCGACGGCGACGGGCTCGGCAGCTTCTGGACCGCGACGGCGCACGCGGCCGAGGTGGAGCGACCGCCGGGCGACCCGCGCACGCCGCCGCCGGGCGTGCGCCGCGAGGCGTACTCGTGGGGCGCGATGGCGAGGCTGTCGACCGTTCCGGGGCTGGGGCGGGCGTCCGGGCTCGTCGCGGGCGTCGTCCGCGCGCTGTGGGTGCTGATCATCCCGTTCGGCCTCGCCAACGTGGCGTACTGGGCGCGTGACGCCGACGAGAGCCCGGGGCGCCGGTCGTCGGCCGCCGGGGGTCTCGTGCGGCTGTTCGGGCTGACGCTCACGCTGCTGTGGACGGCATCGGCGGCGACCATCACGCTCGGGATCGTCGGCGCGCAGTGCTACGGGCCACGTGAGACGCTCGACGCCGGCTCCGGGTCCGTGCAGTACGTCATGACCTGCACGGCGCTGCCGTCCCAGCTCGACGCGTGGGCGCGGTGGTCGAGCGGCTCCCGGACGGCCGTCCTCGCGGTGCTCGCTGCGTTCGCCGTCCTCGCGCTCGCGGCCGTGGGCTCGACGGGTCGCGTGCGGTACGAGCGCGCGATGTCGACGACGAAGGCGCTCGGTCTGACCGCGGACGGTGCGGGCGCCGCGGCCGACGACCGTCCGTGGCCCATGCTCGCCCGCCCGGGCTTCTGGACCCACGCCCGGCGCTCCTCGGTGCTCTGGTACCAGCACCTCGCGGCCGCGTTCGCGCTGCTCGCGGTCCTGCTCGCGTGGCACTTCGTGTACCGCGACCAGCCCGGGTGCTGGCGTGCGACCGGCTTCGGCGCGAGGGGCTGCCTCGGGTCGGACGTGTGGTCGGCTCCGGGACATGCGCCCTGGGCCGTGATCGTCCTCGTCGGGTCGCTGCTGCTCGTCGCCGTGGCCGTCCGCGTGTCGAGGGTGCGGCTCGACCCGTTGCCGCACGGCACGTCCGGCCAGCAGGTGCGCACGAGCGATGCCACCGTCTCCCGCGCTGTGGACGCGTCGCTCTTCCTCGTCGGGCTCGCGCTGTTCGTCTGGTGCGTGGTCGACGTCGCGACCTCGGGCGACGCGCCGCTGCGGCCGGCGGACCCGACGGCCGTGCCGTTCCTCGGCCTGGCGGCGGTGCCGAGCCTGCTCATCGCGGTGATGGTGCTGCTGTGCGTCGTCGCGGTCGGTGCCCGGGCGCGGGTGCGCGCGGCGGTGTGGGCGCCGCTCGTGGTGCTCGCGATCGTCGGCGGCCTGCTCGCGCTGATGTGGCCCGACGGAGGCGGTGCGGTCGCGAGCCGGGCCGTCGCGGCTGCGGCCGTGCTCGTGCTCGTCGTCGTGGTCGTCGTCGCGAACGCCCGGCACGCCGCGCGCGACCGGGAGGGGTGGGGCGGGCGCGGGCCGTTCGTGCTGCTCTCGATGGCGGCCGGGACGGCGATGGTGCTCAGCGCGACAGCCGTGCTCGGCGTCGTCGCGTGGCTCGAGGCGCCCGGGGCTCCCGAGAACGCGACGGTGCCCGACGACGTCACGGCGGCCCTGCAGGCCGTGGGCGACGCCGACCGGCTGCGTGACCCGGTCACGGTGGCCGTCGCCGCGCCCGCGCACCTGGTGACGCCGCCGGGGTACACCGAGTTCGCGGTGATGAGTGTCGCGGTCGTGGCCGTCGTCGTCCTGCTCGTCGTCGGGCTCCTCGCACGCATGGGTGCGCTACGCGGCACGCCGCTGCCGGTCTCGCCCGCAGGTCCGCACCCGTCCGCGCCCCGGACCGGGGTCGAGGCGGCCGTGCAGCGCGGCAGGCGGCACGCGGCTCTCGCGCAGCGCGCGGAGCGGGTGGTCGGCATCGTCGGCGGGACGTTCTTCGTCGCGCTCGCGGCGACGCTCGTGCTGCCGGCACCCGACGCGGACGTGGGCGGTCCCTTCGCGGGACCGTGGTCGGCCGGGGTCCGGTGGTCGACGACCGCGGTGGTCATCGCGAGCGGGCTCGTCGTCGCGAGCGTGGTGCTGGCGGGCTCGAACGCGTCGCTCGCGCGCCCGTGGGGCCTGCTCTGGGACCTGATGTGCTTCCTGCCGCGCGCCGCGCACCCGTTCGCGCCCCCGTGCTACGCCGAGCGCGTCGTGCCGGAGCTGCGGGCGCGGATCGACGCCTGGTTGGGCGACGACCGCCCGGCAGCGTCGCTCACCGCGCCGCAGCTCCGCGACCTCGCGCACCGCAGGGTGGTGCTCAGCGCGCACAGCCTCGGCGGGGTCGTGTCGGTCGCGACGTTGCTCGCGCGGTGGGACGGGCCGCGCGGGTCGCACGACGAGCGGGTCGCGCTGCTGACGTACGGGACGCAGCTGCGCGCGTACTTCGGCAGGTTCTTCCCCGAGCTGTTCGGGCCGGCGGTGCTGGGGACGAGCCCGACGAGGGCCGCGCGGCTGTGGGCGAGCGACCCGTGGCGGTCGGACCCGCCCGCGGCCGCTGCTCCCACGGGGACGACGCTCGTCGACTCGCTGACGACACCCGCGGACCCGCGTTCGCGTCGTGGCCCGACGGTTCGCTGGCGCAGCCTGTGGCGGCGCACGGACTTCATCGGCTTCCCCGTCGACTCCTACGACGTCGCGGCGACCGAGCTGGACCACCCTGCGCAGGAGGTCGACGGGACGGCCTACCTGCTCAAGGTCGCGGCCCACAGCGGGTACCCCGCGGCGGCGGAGTACCGCTTCCAGCTCGGCGCGTTGGTGACGGCGCTGCGGGGGAGTCCCTAGGCTGCGGTCATGGATCCCGACCGGGTGGTAACCGGCGGTACGGTGACGTTCCGCCGCGACCGCCTGACCTATGCCTTCTACGGCAGCTTCGTTATCTGGGGCTGGGTCCTGTACTCGTTCAACCCGAGCGTGCCGCTGCTGGCCGACGACTTCGGCATCTCGCTCGCGCAGGCCGGCCTGCACGGCACGGCGATGGCGCTCGGCGGCATCGTCACCGCGCTGTTCTGCCCCGCCCTGGTGCGCCGCGCCGGCCGCCGACGCGCGCTCTACACGGCGTTCGCGCTCGTGGTCGTCGGCACGACCGGACTGGTCACCGCTCCCTTCCTGGCGTGGAGCCTGGCCGGGCTGTTCGTGCTGGCCGTGGGCGGCAACGTGGCGATCAGCGCCGCGCAGCCGGGCCTCGCGATCCACCACGGAGCGGCCGCGTCCGCCGCGGTCACCGAGGCGAACGGCGTCGGGTCCAGCATCGGGCTCGTCGGGCCGCTCGCGGTGGGGGCGTTCGTCGCGGTCGGCTGGGGATGGCGCCCGGCCGTCGCGATCGTCGTCGTCATCACCGCGGCGGCCGCGTGGCTCGTCTCGCGCAACCCGGACGGCGGGGCGATGACGCCACCCGCCGGGTCCGACGTGCTCGCGCCGGGGCGACCGCAGCCCGTCGTCGGGTCGGTCGAGGCGCTCGCGGTCGCTGTCGTCGACCCAGCCGTCCGGCACCAGGACCCCCCGGGCGCGCGGGGGGCGCTGCGCAGCGGGGCCGCGATCTGCTTCCTCGTCGCGGTGGTCGCCGCGATCGCGCTCGAGATGACCACCACGTACTGGTCCGCCGACCTGGTCAAGGCCCAGACCGGGGCGGGCGCGGGCATCGCGACGGCCACCACGGCGGGCCTCGTCGCCGGCATGTCGTTCATCCGGTTCCTCGTCGGGCCCATGACGCTGCGCGTGCCGCCCGCCGCGATCCTCGTCGCCGGGTTCGCGGTCGCCATCGTCGGCTGGGCCGTGCTCTGGACCGCGACGAGCGCGTGGGTCGCGATCGTCGGCCTCGTCGTCGCGGGGCTCGGCTACGGCGTGCAGTACCCGCTGTCGATCACGCTGCTGCTCGTGTCCGTCCCCGGGGCCGACGACGTCGCGCAGGCGCGTGCGACCCTCGCGGGCGGGATCGCCGTGGGCGTCGCGCCGTTCGCCCTCGGGGCGCTCGCGGACTCCGTCGGCATGCACACGGCGTTCGCCGTGGTGCCCGCGATGGCCGTCGCCGGTGCGGTCGCCGCGCTGCTGGGCGGCCGCCTGCTGCGGGCGCGCGTCCTGGGATGATCGTCCGCGTGCCCCGCCTGGACCTGCAGCCCGTCACCGACCCGTCCGACGAACGGCTCGCCGACTACGTCTCCCTGACGGACGTCGCGCTCCGCTCGAAGCACGAGCCGGCCAAGGGCCTGTACATCGCGGAGAGCTCGACGGTCCTCGGCCGTGCGCTCGCGGCCGGTCACCGGCCACGCTCGGTGCTGCTCGCGCCGCGCTGGGTCCCGGACCTCGAGCGCATGGTCGAGGGTCTCGACGCCGACTGGGACGCTCCCGTGTACGTCGCCGAGGAGCCGGTGCTCGAGGCGATCACCGGCTTCCACGTGCACCGCGGAGCACTCGCGTCGATGCACCGCCCGCTGCTGGCGCCCATCGCGGACGTCCTCGCGGGCGCCCGCCGTGTCGCGGTGCTCGAGGACGTCGTCGACCACACCAACGTCGGCGCGGCGTTCCGCAGCGCGGCGGCGCTCGGCGTCGACGCCGTGCTCGTCACGCCCCGGTGCGCCGACCCGCTCTATCGGCGCTCGGTCCGGGTGTCCATGGGCACGGTGTTCCAGGTGCCGTGGACGCGCATCGAGGCGTGGCCGTCGGGGATCGACGACCTGCGCGCGGCCGGGTTCGTCACGGCGGCGCTCGCCCTGTCGGACGACTCGATCACGCTCGACGAGCTCGTCGCCGACCCGCCCGAACGCCTCGCGCTCGTGCTCGGCGCCGAGGGGCACGGGCTCAAGGCGCAGACGATCGCGGCGTGCGACCGCGTGGTGCGGATCCCGATGGCCGGCGGGGTCGACTCGCTCAACGTCGCCGCGGCCGCCGCGGTCGCGTTCTGGGCGACGCGCGTCGGTGCGGTGGCACGCCCATGAGCCCCGACGACCTCCTGCGGGACGCGTGCATCGCGTGGTGCCTGAGCGAGGTCCGCGGCGACGTGCGCCGCGTCCTGGTCGACGCCGCGGTCGCGTGCGTGCTCGCCGGCGAGCGCTCGTCGGCCGTCGCCGCGGTGGCTGGGCTCACGGCCTCGGCGTCATGGTCCGAGGTCGATCTGCTGGTCGCAGAGGTGGTGCGGACGTCCGGCATCCGCGTCCCGGAGCCGGGCTCGGCCGAGGCCGTCCGGGCGTCGCTGCGCGTGGCCGTGCTGCCGCTGGCCCGGGAGGTGGGCTCGGGTGCGCGCCCGCCGGGCGAGCTCGTCGCGCTCGTCGGTGCGTCGTGGGGGGCCGACGACGACTCGGAGCTCGCGGAGCTGCGACGGCTGGCGGTGCGGGACGAGGTGCTGCGCGGCGTCGCCGAGGAGCACGGGGAGGACGACGTGCTGCTGCGTGAGCGCGCCGACATCGATGCGGCCGTCGTCGAGGCAGCACGCGCCCTCGTCGCGCGACTGGCGTGACGCGTCGCGCGTCACACCGCGAGCCCCTCCACCACCTCGACCCCCGGCATCGTCGCGAGCAGCGCGCCCGGCATCGAGATCTTCGAGCGCCGCACCCCGCTGCCGAGCACGACGACCGCCCCGGCCTCGTCGTCGTCGCGCACCACGCGCGCGTCGACGAGCACGCGGTACGCCTCCGGGAGCCCGACGGGCGTGATGCCGCCGTACTCCATGCCGGAGTCGGCGGTCGCGCGGTCCATCGGCAGGAAGGACGCCTTGCGCACGTCGAGCAGCCGCTTGACGGTCGAGTTCACGTCGGCGCGGGTGGTCGCGCGGACGACGGCCGCGGCGATCTTCTCGACGCCCTCGCGTCGCCCCGAGACCAGGACGCAGTTGGCCGACGCCGACGGCACGAGCGCGTACGCCTCGGTCAGCGCCGCGGTGTCGGACATCGCCGGGTCGATCTCCGCGACGAGCACCTCGGTGGACACGCGCGGCTCGTCGGCCATCCAGCGTGTGAGGGCCGCGGCCGTGGCGGGCGCGAGCAGCTCGGGGCGGGACAGCGCGGGGACCCAGGTCAGCGACGTCATGCGCGCACGCTACCGACCACCGCGCGTGAGCGCTGGTAGGTCCCGCGCGTGAGCGCTGACAGGTCCCGCGCGTGAGCGCTGACAGGTCCTGCGCGTCAGCGCTGGTAGGTCCCGACGAGCACCGCGCGCGCGAGCGTGTGGAACAGCAGGGCGGTGTTCGCCGCGCCCGGCATGGCCTCGTGCGGCAGCCCCGACGACGGCACGTCGAGGGCGTGCACGACGAAGAAGTAGCGGTGCACCATGTCGCCGGGCGGCGGTGCGGCGCCGACGTAGCGGGCCTCGCCGTCGTCGCCCCGCAGTGCGAACGCACCGGCGGGCGGCTCGGCGCCCTGCGCGAGCTCGGTCACGTCCGCGGGGACGTCGAGCAGGGTCCAGTGCCACCAGCCGGACGGACCGGGTGCGTTGGGGTCGAACGCCGTGACGGCGAACGACCGTGTGCCGTCGGGGAAGCCCGACCAGGCGAGATGCGGCGAGACGTTCGAGCCGGCGTCGGTGTTGGTGTGGACGTCGGGCAGCCGTTCGCCGTCGCGGACGTCGTCGCTGCGCAGCTCGAACGACGGCACCGGCGGGAGCAGGTCGTACGGGTCGGGGGCGACGGGACGGTCGAGAGAGGTCATGGCGCCATCCTCGCCCCGGCCTGCGCGCCGCGCCCGGCGAGGTGTCAGGACCCGTCGGACAGGATCGCGCGGCGGGGGAGCAGGCGGTCCAGACCGACGATCGCGAGCCCGAGCACGAAGAAGCCGATGCCGTAGAGCAGCACGTTGAGCAGCAGGCCGCCGTACCCGATCGAGTCGACGTCGACGAACGGGTACGGGTACGCGCTGCCGGGCGCGAGCACGCCGCGGACCGTCGTGAACGCGCAGTACGCCACCGGGTAGAGCAGCCACCACGCCGCGGTCGAGACGTGCAGGCGGCGGTGGGGCACCATCAGCACGAAGTGCACGAAGGCCGCGATGGGCGTGAGCCGGTGCACCAGCTGGTCGTGCGTGAGACCGAGCGCGCGACCTCCTGACCAGGCGGTGCGGGCGCGAGGATGAAGTAGGAGACGAGCCCGGTGATGAGGATGAACAGCGTCACCGCGCCCAGGAGCCAGGCCGACGGTCCGGGGCGGCCCGCGAACGCCGCGACGCCCGCCCACGTCATGACCAGCGCCAGGAGCAGGTTCGACTGGTTGGTGAAGTACACGTAGTCGGTGAGGTGGAACGTGACCCCCGTGCTCGGCGCCCAGAACAGCGCGACGAACGTGATGGCCGCCAGGGCCAGCCGGTAGGTCCCGACGACGAACCGCATCCCGCCTCCTCGTGCACGAGCCCGCAGCGTCGCGGTGCGTGCGCACGATAGCCGACGAGCGGGTGAAGGTCGTGTCACCGCGCTTCGAGGCTCTGCGGCGGATTGACACCCGGGCCGTCGAGGCGTGTACTAGTGGTGTCGAACAAATGTTCGAGCATGACGTTCGACTCAGGGTGACGTCGCAGGTCAGCAGCCATTTCTGGCGGCTCGTCGGTGGTGCGGAGGTGGCAGTGAGCGGCTCGACGACCCTCCTGGACCGCGCGGCGATCGCTCGGGCCGCCCTCGCCCGTGCCGAGCAGCGTACGGGGGCGCGCAGCGTGGTGCGCGCCCCCGTGGAGCCAGTCGATCAGCCCGACGTCCCCGCACCCCGACGCACCTCGTTGCTCACCACCGAACGACCGCCGCTGCCCGTGCCCCCGCAGCTCACCGACCTGTTGCCCGACGGCCTGCGCCGCGGCGCGACCACCGCGGTCCTCGGCTCGACCTCGCTCCTGCTCGCGCTCCTCGCGCACGCCTGCGCGGGTGGTGCGTGGGCCGCCGTCGTCGGGCGTCCCAGCGTGGGGCTGCTCGCGGCCGCCCAGGCCGGGGTCGCGCTCGACCGGCTCGCGCTCGTGCCGCGGCCGGGGCGGGACGCCGCGCCGGTGCTCGCCGCGCTCGTCGACGGGCTCGACGTGGTCGTCGTCGGAGACGTCGCGCTCACCGATGCGGATCGTCGCCACCTGTCCGCCCGTGCTCGCGACCGCGGTGCGGTGCTCGTCGCGACGACCCCCTGGCCGGGAGCGAACGTGGTGCTCACCGCGACGCAGGAAGGCTGGACCGGGCTCGGGGCGGGGGACGGACGGCTGCGCACGCAGCGGCTGCGCGTCGAGCGCACGGGCCGCGGCGGGTCGGCGGCACTGCTGGCCGCCCGCCTGACCCTCCCGCTGGGGACGGAGGACGAGCGCGTCCTCGTCGAGCGTCCAGACGAGCACGCCGACGAGCGCACGCTGCGGCTCGTCGGATGAGGCGCGTTCGATGAGGTGGGCACGATGAGGTGGGCACGATGAGGTGGGTGCGGTGAGCACGCGCACCACCGTCCTGTGGGTCCCCGACTGGCCGGTGGTCGCCGCGGCGACGGCCGACGAGGTGCCCGGCCACCTGCCCGTCGCGGTGCTCGACGGGCAGCGCGTGGTGGCGGTCTCCGCGATCGCGCGCACGCAGGGCGTGCGCCGCGGCATGCGCCGGCGCCAGGCACAGGGCTGCTGCCCTGAGCTGGTGCTGCTCGCGGCCGACGACGCGCGCGACGTGCGCATGTTCGAGCCGGTCGCGGTCGCTGCGGAGAGCGTCGTCGCGGGTGTCGAGGTGGTGCGACCCGGGATGCTGCTGCTGCCCGCGGGCGGTGCGAGCAGGTACCACGGCTCGGAGGACGCGCTCGCGGAGCGGCTCACCGACGCCGTCGCGGAGCGTACGGGGCACGAGTGCGGCGTCGGCACCGCGGACGGGCTGCTCGCCGCGGTGCTGGCCGCCCGCACGGGGGCACGCGTGGCACCGGGGGAGTCGGCGGCGTTCCTGGCCGGCCGGCCGATGGCCGAGCTGGTGCACGCCGCGGTGAACGACGAGGTCGCCGCGCAGGTCACCGACCTCGTCGACCTGCTGCACCGCCTGGGGCTGCGCACGCTCGGCGCGCTCGCGGCGCTGCCGGTCACCGACGTGCGCGCGCGCTTCGGCCGGCTCGGCGCGTGGGCGCACCTGCTGGCGCGCGGCGACGACGAGCGTCCGCCCGCTCGTCGTCGGCCCGAGGCGGACCTCGAGGTCGCCACCGAGCTCGACCCGCCCGTGGACCGCGTGGACACCGCGACGTTCGCCGGTCGCCGCGTCGCGGAGGACCTGCACGCGATGCTCGTCGAGCACTCCGTCACGTGCGGGCGGCTGCAGATCGCCGCGCGCACCGACGAGGGCGAGGACCTGGTGCGCACGTGGCGGACCGACCTGGGCGGCTGGGGCGGCCTGACCCCCGCGCGCATCACGGACCGCATCCGCTGGCAGCTCGAGGGGTGGCTGACGTCGGCAGCGGTCGCCACCGCGCGCAGCCGCGCGGGGGACGCCCGAGCGCTCGGCCGTCGTCGGCCGCGTCCGTCCGACGACGACGTGCCGCAGCACGACCTGCCGCCCGACGACGACACCCGCCCCGTCACCCTCGTCCGGCTCGCCGTCACCGCGCTCGACGTCGCACCCGCCGGCGCGGAGCAGGGCAGGCTGTGGGGCGGCCCCTCGGGCGGCGACCTGCGCGCGCACCGTGCGCTGGACCGCGTGCAGGGTCTCGTCGGCGGGTCCGGGCTGCTCACCGCGACGCTGCAGGGCGGCCGCGACGTGCGCGACCAGGTGCACGTGCGCCCGTGGGGCGAGCAGAGCACGCCGCCGCGCCGGGCGGACCTGCCGTGGCCCGGGCGCCTGCCCGACCCCGCGCCCGCCACCGTGCTGGACCCGCCGCTGCGTGCCGAGGTCCGCGACGACGAGGGGCACCCGGTGCTGCTCGACGCGCGCACCGGGATGAGCGCCGAGCCCGCGTGGGTGCGGGTGCAGCCGGTGCGGGACGACGACGTGCAGGACGACGGGCCGATGCGGGCACGGCGCGTCACCGGCTGGGCCGGCCCCTGGCTGCTCGGCGGAAGGTGGTGGACCGGCGAGACGACGAGGGCGCACGTGCAGGTGACGTTCGACGAGGGACCGGCCGCGCTGCTCGCGTGCGGCGCGGCCGGCTGGACCTGCGAGGCCACGTATGACTGACGCCCGCTACGCCGAGCTGCACGCGCACTCCGCGTTCAGCTTCCTCGACGGCGCCAGCCAGCCCGAGGAGCTGGCCGCCGAGGCAGCGCGGCTCGGCCTGCGCGCGCTCGCGCTCACCGACCACGACGGGCTGTACGGGGTGGTCCGCTTCTCGCAGGCGGCGAAGGCCGTCGGCCTGCCCACGGTGTTCGGCGCCGAGCTGCACCTGCCCGCCCCCGACGGCCGCCGGCACCCGCGCGAGCGCACCCGCGCGACCCCCGGTCTGCCGGTCCTCGACGCACCCACGGGCGTGCCCGACCCGCGCGCGAACCACCTGCTGGTCCTCGCGCGCGGCCCGGACGGGTACCGCGCGCTGTCCCGCGCGATCGCCGAGGCGCACCTGCGCACCGGGACCAAGGGTGCGGCGGACTACCGGCTCGACGAGCTCGCGGAGGCATCGCGCGGGCAGTGGCTCGTGCTCACGGGGTGCCGCAAGGGATCGGTGCGGCGTGCGCTCGCGGGCGGCGACCCGTCCGGCGGCCCGGTCGCTCCCGACGGGCTGCGCGCTGCGCGTCGCGAGCTCGACCGGCTCGTCGCGCTGTTCGGCCGGGACGACGTCGCGGTCGAGGTGACCGCCGCGGGCGACGCCTACGACGCCGAGCGGGCCGACGCGCTCGCGGAGCTCGCGCGCGACGCCGGGCTGCCGCTCGTCGCGACGACGAACGCGCACTACGCGACGCCGCGCGACGCGGACCTCGCCGGGGCCCTGGCGGCGGTGCGCGCCCGCTCGTCGCTCGACGACCTCGACGGCTGGCTGCCGGGCGCCCCGAGCGCGCACCTGCGATCCGCTACCGAGATGCTCGCGCTGCACCGCCGCCACCCGCAGGCCGTCGCCACGGCCGCGGCGCTGGCCGACGAGTGCGCGTTCGACCTGTCGCTCGTCGCCCCGGACCTCCCGCCGTACCCCGTGCCGGACGGCCATACCGAGGCCACGTGGCTGCGCGAGCTCGTCCGGCAGGGAGCGCACGACGTGTACGGGCCGCCCGAGCGGGAGAAGACGGCAGGGGCGTACCGCCAGCTCGAGCACGAGCTGCGCGTCATCGAGGACCTCGGGTTCCCCGGCTACTTCCTCGTCGTGTACGACCTCGTCGACTTCTGCCGGCGCAACGGGATCTTCGCGCAAGGACGTGGCTCGGCCGCGAACTCCGCCGTCTGCTACGCGCTGCGGGTCACCGCGGTGGACGCCGTCAAGCACGGGCTGCTGTTCGAGCGGTTCCTGGCCCCCGAGCGCGACGGGCCGCCCGACATCGACGTGGACATCGAGTCCGCGCGGCGCGAGGAGGTCATCCAGTACGTCTACGAGAAGCACGGCAGGCAGCACGCCGCGCAGGTCGCCAACGTCATCTCCTACCGGCCGCGCTCCGCGGTCCGCGACGCGGCGCGTGCGCTGGGGTACGACCAGGGTCAGCAGGACGCATGGGCGTCGTCGATCGAGCGCTGGGGGAGCCTGTGCCCGCCGCCCGAGGCCGCACAGCCTGCCCCGTCGCGCGCCGACGAGCGTGCCGGAGGCGCGGTCCCCACGCGCGCGCAGCGTCCGCACGCCGGGCACGTCGGTCCGTGGCCGCCGCAGGGGGGCGGCCACGGACCGGGCGGTGCACCCGTGCCGGAGGCGGCGCTCGCCGTCGCCACCGCACGCGAGACCCGGCGGGCGGACCGGGCCGCGATGTGGGGGAACACGTGGGAGCCGCCGAGCCGGCCGACACGCTCGCCGCGCGGCACCGAGGTCCCGGGGCTCGCCACGGACGACGGCCACGACGTCGTCCCCCTGGTCCGGCCACCCGCGGCGAGCGACCTCGACGAGATCCCCGCGCAGGTCGTCGACCTGGCCGACCGGTTCCTTCGCCTGCCGCGCCACCTCGGCATCCACTCGGGCGGCATGGTGATGTGCGACCGGCCGGTGATCGAGGTGTGCCCCGTGGAGTGGGCGCGCATGCCCGGGCGCACGGTGCTGCAGTGGGACAA
Organism: Cellulomonas sp. HZM; assembly: GCF_000708885.1. GTDB lineage: Bacteria > Actinomycetota > Actinomycetes > Actinomycetales > Cellulomonadaceae > Cellulomonas. Next base: position 329,591 of record NZ_JEOE01000001.1, on the reverse strand, counting down.
GGAGGACTGCGCGGACGCGGGCCTGGTGAAGTTCGACCTGCTCGGGCTCGGGATGCTCACGGCGCTGCGGATCGCGTTCGGCTTCGTCGCCGAGCACGAGGGGCAGGTCCTCGACCTGCACGACCTGCCGCACGAGGACCCGGGCGTGTACGAGCTGCTGTGCGCGGCGGACACCGTCGGGGTGTTCCAGGTGGAGTCGCGTGCGCAGATGGGCACGCTGCCGCGGCTGCGGCCCGAGCGGTTCTACGACATCGTCATCGAGGTCGCGCTCATCCGGCCCGGTCCCATCCAGGGCGGCTCGGTGCACCCGTACATCGAGCGCTCGCACGGGCGGGAGAAGATCACCTACCTGCACCCGCTGCTCGAGAAGTCGCTGAGCAAGACCCTCGGCGTGCCTCTGTTCCAGGAGCAGCTCATGCAGATGGCGATCGACGTCGCGGGCTTCAGCGGCGCGGAGGCGGACCAGCTGCGCCGGGCCATGGGCTCGAAGCGCTCGACCGAGCGCATGTACGCGCTCAAGGACCGCCTCATGAGCGGGATGGCGGCCAACGGCGTGACGCCCGAGGTGGGGGAGCAGATCTTCGACAAGCTCAAGGCGTTCGCCGACTTCGGGTTCCCCGAGTCGCACGCGTACTCGTTCGCGTTCCTCGTGTACGCGAGCGCGTGGCTGAAGGTGTACCACCCCGCCGCGTTCTACGCGGGGCTGCTCGCGGCGCAGCCGATGGGGTTCTACTCGCCGCAGAGCCTCGCGGCCGACGCGCGACGCCACGGGCTCGAGGTGCTGCGTCCGGACGTGCAGCGCTCGGACGTGCAGGCGTGCGTCGAGCGGACAGGTCCATCGCCCGACGACGGCGAGCCGCGGCTCGTGCCGAGCGCGAGCGGCACGGGTCGGACCGCCGCACCAGGTGTGCGCACCGCCTCGTCGTCACCCCGGTCGCTCGCGGTGCGGCTGGGGCTCGCGGCGGTGCGGTCCGTCGGGGAGGAGGTCGCGCAGCGGGTGGTCGACGAGCGCCGCGTGCGCGGCCCGTTCGTCGACCAGCGTGACCTCGTGCGCCGCGTGCGGCTGACGACCGCGCAGCTCGAGGCGCTCGCGACCGCCGGCGCGCTCGACGGGCTCGGCGTGGACCGCCGCGCAGGGCTGTGGGCGGCCGGCGCGCTCGCGCAGGAGGGACCGGACACGTTGCCCGGGGTCAGCGTGGGAGTCGCGGCTCCCATGCTCCCCGGGCTGAGCGACCTCGAGACGGCCACCGCGGACGTGTGGGCGACCGGTGTGTCCGTCGACTCCTACCCGACGCAGTTCGTGCGCGACCGGCTCGACGAGGCGGGCGTGCTGTGCGTCGAGCAGGCGTACCGGCACGAGGACGGGCGTCGGGTCGCGGTCGCCGGGGTGGTCACGCACCGTCAGCGTCCGGGGACGGCGGGCGGCATCACGTTCCTGTCGCTCGAGGACGAGACCGGGCTGCTCAACGTCGTGTGCTCGGCGGGGCTGTGGCAGCGGTTCAGGACGACCGCGCGCACGTCGCGCGCGCTCGTCGTGCGTGGGCTGCTGGAACGCGCTGACGGTGCGACCAACCTGGTGGCCGAGCACCTCGCACCGCTGTCGCTCAAGGTGCGCTCGTCGTCCCGCGACTTCCGCTGACGCGCGTATCTGGAGGACCGGGACGCGACTCCTCAGGTCACGGCGCCGACGAGGGTGCCCCGAACCCCCGCTGGAGTCGACATGCGCAGGTCTCGCACCACCACAGCCCCGCACGCACTGCGCCGCTACGCCCCGGCGGTCGCGGCCGCGACCGTCCTCGCGATCGCGCTCGGCGCCCCGCCCGCGCTGGCCGCCTACGACGCGGCCAAGGCGCACGACTCGGACAAGGTCGACGGCAAGCACGCCGTGAGCTACACGACGAAGGCGTCCAAGCGGGCCGGAAAGCTCGTCGCGACCAACAGCAAGGGGCAGCTGCCGAACAACATCATCGCGAAGGCGCCCGACTCCTCGAAGGTGGGCGGGCTGGGCGCGGTGAAGTCGTCCACGAGCGCGTCGGGTCGCAAGGGCAAGCTGGTCGCCACCGACAGCCACGGTCGTCTGCCGAACGACATCATCGCGAAGGCGCCCGACTCCGCGAAGCTCGGCGGGACCGCGGCGGGCGACTACTACAAGCGCAGCACGGGCCTCGTGAGCGGCTACGCGCAGCAGGATCCTCGGATCATGGAGCTCGCAGCGGGCGCTGGGCCACGCACGCTCGCCTCGGTCCCGACCACCGTGCCCGACCCGTGCGGCGCCGGCCGGACAAGGTACAGCTACCTGTTGAACGGGAGCGCCTGGCTCCAGGGCGACTCCGCGACCCAGCGGTCGCTCGTGCGCGCGCAGGTCACCGCGGGCACGGGGGTCGACTACGGCCCGGGCCTCGCGATCGTCACGATCCAGGCGGACTCGACCTACAACAGCTACAGCCAGATCTCGAGCACTGCTCGGCTCACCGTCGGTCCGGGGCCCGTGACGTTCCGCCTCCTGGTCGACACGCTGTTCAGTCCTGGTAAGGCCAACGCCGGTGACGGATCTCTGAGCGTGGTCGACGCGGGCTACACCTGCGTGCCGGCGGGAGCCGACGTCGCACCGAGGTCGTCGACCGACGGCACCAGCCACGGTGCGGCCGGCCGCTGACGCCACGGCGGGGGGGGGGGCGACTCGGCGTCCCGCCACCCCGCCGCTCACGGCTCAGGACGTCACGGCGTCACGACGAGCGGCGTCGAGCCCGCCACCAGCCTCCAATCGGGGTTGGTCGCCGAGAACGTCGCCGGGTCGACGACCTGGTGGGCCGTGACCCAGTCGATCAGCAGCTGGCGGATCTCCTGCTGGCGGTTGACCAGCACGGGCGCCGACGTGACGCCCGGGAAGTTGCCGCCGCCCGACTGGCGGTAGTTGTTGATCGCGACGACGAACTGCTGGTCGTCGGCCACGGGCGTGCCGCCGTACGCGAGGTCCACGACCCGGCTCCCGACGGGCCTCGTCAGGTCGATGTCGTAGGTCAGCGGCGCGTCCAGCCCGGCCATCACGTCGTAGTTGTAGTCCGGCGTGCCGGTCGGTGCGGTGGGAGTCACCGCGTTGGTCAGGGCCGACGCCGGGTACGTCCCGGGGCCGTCGACGTGCTGGAAGTACTCCGCCGACTTCTCCAGGTACGCCTTCACCTGGGCACCGGTGAGCTTGATGCCGAGCAGGGTGTTGTCGTAGATGTACAGCCCGGCGACGTCACGCACGGACACGTCGCCCGCCGGGATCGCTGCGTCCTTGTTGAACGGCGCGGCGATAGAGAGGACCGGGAGGTCGGCGTCGTCGCCCGTGAGGTCAGACCTCACCGACTCGGCCTGCACGTGGTTGATGAAGTCGAGCGCTGCGGTGTCCTCGTACCGAGCGGTCGCGGCGGACATGGCTTCCTTCGAGGTCCCGATGACGCCGTTGACGTAGGTCACGACCTTGTCGTGGGCTGCCGAGAGCTTCTTCACGATGCGCGGGTCCTCGGGCACGGTGTTCGAGTTGAGCACCTTGGACGTCACGCCGTCGACGCCCCAGCGGCCGCGCGACCACGTGAGGTCGATGTCGAAGACCGTGAGGCGCTCGCCCCACCTGAGCGGCTCCGAGAGCACGACCGGCTTCCCGGTCTGCTCGTTCGTCACGACGCGCTGCGCGATCTCCTGGTGCGCGTGGCCGACGAGGATCGCGTCGATGCCCGGGACCTGCTGCGCGACCAGCGTCGAGGCGTTCTCCGGGAACGGGAGGGCGTCGCCGTAGGACGACGAGGTGTCCGCGCCCGAGTGCGCCGCGACGACGACGACGTCGGCCCCCTTGCGACGCATCTCCGGCACGTACTTCTTCGCCTGCTCGACGAGCCCGTCGAAGCGCATCTTGCCTTCGACGTTGGCCTTGTCCCAGATCGCGATGCCCGGGTTGGTCAGTCCGAGGATGCCGACGCGCACCGGGCGCCCGTGCGGTCCGCGGACGGACTTGATCACATAGGGGGAGAACGCCGGGCGGCCCGTGGTGTCGTCGATCGCGTTCGCGCCGAGGAGCGGGAAGTCGAGCTGCTTCTGGAACGTGCGCAGCAGCGGGATGCCGTAGTTGAACTCGTGGTTGCCGAGCGCGGCGGCGTCGTAGCCGATCGCGTTCATGGCGACGGCCATGGGGTGCTTCACGGTCCGCGAGATCGGCTCGACCTTCGCGTAGTAGTAGGCGAGCGACGTGCCCTGGATGGTGTCGCCCGCGTCGATGAGCAGCGTGTTCGAGCGTCCTCGCTCGGCACGGACCTGGTTCACGAGCGTCGAGACCTTCGCGAGGCCGATGTCGTTGTGCGCGCTGTCGTCGTACTCCGCGTTCTTGAAGTAGTCCCAGTTGAGGGCGCTGCCGTGCAGGTCCGTCGTGCCCATGACGGTGAGCGCGTAGTCATCGCCCGCGTGTCTGTGCTCGTGCCCGTGACCGTGCCCGGTGTCGTGCCCGTGGCCGCCGGCGGTGGCCGGCGACGCGAGCGCGACCAGCGTGATCGCCGCGGTGATGCCCGCCGCGATCCGTCCCGTGCGGCTTCTCAGGACGTTCTTGCTCATGCCAGAGTCCTCCCTGTGTGTCGGCTGTACCGGGTTGCGGCACAAGGCGCGACGCTAGCCCTGACGGGTGACATGGGCACGCCGAACGGGTGAACGGTGACGCATGGTCGATCGGCCGCGCGGGATCGCCGGGACGGCGCGCGTGTCGGTGGGTTGTGGTGTGATCGGGACATCCAGGCAGCCAGCACACGTGACCCCAGGAGAGACCCGATGATCGTGACCGTGCTTCTCAGGCCCGCCGGCACAGGAGCGCGACGGTGAGCGGGTTGACGTTCCGCGGCAACCTGGACGGGACGGTGCTGCTCGGCGCGCTCGACGCGATCGCCGGCCTCGTGGCGTCGCCCGAGGTCGCCGGGGCGTGGGACGACGGGTCCGCCCTGCGCGGGATGACCGTCGGCGGGCTGACCCGCCACCTCGTGAGCCAGGCGGAGACGGCGCTGGAGTTCCTCCCGCTCGAGGTGCCCGCGCACGCCGACCACGTCTCGCTCGCGGAGTGCTACGCGCGGAGCGACTGGCTCATGGCTCCGGTCGACGCACCGGAGAACACGTCGATCCGTGACGACTTCGTCGCGATGGCCGCGGGTGGTCAGAGGCACTCCGTCGCGATCCTCGCCGATGCCCGCCGCCGTCTGCCGGCGGTGCTGAGTGCTGCCGGACCGACCACCTACGTCCCGTGGCAGGACTGCGTGCTCGCGACGGAGGACTTCCTCGCGTGCCGGCTCCTCGAGATCGTCGTCCACGCCGACGACCTCGCAGCCAGCGTCGGTGTGCCGACCCCTGGCTTCGACGACGCGGCGGCGGACCCGGTGCTCGCGACGCTCGCCGTGGTCGCCGGGCACCGCCACGGTGCTCCCGAGGTGCTCCGCGCACTGGCGAGGACGGAGCGAGCGACGGGCAGCGTCTCCGCGTTCGGCTGATGCGGTGAGCTCCCACGACACGCTGTCCGTGCCGGCGCGGACGGCGCCCCGCTCAGCCCGGCACGTAGTCGAACGTGTCGGGGTCAGGCCCGGTCCGCTCACCCCGGTCGAGCCCGTCGATGTCGGCCATGTCGGTGTCGGAGAGCTCGAAGTCGAACAGCGCGAAGTTCTCCTCTACGCGCGCCCGCGTGACGGACTTGGGGAACACGATGTCCCCGCGCTGAAGGTGCCAGCGCAGGGTCACCTGCGCCGTGGTGCGACCCGCCTGCTCGGCGATTCGCACCAGGACCGGGTCGTCGAGCACCTTGCCCTGCGCGATGGGCGACCACGCCTCGGTCGCGATGCCGTGCTCGGCGTCGAAGGTCCGCACGTCGTCCTGGCGCAGGTACGGGTGCACCTCCACCTGGTTCACGGCCGGTGTCACGGTCGACTCGGCGTGCAGGCGGCGCAAGTGGTGCGGCTGGAAGTTGGAGACTCCGATCGCGCGAGCGCGACCCGACGCGTAGATCTCCTCCATGACGTGCCAGCGCGCGACGACGTCGGTCACGGTGAGCAGCGGCCAGTGGATGAGGAACAGGTCGACGTGGTCCGACCCGAGCGCGTCGAGCGTCCTGTCGAAGGACGCGAGGGCGTCGTCGCGCGTGAGGTTCGAGTTGTTGAGCTTGCTCGTGACGAACACGTCGTCGCGGGCGAGGCCCGACTCGGCCAGCGCCTCGCCCACGCCGTGCTCGTTGCGGTACATCTGCGCCGTGTCGATGTGGCGGTAGCCGACGTCGAACGCGTCGAGGACGGCTGCCTTTGTCTGCTCCGGCGGGATCTGGAAGACGCCGAAGCCGAGCTGGGGGATCTCGACGCCGTTGTTGAGGGTGACGGTGGGGACAACAGGCACGACCGCTCCGATCCACAGGTTCAGGGGTTCGCACCCAGTCTGTGGCGGCGACGCCACGGTCGCATCCTGGTCGGGCGGGTCAGCGCCCTTGCACCGACCAGTGCAGGCCCGGCCAGTAGGCCCACTCCTCGAAGTGCCGTACCCGGCCGTCGTCGGCGAACCGCAGGACCCACAGGTCGCGGTACTCCTGGGGCTCGGCGCCGGTGTACCGGACCTCGACGCGCACCACGGCTGTACGGTCGTCGGCGATGACAAGCTCGGCGTCCATCGCGAAGGTCGTGTCGTCGTCCCAGAAGGCCGCGATCGCCTCGATGCCGTGCAGCCCCGCGTCGTACGGCGAGCGCAGGTAGCGGGCGTCCGGCGTGAACAGCTCGTCGAGCCGCGCCGTGTCCTGCGAGCGCCAGGCTTGCTCGTACCCGGCGACCCATGTCATCGCGTCCGTCGTGGCCATGCATGCAGTCTGCTGCAGACCGCACGATCGGACCTGGGCGCGACGGCCGACGCGCGCCCGCCGCCGGCATGTGCCTACGGTGCGCCATGGCGACCTCTCTGAGCACGGGCGAAGCGGCCGACGAGGACTTCGTCTCCCTGACCACCTTCCGCAGGACCGGCGTCGGTGTCGCGACGACCGTGTGGGTCGTGCGCGACGGCGAGGCGCTTCTCGTGACGACGCCCGCGGGGAGCGGAAAGGTGAAGCGCCTGCGCAACGACCAGCGCGTCGAGCTGCGACCGTCGAGCCGTACGGGCAAGGTCGCCGACCATGCCCCGGTCCTCACCGGCACGGCCGAGCTGCGGGACGACGAGCAGGCCCATGCGACGACGGCGCGGCTCATGCGTTCCAAGTACGGGCTCGAGTACCGCGTCCTCACGCTCGTCGAGAAGATGAGCCGCAAGCAACGTGAGCGGATCATCGTGAGGATCACGCCCGACCACTGACGCGGGCGGTCGTAGGGAGGCTCCCGGCATGTGCCGCTGGATCGCGTACAAGGGATCGCCGGTGATGCTCGCTGACCTGCTCTACAAGCCCGCGAACTCGCTCGTGATGCAGAGCCTGCACAGCCGGATGGGTGCCGAGCCGACCAACGGCGACGGCTTCGGCGTCGGCTGGTACGACGAGCACGCGTCGGAGCCCGGCCTCTTCCGCAGCATCGAGCCGGCATGGAGCGACCGCAACCTGCGGGAGATCGCGCAGCACGTCCGCTCGGGGACCGTGCTCGCGCACGTGCGCGCGACCAGCGGTTCGGCGGTCCAGCAGACCAACTGCCACCCGTTCCGTCACGACCGCTGGCTGTTCATGCACAACGGGCTCGTGCAGAGGTTCGGAGAGCTCAAGCGTGACCTGCAGCTCGCGGTCGCGCCGGAGCTGTTCCCGACGATCGAGGGCAGCACCGACTCCGAGACGCTGTTCCACCTCGCGCTCACCTTCGGGCTGAGCGACGACCCGCCGACGGCCGTGGCCCGCGCGATCGGCCTCGTCGAGCAGGTCGCCACGCGTCGTGGGGTCGCGTACCCGTTCCAGGGGACGATCGCCGTGACCGACGGGGAGCGCGTCTGGGCGTTCCGGTACTCGTCGGAGGGGCGCTCGCGCACGCTCTTCCACAACCAGGACGTCGCGGTGCTGCGCCACCAGTACCCGGACAACCCGGTGCTGCACGGCCTGCACGACGACTCGCGCGTCGTCGTCTCGGAGCCCCTCGGGGACCTGCGGGGCGCCTGGCTCGAGGTGCCGGAGGGCTCGTGCCTGGTGATCGGCGGCGGGACCCAGGAGACGATGCCCTTCACCCCGGCGGCCTGACGCAGGGCGGCCCGGACCCTCGACGCCTCGGGCATCTTGTCGCCGGATCGCACCGGGCGAGGCAGCAGACGGCGGGGGAGGGCGCGCTCGCGACGGATGCCGTGCCGCGGGCGCAGCACCGCGTCGATGACCTGCGAGCGCTGCTCCGCGACTTCCGGTCCCGCTCCGCCCACGTCCCGGCGTTCGACGCGGCCGCGGGCGCGGTGGGCGCGCGTGGCACCTGAGGCAGAAGGGCGTGCTGCGGTGACGGCGCTCCTGGACCCCCGCGTCGCCGAGCTGGTGCGCGACGGCGGGCTGCGGGTGGGCGAGCACGAGGGTGGCTTCACGATCAGCACGAGCGACGTCCGCAAGGTCGTCACGGACGTCGAGGGGACCCTGAGCGTCGAAGCGGTGGAGCGGGGCGCCTCGAACGGCTTCGACCTGCTCACCGAGGACCACGACGTGCTGCAGCGCTACCTGGTGACGTGGGTTCTCAACCGTTGGCGTTCCGCGCACGGGCTCGGGTTCCTGTCGACCGCCGGTACCCGGGAGGCACCTGGCTACGTCCTGGCCGCCGCCCGCGACCGCGACGGCGCACCCGTGTGGGCGAAGGCCCGCCGCTGGCTACGCCGCTGACCTGCTCGACCGAAGGTGCCAGATCAACGACGAAGGCCCCCGATCGGCGGGATCGGGGGCCTTCGTCGTCGCTGTCTCAACGAGTGTCCGGAGGGGGACTTGAACCCCCACGCCCTTTCGGGCACTAGCACCTCAAGCTAGCGCGTCTGCCATTCCGCCACCCGGACAGGTGGACCGCAGGAGATCCGTGGATCCCCTCAGGTGCGGCATGAAAGATAGCACGGTGCGGCGCGCAGGCACGCATCGGTCCGGCGGTGCACACTGACGTGGACGGGCCCGACGACGGGCCGCACCTGCGAGAACGCCGGCACGACGCGACGAAAGGCCCCGATGACCGACGCCCCGAACGACCGCAGCGCACCGGCGTACGTCAGCCCTGCGGCGAGGAAGGTGGCCGGTGGGCGCCGCAACCCGGGTGTCGTCGGTCGCGACGAGACGGCGCCGCGGTGGCTGCAGTCGCTCGCCGGGGTGTCGTGGCGGCTCATCATCGTCGTGCTCGCGATCGCGCTCGTGTTCTACGCGGTGTGGCACGTGGTGCTGCTGTTCGTCGCGCTGTTCCTGGCATGCGTGTTCACGGCCGTGCTGCGCCCGCTCGTGGACTGGTTCTCGAAGGTGATGCCCCGGGCGCTCGCGACCGCGCTCGCGCTGCTGTCCGGGATCCTGTTCTTCGCCGGGCTGCTGCTGTACGTCGGGTACTCGATCGCGAACCAGTGGTCGGACCTGCAGGACAAGTTCAGCACCGGCATCAAGCAGATCACCGACTTCCTGGAGAGCGGCAAGCTGCCGTTCACCATCACGAGCGAGCAGATCGCGCACTGGATCGACCAGGCGCAGACGTGGCTGCAGCAGCACGCGGGCGAGCTCGCGGGTCAGGCCGCCAGCCGGGCGGGCTCGGTCGTCGAGGTGTTCACCGCACTCGCGCTCGCCATCTTCTGCACGGTGTTCTTCCTCGCACGGGGCCAGGACATGTGGACCTGGTTCCTCAACCAGCTGCCGGCGCGGGCGCGCGAGACGTGGAAGATCGCCGGCGGCGCCGGCTGGTACACGTTCTCCGGGTACACGCGCGGCACCGTGATCATCGCGCTCACCGACGCGGCCCTCGCGTTCATCCTGCTCGCGCTCCTGCGGGTGCCTCTGTCGGCACCGCTCGCGGTGCTCGTGTTCGTCGGTGCGTTCATCCCGCTCGTCGGGGCGCCCACCGCGATGGTCGTCGCGATGATCGTCGCGCTCGCTGCGAACGGTCCGATCACGGCGCTGTTCGTCGGCCTCGGCATCGCGGGGATCGGGCAGTTCGAGGGGCACATCCTGCAGCCGCTCGTCATGGGGCGGCAGGTCTCGATCCACCCCGTCGTCATCGCGTTGTCCGTGACTGCGGGCACGCTCACCGCGGGCATCCTCGGCGCGGTCATCGCGGTCCCGCTCGTCGCCGTGTTCTGGGCGATCTTCTCGCGCCTGCGCACGGTCGACCCGCCGATGACGGTCGACGAGGCGATCGAGGACAACAAGCCCGTCGAGGACGACGACGAGGCGCGCGAGGACGCACCGCAGTAGGCGGGAGTCAGCCGAGCAGCGCTACGACCCGCTCGCGCACGTGATCGGGCGGCGCGAGCAGCGGGCGCGGCACGGTGCCGAGGTCGAGCCCGAGCAGCGGGCCGAGCACGACGGCCAGGCGCGCGACGCCCCACGTCGACGAGAGCTCGGCCCACGGTGCGAGCGACGACGTCGCGGCGCGCACCGCTGCCTCGTCGCCCCCGGCCGCCGCACGGGCGACCGGGACGTACAGCTCAGGGAGCAGCCCCGCGAGCCCGCAGTGCCACGCCCTGGCTCCGGCCAGCAGCCCTTCGACACCCAGCAGGTCGCCGCTGATGCCCACCTCGACGTCGAGGTCGGCGTACGCCGCGACGCGGGTGCGCACGTCGTCGGCATCGACGCCGCGGTCCTTGACGCCTGCGATCCCGGGGAGCGTCGCGATGCGGCGCACGTCGTCGACGGACAGCTCGACGCTCGTCGTGCGGGGGTTGTGGTACGCCCACAGCGGTGCGGGGGCGTGCGCGGCGACGTCGCGATACAGACCGACGACCTCGTCCGTCGTGAGGGGGAGGTACGTCGGGGTGCCCAGCAGCAGCCCGTCGGCACCCGCGGCGCCGGCGTCGCGCGCGTGCTCCTGCGCCGCGCTCGTCGTCAGCGCTCCGATGCCTGCCAGCAGTGGCACCCGGCCCGAGACCGCGCCGGCAGCGGCCGAGACCACCGACGCGCGTTGCGCACGGTCCAGGTAGGCGAACCCGCCCGCGGAGCCGAGGACCGCGACCGCGTCGGCACCGGCCGCGACAGCGCGCTCGACGAGCACCGCGAGCGCGTCCGTGAGCACGCGTCCGTCCTCGGCGCGGGGCGTGGGCAGATAGGCGACGAGGGGACCGACCATGCGCGCAGGCTAGCGTGGGCCCGGCCGCGCGGCGGCTACGATCTGACCCCCGTGAGCCGCCTCGTCGAGACCGTCGCCCCCGCGCGGCTCGGCACCGCCTTCCGCTGGCTCATGGCCTCGAGCTGGACCAGCAACCTCGGGGACGGGATCTCGATCGCAGCGGGCCCGTTGCTGGTCGCCTCGCTCACGCAGGACCCGTTCCTCGTCGCGCTCGCCGCCACCCTGCAGTGGCTGCCACCCCTGCTGTTCGCCCCGCTGGCCGGCGCGATCACCGACCGGCTCGACCGCCGCGCGATCGTCGTGCGCGTCGACCTGTTCCGCACCGTGGTGCTCACCGCGCTCGCGGCGACGGTGTGGAGCGGTCACGTGTCGATCGGGCTCGTGCTCGCGACGCTGTTCGTCGTCGGCACCGCCGAGGTGTTCGCGGACAACGCGTCGGCGACGCTGCTGCCGATGCTCGTGCACCGCGACGACCTCGCGACCGGCAACTCACGGCTCCAGACCGGCTTCATCACGTTGAACCAGCTCGCGGGTCCTCCGATCGGCGCGGCGCTCTTCGCGGCCGCGCACGTCCTGCCGTTCGGGGTGCAGGCCATCACGGTGGCGCTGGGGGCGCTCCTGGTCACGCGCGTGGTGCTCCCGCCGGTGGACCGTGGCCCTGCGCCGTCGACCCACGTGCGGCACGACATCGCCGAGGGGTTCCGCTGGGTGCGGCACCACGCGGCCGTGCGCACGCTCGTCGTGACGATCTTCACGTTCAACATCACGTTCGGCGCGGCGTGGTCGGTGCTCGTGCTGTACGCGTCGCAGCGGCTCGGCCTGGGGGCGGTCGGCTTCGGCCTGCTGACGACGCTGAGCGCGCTCGGCGGTCTCGTCGGCACCGTGTCCTACGGCTGGATCACACGCCGCGTGAGCCTCGCGGACCTCATGCGCATCGGCCTGGTCATCGAGACGCTCACGCACCTCGCGCTCGCCCTCACCACGACGCCGTGGGTCGCGCTCGTCATCTTCTTCGTGTTCGGCGCGCACGCGTTCGTGTGGGGGACCACGTCGATCACCATCCGGCAGCGCGCGGTGCCGACGGCGCTGCAGGGGCGCGTCGGGGCCGTGAACCTGGTCGGCGTCTACGGAGGACTGGTGATCGGGTCGACGATCGGCGGTGCGCTCGCGCGGCACTGGGGCGTGACGGCGCCGTTCTGGTTCGCGTTCGTGGGCTCTGCCCTGTTCGTCGTGCTCATCTGGCGGCAGCTGCGGCACGTCGCGCACACCGACGCCGGCCCAGGGCCGACGAGCTGACGCGCCGTGCGACCGATGCGCGGAATCGAGCCTGTGCGGGCCCGACGCTCGCTACGATCGCCCTGACCAGCGGGAAGGTGCCACACGGATGATCGACGCCGAGGAGACCGGCAGCGTGACGCTGTCGCACGTCGCGGAACGGGCCGGGGTGAGTCTCAAGACGGCGTCCCGCGCCCTCAACGGCGAGCGGCACGTCGCGGCGGCGACGCGCGACCGTGTGCTCGCCGCGGCGACAGCCCTGGACTTCCGCATGAACCCGCAGGCCAGCATGCTCAAGCGGGGCATCGCGACGCCGATGGTCGGCATGGTCATGGGCGACCTGGCCAACCCGTTCTACTCGGCGCTCGCGAAGGGTGTGGAGCAGGAGCTGCGGGCCGCGGGCGCCCACCTGACGATCGCCAGCTCGGACGAGGACCCGGACGTCGAGCGCGAGCTCGTCTCGGAGTTCGCCGACCGGCGCGTGCGCGGGCTCGTGATCGCCTCGACCTGCCCGTCGCACGAGAACATCGCGCCGCTGCTCGCGCGCGGCACGAACGTCGTGTTCGTCGACCGACCGCCCGTGGGTGTGGAGGCCGACTCGATCGTGCTCGACAACTACGGCGGTGCGCTCGCCGCCACCCAGCACCTCATCGCGGTGGGGCACCGGCGGATCGCCTTCGTCGGCGACTACGAGCGGCTCAGCACGCACCGCGAGCGGCGCCGCGGGTACACGGACGCGCTCGCGCAGGCGGCGTGCGAGCCGGTCGTCCGCGTGGGTTCGCACGACGTCGCGTCGGGCTACGACGCGGTGGTGGACCTGCTCTCGCAGCCCGAGCCCGTCACGGCAGTGCTCGCGGGGAACAACCGCATCGCGGTCGGTGCCGTGCGGGCCATCGCGGCCCGGCGACCGCAGACGGCGCTCGTCGGCTTCGACGAGTTCGACCTGTCCGACGTCCTCGGCGTGACGACCGTGGCGCACGACCCCGCGGAGATGGGGCGCATCGCCGCCCGGCGGCTCCTCGACCAGCACGGCGCACGCACGAGCACGCAGCGCGTCGTGCTCGCGACCCGGATCGTCCCGCGCGGCTCGGGGGAGCGCCCGCCCTCCTGAGCGGTGCCGTCGCACCACGCACGGGCCACGCGACGCGGTCCACGACAGCAGGCAGGACGAAGGGGCGCCCCCGGACGGGAGCGCCCCTTCGTCGTGCTCAGGTCACTTCTTGACGGAGACCTTGACGGTCTTGGACGACTTCGAGGACACGTTCTTGGTGTCGCTCGGGACGAACGTCGCCTTGACCTTGATCGTCTTGGACGCCTTGGGCAGGGTGACGCTGACCTTGCCGTGGGCCGACGACTTCAGGCTCGCCGTCTTGACGGCCTTGCCGTTGACGTAGACCTTCACCTTGCCCACCGCGTACGAGCCGTTGGTGAGCTTGCCGACCGTGACCGAGACCTTCGGCTTGGACGACTTCTTGAAGGCCTTGCCCGACACCTTCACCGAGCTCGGCGCCGCCTTGGACACCTTGAGCACCTTGACCAGCGTCGCGGACGAGGCGGCCGCCGTGGTGGCCGTCGTCGCGATGGACGCCGAGAAGTCGGTGTAGGAGCCGACGGCGAGCGACGTGGGCAGCGTGAGCGACGCCCGGTACGACGAGCCCGAGCGGCCCACGCTCGCGGTGCCGAGCACCTTCGAGCCGCTGCGGAACGTCACCTTGCCCGACGTGGCGCCCGTGACGGGCACGGACAGCACCGCGCGGGTCGAGGCGCCGTACACGCTCGAGGTCCGCGAGAGCGCCGGCTTGCCGAGCGTGACGACCGCCTTGTCGAACGTGATCGGCCGCGTGAGGCGGACCGACGTGCCGTCCGTGGCGGTGCCCTGTGCCCACAGCTGGACGCGTCCGACGAGGTCGGCCCGCACCGGGACGACGAGCTTCGCGGTGAACGCACCCTTCGCGTCGGTGCGTGCGGTGACCAGCGTCGAGCCGTTGGCCAGCGAGATCCGCACGTCGCTCGAGGGAGCGAACGACGAACCCGCGACGGTGACGGTCGCGCCGAGCGAGGAGCGGCTCGGCGCCGCGATCGCCGGGTCGGCCGCGGGGTCCACGGTCACCTCGACGTGAGCCGACGCGTGCGAGCTCTCACCCGTCGCCTTGAGCTCGTACACGCCCGCAGCGGCGGGCACCGCGATCGTGCCGGTCGCCGTGCCGTCGGCGGCCGCGGTGACGGTCACCGACGCGCCCGAGAGCGTGACGGCGACGTGCTCGCCGGCCTGGAAGCCGGCGCCCGTGAACGCGACAGCCGAACGCGGCTGCGCGTGCCCGGGTGCGGTGATCGAGGTGCTCACGCCGGTGACCTGGACGGTCGTCGACGCGGTCAGCCCGTTGTCGCCGGTCGCGGTGACGTCGGTGGTGCCCGACGCCCGGACCGGCGTCACGACCTTCGTCGTGAACGTGCCGTCCGAGGCGGCGGTCGCCGTCGCGGCGGCCGTGCCGACCTCGACCCGGACGCCGTCGCCCGGCAGGAAGCCGGAGCCGGTGACCGTCAGTGCCGTGCCGGCGGTGACCGTCGGGCTGGCGACCTGGACCGCGGGAGCGCCGCTGGTGTCGGTGCCGATCGCGAACACGCGCTCCTTGGCGGAGCTCGGCAGCGTCACGGAGACGATGCGGCGGCCCTCCGGCGCCGTGTACGGGGTCGTCGCGAAGACGTACGCCGTGCGGTCGCCGCTGTTGCGGGCGTTACGCTCGTCCATCGCGGCCACGACCGTGTTGTCCACGCCCGACGACGGGAGGACCCAGTCGCTCAGCGTGAGGTCGGTGAGCGCGTGGCTGCCGTCGTCGAACGTCACGGCGGCCTTGGCAGAGGCCGGTCCGTTGCGCGCCGCGCCGACGAACGTGATCTTGCGCGCCGAGGCGGCGAGCCGGACCGTCTGGCCGCTCGGGACCACCGCGTCTGGGCTGCCCTCGGCGGTGTCGGGCCACACGGCGGTGATGCCCGCGAAGGCGTCACCCGGGATGGTGAACGTGGCCCCGGGGGTCAGTCCGTGCTCCGCGAGCAGGTCGCGGCGGTAGCTGTTGCCCTCGTTGTCCAGCTTCGCGCCGTCCTGACGGGCCTGCGAGGCGGTCCCGACGACCGTCGCGAACGAGGCCAGCGACCCCTTCGCGGCGACCTTCACGGAGGTCTCCTCGGTGCGGACCTGACCGCCCGCGGTGACGCTCACCTTGACGGGGTAGGCACCCTCGGCCGCGTCGTCGGCGACGTCCACGGCCAGCGACACGGTGGCGTGCCCCTGGTCGTCGAGCGAGACGGTGCCGGGCGAGGTCACGTCCAGGCCGTGCCGGGTGCTCGTGACCTGCACGTCCGCCTGCGTGACGGCCTGGTCGAACCGCTGCACGTCGAGCGTGAGGGCCGTCGAGCCACCCACGAGAGCCGTCGGCCATGCAGGCGTGGTGGCGACGGCGACGGCCGCGCCGCCCTCGTCGAACGACGGGGGAGCGTCGTGCGTACCGGTGCCCCAGGTGTCGCTCGGCTCGTCGGCCGTCGTGAACGCCACGGTGTGGTCCGCGCCGTCGACGAGGCCCTCGACGTAGGTCGCGGTCTGCGACGTGCCGTCGACCGCGAGGTCGGCGGTGTAGCGCTTCGTCGTCGCGCCGGGGGCGGTCACGTCGATCGTGCCGCCGTCGCCCGCATGGACGCGCACCGCGTCGAACGCGGGCGTGTTGACCGTCAGCAGGTCGCTGCCCGGTGTGGTCGGGAACAGACCGATGGCCGCCCACACGTACCAGCTCGCCTGCGCGCCGAGGTCGTCGTTGCCCGGTTCGGCGCCGTGCGGGTCGGACCCGAACAGCGTGGTGCGGATCTGGTCCACGACCTCGCTCGTGCGCCACGGCTGCCCGAGGTAGTCGTACACCCACGGGGTCTGGAAGTTCGGCTCGTTGCCGGCGTTCATGTACGGCTTGTTCGCGCCGACGTTGAGGCCGTTGGTCATGAACGCGTCGAGCCGGTCGGCGGTGGCCTCGCGGCCGCCGAGAGCCGTGATCAGGCCCTGCATGTTCTGCGGCTCGAGCCACAGGTACTGCTCGGCCATGCCCTCGTCGAAGCCGACCTGGCCGTAGCCCGTGACGGTGCCCCGGTACCCGAAGTCCGTCGGCGTGACGTTGCCGTCACCCGCGGGGAACTTGCCGTTGACGTCACGTGGCGACACGAATCCCGTGGTCGGGTTGAACAGGTTCTGCCAGTACTGCGCGCGCGGCGTGAACCGGGTCGCCACGTCGTCCTTGCCGAGTGCCGACGCGAGCTGCGCGATCGTGAAGTCGTCGATCGAGAACTCCTGCGTGATCGAGGCGCCCGTCACCGCGTGGTCCGTCTGGTACTCCGCGATCTGCGGTGCGAACCCGCGGTCGTTGTACACCTTCGCTGCGGGGCGCTGGATCGCCTTCGAGTTGGTGCCGCCGGTGTAGGTGCCGGCCTCGTCGCCCACGGCGCCCTTGACCATGTACTCGAGCGCGGTGTCGACGTCGAAGTCGCGTGCGCCGAACGCGTAGGTCTGCGCGATGAGTGCAGTCGCGTTGTCACCCGACATCTGGTTGGTCGACGCGTTCGCGAACGCCCAGCGGGGGTAGGAGCCACTCTGCTCGGCGTCGTTCACGAGCGACTGCGCCATGTCGGACGCCTCGTCGGGGAACAGGATCGCCTGCAGCGGGGCGAGCGTGCGGTACGTGTCCCAGTCGGAGAACTGCGCGTACTGCCGCTCCTGGCCGGGGTGCTCGCTGAGGTGGTGCAGCTGCGGCGTCGTCTCGAACCCGAGGTAGGTGCCGTCGGCGTCGTCGAACGCGTTCGGGTGCAGCAGCGAGCGGTACAGCGTGTGGTAGAAGGTCTTGACGTCGGCCGTGCTCGCCGTGTCGCTGACCTGGATCTTCGCGAGGCGTTCGTTCCAGTCCGCATAGGTCGCGTCCCGCACGTCCGAGAACGTGGAGGCGCCCAGGGTGGGGACCTCGGCCGCGAGGTTCGCGAGGGCGCCCGCGGTGCCGGTGTACGACAGCGCGATGGCGGCGCGGACCGTGGTCGTCCCGGCCGCGAAGGAGACGTAGCCGCCGGCCTTCTTGTTGTCGACGCTCGTGCTGCCGGCGGTCGTCGTCGACTCGTCCCACGTGCCGTTGCCGGTCACGGGCTGGTCGAACTTCATCGCGAAGTACGCGGTGTACGTGTTGTTCTTCCCGCAGAAGCGACCGGTGGTCGTCGAACCGGTGAGCACGCCGGTGGCGGGGTCGTACTTCAGGGTGGCCGCCGTGGGGCTCGTGTTCGAGGCCCCCGGACGCACGAAGACCTCGGGCGTGACGCCCGAGGGGAACGTGAACGTCGCGACGCCGGTGCGTGTCGTCGCGGTCAGCTCGGACGTGATCTGCTTGCCCGCGCCGTCGGTCGAGACCAGCTTGTAGTAGCCGGGCCGGCCGACCTCGCCGGTGTGCGTGTACGAGTTGGTGCTCGCCCACGGCTTGTCGGCGGTCGCGGTGCTCACGGTCGTCGGCAGGACGGGGAAGTCGCCGAACGCGCCGCAGCCCTGCGAGGCGTGGTTGAGCCCGAAGCCGCGCAGGGTCGAGTTGTCGTAGTAGTAGCCCTGGCCGGTCCCCGGGTTGTCGGGGGAGAACTGGACCATGCCGAACGGTGCCGACGGGCCGGGGAAGTTGTTGATGGAGCCGACGACAGCGCCGCCGCTGCCCGTGCCGGCGAGCGTGCTCACATAGCTCGCCGGGTCGGCGACCCAGGTGGTCCCTGCGGCGTGCGCGGGGACCGCGGCGAGCACGGGCGTCGCCGCGACGGCGGCTCCCGCGACCCACGTGGTCCATCGAGCGAGCCTGCTTCTCGCGAGCGTCATCGATCGCCTCTCGTCCGGGGGCGGCATCGCCCCGTGCTGGTGCGTGCGCGCGTCCTCATCCGTGAGGGCGGCGACGGCTGACAACGCTGTCATGCCGACGCGGCGGCGTCAACAGGCGCGCGGTGGTTGACACCCCGGCGCATCGGACTTACCGTCACCTCGGCGTGACAACGTTGTCATCGACGACGACCGCGATCGCGCACCGCTCCATCCCTGCAGGCCAACGACGACCGACTCCTGGGGTTTCGATGCACTTGTCCTCTGTCCGACCTGCGGGGATGACCCGCAGCCTGCTCGCGTCCGGCGTCTGCCTGGCGCTCGCGGGGACGGCCCTCTCGGCGGCGACGACGCCCGCCGGCGCCGCCGACACACCCACGACGCCGGCGTTCACGTCGTCGTTCGAGACGTCCGACCCGTCGCCGCTGGCGTCGAGCCCGTACTCGCCGCCCGTCAACATCACCGGCAGCCAGTTCGGACCCGGGAGCCTGCTCGGTTCGGTCGCCGCGGTGACCGCCTCGGGCGAGAACGCGCCCAACGAGGTCGCGACCGCCGCCGCTGACGCCACGTCGAGCACCAAGTGGCTCGTGCGGACCAACACCGCGTGGCTGCAGTACAAGCTCACCGGGGCCAAGACGGTCAAGGCGTACTCGATCACGTCCGCGAACGACTCCGAGGCGCGCGACCCCAAGGCGTGGCAGGTGCTCGGCTCGAACGACGGCACGACGTGGTCCGTGGTGGACACGCAGTCGGACATCGACTTCCCGAGCCGGTTCCAGACGCAGACGTTCCAGGCCGCGACACCGGGCTCCTACCTGTACTACCGGCTCAACATCACCGCGAACAGCGGTGACTCGCTCATCCAGCTCGCCGACTGGGAGATCCTCGACGGCACGGACACGCCGCCCACGGCGTCGCCCATGGTCACGGGCGTCGGGGGCGGACCCGTGTCCGGCCCGACGATCAAGTCGACCGTCGGTTTCACCGGGCTCAAGGCGCTCCGGTACGGCGGCTCGCAGACGGCCGACGGCGACGCGCACTCGACCGACGTGCTGTACGACGGGCTCGACCTGGCCGTCACGGACGGCATGGAGCTCGCCTACAAGGTGTTCCCCGTCCTCGACGAGTCGAACCTCACCTACCCGGCGACCTACGTCGCGGTGGACCTCGAGCTGAGCGACGGCACGACGACGACGCTGATGTCCGACGCGAACCTGAGCGACCAGTACGGCTTCGGCGCCGACGCAGCGTCGCAGGGTCGCGAGAAGGCGCTCTACGGCAACCAGTGGAACTCGGTCCGCGTGGACCTCAGCTCGCTCGCGGGCAAGCACGTCACGAAGGTTCTGCTCAGCTACCACAACCCGGCGGGCAAGAAGGGCACGTCGTTCTCCGGCTGGGTCGACGACGTCGCGCTGCGCCAGGCCGCGACGGTGGACGGCTCGAGCCTGACGAACTGGGTTGACACGCGACGCGGCACGAACGCCAACTCGAGCTTCTCGCGCGGCAACAACATCCCCGCGAGCGCGGTCCCGAACGGCTTCAACTTCTACACGCCGATGACGGACGCCGGCTCGCAGTCGTGGCTCTACAACTACGCGTCGGGCAACAACGGCGACAACCGTCCCACGCTCAACGGCATCGGCATCTCGCACGAGCCGAGCCCGTGGATGGGTGACCGCGACCAGCTCGCGGTGATGCCGTCGATCACGACCGCGAGCACGCCGAGCGCGGACCTCACGGCGCGGAAGCTGCCGTTCTCGCACGACAACGAGATCGCGCGCCCCGACCTGTACCAGGTGGCGTTCGACAACGGGATCGTCGCGAAGGTCGCCCCGTCGGACCACTCCGCGGTGTACTCGTTCGCGTACCCCGCGAGCGCGAACCTCGGCACCGTGATCCTCGACCAGGTCCAGGGGACCTCGTCGATCATCTACTCCGGCAACACCGTCAGCGGGTGGGTCGAGGGCGGCTCCGGCCTGTCCGTGGGCGCGTCGCGGATGTACTTCCGCGCCGAGTTCAGCGCCACGCCGACGCGCGGTGTCACGACGGCGGGCCGGACCACCGGCCTGGCCGTGCAGTTCGACACCACGACGACCAAGACCGTCGAGATGCGCATCGCCACGTCGTTCATCTCGCTCGACCAGGCGAAGAAGAACCTCGACGAGGAGGTCACCGGCAAGTCGTTCACCGACGTGCAGCAGACCGCTGCGGGCCTGTGGAACGACCGCCTCAAGGTGATCGACGTCCCTGACGCGACGCAGGCGCAGCGCCAGACGCTGTACGCGAACCTGTACCGCCTCAACCTGTACCCGAACTCGCAGTTCGAGCACACCGGCAAGGGCTCGGCGGACGGCTACCAGTACGCGAGCCCGGTCTCGGCGAAGACGGGGTCCGCGACGGCGACCGACACGAACGCCAAGGTCGTCGACGGCAAGATCTACGTCAACAACGGCTTCTGGGACACCTACCGCACGGTGTGGCCGGCGTACTCGTTCCTGTACCCGGACGTCGCCAAGGAGCTCGTCGACGGCTTCGTCCAGCAGTACCGCGACGGCGGCTGGATCGCCCGCTGGTCCTCGCCGGGCTACGCCGACCTCATGACCGGCACCAGCTCGGACGCCTCGTTCGCCGAGGCGTACGTCTCCGGTGCGCTGTCGACCGACCTCGCGCTCGAGGCCTTCGACGCCGCGACCAAGAACGCGACCGTGCTGCCCACCAGCAGCAACGTCGGCCGCAAGGGTCTCGACACGTCGCCGTTCCTCGGCTACACCTCCACCGCGACGGGTGAGTCCGTCTCGTGGGGTCTCGAGGGGTACATCAACGACTACGCGATCGGTGAGATGGCCGCGAAGCTGGCCGCCGACCCGCAGACCCCGGCGAACCGCGTCGAGGACCTCAAGGAGCAGTCGGCCTACCTGCTCAAGCGGGCCGAGGACTACGTCAACATGTTCGACCCCTCGGTCGGCTTCTTCCAGGGCAAGACCGCTGCGGGCGACTTCGCGAAGTCCGCGTCGACGTACGACCCCACGAGCTGGGGTGGCGACTACACCGAGACGAACGGCTGGAACTTCGCTTTCCACACGCCGTACGACGTCGCGGGACTGTCGGCGCTGTACGGCGGCACCGACGGCCTGGTCGACAAGCTCGACGAGTTCTTCGGCACGCAGGAGAAGGGCACGTACGGCATCCACGAGGCCAAGGAGGCCCGCGACGTCCGGATGGGCCAGTTCGGGATGAGCAACCAGGTCTCGCACCACATCCCGTACATCTACGCCGCCGCCGGTGACCCGGCGGGCACGCAGAAGACGGTGCGCGAGGTCCTGCAGCGGCTGTTCGTCGGGTCCGAGATCGGCCAGGGCTACCCGGGCGACGAGGACAACGGCGAGATGTCGTCGTGGTACCTGTTCTCCTCGCTCGGCTTCTACCCGCTGTCGCTCGCGTCGGGCCAGTACACGGTCGGCTCGCCGCTGTTCGACAAGGTCGTCGTCGACCGCGGTGCGCACGGGAAGCTCACGATCGACGCACCGGGCAACTCGAAGAAGAACGTCTACGTCTCGTCCCTGAAGGTCGACGGCCAGGCGGTCGACGTCCCGACGATCGAGCAGTCGGCGATCCTCGACGGCAACCACACGATCACGTTCGGCATGACGGACCAGCCGACCACGTGGGGCACGGGCCACACCACGGCCCAGCAGCGCACGCCGTACGTCGACGCGGCCAAGCCGGACTACGGCACGGTCGCGGCGAGCGACGACACCGACCTGTCGCTCCTCGTCGACGACAACTCGCGCACCTCGGTGACGCTCCCGGCGACGAAGACCGACGTCACGTGGACCTCCACGAGCGGGCCGGTCGCGGTCGCGTCGTACACGCTGACGAACGCCGCCGCCGGCGCCGACGGCACGCCGTCGTCCGCACCGAAGGCCTGGAAGCTGCAGGCCTCGAACGACGGCGAGGCGTGGACCACGCTCGACGAGCGTTCCGACGAGGCGTTCACGTGGGCGACGCAGACGCGTGCGTTCACGGTGGCCGACCCGGCGCTCTACACCCGCTACCGGATCGTCATCGACGAGACGAGCACGGGTGCGCCGGCGAAGCTGGCAGAGGTCGAGCTGCTCGACGACACGCTCCAGCAGAGCTCCGACCTGGAGATCTACCCGTCGGCGACGATCAAGGCCAAGGCGGGCGCCACCGTCTCGAGCGTGCTCGCGACGGCCAAGGGCGGCACCAACGACCTGTCCGACTACACCGCGACCGTCGACTTCCTCGACGGCAACGGTGCGCAGCAGGGCACGGTCGCGCGCTCGAAGCTGGGTGGCGTGCAGGTCACGGCGCCGCACACGTTCGACGCCCCGGGCGTCTACACGGTCCGCGTCACGATCACCGCGGTGGTCGACGACGAGCCCGCGACGGTCTCCGGCCTGACGACGATCTCGGTCACACGTGACCAGACGCTCACGGGTGCGTTCAACGTGGCGTGCCTCTCGGAGGCCGGTGTGGCCGCCGACTGCGACGGCAACGGGTACTCGCTCAACAAGTCCGAGCTCGCGGCCGCCGGCTTCGAGCAGGGCAAGGCGATCGGCGTCACGGGCTCGGTGAGCTTCACCCCGCCCGTGGTCGCGAGCGGCAAGCCCGACAACGTCACCGCGCTGGGCCAGAAGATCCGGCTCGACCTGGGCGAGGGAGCGACGCAGATCTCGGTGATCGGCTTCGCCAACGAGAAGACCCAGACAGGCACGGCGACGATCACGTACTCGGACGGCAGCACGCAGGCGCTCCCGCTGTCGTTCGGCGACTGGGTCGGTGCGGCGTCGAACCCCGTGTCCGGCACCTCGGTGCTCGCCAAGGTGGTCAACCGCCAGAAGGGCACGTCGCCCAAGGCGGACAACCTGACGACGGCGATCTTCGCGACGACGCCGGCCACGCTGAAGTCGGGCGTGACCGCGGAGTGGATCACGCTCCCGGACCTGAAGAACACCGTGAAGCAGGGCCAGATGCACATCTTCGGCTTCGCGTCCGACGGTGTGCGGACGGAGACCGCCGCGCTCTCGGCCACCGGCCTGGACGTCGAGGACCAGCTCTCGGGCACCCCGGCGAAGCTGGACCTGGCCAAGGTCTCCGGCGGTCAGCCGACCGAGGCGGGCTACTCGGCCACGATCAGCTGGGGCGACGAGACCCCGGTCGAGAAGGTCGCGGTGGACGGCAAGGTCGTCTCGGGCACGCACGCCTGGGCCGCACCGGGCACCTACACGGTGACCGTCACGGTCGACGACGGCGTGTCCAGCACGAGCACGACCACGAAGGTCACCGTCGAGTCGTCGGTGTACGACACGGCGATCTCGGTGGCCCCGAGCACGGTCGCCCCCGGTGCCTCCATCACGGTCGCCGGGACCGGCTTCGCGAAGGGTGAGCAGGTCGTGGTCGAGCTGGCGAGCTCGCCGAAGGTGACCCGCACGGTCACGGCGTCCTCGACGGGCACGATCACCGCCACGGTCGTGGTGCCCAAGCCGTCGCTCGACGGCACGTACCCGATCACGGCCCTCGGGGCCCGCTCCAACACGGTCGCCGAGACCAGCGTCTCGGTGGTCAACCCGCTCGTGACGACCAAGCTGTCGATCGCCGCCTCGGCGTCGTCGGCCAAGGTCGGCAGCCCGGTCACGCTGACGGCGACGATCTCGCCCAGCGGAACCGGTGCGGTGGAGTTCCTCGACGGTCGCACGTCGCTCGGCCTCGTGTCGGTCGCGGCGGGCAAGGCCACCCTCGTGGTCGACGACCTCTCGGTCGGCACGCACACCATCCACGCCACCTACGCCGGCGACGCGGGCCACAAGCCCGCCACGAGCGGCAACGTGGTCGTCAAGGTGGAGCGGACCACGCCGGGCGTCTCGGCCCCGAAGCTGTCGCGCACCTCGAAGGTGTACGGCGCGTCGACGACGGTGACGCTGTCGACGACGGTCAAGGGCCTGACGTCGGGCACGGTGACCTTCAAGAACGGCTCGACCGTCCTCGGTCACGCCGTGATCGGGCGGATGGGCAGCGGGTACGGCGCGTCCGTCCAGCTGGCCCGCAAGCTGCCCGCCGGCACCTACTCGAAGATCACGGCGAGCGTGGCCCAGACGGCCACGACCTCGGCGGTGACCTCCGCGAAGGCGACGAAGTCGCTCAAGGTGTCGAAGGCGGCGCCGAGCTCGGTGAAGGTGTCGGGCAAGGCCTTCAAGAAGTCGTCCAAGCCGAACGTCTCGGTCACGGTCGGCAAGCTCACCAACGGCTCGTACGC
Source organism: Cellulomonas sp. HZM (assembly GCF_000708885.1). Classification (GTDB taxonomy): domain Bacteria; phylum Actinomycetota; class Actinomycetes; order Actinomycetales; family Cellulomonadaceae; genus Cellulomonas. The sequence goes on along the minus strand of NZ_JEOE01000001.1, from coordinate 304,945 downwards.
AGTGGGCAAGGTGAAGGTGTACGTCAACGGCAAGGCCGTCAAGACGGTGAGCCTGAAGTCGTCGGCGCACGGCAAGGTCAGCGTGACCCTGCCCAAGGCGTCCAAGACGATCAAGGTCAAGGCGACGTTCGTCCCGAGCGACACCAAGAACGTGTCCTCGAAGTCGTCGAAGACCGTGAAGGTCTCCGTCAAGAAGTGACCGCAGCGGCCCGGGCGGGGTCGGCATCGACCTCGCCCGGGCCGTCCTGTGCCCCCACAAGAGTTGCCCCGCGCAAGGAGGCGTGATGTCAGACCCCACCCGTGCCAGCTCCTCGGCGGCCGCGCGGCTGCGTCGGGGGGTGGCGACGAGCGTCGCCGCAGCCCTGGTCGCCGCCGGCGTCGGCGCACTCGGAGCATCCCCGGCGAGCGCCGACGAGGCCGTCGACCTCACCGGCTACGTGAACCCCTTCATCGGCACGCAGGACGAGGGCAACACCTACCCCGGCGCGACCGTGCCGTTCGGGATGGTGCAGATGTCGCCCGACACGGGCCACAACACGGGGTACGACTACACCCAGAGCAAGATCCGCGGCTTCTCGCTCGCGCACATGTCCGGCGTCGGCTGCGGGCTCGACGGCTTCGTGCCGATCCTCCCGACGACCGGTGCGATCTCGTCCACCGACAACGCGAGCTACAACCTCTCCTTCAGCCACGCCGACGAGGAGGCGCACCCCGGCTACTACAAGGTCGCGCTGAGCGCCCCGGCGGGCAAGGTGACCGCCGAGCTGTCGGCGACCGAGCACACCGGCGTGCAGCGGTACACGTACCCCGCGACGACCGACGCCAAGGTGCTCGTCGACGCCGGGCAGGCGCTGTCCACCGTCACGCACTCGTCGGTCTCGATCGACGCCACTGCCCGCACGGTCACGACCGCGACGACCGTGCGCGGCTTCTGCCAGGACACCGAGCCGTTCACGGTGTACTCGACCACGAAGTTCGCACGCGCCTTCACGGCCTTCGGCACGTGGACGGGCAGCACGGTCACGGCGGGTGCGACGTCCGCGTCGTCGACCAGCCGTACCGGCGCGTACCTGCAGTTCGACACGACGTCCGACCAGGTCGTCGAGGCGCAGACGTCGCTGAGCTACGTCGACGGCGACGGTGCCGACGCGAACCTCGCGGCCGAGCACACGACGCTCGCCGCGGCCAAGGACGCCGCGCACGACACGTGGCAGCAGTGGCTCGGCAAGGTCAAGGTGACCTCGCAGGACCAGACGCAGCTGCGCACGTTCTACTCCGCGCTGTACCGCAGCTTCCTCGCGCCGAACACGGGCACGGACGTCGACGGCCGTTACATGGGCTGGGACGGGGACGCACACCAGGCGGCGGACGGGTTCACGTACTACCAGAACTTCTCGCTCTGGGACACGTACCGCACGCAGGAGCAGATGCTCGCGCTGCTGGCGCCCGAGCAGGCGCGGGACATGGCGCGCTCGGTGGTCCTCGAGGGCGAGCAGGGCGGCTGGGCGCCGCGCTGGGGCTACGGGCCGGTCGAGACCAACATCATGACCGGTGACCCGGTCACGCCGTTCCTCGTGAGCGCGTACTCGCAGGGCCTGCTGGGTGACGGCTGGGCCGAGCGCGCCTACGCCGTCCTGAAGCAGAACGCCGACGGCGTGCCGCCCGCCGACTCGCCGTTCAACGGGCGTGCTGGCAACCCGACGTACATCGAGTCCGGCTACGTCGGCCACGACGCCGGCGCCAAGGGCAAGCCGGGGGACTACGACCTGCAGCACGGCGGCTCCGCGACGCTCGAGTACGCGCTCGCCGACGCGACGCTCTCGACCCTGGCACGTGCGCTCGGCCACGACGCCGACGCCGACCGCTACGCGGCCCGCGCGCAGAGCTACCGGGCGATCTGGGACACGGCGACCGACTCGTTCCGCGCCCGCACGCCCGACGGTGTGTTCGTCGACGAGACCGACCCCGCCTCGGCGCCCGGCTTCCACGAGGGCACCGCCGTGCAGTACGAGTGGCTGGTCCAGCAGGACATGCCCGGTCTCGTCGACCTGCTCGGCGGCAAGGACGCCGCCGCGAAGCGCCTGGACGACTTCTTCGCCTACGACGAGCTGCTCGCCGACCCGGCGGGGACCGCACACGACACGTGGGTCAACGGCTCGTACGACTACTACAACCAGGACAAGTACAACCCGAACAACGAGCCCGACCTGCACGCACCGTACGCGTACCTGTGGGCCGGCCAGCCGTGGAAGACCACGGACGTCGTGCGCGCGGCGCTCACGCTGTTCACCGATGGTCCGACGGGCGTGACGGGCAACGACGACCTCGGCGAGATGTCGTCGTGGGCGGTCATGTCCTCGCTCGGGCTGTTCCCGATCGTTCCCGGCACCGACGTGTGGGGCGTGTCGACGCCGGTGTTCGAGCGGGCGGAGATCTCCCTCGACGAGACCTGGTTCCCGCAGTCGGGCGGCAAGCTCGTGCTGACGGCCGACGGGGTCGGTGACGCGAGCCACTACATCCGGTCGATGAAGGTGGGGGGCACGCAGCACACCACCGGGTACCTCACGGGCGACGAGCTCACGTCCGCCGGGACGATCGACTACACGGTCGGCTCGACGCCGTCGTCGTGGGCCACGGGTGCGGACGCCGCGCCCGGGACGCTCGCGCCGTCCGACGAGCACCCGACGAGTGTCGCGGCGTCGGCGCCCGGGAGCGTCCAGGTCGCGGCGGGCACGACGCAGACCGTCGACCTGACGGTATTCGTGCAGGCCTCGGGCTCGCGGGACGTCACCATCCGGATCGAAGGCGACGACGACGTGACGACCAAGGACGTCACGTGGCACGCGGCATCCGACGGCCTGCCGGTGCAGCGCTCGTTCGAGGTCCCGGTCGCGGTCGACGCGCGCACGACGCCCGGGGTGCACCGCGTGCACCTCACCGTCGACGCCGGTGACGGGCTCGAGCGCTCGAGCGACCTGGCCGTCGTCGTCCCGGAGCGCAGCTGGCTCCAGGACGCCTACACCGCCACGGCCATCGGGGACGTCGGAAGCACGGACGCCTCCTTCGACGAGCAGGGCAGCTTCTACCTGCGTGACCAGCTCGCCGCACAGGGCGTCTACCAGGGCGTGCGCACGCAGCTCCCGGCCGACCACGCGCTGAGCTACCAGCTCGCGGCCGCCGGCGGCGCGGACAACTTCACGCTGACCGCGCAGACCACGGACGTGAGCGGCGGTCTCGCGGGAGCGAGCCGGCTGCGTCTGGTCGCGGCCGCGAACAACGGCGACCAGCAGGTCTCGTTCACGATCACCTATGCGGACGGCGACAAGCAGACCGCCACGGTGACCGTGCCCGACTGGTGCACCGGCAGCTCGTCGGTCGACGTCGTGGTCCGCACGCCGCTGCGGGGCGTCCCGTCCGGGACGCAGGCCGTCCGCTGCGGGATCTTCTCGACGGGTGACGTCGCGCTGCGCACCGACTCGTCGGTCCGGTCGATCACCTGGCCGTCGAACACCAAGGTGCACGTCTTCGCGATCGCGAGCGACGCGACCCTGCGTGCCCCGCACCTGCAGGGCGACGTCACGATCTCGGGCACGCCCGCCGTCGGCGCGACGCTCGTCGCCTCGACGCCCACGTGGGACGTCCCGGGGACGACGACCTCGTACCGGTGGAACGTCGACGGCCAGCGGGTCGACGGCGCCACGGCGCGCATCTTCACGCTCGCCCCGGCCTACGCCGGGCACCGCGTGAGCGTCACCGTGACGGGCACGGCGCGCGGGTACCTGCCGACGAGCGCGACGTCCGACGACGTCACGGTGACGGCCGGAGCGATCGAGCAGCGTGACCCGGCGAAGGTTCTCGGCACGTTCCAGGTCGGCCGCACGGTGCGCGTCGTCGACGGCACGTACTCCGTGCCCGGGACGAGCACGGAGTACGCCTGGACCGCCGACGGTGTGACGATCGCAGGGGCCACGGGCTCGTCACTCACGCTCACGCCCGACCTGGTCGGCACGCTGGTCCAGCCGGTGCTCACGGTCACGGCACCGGGCCGGGCGCCTCTGACGGTGCAGGTCCCGGTGAGCGGATCCGTCGCGAAGGGCGTGCTGCGGCGCGACGTCCCGGTGTCCGTCACCGGCGCGGCCGCCACGGGCTCGACCCTGCGCGCGGTGGCCGGGCGGTACACGCCGTCCGCGAACGAGAGCGTGCAGTGGCTGCTCGACGGCAAGGTCGTCGCGTCGGGGACCACGTTCGCGGTGCCCGCGTCCGCGGTCGGCAAGCGGCTCGCGGTGCGTGCCACGGCCGTCGCCGAGGGCTACACCGACCTGGTCACGGACGTGCAGGTCGGGACTGTCCTGGCGGGGGCGGTCGTCGCGACGAAGGCGCCCGCGGTGTCCGGCACGGCGGCCGTGGGCAAGAAGCTCACGGTCAGCTCGGGCACCTACTCGGTGCGCGGTGCGACCATCACGCGGCAGTGGCTGCGCGACGGGATGCCCGTGCAGGGCGCCACGGGCACGTCCTACGTGCTGACCGCGGCGGACAAGGGCGCGAAGGTCGCCGTGCGCACCACGGTGGCGGCCCCGGGCTACGCGACGCTGCGGCTCGTCACACCGGGCGTCACGGTCAAGGCCGGGACGATCACGGTGTCGAAGGCGTCGAAGGTCTCCGGCAAGGCGAAGGTGGGCCACAAGCTCACCGTCTCCGCGCCGAAGGTCTCGCCCTCCGGCGTGAAGGTCACCTACCGGTGGCTGCGCGACGGCAAGGCGATCAGCGGCGCGACCTCGCGCACGCACGTGGTCACGAGGTCGGACAAGGGCAAGAAGCTGTCCGTGCGCGTGACGCTCACGAAGTCGGGCTACACCACCGTGGTGAAGACCACCGCGCGGACGGCGAAGGTCGTCTGACGCGGGCGACCTGAGGGTCGCAGGGCCGGCGGTGCGAGCGAGGGGCTCGCGCCGCCGGCCCGACGTCTACCCGGACCAGGCGGGGCGCCGCGGGTCGTCGACGTGCAGCACGACGTCGGCGACGTCAGCCGGCCGGTGCACGTCGTCGTAGCGCTCGAACGCGGGCAGCGTCCAGCGGTCGCCGTCGGGCGTCCTGCGCTCGAGGGTGGCGGTCCGGACGGCGAGGTGCACCGCGAGGTCGAACGGCAGCCCGCGACCGAGCAGCAGTGCGCCGTCGAGCAGCAGGACCGAGCCGAGCGGGGCGGTCTCGTACGGCGCACGCGTCGCGCGGTCGCGCTCGGCGTCCCACAGCGACCGCACGTGGCGCCCGTCGACGACGAACGGGTCGAGCAGCTCGCGGCGCAGGCCGCGTTCGTCGAGCCAGTCCTCGAGCAGCGCGTCCGCGTCGTGGTGGCCGTGCTCGAGACGGATGGACGCGGGCCGCAGGAAGTCGCGTGCGTGGGCGCGCACCACGGGACGGCCCGCGGCGCGAAGGGGGTCGACGAGGGCGTCGGCGAGGTCGTCGGGGCGCGTGACCGGGGCGCCGTCCAGAGCGACGCGCGGTCGAGCGGCGGGGGAGGCGAGCACCGTCGCCACGAGCCGGTCGACGACCGCTGACGGCGCCAGCGGGACCGGTGGCGTGGGCACGGCACCCAGTATCGGGCGCCGCTGGACGGCACGACGCCCGGGGTCGGTGCGGGACCGACCCCGGGCGTCCTCAGTGCGTCACCGTCGTGTCAGCTGCGGTGCACCTCCAGCTCCGAGAGCTGTCCCGCGGCCCAGCCGGTGTTGCCCGTGAACGTCAGGCGCACGTACCGCTGCGTCGTCGACGTCAGCGGGACCGTGACCGTGTTGCCCGAGGCAGGGTTGAACGTGTACCCGGCGGAGGCCTTGAGCGTCGTCCACGTCGAGCCGTCGGTGCTGCCCAGCACCGAGAGCGTCTGCGTCCTCGTCGCCCATGCCGTCGCCGGAGGCAGGTCGAGCACCAGGCGGCCGATCGTCTGCGCCGACCCGAGGTCGACCGTCAGCGACTGCGGGAACTGGTTGTTCGGGCTCTCCCAGTAGGTCGACGCGTTGCCGTCGGTCGCGTTCGCCGGGCGGTAGACGTCGGCGTACGAGCCGCTCGCAGTCTTGCCGGCAGCGAGGTTGACGTCGGCGGGCGGGGTGGTGGTCGTCGGGGTCGGCGTGGGGGTCGGCGTCGGTGTGGGCGTCGGCGTCGTGCCTCCGTACACCTCGAACGACGACAGCTGCCCGGCGGGCCATCCCGTGTTGGCGGTGAACGTGGCCCGGACGTAGCGCGCGCTGCCGCTCACGGGGACCACGACGCGGTTGCCGGACGCGGGGTCGAAGGAGTACGCCTTCGACGCCGCGAGCGTGGTCCACGACGACCCGTCGCTCGAGCCGGCCAGCGTCAGCGTCTGGTTGCGCTGACCCCACCCTGACGGCAGCGCCATCTCGACGCGGGACAGCGCCGTGACGGTGCACAGGTCCACGGTGAGCTGCTGCGGGAACGCGTTGTTGGCGCTCTCCCAGTAGGTCGCCGCGTTGCCGTCGACGGTGTTGGCCGCGACGTAGGACTGCGTGCTGCTGGAGGCCGTGGCCTGCTGCCCACGGGCGAGGTCACCGGTGCCTGCGGAGCACGACGGGGTCGGCGTGGGCGTGGGCGTGGGCGTCGTCGTGGTGGGCGGGGTGGTCGTGGGCGGCGTCGTCGGGTTCGTCGTGCCGCCACCGGTGTAGACGGGCGTGGGCCACGGGCCGCAGTACGGCGTGGCGGTGTACCAGCCGGAGTTGCCCGAGCCGATGCGCACGAGGTTGCCGTCGACGGCGCCCTGGCACGAGTAGATCGGGTTCGAGTAGCCGATGTTCGTCGCGGTGACGTTCTCGAACGTGGCGGTCTCGGGGGCCTGCAGCTGGATCGCGAAGGTCCCGGTCCCGTCGATGCGCACGTTCTTGAAGTTGACCGTCTTCGTCGAGCCCTCGATGAAGTGGATCGCCGCGTACGACGAGTCGAGGATGTCGGTGTCCGTGACGTTGATGGTCGCGTTCATGGGCTCGTTCAGCGCGCTGAACCAGATCGCCCCGACACCGAACTGCCAGTTGAAGTCGGAGTTGCCCGCGCGGATGAGCGTGTTGCGGGCGAGCGTGATGGTGCCGGAGATCGCGGTGGGTCCGTTCACGCCGGGGTAGCGGTTCGCGACGTGGATGCCGCCGCCGTTCGTCACGGTGTCGGACACGACGTTGTCGGACACCTCGATGTCCTTGCCGCCGTAGATCGCGATGTTGTTGGCGAGGATCGGTGCGACGACCGTGTTGTGCGTGAACTTGTTGCCGGACTCGACCACGTTCTCCGCCCACTCGGCGAGGCCGTCGTCGCCCGCGTTGCGCACGAACGTGTTGGTCACCGTCGAGTTCGTCACGCCGTAGTGGAAGTTCACGCCGTCCGCCGTCTGGTCGAGGATGCGCGAGTCCTTGATGGTCAGGTTGTTCATCGGGCCGTCCATCCACGCCCCGACCTTGGTGTGCTGGATCCACACGTCGGAGATGACGGAGTCGCTCATCGCGCCGCCGAAGCCGTTGACCTGGTCGTTGTCGTTGCGCTCCTTGACCTCGCCCATGATCGCGAGACCCGAGACGTTGACGTTGCGGCTGGGCCCGCCCTGGCCGTTGTACTTGCCGTAGATGCCCACGCGGTTGCCGGTGAGCACGGTGTACCACTGGCCGGCGCCCTTGATCGTCACGTTGTCGACGATCACGTGGTCGGTGACCTTGAACGTGCCGGACGGGATCCACACGGTGCGTCCCGTCGTCGCCCCCGCGTTCACGGCGTTCTGGATCGCCTGCGTCGCGTCGGCCGCGCCGGTGGGGTCCGCGCCGAAGTCGGTGACCACGTTGATCGCGCCTGCGGGGGCCGTGTACGCCGCGCCGACGAGCTCGAAGTCGGCCAGGTCGACGGTGAAGGTGGGGGACTGCGCGGTCGACGACACCTGGAAGCGCACCTTGGTGCCCTCCGGCAGCGTGCTGGAGAAGCGCGTGCGCACCTCGTCGTAGAAGTGGTGCGGGTGGTCGGTGCTCGGGCTGTTGTTGAACGGGTAGCCGCCGTAGTACCAGCCGTAGCGGGACGTGACCGCGAGGTCCTTGACCTTCGAGCCGTTGACCATCAGGTCGACGGTCGCGTCGCGCCCCGTGCCCGCCGCGTTGTCGGGCAGGGAGTAGCGGAACGTCGCGGCGTTCGCCGGCTTGGTGAGCGTGAACTCGACGTACTCGCCCGGAGCGTCGAGCGTCACCGCGCGGCGTCCCGACGCCTCGGACGGCAGGTTGCCGTAGAGCCGGTCCGGGCCGATGACCGTGCCGTTCGTGACGGCGTCCTCGGCCTCCTGCTCGACGAAGGGGACCGCTGCCCCGCGGCCCGCGATGCCGACCGGCGACAGCGACAGGGGTGCGGCGGCGTGCGCGGTGGTGGGAGCGGCGACGACGGCGACGGCGCCGACGGTCGCGGCGACCACGGCGGACAGCGTGAGGCCGGTCGCGACGACGCGCAGCGAGCGCGTGCCGGGCGCCGGCGGGCGGGTCGTGTCCCCGGAGGGGGCGGGGAGATGTGGACGCACGATGCTGGACCTCTCTGTCCGGCGTGCCGACGACGCGACGATGCGTCATCGGCAGAGGGGCCGGTCGCGCGGCGCGTGACCGGGGTGCGGGTCCACACGGTACATATCCCGACATTCGACCGCAATATGTCGACAAGCCGATGCAAAGAGGCCCTGGTCAGCGCGTCGCTTCTACGACCAGTCGTCGGACCTGATCGATGTACGAGCCCCCGAAGAGCAGGGCGTGCACGCCGACGGGGTAGACCTGGTGGAGCGCGAGCCGTCGCTGCCGACCCGCGCGCAGCGGTGCGGCCTCGTCGTAGGCGGCCAGCACGTCCTCGAGGTACGGGAACCCGAACAGCGCGAGCATCGCGAGGTCGCTCTCACGGTGACCACCGTGCGCCGCAGGATCGACGAGCGTCGCGCCGTCGGGCGTCCACGCGACGTTGCCGGCCCAGAGGTCGCCGTGCACGCGCGCGGGCGGCTCGTCGTCGTCCCACCGCCCGCCCGCCGCCTGCTCGGCCAGCTCGCCCAGCCCGGGGACGTCGATCCCTGCGTCGTGCAGCAGGCGGCCGAGCGGCTCGAGCCGGCACGACGCGAGGAACTCGCCCCAGCGCGTGAAGGAGCCCGACGACATCGGCAGGGGCGCGTCCAACGGGCCGAAGAAGCCGTCACCGGACCACCCGTCGGGCGGTGAGCCGAACGCGGCGGCCCCCGCAGAGTGGGTCTGCGCCAGCGCCGCACCGAACGTGCGCGCAGCCGCACGCGTCGGCGCGCACACCTCGAGCCGGACGAGGTCGAGGTGGTCGTCGCCCACCTCCACCACGTCGACCACCGGCGCCCCGCGCGCGTCCGCGAGCCAGCGCAGCCCGGCGGCCTCGCACGCGAAGAACCCGCGCGGCGCACCGCGGCGCTGCTTGCGATGCACGAGCACCCGGCCAGCGTCGCACGCGTGCGCGGTCCATGCTGGGGGCGTGACGACCATCGGCATCCCCACGGAGACCAAGAACCGCGAGTACCGGGTGGCGCTCACGCCGGCCGGCGCGCACCACCTCGTGAGCGCTGGGCACGCGGTCCACGTCCAGCAGGGCGCGGGTACCGGGTCGGCGATCGACGACGACGAGTACCGCGCCGCCGGTGCCACGGTCGTCGAGACCGCCGAGGAGGCGTGGGCCGCCGACGTCGTGTGCAAGGTCAAGGAGCCCGTCGGCCCCGAGCACCGCCTGCTGCGGCGCGACCAGGTGCTGTTCACCTACCTGCACCTCGCGGCGGACCGCGCGACGACCGACGCGCTGCTCGCCGCCGGGACGACGTCGATCGCGTACGAGACGGTGCGCGCGCCCGACGGCTCGCTCCCGCTGCTCGCGCCGATGAGCGAGGTCGCCGGGCGCCTCGCGACGCAGGTCGCCGCCTACCACCTCATGCGCAACGAGGGCGGTGCCGGGATGCTCCTCGGCGGGGTCCCCGGAGTCGACGCCGCACGCGTGGTCGTGCTCGGCGGAGGCGTCGTCGGGCGCCACGCCGCGCAGATCGCGGTCGGCATGCGTGCCGACGTCACGGTGCTCGACCTGTCGGCCCCCCGGCTCGCCGAGCTCGACACCGAGTTCGGCGGACGCGTGCGCACGCTCGCGTCCAGCGCATGGACGCTCGAGCGGGAGGTTGCCGCCGCCGACGTCGTCATCGGTGCGGTGCTCGTCCCGGGTGCGCGTGCGCCGCGGCTCGTCGGCGACGACCTCGTCGCACGCATGCGCCCGGGATCGGTGCTCGTCGACGTCGCGGTCGACCAGGGAGGCTGCTTCGAGTCCACGCGCCCGACGACGCACGACGACCCCACGTTCCTCGTCCACGGCGCGGTGTTCTACTGCGTGGCGAACATGCCCGGCGCGGTGCCGGTGACGTCCACCCGCGCCCTGACCAACGTCACGCTCCCGTACCTCGCGCGCCTCGCCGACGCGGGCTGGCGCGGTGCCACCGCCGCGGACCCGGCGCTCGCCGCCGGGCTCACCACGCACGACGGCGCGCTCCTCAACGAGGCTGTCGCGCGTGCCCACGACTACCCGTGGACCGACCCCGCGACGCTCGTCGGCGGTGCGGTGTGAGGCGCGCGCTGGTCGTCGGCGGCACCGGCCAGATCGGGCGAGCGGTGGTCCCCGCGCTCGTGGCCGACGACTGGGACGTGCGCGTGCTGACCCGCGGCGAGCTCGCGGGCGGCGACGTGGTGCGTGCGTGGGGTGCCGAGCCCGTCGTCGGGGACCGGCACGACGCGTCCGCGCTCGCGGGCGCGCTCGCCGGTGGCGTCGACGTGCTCGTCGATGTCGTCGGGTACGACGACCGCGACGTCGCCGCGTTGCTCGAGCAGTCCGGCCAGGTCGGGTCGGCCGTCGTCGTCTCGTCGGCTGCCGTCTACGTGGACGCGCACGGTGACGGCTTCGAGTCCGACGAGTTCGGCGACTTCCCCGTGCCCGTCGGCGAGGACCAGCCGGTCGTCGACCCGGGCCGCGGGACCTACGCCACGGGAAAGGTCGCCTACGAGCAGGCGTGGGCCGCGTCGGACGTCCCGACGACGATCCTGCGCCCGGGAGCGATCCACGGTCCGGGGTGCCGCCAGCCGCGCGAGTGGGTCTTCGTCAAGCGCGCGCTCGACGGGCGCGACGTGCGGGTGCTCGCGTACGACGGTCAGAGCCGCTTCCAGACCACGTCGACCGCGGCGATCGCCGAGCTCGTGCGCCTCGCGGCGGCCTCGCCCGCGCACCGCGTGCTCAACGCTGCGGACCCCGACGCGCCCACCGTCGCGCAGATCGCACAGGCCGTCGACGGGGTGATGGGGACGACGTCACGGGTGGTGCGGGTCCCGGGACCGCCGGAGGGGAACGTCGGGGCGACGCCGTGGTCCGTGCCGAGGCCGCTGGTCCTGGACTCGTCGCGGGCCGTGCGCGAGCTCGGGTTCGTCGCACCCGGGACGTACGCGGACACCGTGGCCGCGTCGGTCGAGTGGCTCGTCGACGCCGCGCGCGACCGCGACTGGCGCGAGGTGTTCCCCGCGTTCGCGCGCATGTAGGGCGAGGGCGACATGTTCGACTACGCCGCCGAGGACGCGTTCCTCGCGAGCGGCCGCGCTCCGGGTGGGGAGGGCGTGCGCACCGGGAGATGATGGCCCGCATGACTGCTGCCCACGACGCGACGCTCGCCGCCGACAACCCGTTCGCGAACCCCTCGGCCCTCCCGTACGGGCTCCCGGACTACACGCGGATCCGCGAGGAGCACTACGCCCCGGCGATCCTCGCGGGCATGGCCGAGCAGCGTGCGCAGGTCGAGGCGATCGCGACCGACGGGTCCCCGGCGACGGTGGAGAACGTGCTCGTCGCGCTCGAGCGCTCGGGCCGCCTCCTGCACCGTGCGGTCGTCGCGTTCTACAACCAGGCGGGCGCGTGCTCGACCCCGGGCCTCGAGGCGATCGAGGAGGAGCTCGCGCCGCTGTTCTCCGCGCACCACGACGCGATCCACCAGGACGCGCGGCTGTTCGCGCGGGTCACCGCGATCCCGACCGAGGCGCTCGAGCCGGACACCGCGTGGCTGCTGCACCGCACGCGCACCGCGTTCGAGCGTTCGGGCGTCGCGCTGCCGGCCGACGAGCAGGCGACGCTGCGCGACCTCAACGCGCGCATCACGTCGCTCGAGACCGCGTTCGGGCGCGAGCTGCTCGCCGCGCAGAACGACGCGGCCGTGCTGGTCACCGACGAGGCCGAGCTCGCGGGCGTCCCGGCCGACGCGCGAGCCGCCGCGGCCCGGGCGGCGACGGAGCGCGGGCACGACGGCGCGTGGCTGCTCGAGCTGCAGCTGCCGACGCAGCAGTCGGTGCTGGCCCAGGCCACCGACCGCGAGCTGCGCGAGCGCGTTCTCCGGGCGTCGACCACGCGCGGGCTGCAGGGCGAGCACGACACGCGGGCGATCCTTCTGGAGCTGGTCCGGCTGCGCGCCGAGCGCGCGCGCCTGCTCGGCTACGAGCACCACGCCGCGTACGTCGCGGCGGACGCGACGGCACGGTCGTCGGACGCGGTCTCCGACATGCTCGCGCGGCTCGCGCCCGCCGCCGTCGCCAACGCCCGTCGTGAGGCGGCCGACCTGACCGAGGCCCTGCGCCGTGACGTCCCCGACGCGACCCTCGAGCCGTGGGACTGGGCCTTCTACGCGCAGCGGGTCCGCGCCCAGCGACGCTCGCTCGACGACGCCGCGCTGCGTCCCTACCTCGAGCTCGACCGCGTGCTCACGCAGGGCGTGTTCCGCGCCGCGACCGAGCTGTACGGGCTCACGTTCGCCGAGCGCCACGACCTCGTCGGCTACCACCCCGACGTGCGCGTGTTCGAGGTCTTCGACGCCGACGGCAGGGGCCTCGGGCTGTTCCTCGGCGACTTCTGGACCCGCGAGCAGAAGCGCGGCGGGGCGTGGATGAACAACCTCGTCGACCAGTCGCGGCTGCTCGACGAGCCGCCCGTGGTGGTCAACAACCTCAACGTGCCGAAGCCCGCCGACGGCGAGCCCACGCTGCTCACCTGGGACAACGTGATCACGCTGTTCCACGAGTTCGGCCATGCGCTGCACGGCCTCCTGTCCGACGTGCGCTACCCGTCGCAGTCGGGCACCGAGGTGCCGCGCGACTTCGTCGAGTACCCGTCGCAGGTCAACGAGATGTGGGCGTGGGACCCGACGATCGTGCGCTCCTACGCCGTGCACCACGTGACGGGTGAGCCGATCCCCGCCGAGTGGGTCGAGACGTTGCTCGCGGCGCGCCAGGACGGCGAGGGGTTCGCCACGACCGAGTACCTCGCCGCCGCGCTGCTCGACCAGGCCTGGTACCGGCTCGCGCCCGACGAGGTGCCGACCGACCCCGCCGACGTCGAGCCGTTCGAGGCCGCCGCGCTCGAGGCCGCCGGGGTCGCGTTCGCGCCGGTCCCGCCGCGCTACCGGTCGTCGTACTTCAACCACGTGTTCGGCAGCGGCTACTCGGCCGGGTACTACTCCTACATCTGGTCCGAGGTGCTCGACGCCGACACCGTCGAGTGGTTCCACGAGAACGGCGGGCTGCGGCGTGAGAACGGCGACGCGTTCCGCGCGCGACTTCTCTCGTGCGGCGGTTCGGTCGACCCGATGGACTCGTTCCGCGACCTGCGTGGTCGCGACCCGCAGATCGGTCCGCTCCTCGAGCGGCGCGGACTGGCCGCGTCGTCGTGAGGCTGCCGGCAGGTACGGTGTCGGGCATGCCCGAGCCGAGCGCCAGCCACCCGACCGCGGCCGACGAGGTCGTCGACATCTGCCGAGACCTCATCCGCTTCGACACGTCGAACTACGGCGATGGGTCGGGACCGGGGGAGCGGGCGGCCGCGGAGCACGTCATGGGTCTGCTCGGCGAGGTCGGCCTCGATCCCGAGCTGTTCGAGAGCGCACCCGGCCGCGCGAGCGTCGTCGTGCGCCTCCCGGGCGAGGACTCCTCGCGTGACGCGCTGGTGCTGCACGGCCATCTCGACGTCGTCCCGGCGCGCGCGGAGGACTGGTCGGTGGACCCGTTCGGTGCCGAGGAGCGCGACGGGCTGCTGTGGGGACGCGGCGCCGTGGACATGAAGGACATGGACGCGATGATCCTGTCCGTCGTGCGGCAGATGGCCCGCGAGGGTCGCCGGCCCGCACGGGACGTCGTCGTCGCGATGTTCGCCGACGAGGAGGCCGGCGGCTCGATGGGTGCAGGCTGGGCCGTCGAGCACCGACCCGAGCTGTTCGAGGGTGCGACCGAGGCGATCAGCGAGGTCGGCGGCTTCTCGGTCGAGGTCGACGGGCGCCGCGCCTACCTCCTGCAGACCGCGGAGAAGGGGCTGTCCTGGCTGCGGCTCGTCGCCGACGGCCGCGCCGGCCACGGCAGCCAGGTGAACCACGACAACGCGGTCACGCACCTCGCGGAGGCGGTCGCGCGCATCGGCCGGCACCCGTGGCCGCTGCAGCTCACGCCGACGGTCGACGCGCTGCTGCGCGGGGTCGCGGAGCTCACGGGCCTGCCGTTCGACCCGCAGGACGAGCAGGGGATCGACAGGCTGGTGGCGGCTCTCGGGCCGGCGTCCAGCTTCGTCGGCGCGACGCTGCGGCACACCACCAACCCGTCCCAGCTCGAGGCCGGCTACAAGGCGAACGTCATCCCGGGCCGCGCGGTGGCGACGATCGACGGCCGGTTCCTGCCCGGTCACGAGGACGAGTTCGTCTCGACGGTCGAGAGGCTGGCCGGCGAGCACGTGCGCATCGAGCGCATCCACCACGACGTCGCGCTCGAGGCGCCGCTGACCGGCTCGCTCGTCGACGCGATGGTCGACGCGCTGCACGCCGAGGACCCCGACGCGACGGTGCTCCCGTACACGCTGTCCGGCGGGACCGACAACAAGTCGCTGTCGCGGCTCGGCATCACCGGCTACGGCTTCGCGCCGCTGCGGCTCACGCCGGACCTCGACTTCGCGGGCATGTTCCACGGCGTCGACGAGCGTGTGCCCACGGACGCGCTGCGGTTCGGCACGCGCGTGCTCGACCGACTGCTCGCGACCTGCTGACCTCGCGACCTGCTGACGGGAGCTCAGTCCGCGTCGAGCTCCAGGGTGCTGCGCACCCGGATGATCTTGCGTCGCAGCCACACGCGCCGCTCGCCGCCCACGTACAGGACCGAGCGCGCGAGCTCCCACCGGCCGTGCTCGGCCTGCTCGGTCAGCATGCGGCGCGCGTCTCCGCGGCTCGTCGTGCGGGGGATCGTCAGCACGCGGAACTCGTACTGTCCCCCGGAGGCCACCCAGTCGCGGCGCCTCGTCGTGGTCTGACCGAAGGCCATCGCCCACCTCGTCCCGTCCGTCGTCCAGCCCGTGGCGTCACCCGGACCGGGTGGCCGACGAGCTGACGCACGGCTCCCGACGGGTGACGCGCTGCCATTGTGCGTCATGCGGCGCTACCGTCGTCGCATGACCGTCGACCCGCGTGCCGCGCTGGACCGCCTGATCGCCTCGCTCGAGGCGCACTACACCGCCGTCGAGTCCAAGCACGGCGACGACGACCCGGCTGTCGACGACGCGTACGACGTGCTGGCCGATGCCTTCGAGGTGTACGACGACGCGCTCGGCACGGTCCACGGCGAGGCCCTGCCGTTCTACCTCGCGGAGGACGACGACGAGGACGAGGACGACGACTGGGAGGGCGACGCCGACGACACGTACGACGGCCCCGACCTCGAGGACGTCGAGGAGCCGCGCGTCGGCTAGGGGTCTTCTCCCCACGTCCGCTCTGGTGCAGCGGCCGTCAGTCGTCTTCGGGTGCGACGAGTCGTGAGCGGAGCTCGCGGATCTCGAAGGGGTCGGAGGTGGCGGTGGTCTGGGCGGTGCCCAGGACGTCGTGCCAGGTGGTGTGGCCGTGCAGGCGCCAGCGGCCTTTCCAGGTGGCGGTGAGGGTGACGTGGACGGTGCCGAGCTGTTGGTAGGTGTGCCACAGGGTCTGGTGGGGGTAGGGCTTGCCGGCCTCGGTTGTGGTCAGGTCTGTGGTCTTGTCGCCCCAGTTCCAGGTCCAGGACTGGGCGTCGGCCTCGACGTCGATCTTCTGCCCGAGGACCTCGGTGGTGAGCTCCTGGGTGACGTCGTCGGTGTAGACGATCGTCTCCTTGTTCACCAGCACCCACCCGCGGTCCGGTTGCACCGTGAGCGCAGGCTTCGCCAGCGGGAGGCGCCGGAAGTCGGTCATCGTCAAGGCGAACAGCTCCTCCGGGCAGGAGTAGTCGGCCGCGAGCTTCCACGGGCTCCAGGGCGAGTCAGTGGTATCGCGGGAGCGACGCCACAGCGGCTCGAGCGCCGCGCCGTCTTCACATGCAGGCGGCTCGTCGGTGCCGTTCGCGCAGTCACCGTTGAGCGGCGTGGAGAGGTCCCGGTCCAGTGCGGTGCCGCCCTGGACCTGGCACGCGCCCGCTCTCCTGAAGTCGATCAATCGCAGCTCGGGAGGCACCGACTCCGCCGACATCCGCGCCCGCTCGGCCTCGCTCCCAGCCATGTTGATCGCGTCGCCACCGCTTCGACCTCCGAGCACGTCTGCGGCGACGGGAGATGCGCAGAGTCCGAGCAGAGCCGCAGCTGCAGCAAGACAAGCCGTCAGCCTCATGCGTCCCGGCTGCTCTCGACCGTTGCCTCGCGAACGGTCCATCTGCCCTTCTTGTAGTGGAGCAGCAATGTCATCTCGGTGACCGTCGTGCGCGGGAAGTCTTCGACCGTGCTGCCGTTGCGGTCGACTGTCTTCGACGGTTGCTGATGAGCCGAGAGCGACACGAGGTACGACCCAGGGATCGTTTCGTGTGCGACGACGTCGGAGTACGTCATGGTCCCGCCGACTTCATGGGTTTCGGCTCGAGCTCGCTTGGCGACGTCGTCGACGACCGACGCGCAGAACACACATCCGGCACCGGACATGGACTCGAACTCGGACGTCGAGAGCGACGACAGCGCGTACGGGTACAGGTCGAGGAAGTATCGGGCCGCGGCACCCGCAGCCGCTTCGCCCGACTGCGTGAGGGTCGACGGACGTTTCGGCTGCGGAACCACATCGATCCGTGTCGTGGCCGTTGGCGTCGCGCTCGGTGACGGGATGGGCATCGTCGTCGGCGCCGATGCTGTCGGCACGCTGGCCGTCGTCGGAACCAACGGGTCCGCCACAGCGTCCCCACCGGTGCACCCGGCCAACGCGAGCACGCAAACAACGGCTGCCAACACCACGATTCCCCTGCGCATGCGGGAGAACCTACCCAAACCCGACACCCGAGCGTGGCTGGTTCTCACGAATCTGTGGACACGGGCGCCGGAGGGGTAGCGCGAACCGGTCAGAACCGCTCGGGGTACCCCAGCGGGATCGCGCTGACCTCGTCGAGCGCAGAGCGCAGCTCGTCGGGCAGCTCGAGGTCGAGCGCGGCGAGCGAGCCGCGCAGGTGGTCGGCCGTGCGTGCGCCGACGACCGCTGAGGCGACCGCGGGGCGCCCCGCGAGCCACGCGAGCGCGACCTCGAGCGGCGCGCGGCCCAGTCCGGACGCCGCCGTCGCGACGGCCTCGACGACCGCCGCGGACGTGTGCGAGAGGTACGGCTCGACGAACCCGGCGAGGTGCGGCGACGCCGCACGCGAGTCGGCCGGGACGGTGCGGCGGTACTTGCCGGTCAGGACACCGCGTCCGAGCGGGGACCACGCGAGCACGCCGGCGCCGAGCGCGAGCGAGGCCGGCACGACCTCGCGCTCGATCCCGCGCTGCAGGAGCGAGTACTCGGCCTGGACGGCCGCGAGCCCCGGCTCGGAGCCGAGCAGCGTGGCCGCGCGGGCGACCTGCCACCCCGCATGGTTGGACAGGCCCACGTAGCGCGCCCGACCGCTGCTCACCGCGAGTCGCAGCGCGGACACCGTCTCCTCGAGCGGGGTGCGCGGGTCCGGCGTCTGCACGAGGAACAGGTCGACGTGGTCGGTGCGCAGGCGTGCGAGCGACGCGTCGAGCGACGAGACGAGCGCGCCCCGCGAGCCGTCGACCGCGACCCGGTCCCCGCGCCGGCGCACGCCCGCCTTGGTGCACAGCACCAGCTCGTCGCGCTCGACCACGTCGCCCAGCAGCGAGCCGAGCAGCTCCTCGGCGCCGCCCTCCGCGTAGGACGCGGACGTGTCGACCAGCGTCCCGCCGGCGTCGACGAAGTCGCGCAGCTGCTCGCGCGCGTCGTGCTCGTCGGTGTCCCGGCTCCACGTCATCGTGCCCAGCCCGAGGCGGGAGACGCGCAGACCTGTGCCTCCGACGTGGTGCTGCTCCATGTCGGGAACCCTATGCGTGCCCGCGCCTGCCGGGACCGAGGCGCGCCTGCGGCTAGGGTGACCCGTCGTGGCGGTCATGGGTGCAGGCGAGGCGATCCTTCTCGGGCTCGTGCAGGGGCTCACCGAGTTCCTGCCGGTGTCGTCGAGCGCGCACCTGCGTATCGTCGGCGAGCTCACGGGGCACGGCGACCCCGGCGCGGCGTTCACGGCGATCACGCAGCTCGGCACCGAGACGGCCGTGATCCTGTACTTCCGCCGCGACATCGCGCGCATCGTCTCCGCGTGGTGGCACGCGCTGCGCGGGGCCTACGGGACCGACTGGCGCTCGCGCGCCGGGATGCCGCCGGGCGGGGACAAGGACCACGACGCGCTCATGGCGTGGTTCATCGCTCTCGGCTCGGTGCCGATCGTCGTGCTGGGCCTGCTGTTCCAGGACTCGATCGAGCACGCCTTCCGCAACCTGTGGCTCGTCGCGCTCACGCTCGCGGGCTTCGGCCTGGTGCTCGGCTGGGCGGACAAGGTCGGGACCAAGCGCAAGCCGCTCGAGGACCTCGCGGCGCCCGACGCGGTGAAGTTCGGCCTGTGGCAGGCGCTCGCGCTGGTGCCCGGCGTCTCGCGCTCGGGCGGCACGATCACCGGTGGGCTGCTCATGGGCTTCACGCGCGAGGCGGCAGCCCGGTACTCGTTCCTGCTGGCGATCCCCGCGGTGTTCGGCTCGGGCCTGTTCCAGCTCGCGAAGAGCGTGGGCGACTTCGGCACGGCGGGTACGCCGGGCTTCGGCCCGACCGTGCTCGCGACGCTCGTCGCGTTCGTCGTCGGATACCTGGTCATCATCGTGTTCCTGAAGATCGTCTCGACCTTCAGCTACAAGCCGTTCGTGTACTACCGGCTGGGGCTCGCGGCGCTCGTCGTGCTGCTGCTCGTCACGAAGGTCATCGACGCGAACCCCGCGAGCTGACGCACGGCCGGTCCGTCGCCTACAGCCAGCCGGAGCGGCGGAACAGCCGGTACAGCCCCACGCACAGCCCGAGCATGAGCGCGAGCGCCAACGGGTAGCCGTACGTCCACGTCAGCTCCGGCATGTGCCGGAAGTTCATGCCGTACACGCCCGCGACGAGCGTCGGCACCGCGGCGATCGCCGCCCATGCCGAGATCTTGCGCATGTCCTCGTTCTGCCGCACCGAGACCTGGCTCAGGTGCACCGAGAGCATCGCGTCGAGGAGCTTGTCGTGGCCGTCGAGGTGCCGGTCGAGCCGGTCAGCCGACTGCTGCGTGCGCCGCAGCCAGCTCGGGATGCTGCGCCGCCGCCGGTCGGCGACGTCCGGGTCCTCGAGCTGCGGGAGCACGACGGTCACCGGACCGAGGGCTCGCCGTGCCTCCGCGATCTCGCGCTTGAGGTCGTAGATCCGCTGCACCGGGTCGTCGTGGCGCTCCGAGCTGAAGATCACCTGCTCGGTGTCGCTCACCGCGTCGCCCAGCTCCGCCTCGACGTCGGCGGCGTTCGCGACGAGCGTCAGCAGGACCGCGGCGAGCACCTGACGCACGCCCTCGTCGGGGATCGGGACCCCGTCGCACAGCTTGTCCACGGCGTGGCCCAGCACGTCGGCGTCGCCCACCTCGGCCGTGACGACGACGTCGTTCGAGACGACGCACACGATCCCGCCCGTGAGCACGTCGCGGGACCGCGGCACGTAGCTGACGGTCGGGACGGACAGCACGACCTCCTGGTCCGCGGTGCGGTCGACGTGGCCACGCAGACGCATCGAGCGCTCGCGCGACTCGCGTCCGCGCCGTTCGCGCTGGCCGGGTGGCGGAGCGTCCTCGTCGGGCTGTGCGGGACGGTGGTGCGCCAGCATGCGCAGCGCCTGCTCGCTGAAGCCGCGCTCGCGTGCGACGCGCTCGAGGTCGTCCGGGTCGACGACGACCCACACCGGCGTGCCGTCGCCGGCAGCCCAGCCGTCCTTGCCCGGTGCGTACGTCCGCTCGTCGCTCACGCAGCGATCATGCCCGCAACGTCGGCGGACGGCGCCGCGACGGGCCGCGCACGACGGTTAGGCTTCCGGCGTGCTTCCCTGGCCCGCACCGCAGATCCCCTCCCTGCCCGGACGCGGTGGACCCGTGCGGGTGCGCGACTCGTCCACGGGTGAGCTCGTCGAGGCGGCCGCAGGCCCGCACGCGACGATGTACGTGTGCGGAATCACGCCGTACGACGCCACGCACCTCGGGCACGCCTCGACGTACGTCGCGTTCGACCTGCTCAACCGGGCGTGGCGCGACGCCGGGCTCGAGGTCGTCTACGCCTCGAACGTCACCGACGTCGACGACCCGCTCCTCGAGCGAGCGACCGCGACGGACGTCGACTGGCGCGAGCTCGCCGCGGACCAGACGGCCCTGTACGTGCGCGACATGACCGCGCTCGGCGTGATCCCGCCCGACGTCTGGACGGGCGTCGTCGAGTCCGTCCCGACCGTCGTCGCGGCCGTGGAGAAGCTCGTCGCGGCCGGTGCTGCGTACCGGGTCCCGACGCCCGACGAGGTGGGGGACACGCTCGGCGACGTCTACGCCGACCTGTCCGCCGACCCGTCGTTCGGGACGGTGGCGCGCCTGTCCGACGACGACATGCTCGCCCTGTCGCGTGAGCGCGGGGGAGACCCCGAGCGCCGCGGCAAGCGCCACCCGCTCGACCCGCTGCTGTGGCGGCGCGAGCGCGCCGGCGAGCCCGCGTGGGACGGCGGCTCGCTGGGCCGCGGCCGGCCGGGATGGCACATCGAGTGCGCCGTCATCGCGCGCGACGCGCTCGGCCTGCCGTTCGACGTCGAGGGCGGCGGCTCCGACCTGCTGTTCCCGCACCACGAGATGAGCGACTCGCACGCACGCCTGCTCGACGACGGCGCAGCGGCGCGCGTGCACCTGCACGCGGGCATGGTCGGTCTCGACGGCGAGAAGATGAGCAAGTCGCTCGGCAACCTCGTGCTGGTCTCCCGCCTCCTCGAGCAGGGCGTCGACCCGATGGCGGTCAGGCTCGCGATCCTCGCGCACCACTACCGCTCCGACTGGGAGTGGACGGACGAGGGGCTGGCGGCCGCGCAGGAACGGCTCGAGACCTGGCACCGAGCTGTCTCCGGGAACGGCGGTCCCGCGGCCGACGAGCTGCTCGCGCAGGTGCGCGCGGCCGTGGCCGACGACCTCGACGCGCCCCGTGCTCTCGCCGCCGTGGACGCGTGGGCCGCGCTGTCGCTCGCCGGCACCGAGGCTCCGGTCGAAGGTGCGCCCGGCGTCGTCGGTCGCATGCTCGACGCGCTGCTGGGTATCCGCTTCTAGCGCGGCCGGTCGGCCCTCGTTCGAGGTCCGTCAGGCGACGGTCAGGCGCCGGTGCCGCGGTCCCGGCGGCGCAGGTAGCGCTCGAACTCCTGCGCGATCGCCTCACCGCTCGCCTCTGGCAGGTCGGCGGTGTCCTTCGCCTCCTCGAGCTGGCGCACGTACTCGCCGATGTCACCGTCCTCGCCCGCGAGCTCGTCGACCCCGGACTGCCACGCGGCGGCGTCGTCGGGCAGCTCGCCGAGCGGCACAGGCTCGCCCAGCAGCTCCTCGATGCGGTGCAGCAGCGCGAGCGTGGCCTTGGGCGACGGCGGGTGCGCGACGTAGTGCGGCACCGCGGCCCACAGCGACAGCGCGTCGAGGCCCTTCGCGGCGGCCGCGTGCTGCAGGACTCCGACGATGCCGGTCGGCCCCTCGTACGTGTTCGGCTCGAGGTCCCAGCGCTCGCGCGCCGCGGTGTCGTCGCTCGTCGCCGTCACCGGGATCGGCCGGGTGTGCGGCACGTCCGCGAGCAGGGCGCCGACCGTGACGACGGTCCGCACCCCGAGCTGCGCGGCGATGTCGAGCAGCTCGCCGCAGTACCGGCGCCAGCGCATCGACGGCTCGATGCCGTGCACCAGCACCACCGTGCGGCCGGACGGCGTGGTCGCGACGGCGACGGCGGTCGTCGGCCACGTGATCTCGCGGCCGCCGTCAGGGCCGATCCCGATCTGCGGGCGGTTGACCTGGAAGTCGTGGTACTCCTCCGGGTCCAGCTCGTCGACCTGCTCCGCGCCCCACACGTCGTGCAGGTGCTCGAGCGCCTGGGTGGCGGCGGAGCCCGCGTCGTTCCATCCCTCGAAGGCCGCGAGCAGCACCGGGCCGTCGGCCTGCGGCGGCGTCGGGTCGTCGGGGGTCTGCGGGGGCGTCGTGCTCATCGGCCCAGCGTAGGACCCTCGTCGGGCCGGGCACGGGATCTCGGCTCGTACGATGGACCGATGCCTCGCACACCCTCCGCCTCGTCCGTCGCGCCCGCCCGGGTCCCCGCCGCAGTCCTGTGGGACATGGACGGGACGTTGATCGACACGGAGCCGATGTGGATCGGCGCCGAGATCGAGCTGGTGAGCCGGTTCGGCGGGACCTGGACGCACGAGGACGGGCTCGGGCTCGTCGGCAACCCGATGCTCGTCTCGGCCCGGACGCTGCAGGACCGCGGTGTGGACCTGCCGGTCGACGAGATCGTCGACTTCCTCAACGAGAGTGTCGCCGCCGGCGTGGCGCGGCAGGTGCCGTGGCAGCCCGGCGCGCGCGAGCTGCTCGACGAGATCGCGGCCGCCGGGATCCGGATGGCGCTCGTGACGTCATCGTTCCGCATGCTGGCCGAGCCGTTCGCGCGCGCGGCGGGCTGCTTCGACGTCGTCGTGAGCGGCGACGAGGTGGTCAACAAGCCCGACCCGGAGCCCTACCTCACGGCCGCGCGCCTGCTCGGCGTGGCGATCGAGGACTGCGTCGCGGTCGAGGACTCGCGCGCGGGCATCACGTCCGCGCTCGCGTCCGGTGCGCGCACGGTCGGGGTCGAGGTGTTCCAGGCGATCGAACCCCGTCCGGGCCTCGTGCGGGTCCGGTCCCTCACCGAGCTGTCGATCGAGCGTCTCGAGCGCATCGCCGCGGGCGAGCGGGACGGCGTCGAGGTCGCCTGACCCGTGCGCGGGCGCGGCCCGCGGACCGGCCGCGCCGATTCGTCGGTCCGCTCAGGCCGCGGGAACCACGCCCGTCGCGCGTTCGACCGCCCCCTCAGGAACCTCCGGTGGTGTGCCGCCGAACGCCGGGCACAGGGCACGGAACGAGCACCAGTCGCACAGCTTCGACGTGCGCGGCCGCCACTCGCCGGTGCGCGCGGTCTCCTGGATCCCGGCCCAGATGGACCGGATGCGTGCCTCGAAGGTGGCCATCTCCGCCTCGGACGGCTCGTGCTGCACGACGACGCCGTCGCCGAGGTACTCGAGCTGCAGCCGCTTGGGCAGCACGCCGCGGGTGCGCCAGATGACGTACGCGTAGAAGCGCATCTGGAAGAGCGCCGAGCTCTCGAACCCGGCGCGCGGCGAGCGGCCCGTCTTGTAGTCGACGACGCGCACCCAGCCGTTGGGTGCAACGTCCACCCGGTCGACGATGCCGCGCAGCTCCGGACCGTCCTCGAGCTCGACGCGCACCGAGAGCTCGCGCTCGCGCGGCTCGAGCCGCGTCGGGTCCTCGAGCGTGAAGTACGTGCCGAGCAGCGATCGCGCACCCGCGAGCCACTCGAGCACCTCGTCGTCCGTGCCGAACAGCTCCTCGACGCGCGGGTCCTGCTCGCGCAGCACCTCCCACTGCACCGGCACGAGCGCGCGCGCGGCGTCGAGCGTGCGCTCGGGCGCCGGGAGGGCGAACAGGTGCTCGAGCACGGCGTGCACCAGCGTCCCGCGTGCCGCGGCCGGGCTCGCCGGCTCGGGCAGCCGGTCGATCACGCGGAACCGGAACAGCTGCGGGCACTGCAGGAAGTCGTTGGTGCGCGACGGCGACAGCCCCGGACGTGAGGGGCGCCGCGGCTGCTCGGCGGCGATCGCGTCGTCGACCGCCTCGTCCACGGCCTCGTCCGCCACCTGCGCGCTCGTCGGCTCGGCCTCGGCCGTCTGCTCCACCTGCTCCACGCGACGACCGTACGACGAGCCACCGACACGCACGCGCAGGACACGGTCGGCCGACGGCGTGGAGACGGGCGAGCAGGGGACCGGCGCGCGGGTACGGCACCTACGCTGAGACCCATGAGCTCCCCCCAGCCGCCCGGCCGGCGCACCAAGGGCTGGGTCGTCGGCCACGTCGTCGGCGCGCCCGTGATCCTCGCGCCCAGCTGGGTCGTCGCGGCCGTCGTCCTGACGCTCGTCGTCGCTCCCAGCGTGCGTCGGCAGGCCGGTGACCTGGGGGCCGGCGTGTACGTGGTCGCCGCCGCGTTCGTGCTGCTGCTGTTCGGGTCGGTGCTGGTGCACGAGCTCGCGCACGGCCTCGTCGCACGCGCTCGGGGTCAGCAGCCGCACGAGTTCGTGCTGACGCTCTGGGGCGGCCACACGTCGTTCGGTGGCGCGGCGCCCACACCCGCGACGAGCGCGCTCGTCGCCGTCGTCGGACCGGTCGCCAACCTCGTGCTCGCGGTCGGCTTCCTGCTCGCAGGACGCGCGTTCGACCCCTGGAGCGTGACCGGGCTCCTGCTCTACTCCGGGGCGGTGTCGAACGGGTTCGTCGGCGTCTTCAACCTGATCCCGGGGCTCCCGCTCGACGGGGGCCGCGTGCTGGAGGCGGCCGTGTGGGCCGTGACGAAGGACCGGCACCGCGGCACCATCGCGGCGGGCTGGACCGGTCGTGCGGTCGCGGTCCTGCTGTTCGCGTGGGCGCTCGGCTGGCCGCTGCTGCGCGGGTTCGAGCCGAACCTCGTGAACGTCGTCTGGACCGCGTTCATCGCGGCGTTCCTGTGGTCGGGAGCGAGCGCGGCGGTCAAGGTCGGCACGGTGCACCGTGCGGTCGACGCGATGACCGTCGGCTCGATCGCGACGCCCGCGGTCGGTGTCCCGCACGACGACACGGTCGCGCACGCGGGTGCCACGGCCGCGGCGCTCGGTGCGCAGGAGGTCGTGCTGCTCGCCCCGGACGGCAGGCCGGCCGCCTACGTCGACCGGGGCGCCGCGGCGGCGGTCCCCGCCGACGTCGCCGGGACGACGCCGTTGACGAGCGTGTCGGTGGGGCTACCGGTCGGGGCGGTCGTCGACGGCTCGCTCGAGGGCGCAGCGCTGCTCGAGGCGCTGAGCCAGGCGTCGCGCTGGTCGCCCGTGCTCGTCGCGATGGTCGACGGGCGCGTCGTCGGGCTCATCCGCACGTCCGACGTCGTCGCGGCGATGCGCGCGTGACCCTGGTGCGTCGGAGGCGCGTCGTCCTCGTCGTCGTCCTCGTCGTCGTCAGGCCGACGTAGGGCCCGGCCGCGCCACCTAGACTCGTCGGCCGTGAGCACACAGACGCCCGACAGCCCGCAGCCCGACGGCCCGACGGGAGCCGCGCGGCGCCGCGGACCGCTGCGCGTGGGAGACAAGGTCCAGCTCACCGACCCGCGCGGTCGCCTGCACACCATCACGCTGCACCCCGACGGTGCGTTCCACACGCACCGCGGCTACTTCCGGCACACCGAGCTCATCGGCGCCGACGAGGGCACCGTGGTGCGCAGCTCCGGGGGGACCGAGTACCTGGCGCTGAGGCCGCTGCTGTCGGACTACGTCCTGTCGATGCCGCGCGGTGCGGCCGTGGTCTACCCCAAGGACGCCGGCCAGATCGTCGCGATGGCCGACATCTACCCGGGTGCGCGCGTGATCGAGGCCGGCGTCGGCTCGGGCGCCCTCACGATGTCGCTCCTGCGCGCCGTGGGCGACGGGGGCAGCCTGCACTCGATCGAGCGGCGCGAGGACTTCGCCGCGATCGCGCGGGGGAACGTCGAGGAGCAGTTCGGCGGTCCGCACCCGGCCTGGTCGTTGTCGGTGGGGGACCTCGCGGACGTGCTGCCGCAGGTCGCGGAGCGTGGCTCGGTGGACCGGGTGGTGCTCGACATGCTCGCGCCGTGGGAGAACCTCGAGGTGGTCGCGGACGCGCTCGCCCCCGGCGGCGTGCTGATCTGCTACGTCGCGACCACCACGCAGCTGTCGCGGCTGGCCGAGGACCTGCGCACCGACGGTCGCTACACCGAGCCCGAGGCGTGGGAGTCGATGGTGCGTGGCTGGCACCTCGAGGGTCTCGCCGTGCGTCCGCAGCACCGGATGATCGGCCACACCGGCTTCCTGCTCACGGTCCGGCGGCTCGCGGACGGGGTCGAGGCGCCGCTGCGACGCCGTCGGCCCGCGAAGGGCGCCTACCCGGTGGCTCCCGACGGAGCACCCGTCGAGGACGCCGAGCTGTGGACGCCCGAGGCGCTCGGCGAGCGCGAGGTGTCGGACAAGAAGGTGCGCAGGGTGCGCCGCGACCTCGAGGCCCGTACCGAGGACTGAGACATTCGCGTCCACGGGCGTGCGACCGGTCACGGTCCGGCCACAACTCGGCCCGTCGCGCGGCAGGTGCCCAGGCGGCGTGGTTAGGGTTCTCGGACCGGCGGCCTCACACCGGCCGCCTCGACGGGACGGAGGCCACTCATGACCGAACCCACGCCCGGACGAGAGCTGCACCGCGAGCTCGCGGTGCTCGCAGCCAAGAACGAGCGGCTCACCGAGGCGCTCGTGGCGGCACGCGAGCAGATCGTCGAGCTCAAGCGCCAGGTCGACGACCTCGCGAAGCCGCCGGGGACGTACGCCACGTTCCTCGCCGCACGTGCCGACGGCAGCGTCGACATCGTCTCCGCGGGCCGCAAGATGCACGTCGGCGCGAGCCCTGCGCTCGACCTCGCGCGGTTGCGCCCCGGCCAGGAGGTCATGCTCAACGAGGCGCTCACGGTCGTCGAGGCGGGCGGCTACGAGAAGGTCGGTGAGATCGTCACCGTCAAGGAGATGCTCGACGAGGACCGCGCGCTGGTCGTCGGCCGCGGCGACGAGGAGCGCGTGGTGCGCTTCGCCGGGCAGGTGCGCGAGGGCGGGGTGCGCGTCGGGGACGCCCTGACGATCGACTCGCGCAGCGGGTTCGTGTTCGAGGTGATCCCGCGGGCCGAGGTCGAGGACCTCGTGCTCGAGGAGGTCCCGGACATCCAGTACGAGGACATCGGTGGGCTCGGGCCGCAGATCGAGGCGATCCGCGACGCGGTCGAGCTGCCGTTCCTGCACCCGGAGCTGTTCCGCGAGCACGGGCTCAAACCGCCCAAGGGCGTGCTGCTGTACGGCCCTCCCGGGTGCGGCAAGACCCTCATCGCGAAGGCGGTCGCGCACTCGCTCGCCGCGACCGCTGCCCGGGCACGCGGCGAGGACGTGACCGACGCGCGCAGCTACTTCCTCAACGTCAAGGGTCCCGAGCTGCTCAACAAGTACGTCGGCGAGACCGAGCGGCACATCCGACTGATCTTCGCCCGCGCACGGGAGAAGGCGTCGCAGGGGCACCCCGTCGTGGTGTTCTTCGACGAGATGGAGTCGCTGTTCCGCACGCGTGGCACCGGGGTCTCGAGCGACGTCGAGACGACGATCGTGCCCCAGCTGCTCGCGGAGATCGACGGTGTCGAGCGGCTCGACAACGTCATCGTCATCGGCGCCTCGAACCGCGAGGACATGATCGACCCCGCGATCCTGCGGCCCGGCCGGCTCGACGTGAAGATCAAGATCGAGCGGCCCGACGCCGAGGGTGCGCGAGAGATCTTCGGCAAGTACCTCACGGCCGACCTGCCGATCCACGCCGACGACCTCGCGGAGCACGGTGGATCGCCCGGCGCCGCGGTCGAGGCGATGGTCACGCGCGTCGTCGAGCGCATGTACACCGAGAGCGACGAGAACCGCTTCCTCGAGGTGACCTACGCGAGCGGCGACAAGGAGATCCTGTACTTCAAGGACTTCAACTCGGGCGCGATGATCCAGAACGTCGTCGACCGGGCCAAGAAGTCCGCGATCAAGGACCTGCTCTCGACGGGTCAGCGGGGCATCCGCGTCGACCACCTGCTCACGGCGTGCGTCGACGAGTTCAAGGAGAACGAGGACCTCCCGAACACCACCAACCCCGACGACTGGGCACGCATCTCCGGCAAGAAGGGGGAGCGCATCGTGTTCATCCGCACGATCGTCCAGGGCAAGAAGGGCACCGAGGGCTCGCGCACTATCGAGAACGTCACGAGCACCGGTCAGTACCTGTAGCGCGGCGCCCGCCCCGCACGCCACCGACCGGCGGCCGACCCGACACGGGTCGGCCGCCGGTGCCCTGCCCCCTCGGTGAGGGGAGCGGGTGCCGTGGACGTGCGCGACCTGGGGGTCGGGGTGCGGCCTAGGGTGGGCGCGTGAGCGTGCGTCGCGTGATGGGGATCGAGACCGAGTACGGCGTGCTGCAGCCCGGCCGCCCGATGGCCAACCCCATGCTGCTCAGCAGCCACGTCGTCGCGGTCCACGCGGCCCGCGAGCCGGGACGCACCAAGGCCCGCTGGGACTACGACGACGAGGACCCGCTGCACGACGCACGTGGCTTCCACCTGCAGCGAGCGTCGGCGCACCCGTCGCTGCTCACCGACGACCCGGCGCGGCCGGCGCCGTCGGGCGACGGGCCGCTCGAGGTCGAGCGGCCGGCCGTCGAGGAGTACGAGGACCCGGGCGCGGCCAACGTGATCCTCACCAACGGCGCACGTCTGTACGTGGACCACGCGCACCCGGAGTACTCCTCGCCCGAGGTGACCAACCCGCTCGACGCCGTGCTCTGGGACCGCGCAGGCGAGCTCGTGATGCTCTCGTCGGTCCGCGCGCTCATGTCCAACCCGGCGCTGCCGGACGTGACGCTCTACAAGAACAACGTCGACGGCAAGGGTGCGACGTACGGCACCCATGAGAACTACCTCGTCGACCGTGCGGTGCCGTTCTCGGACCTCGCCGCGAGGATCACGCCGTTCCTCGTGACGCGTCCGGTCTTCGCGGGCGCGGGACGCGTCGGCATCGGCCAGCGCGGCGAGCAGGCAGGCTTCCAGCTCTCGCAGCGTGCGGACTACGTCGAGGCGGAGGTCGGGCTCGAGACGACGCTGCGGCGCCCGATCGTCAACACGCGCGACGAACCGCACGCGGACCCGGCGCGGTGGCGACGTCTGCACGTGATCGTGGGGGACGCGACGATGCTCGAGGTCGCGACGTACCTGCGGCTCGGGACGGCGTCGCTCGTGCTGTGGCTCGTCGAGCGCGCAGTGGCCGAGGGCGGCGCCGGCGGTGCGCTGGCTGCGATCGACCGGCTCGCGCTGCGCGACCCGGTGGGTGCGACGCACGAGGTCAGCCACGACCTGACGCTCACGACGCGCCTCGAGCTCGTCGACGGCCGGCGGCTCACCGCGCTCGAGATCCAGCGCGAGTACCTCGACGCGGTCCGCTCCGCCATCGAGCACGTGGGCGACGAGCCCGACGAGCAGACCGCGGACGTCCTTGACCGCTGGGGCTCGCTGCTGGACCGGCTCGCGCAGGACCCGGCGTCGTGCGCGCGCGAGGTCGAGTGGCTCGCGAAGCTGCGTCTGCTCGAGGGGATGCGCCGGCGCGACCGGCTCGCGTGGGACCACCCCAGGCTCGCGGCCGTGGACCTGCAGTGGTCCGACGTGCGCCCCGAGCGGGGGCTGTACCACCGGCTCGTGGCCGCGGGTGCGGTCGAGACGCTCGTCGCCCCGGACCAGGTCGAACGCGCCGTCGCCCACCCCCCGACGGACACGCGCGCCTACTTCCGAGGTGAGGCGGTGGCCCGCTACGCCGGGCAGATCTCGGCCGCCTCGTGGGACTCGGTCGTCTTCGACGTGCCCGGCGCAGCGACGCTGCAGCGCGTGCCGATGCGCGACCCGCTGCGCGGCACGCAGGCGCACGTCGGGGGGCTGCTCGAGGCGAGCCCCGACGCCGCGAGCCTGCTGGCGGCGCTCGGCGCCTGACCCGGTGACCGGCCCGTGGGACCGTTCGCCCCCGGTGCAGGCGTGACGAACTAGGGTGGTGCACGGGCCCACCCGAGCGGACCGCAGGAGGTCGACATGGCTGGTCAGGAACGTGTCCACACCCGTCGCGACGACGAGGAGCCGGACGACGCGCCCGTCCCCGCGGCTCCGTCCGCGCAGCAGCGCGACGCCGACGTCGACGCACTGCTCGACGAGATCGACGACGTGCTCGAGTCCAACGCCGAGCAGTTCGTGCGCGGCTTCGTCCAGAAGGGCGGTCAGTGACCGCCCATGACGCACGCTGACCCGTCCGCCTCCGGGCGGCTGCCGCACGCGTTCACCACGCCGGGCTCGTCGTCGTTCGTCGACTTCCTCGCGGGGCACGCACCCGACCTGCTGCCCGGCAACCGCCCGGTGCCGGCGGGAGAGGTGCTCGCGCCGCACGGCACGACGATCGTCGCGCTCACGTTCGACGGTGGTGTCGTGCTCGCGGGGGACCGCCGCGCCACGATGGGCTCGATGATCGCGAGCCGCGAGATCGAGAAGGTGTTCCCGGCCGACGAGTACTCGGCCGTCGGCATCGCGGGGACCGCGGGGCTCGCGGTGGAGCTGGTCAGGCTGTTCCAGCTCGAGCTCGAGCACTACGAGAAGATCGAGGGAAGCCTGCTGTCGCTCGACGGCAAGGCCAACCGGCTCGCGACGATGATCCGCGGCAACCTCGGGCTCGCGATGCAGGGTCTGGCCGTGGTGCCGCTGTTCGGCGGCTACGACCTCGACCGACGCGTGGGGCGGATCTTCTCCTACGACGTCACCGGCGGCCGGTACGAGGAGCACGACCACCACGCGGTGGGGTCCGGGTCGGTGTTCGCGCGCGGCTCGCTGAAGAAGCTGTGGCGCCCGGGCATGGGGGCCGACGACGCCGTGCGGGTCGCGTTCGAGGCGCTCGTCGACGCCGCGGACGACGACTCCGCGACCGGTGGTCCCGACAGCACGCGTCGCATCTGGCCGGTCGTCGCGACCGTGACCGAGGCCGGCTACCTGCGCGTCGGGGACGACCAGCTGGCCACGGTCGCCGCCGCGTCCGAGGAGCGTCGCCGCACCGAGCACACGGACCGTGGGGGTGCCCGATGAGCATGCCGTTCTACGTCTCGCCCGAACAGCTCATGAAGGACCGGGCGGACTACGCACGCAAGGGCATCGCGCGCGGACGCTCGGTCGTCGTCGTGCAGTACGACGACGGGATCGCGTTCGCGACGGAGAACTCGTCCCGCGCGCTGCACAAGGTCTCCGAGATCTACGACCGCATCGCGTTCGCGGCGGTCGGCAAGTACAACGAGTTCGAGAACCTGCGGGTCGCCGGTGTGCGCTACGCGGACCTGCGGGGCTACTCCTACGACCGTGTGGACGTCACGGCCCGTGGGCTGGCCAACGCGTACGCGCAGACGCTCGGCACGGTGTTCACCACCGAGTCCAAGCCGCTCGAGGTCGAGCTCGTGGTGGCCGAGGTCGGCCGCGACGCCGACGGCGACCAGATCTACCGGCTGGCGTACGACGGCTCGGTGACCGACGAGCACGGCTGGGTCGTGATGGGTGGCCAGGCGGAACGGCTCGGAGCGGTCGTCGGCGAGGAGTGGCGCTCGGGCCTGTCGCTGCGCGAGGTGCTCGCGGTCGCGGTCGGGGCCCTCGGCGCACCCGCCGAGGACGGCGGAGAGCAGCGCTCGATCCCGGCGTCGCAGCTCGAGGTCGCGGTGCTCGACCGCACGCGCCCGCGACGGGCTTTCCGGCGGTTGCAGGGTGCGCTGCTCGAGGACCTGCTGCGGGCCTGAGCACAGCAGGGCCGGCACGCGCCGACGCAGGCCAGAGCAGGGCAGACGGGAGGGGACGGGCGTGGACAAGCGGATCTTCGGTCTCGAGACCGAGTACGGCGTGACGTGCGCGGCGACGGACGGGCGTGGGCTCTCGGCCGACGAGGTCGCCCGGTACCTGTTCCGCAAGGTCGTCGCGTGGGGCCGCTCGTCGAACGTGTTCCTGCGCAACGGCTCGCGGCTGTACCTCGACGTCGGCTCGCACCCCGAGTACGCGACCGCCGAGTGCGACGACGTGCGCCAGCTCATCACGCACGACCGTGGCGGCGAACGCATCCTCGAGGGCCTCGTCGCGGACGCGCAGCAGCGGCTCGAGCACGAGGGCCTGCCGGGCCGCATCCACCTCTTCAAGAACAACACGGACTCCGCGGGCAACTCCTACGGCTGCCACGAGAACTACCTCGTGCGCCGCCAGGGCGACTTCGGGCGACTGTCCGACGTGCTCGTGCCGTTCCTCATCACCCGCCAGGTGCTGACCGGTGCGGGCAAGGTGCTCACCACGCCCCGCGGAGCCGTGTACTGCCTCTCGCAGCGCGCCGACCACATCTGGGAGGCGGTCTCGAGCGCGACCACTCGGTCGCGCCCCATCATCAACACGCGCGACGAGCCGCACGCCGACGCCGAGCACTTCCGCCGGCTGCACGTGATCGTGGGGGACTCGTCGATGGCGGAGCCGACCACGATGCTGAAGGTCGGCGCGACCGACCTCGTCCTCAGGCTCATCGAGGCCGGCATCCCGATGCGTGACCTGACGCTGGAGAACCCGATCCGGGCGATCCGTGAGATCAGCCACGACATGACGGGAACCCAGCAGGTCACGCTCGCGAACGGCCGCACCGCGACGGCGATCGACCTGCAGGAGGAGTACCTGGGCCGCGTCGTCGACCACGTCGACCAGCACGGCGGGCCGACGCCCGAGGTCAAGCAGGTGCTGGACCTGTGGGAGCGCGGGCTGCGCGCGCTGCGCACCGGGGACCTCTCGCTCGTCGACCGCGAGCTCGACTGGGTCATCAAGTACCGCCTGATCGAGCGGTACCGGGCCAAGCACGGCCTCGAGCTGTCGGACGTCCGCGTGCAGCGCCTCGACCTCGCGTACCACGACATCTCGCGCACCGAGGGTCTGTACAACCTGCTCGCGGCGAAGGGTCTGGTCGAACGCGTGACCACCGACCTCGAGGTGTTCGAGGCCACGGCTGTCCCGCCGCAGACCACACGAGCGAAGCTCCGCGGCGACTTCGTCCGGGCGGCGCAGGAGGCCCGCCGCGACTACACGGTGGACTGGGTCCATCTCAAGCTCAACGACCAGGCGCAGCGCACGGTCCTGTGCAAGGACCCGTTCCGCAACGTCGACGAGCGCGTCGAGCGGCTCATCGAGTCCATGTAACCGCCCCGCGGGCGTTCCCAGCGGGCTGCCAGCGTGCCCACGTACAGTGTCGCGGTCCGCCGCGGCCCGCCCTGGGTCGGGCGCGGCACCAGATCCATCACCACGGCGGAAGGGACGACGTGCGACGACCCCGGGGCGTGTGGGCGCTCGCGCTGGCGACGCTGCTCCTCGCGGGCTGCAGCGGGGCCGACGAGGCGCCGCCGGACATCACCGTCTCGGGGGACCCCGGCGCGGCGCCGACGGTCACGTACATCACGCCGCTCGACCTCTCGTCGACCTACCGCGCGACGGTGTGGCCCGGGACGGGGCCCGAGCTCGTCGACGACAAGCCGATCCTGCTCGACTACTGGATCGAGGACGGCACCGACGGCTCGCTCGTGCGCGAGAGCTACTCGACCAGCCCGGTGACGCGCACGCTGACCAAGGCCGACCTGGGCACGGACCTCTACGAGACGCTGCGCGGCCAGGACGTGGGTGCCCGGCTGGTGCAGGCCACACCAGGAACCGGGACCGGGACGTCCGCGCACCCGAACGTGACCGTCGTCGACGTGCTGCCGACGCGAGCCCAGGGCCAGAAGGCTCCGAGCGCTCGCGACGACCTCCCGGCCGTGAAGCTGTCGTCGCAGGGCGCGCCGACGATCACCGCGACGGGCGGCAAGGCTCCGACCGAGCTCATCACGCAGCCGCTGATCCGTGGCACCGGCACCCAGGTCTCGGCGAGCGACACCGTGACCGTGCAGTACACGGGCTTCTCGTGGAAGACCGGCGAGGCGTTCGACAGCACCTGGGAGCAGGGCATCCCGGTGTCCTTCTCGTTGCAGGACGTGCCCACGTGGTCCGAGGCGCTCGTGGACCAGCCGGTGGGCAGCCAGGTCATGGTCGTCGTCCCGCCCACGTACCCGCTGGGCGCGACGCAGAGCAAGGCGCTCAAGGACCAGACGGTCGTGTTCGTGATCGACATCCTCGCCACCTCGACCCCGCAAGGAGCCGGCTCGTGACACTCGCGCTGCGCGTCATCCCGTGCCTCGACGTCGACGCGGGGCGCGTCGTCAAAGGCGTCAACTTCGAGAACCTCCGTGACGCGGGCGATCCCGTCGAGCTCGCGCACCGCTACGACGGCGAGGGAGCCGACGAGCTGACCTTCCTCGACGTCTCCGCGTCGTCGGGCGACCGCGAGACCACCTACGACGTGGTGCGACGCACCGCCGAGGAGGTGTTCGTGCCACTGACGGTCGGCGGCGGTGTCCGGTCGGCCGACGACGTCGACCGGCTGCTGCGCGCCGGTGCCGACAAGGTCGGCGTCAACACCGCCGCGATCGCGCGACCCGAGCTCGTCTCGGAGATCGCGCGGCGGTTCGGCTCCCAGGTGCTCGTGCTGTCGGTCGACGCCCGGCGCGTGGTCGACGGGCCGCCCACGGCCTCCGGGTACGAGGTGACGACGCACGGTGGGCGACGTGGGACGGGCATCGACGCCGTCGACTGGGCGGCGCGGGCGGCCGAGCTGGGCGCGGGGGAGATCCTGCTCAACTCCATGGACGCCGACGGCACCACGGCCGGCTTCGACCTGACGATGCTGCGCGACGTGCGTGCCAGGGTCGACGTGCCTCTCATCGCGAGCGGCGGGGCAGGGACGCCCGAGCACTTCGTCGAGGCGGCCCGCGCGGGCGCGGACGCCGTGCTCGCAGCGAGCGTCTTCCACTTCGGGACGCTCACGATCGGTGCGGTGAAGGACTCTCTGCGGGCCGCGGGCGTGACCGTCCGCTGACCTCGCGTCAGCGCGTCGGCAGCAGTGCGGTGAGGGCGTCGACGTCGTCGGGAGCGCCCTCGATCGTCACGTCGGTGGCCGCGCCGCGCCCGAGCAGGTAGAGCACGATCTCGCCGACGTCGCCGCGCACGACGGCGGTCCCGTGCCCCTTGTGCGGCCCGTGCACGCGTGCGCGCACGCCGTCGCCGCGGACGAGCACGACTCCCGCGGGCACCTTGCGCAGCGCGAGCCCGGCGGCTCGGGTCGCCTGCTTCCACAACGCCTCGGCCAGGTCGGGGTCGAGCTCACGCGGCGGCACCGGACCGGCTCCCCGGCGGACGTCCTCGGCGTGCACGTAGAACTCGACGACGTTCGCGGCGTCTCCCGCCCAGTGCATCGGGTTCCACCGCGCCGGGCCCGCAGCAACACGGTCCACGAGCTCCAGGTACGACGTCTCGTCGGTCGCGGTCGCGGCGAGCCTGTCCACCTTCGCGTCCGCGACACCGGCCAGACCGGGGACGACGAGCCCCGCCCCGAACGACGCCGACGTCTCGCGGAGCACGACGTGCGCGGCCAGGTGCCGCGCCTCCCAGCCCTCGCACAGCGTCGGTGCGTCAGGGGTCGTGTCGCGCAGGGCGTCTGCGAGCTGGGCGCGCAGGGTCTCGTGCCAGGTCATCGCAGCATCGTCGCACGGACGGCGGCACCCCGCGCGGGGCCGGGTGCGGCCCGGGTGCGGCACGGCCTGCGGCCCGGGATCCAGGGCTCGGTGCACGCCCCGCACAAGGTTGCCCGCGGCACCGTGAGACGATGGCCGACCCCCGCCCGCGTCCCTGGGAGAGCTGTGCCCGTGCCCCTGCCCCCGACCGCTCGCCTCACCGGAGCCCCCGCGTTGCGGGGGGCACGACTGGTCGGTCGTGGGATCCGGTCGCACCCGTGGGTGTACGCGGCGGCGATCGGCGTCTCCGCGGTGTTCGGCGTCGCGACGGTCGGGGTGAGCCGCGTGCTCGGGTGGGCGACCGACGAGGTGGTCGTCCCGGCGCTGCAGGGCGATCCCGGCGCGCAGGCGAGGATCTGGCACGCCGGGTGGGTCGTCGCGGCGGTCGCTGCGACGCTGGCGGTGTCGGTGGCGCTGCGGCGAGTGCTCGCGGGGCTCGGATACGCGTTGCTCCAGGAGGACCACCGTCTCGCGGTCACCCGCCAGTACCTGCGGCTGCCGATGAGCTGGCACCGCCGCCACCCTGCGGGACAGCTGCTGTCGAACGCGGGCTCGGACGTCGAGGCGTCCACGACGATCTTCAACCCCTTGCCGTACGCGCTCGGCGTCGTCGCGATGATCGCCGTCGCGACGGTCCAGCTGGTGCGGACGGACGTGTGGATCGCGGTCGCGGCTCTCGCGACGCTGCCGCTCATGGTCGTCGCGAACCTGGTGTTCCAGCGCTGGATGTCTCCCGCGGTGTCGCGCGCGCAGCAGCTGCGGGCCGAGGTCGCGGACGTCGCGCACGAGAGCTTCGAGGCCGCGACCCTCGTGAAGTCGCTGGGCACGGCCGAGCGCGAGGCGGACCGTTTCGCCGAACGGGCGGGCCGCCTCGCGGCGGCGAACGTGCACGTGGGGGTCGTGCGGGCGTTCTTCGACCCGGTCGTCGACCTGCTGCCGAACCTGGGCACGCTCGCGGTGCTCGTCGTGGGCACAGCGCGCGTCGTGCACGGCGACGTCGGGACCGGTGCCGTGGTCGGCGCCGCGTACCTGCTCGCGCTCATGGCGGTCCCGGTGCGTGCGTTCGGGTGGGTGCTCGGCGACATGCCGCGCGCTCTCGTCGGCTGGGAGCGTGTCGCGCGCGTGCTCGACGCACGCGCCGACGAGCCGGTCGGTGACGTCGCATGGCGCCCTGCGGGCGCGGGCGCGCACGTCCGGCTCGAGCACGTGACCCGGACCGTCGCCGCGGTGGACGGCACGATCGACCTGGTGCGCGACGTGGACCTCGACGTCGCGCCGGGCCGGGTCGTCGCGCTCGTCGGTCCGACGGGTGCGGGCAAGACGAGCCTCGTCGCGCTCGTGGCGCGGCTCGCCGACCCGAGCGTAGGCCGGGTGCTTCTCGACGGCATCGACCTGCGAGACATGGCGCCCGCCGACCTCGCCGAGCACGTCGCGTTCGTCTCGCAGCAGACGTTCGTCTTCGAGGACACCGTGCGGGGCAACGTGACCCTCGCGGACCCACCGGGCGCGCCGTCCGACGACGAGGTGTGGGCGGCGCTGCGGCTCGCACGCGTCGACGACGTGGTCCGCGCGCTCCCGGGCGACCTCGACGCCGCGCTGGGCGAGCGCGGTGCCAACCTCTCGGGCGGGCAGCGGCAGCGGCTCGCGCTGGCCCGCGCGCTGGTGCGTCGTCCGCGCGTCCTCGTGCTGGACGACGCGACGTCGGCGGTCGACCCGCGCATCGAGCAGGCCATCCTCACGGGGCTCCGCTCCGACGACTCGGCACCGACGGTCCTGCTCGTCGCGTACCGGATGTCGTCGGTCCTGCTGGCGGACGAGGTCGTGCACGTCGACGGCGGGCGCGTCGTCGACCGCGGCACGCACCGTGAGCTGCTGGAACGGGACGCGGGGTACCGCGAGCTCGCCACCGCGTACGAGCGTGAGTCGCGGCGGCGGGCGGACGAGCGCGCGGACGGGCGCGCGGACGAGAACCCGGTCGAGAACCCGGTCGAGAACCCGGTCGAGATCGAGGCCGCCCGATGAACCACGACCTCGCACCGGCGAGCACGCTCGGAGTCCTGGCGACCCTGCGCCGGGGCGTGCAGGTCTCGCCGCAGCTCGTCGAGGGCGCGGTCCTGACCGTCGTGCTCGCGGTGGTCGCCGCCGTCGGGCGGGTGCTGGTCCCGATCGCGGTGCAGCAGACGATCGACACGGGCATCCTCGGCGCGGCCGGCCCGGACGTCGCGCGGGTCGCGACGCTCGCGGCCCTCGCGGCGCTGGGCCTGGTCGTCGGCGCGGCGTGCTCGGCGTGGGTCAACGTGCGGCTGTTCCGTTCGAGCGAGGCGGGTCTGCTCGCGCTGCGCACGCGTGCGTTCCGCCACGTGCACGACCTGTCCGTCCTGACGCAGGGCTCCGAGCGTCGCGGCTCGCTGGTGTCGCGCGTGACGTCCGACGTCGACACCATCTCGCTGTTCGTGCAGTGGGGCGGGATCATGCTGCTGGTCAGCGTGCTGCAGATCGCGGTCGCGACGACGCTCATGGCGCTGTGGTCCTGGCAGCTCACGCTCCTGGTGTGGGTGGCGTTCGTCCCGCTGGTCCTCGTGCTGCAGCCGCTGCAGAAGCGCGTCAACGCGCGCTACGGCGTGGTCCGGGAGCGGTACGGCGCGATGCTGGGCGCGGTGTCCGAGTCGGTCGTGGGGGCGGAGACGATCCGGGCGTACGGTGCCGCGGCACGGACGCAGGGCCGAATCGACGCCGCAGTCGGCGGGCTGCGCAGGGCGATGGTCCGCGCCCAGAACCTCGTCTCGTCCGTGT
This sequence comes from Cellulomonas sp. HZM, assembly GCF_000708885.1. Lineage (GTDB taxonomy): Bacteria > Actinomycetota > Actinomycetes > Actinomycetales > Cellulomonadaceae > Cellulomonas. The sequence continues at coordinate 266,213 of NZ_JEOE01000001.1, read as the reverse complement.
TCGCGTCCGGAGTCCTCGTCGCGAACCTCGTGCTCGCGGTCGTCGTCGTCGCGGGCACGTACCTCGGTGTCGCGGGGCACGTCAGCGCGGGCCGCCTCGTCGCGTTCCTGTTCCTGGTCCAGCTGTTCACCGGCCCGGTGCAGATGGCGACCGAGGTTCTCAACGAGCTCCAGAACGCCACGGCCGGGTGGCGCCGTGTGCTGGGCGTCGTCGAGGCACCCGTGACGGTTCCCGACCCGGGGGAGCGCGGTCACGCGTCTCCCCGCGGACCGGCGCACGTCGAGCTGACGGGCGTCGACTTCTCGTACCCGGGCGGGCCGCCCGTGCTGCACGGCATCGACCTGGTGGTACCCGCCGGGTCCTCGGTCGCGGTCGTGGGGGCGACGGGATCGGGCAAGACGACCATCGCGCGGCTCGTCGCGCGGTTCGTCGACCCGGTCGCGGGTCGCGTGCTGCTGGACGGGGTCGACCTGCGCGACGTGCGCGACGGCGACCTGCGCCGGCGCGTGGTGCTCGTCCCGCAGGAAGGTTTCCTGTTCGACGGCACGGTCGGGGAGAACATCGCCTACGGCGTCCGATCCGTCGCCGAGGGTGGGTCGGCCCCGGCGGCGGCGCGGGCCGCGGTCGACGCGCTCGACCTCGCGGCGTGGGTCGACGAGCTCCCGGCGGGCCTGGCGACGCCGGTCGGGCAACGCGGCGAGCAGCTCTCGGCCGGTGAACGGCAGCTCGTCGCGCTCGCGCGGGCGTACCTCGCCGACGCCGACCTGCTGGTGCTCGACGAGGCGACGTCGGCGGTGGACCCCGCGACCGAGGTGCGCATCGCACGAGCGCTCGCGTCGCTCGCGCGCGGGCGGACGACGCTGACGATCGCGCACCGGCTCTCGACCGCGGAGGCCGCGGACCAGGTCGTGGTCGTCGAGGCCGGGCGTGTCGTCGAGCACGGCCGGCACGACGAGCTCGTCGTGCGCGACGGCGTGTACGCGGCGATGCACCGGGCATGGGTCGCGCAGACCCGCTGACACGCTGCTCTGCCCCCGCGCGGCTCGGCACGGGTCGGCACCGGCCCGCACGGCCTGTGCCGCCTCGCAGGCGCACGCTGGACGCCGGCACCGTCCGGGCGCGGGCGCGTGGCAGGATCGGGGCGTGCCTGATCAGACCGCTCTGGACCCCGCCGTCGCGACCCGCCTCAAGCGGGACGAGCACGGCCTCGTCGCGGCGATCGTGCAGCAGCACGACACGCGCGAGGTCCTCATGCTCGGCTGGATGGACGACGAGGCCGTCCGCCGCACGCTCACGACCGGCCGCGTGACGTTCTGGAGCCGCTCGCGGGGCGAGTACTGGCGCAAGGGGGACACGTCCGGTCACGTGCAGCACGTGCGCTCGGTCAGCATCGACTGCGACGGCGACGCGCTCCTCGTCCGGGTGGACCAGGTGGGCGCCGCGTGCCACACCGGCTCGCGGACGTGCTTCGAGGCGGGCGGTGACCTCGGGGCCGTGCAGGGCGACGGGCAGGACGGCGGGCACGAGGACGGGCACGACGACGGGACGGCGGCATGACCACGATCGGGTGGGGCACGACGTGGCCTGCGGTCGACGAGTTCCGGGAGCTGGCCGCCGACGGCCGTCGCGTGATCCCCGTCGTGCGCAGGCTGCTCGCGGACGACACGACACCCGTCGGCCTGTACCGCACGCTCGGCGGCGGCCGGCCGGGGACGTTCATCCTCGAGTCCGCGGAGAGCGACGGGACCTGGGGCAGGTACTCGTTCGTCGGCGTGAGCTCCCGCGCGACGCTGAGCGTTCGGGACGGCCAGGCCGTCTGGACGGGCGACGTGCCCGTCGGGGTGCCCACCGAGGGCGACGTGCTCGACGTGCTGGGCGACACCCTCGACGTGCTGCGTACGCCCGCGCTGCCCGGCCTGCCGCCGCTCACCGGCGGGCTCGTCGGTGCGCTCGGGTGGGACGTCGTGCGGCACTGGGAGCCCACGCTGCCCGCCAAGGCTCCCGAGGAGCTCGACGTCCCCGAGCTGACCCTCCTGCTCGCGACCGACCTGGCGGTCGTCGACCACCACGACGGCTCGGTCTGGCTCGTCGCGAACGCGATCAACTTCGACGACACCGACGAACGCGTCGACGACGCGCACGCCGACGCCGTGAGCCGTCTGGACGCGATGCAGGCGGGGCTCGTGCGTCCGGCCGACCCGGGCGTGGCCGTCCTCGCGGACGTGCCCGAGCCCGAGCTGCGGTTCCGCTCGACCCGTGAGGAGTACGAGCAGACGGTGCGGTTCGGCAAGGACGCGATCCGCGACGGCGAGGTGTTCCAGGTGGTGCTCTCGCAGCGCCTCGACCTCGACTGCCCGGCGGACCCGCTCGACGTCTACCGGGTCCTGCGGACCATCAACCCGAGCCCGTACATGTACTACGTGCAGCTCCAGGACGCGGACGGCCACGACTTCGCGGTGGTCGGCTCGTCGCCCGAGACGCTCGTCAAGGTCGCGGACGGCCACGTCACGACGTTCCCGATCGCGGGCTCACGGCCGCGCGGCGCGACGCCCGAGGAGGACCGCGCGCTGGCCGACGAGGTGCTCGCGGACCCGAAGGAACGGGCCGAGCACATCATGCTCGTCGACCTGTCCCGCAACGACCTGGTCAAGGTGTGCGAGCCCGCGAGCGTCGAGGTCGTCGACTTCATGAGCGTGAGCCGCTACTCGCACATCATGCACATCACCTCGACCGTCGTCGGCCGGCTGCGTGCCGGCGCCACCGCGCTGCAGACGCTCACCGCGACGTTCCCGGCGGGCACGCTCTCGGGCGCCCCGAAGCCGCGCGCGATCGCACTGATCGACGAGGTCGAGCCGGCGCGGCGCGGCATCTACGGCGGGACGGTCGGGTACTTCGACTTCGCCGGCGGGATGGACATGGCGATCGCGATCCGCACAGCGCTGATCCGCGACGGGCGCGCGAGCGTGCAGGCCGGTGCGGGCGTCGTCGCGGACTCCGTGCCGGCGCTCGAGCACGAGGAGTCGCGCAACAAGGCGGCCGCGGCGGTCCGAGCGGTGCAGATCGCGTCGCGGCTGCGCCGGGCGGCTCCGTGACCGAGCCGGCGACCGACGGGCCCGGCGCGCGGCGAGGGTCGCGCGGGGGACGTGGCCGAGCCGCTGGGCTGGTGCTCGTGCTGGCGGCGGCCGTCGGCCTGGTGTGCCTGCCGGTGTGGACGAGCGTTGCCGCGCCGACGGTGCTCGACCCGTCCCTGCGGGTCGACGTGCACGGCGGGGCCGCTGTGCCAGGGGCTCCCGCCTCCGCGCTCGTGCTGCTCGCGTGCGCCGCCGCGCTCGCGCTGGTCGGTCGTGCGGGCCGATGGGTGGTCGGCGCGGTGGTCGTCGTCGCCGGCGTCGTGATCGCGTGGGCGAGCCTCGACGTCGTCCGGCACCCCGCGGGCGGCGCGATGGAGCGTGCGCTCGTCGATGCGACGGGTGTGCCGCACGTGGCAGGCGCCGTCGACGTGCAGCCGTGGCCGTACGTCGCGGTCGCGCTGGGCGTGCTCGTCGCGGCTGCGGGGGTCTGGGTCGTCGTCGTGTCGCGCCGGTGGCCCGGCCCGACGAGGCGCCACGAGGGCACCACGGGGGACGCGCCGGGAGCCGGCGCCGTGACCGACGAGCGCTCGGCATGGGACGCGCTGAGCCGGGGCGACGACCCGACGTGAGCCGGCGCGCGACACCGTCCACCCACCTCCCCGACGCCACGCCCGCGACCTGCGGGTCCGCTACTGTGAGCGTCGAACCACGCACGAAGGGCACCACCTATGGCTGACAACACCCTGGCGCACCGAGCGCAGCACCCCACCGTCACGGAGAGCGTGCACCTGCCGCCCACCGCGCCGCCCCACAACCACGGCAAGACGTTCGCCGCGTGGTTCACCACGTGGACCGTCGTCGCCGGCGGCGTGATCGCCGCGGTCGGCGTCACGTTCGCGCTCGTGTGGCTGTTCTGGGTCGGTCTCGGCATCGCCCTGGCCGGGCCGGTGCTCGGCAAGGTGCTCTCGGTGATGGGTTACGGCAAGGACGGTGAGCACACGCTCGCGCGCGAGGCCAAGAACGGCGGGCACCACTAGGACGTGGAGCCCGGGGCTCGCCCGGCAGTGCGCCGGGAGGACGAGCCAGCTCGACGGTCCGCTCGCACGGGCGGGCCGCACCCGATCCAGGAGGACCGATGACGACGCCGAACGAGCCGACGAACCCCTACGGCGAGCAGCCGAAGGACCCGAACGACCCGTTCCGTGCCCCTGACGCGACGCCGGGGCAGCCCGCGCAGCCGCCCGCTGCGCCGCAGTACGGGACCCCGCAGTACGGCGCGCCCCAGTACGGCGCTCCCCAGGGGTCGCCCTACGGCCAGCCGGGGTACCCGGTGGCCAACCCCGCGTCTCCCACGGGCTACTCCGCGCCGCCCCCCAACTACCTGGTGTGGGCGATCCTCTCGACGATCTTCTGCTGCCTCCCGCTCGGTATCGCATCGATCGTCTTCGCGGCGCAGGTGAACTCGAAGTGGAACGCCGGCGACTTCGTCGGCGCACAGGCCTCCTCGAAGAAGGCGAAGCAGTTCGCGATCTGGGCGGCAGTGCTCGGCGTCGTGCTGGGCGGCATCAGCCTCGCGGTTCGCGCGACTTCGGGCGACCTGAGCTGACATGAACCCGTCCGCGTCGGCGACCGGCCACGGGTCGGTCGCCGACGTGCAGGTACCTCGTGCATGGCGCGCGTGCGCGGCGCCCGCGGCGGCCGCTCTCGTGTCGGTCGGTGTCGTCGCGACGCTCGCCGTCGTCGACCCGAACCGGCCCGGGCACTACCCGACGTGTCCCTTTCTCTGGCTCACCGGCATGTACTGCCCGGGCTGCGGCTCGCTCCGGGCGTTGCACGACCTGGCGCACCTCGACCTCGGCGGTGCGTGGGGCATGAACCCGCTGCTGGTGGTGGCGTTGCCGTTCGTCGTCGGCGCATGGGTGCTGTGGGTTCGCCGGGCATGGACGGGTCGCGAACGCTCGCGAGCCATGCCGGCGTCGTGGATCGTCACGATCCTCGTGCTCGTCCTCTTCTACTGGGTGCTGCGCAACGTCCCGTCGCTCGCACCGTGGCTCGCTCCCTGAGCGGTCCCACCCACCGGGCCGTGGTCGGGGTCACTCCGGGCCGCCCGTACCATGGCGGAGATCCCGCACCCCGGCCGCATGCCGTCCGGGTGCGCGGGCCGCAGCGGTGCCGAGGGCAGTGACGAAGGGGTGAGTCGCCGATGACCGTGCTGGACGAGATCGTCGCGGGCGTACGGGAGGACCTCGCCGCGCGGCAGGCGGTGACGACGCTCGACGAGCTCAAGGCCGCCGCCGTCAAGCAGCCGTCGGCCCTCGAGTGCCTCGGTCGCCTGCGCGTCGAGGACGCCGTCACCGTCATCGCAGAGGTCAAGCGGTCGAGCCCCAGCAAGGGCGCTCTCGCCACGATCTCCGACCCCGCCGCGCTGGCCGTCGAGTACGAGAAGGGCGGGGCCGCGGCGATCTCGGTGCTCACCGAGCAGCGCCGGTTCAAGGGCTCGCTCGCCGACCTCGACGCCGTGCGCGCCAAGGTCGACATCCCGGTGCTGCGCAAGGACTTCGTCGTCACGCCGTACCAGGTGTGGGAGGCGCGCGCGCACGGCGCCGACCTCGTCCTCCTGATCGTCGCGGCGCTCGAGCAGACCGTGCTGGAGTCGCTCGTCGACCGCGTGCACTCGCTGGGCATGACCGCCCTCGTCGAGGTGCACGACTCCGAGGAGGTCGCGCGCGCGGTCGACGCCGGGGCGCGCATCATCGGTGTCAACGCGCGTGACCTGCGCTCGCTCGAGGTGGACCGGACCACGTTCGCGCGCGTCGCGCCGTCGATCCCGTCGGGGATCGTGAAGGTCGCCGAGTCGGGCGTGCGCGGACCGCACGACGTGGTCGACTACGCGCGCGCCGGTGCGGACGTCGTCCTGGTCGGCGAGGCGCTCGTGACCGACGACGCGCCGCGGCAGTCGGTCGCGGACCTCGTCGCGGCCGGTGCGCACCCGTCGCTGCGGGCGGTGCGCCAGTGAGCGGTCGTCCCGAGGTCCCCGTCGAGCCGTCGCTCGGCCCGCTCGCGAACCACGCCGGTCCCTACTTCGGTGACTTCGGCGGCCGTTGGGTGCCCGAGGCGCTGGTCGCCGCGCTCGACGAGCTCGAGACCGCGTACGCGAAGGCCCAGACGGATCCGGCGTTCGGCGCGGAGCTCGCGCGCCTGCACCGCACCTACACGGGCCGGCCGAGCCCTCTCACCGAGGTGCCGCGGTTCGCGGCGCACGTCGGTGAGGGCGTGCGCGTGTTCCTCAAGCGTGAGGACCTGAACCACACTGGCTCGCACAAGATCAACAACGTGCTGGGCCAGGCGCTGCTCGTGAAGCGCATGGGCAAGAAGCGTCTCATCGCGGAGACCGGCGCCGGCCAGCACGGCGTCGCGACCGCGACGGCTGCAGCGCTCATGGACCTCGAGTGCACGGTGTACATGGGGGAGGAGGACACCGAGCGCCAGGCGCTCAACGTCGCCCGCATGGAGCTGCTGGGCGCGACGGTCGTGCCGGTGAAGATCGGTACGCGCACCCTCAAGGACGCGATCAACGAGGCGCTGCGTGACTGGGTCGCCAACGTCGAGACGACGCACTACCTGCTCGGCACCGTGACGGGTCCGCACCCGTTCCCGACGATGGTCCGCGACTTCCACAAGATCATCGGCGAGGAGGCGCGCGCGCAGCTCCAGGCGGAGATCGGGCGGCTGCCCGACGCGCTCGTGGCGTGCGTCGGCGGCGGTTCCAACGCGATGGGCCTGTTCAACGCGTTCCTCGACGACGCGTCGGTGCGCATCTTCGGGTTCGAGGCGGGCGGTCTGGGCATCTCGTCGGGCAAGCACGCCGCGCGCTTCTCCGGCGGCGAGCCGGGCGTGCTGCACGGTGCGCGGTCGTACCTGCTGCAGGACGAGGACGGTCAGACGCGCCCGAGCCACTCGGTGTCGGCGGGACTCGACTACCCGAGCGTCGGACCAGAGCACGCGTGGCTGCACGACATCGGGCGCGCGCAGTACCGGCCCGTGAGCGACGACGAAGCCATGGAGGCCTTCCGCCTTCTGTGCCGGACCGAGGGGATCATCCCCGCGATCGAGTCGGCACACGCGCTGGCGGGCGCGGTCCAGCTCGGGCGCGAGGCGCGCGAGTGGTCGGACGAGCCGGTCCTGCTGGTGAACCTCTCGGGGCGCGGAGACAAGGACGTGGCGACCGCCGCGGCCTGGTTCGGTCTCATCGACGACGAGCCGGTCGTGAAGGCCGACGAGGGGGAGCAGCTGTGACCGTCGCGGTGACGTCGCACGTGGGTGCGCGCCTGGAGGAGCTGCGCGGCCAGGGCCGTGCGGCCCTCGTCGGCTACCTGCCCGTCGGCTTCCCGACGGTGCCCGGGTCGGTCGAGGCGGTGCGCACGATGATCGACGCCGGGGCCGACGTCGTCGAGCTCGGCATGCCGTACACCGACCCGGTCATGGACGGTCCCGTCATCCAGCGCGCCGCGGACGTGGCACTCGCGAACGGCACACGCGTGAGCGACACGTTGCGTGCCGTCGAGGAGGTCGCCGGCCGCGGGGCGCCCGTGCTCGTCATGACCTACTGGAACCTCGTGCTGCGCTACGGGGTCGACGCGTACGCGCGGGACCTCGCGGCGGCCGGAGGAGCTGGACTCATCACGCCGGACCTCATCCCGGACGAGGCCGCCGACTGGTTCGCAGCGTCTGACGCGCACGGTCTCGACCGCGTGTTCCTGGTCGCGCCCAGCTCGACGAAGGAGCGCCTCGCGTCGACGAGCGCCGCGAGCCGAGGCTTCGTGTACGCGGCCTCGACGATGGGCGTCACGGGCGTGCGGGCGAGCGTGGGCGAGCGGGCCGAGCAGCTCGTCGCCGACACGCGCGAGGCGGGCGCCCAGAACGTGTGCGTCGGGCTCGGCGTCTCGACACCCGAGCAGGCCGCACAGGTGGGCCGCTACGCGGACGGCGTCATCGTGGGCTCCGCGCTCGTGCGCACGCTGCTCGACGCGTCCGACGAGGGCGCCGGTCTCGACGCGCTCGCTGCGGCGACCGCAGGTCTTGCGGCCGGCGTGGCCGGCGCGCGATGAACGGCACGTCGACCACGCAGGTGCTCGCGTCGATCCCGAGCCCCTCGCAGGGTGTGTGGCATCTCGGTCCGTTCCCCGTGCGTGCCTACGCGCTCGCGATCCTCGTCGGGATCGTCGTCGCCGTCGTCATCACGCGACGCCGATGGGCCGAGCGCGGCGGCGACCCGGACACGATCCTCGAGATCTCGTTCTGGGCGGTGCCGTTCGGCATCGTCGGTGGCCGCATCTACCACCTGATCACGTCGCCCGACGCCTACTTCGGCGAGGGTGGCCACCCGCTCGACGCGTTCAAGATCTGGGAGGGCGGGCTCGGCATCTGGGGTGCGGTCGCGCTCGGTGCCGTCGGCGCCTGGATCGGCGCGCGGCGTCAGGGCGTGCGCCTGCCGCCGTTCGCGGACTCGCTCGCACCGGGGCTGCTCGTCGCGCAGGCGATCGGACGGCTCGGGAACTGGTTCAACCAGGAGCTGTACGGCGCCCCGACCACGCTTCCGTGGGGGCTGCAGATCTCTCGTGAGCACCAGATCGCCGAGGGCCGCGAGGCGGACCCGGTGGGCACGCTGTACCACCCGACGTTCCTCTACGAGCTGGTGTGGAACCTCCTCGGCGCCGCGCTGCTGGTGTGGGCGGACCGCCGGTTCAAGCTGGGCCACGGTCGCGTGTTCTGGCTCTACGTCATGGTCTACACGGCGGGCCGGTTCTGGATCGAGCTGCTCCGGGTGGACACGGCGCACCACTTCCTGGGGCTGCGGATCAACGTCTGGACGTCGATCGTGGCCTTCCTCGGAGCGCTGGTAGCGTTCGTGGTGGTCGGGCGCCGGCATCCTGGACGCGAGACGACCCTCCTGCTGGAACCCCCGGCCGAGCAGGACGACGAGGACACGGCTCAGGACGTTGCCCGCTGACCCGCGGGCACGAGTGAGCCACCTCACAGAAGGCGCTGCGCTCGGGCATGTTTCCGAGTTGTATCGTCGCCACACGTCTGGGCCGACGGCGTCCCACGTTCCCCCCGTTGTTGTTGCTATGCCCGACGCCGTCGGGCCCGTGAGGACGGTGCAGATGTCTTCGTCGCCCGTGAGTCCGCCCTCGGTGGCTCCGACCGGTCAGGGTCTGTACGACCCGTCCGCCGAGCACGACGCCTGCGGCTTCGCCTGGGTCGCCACGCTGCGCGGCACGCCGGGCCGGGACATCGTCGACGCCGGCCTGACGGCGCTGCTCAACCTGGACCACCGCGGCGCCGTGGGCGCGGAGGAGGACAGCGGCGACGGTGCCGGCATCCTCACCCAGATCCCGGACGCGTTCCTGCGCGACGTCGTCGACGCCGAGCTCCCTCCCGCGGGCGCGTACGCGATCGGCATGGCGTTCCTGCCGAAGGACGACGACGCGCGCCAGTCGGCCGTCGCGGCGATCGAGGCCATCGCCGCCGAGGAGAAGCTCGAGGTCCTCGCGTGGCGCGACGTCGCCGTGACACCGGACCTCGTCGGGCCGACCGCGCGCGCGTCGATGCCGTTCTTCCGTCAGCTCGTCGTGGCGGACCCGTCGCGCGAGCTGTCGGGCATCGAGCTCGACCGCCGCACGTACCGCCTGCGCAAGCGCGCCGAGCGTGAGCTCGACATCTACTTCGCGTCGCTCTCGTCGCGCACGCTCGCGTACAAGGGCATGCTCACCACGGGCCAGCTCGAGCCGTTCTTCGCGGACCTGTCCGACCCGCGCTACGCGAGTGAGATCGCCCTCGTGCACTCGCGCTTCTCGACCAACACGTTCCCGTCCTGGCCGCTCGCGCAGCCGTTCCGCCTCGTCGCGCACAACGGCGAGATCAACACGGTGCGCGGGAACCGCAACTGGGTCGCGGCGCGCGAGGGCATGCTCGCGAGCGAGGCCATCGGCGACCTGGCTCCGCTGCTGCCGATCTGCACGCCCGGCGGCTCGGACTCGGGCAGCTTCGACGAGGTGCTCGAGCTCCTGCACCTCGCCGGACGGTCGCTGCCGCACGCCGTGATGATGATGATCCCGGAGGCGTGGGAGAACCACGCCCAGATGGACCCCGCGCGGCGGGCGTTCTACGAGTACAGCTCGACCCTCATGGAGCCGTGGGACGGCCCGGCGGCGATGTCGTTCACGGACGGCACGCTCATCGGTTCCGTCCAGGACCGGAACGGGCTGCGCCCGGGCCGGTACTGGGTGACCGAGGACGGCCTCGTGGTGTGCGCGTCGGAGGCCGGCGTGCTCGACATCGACCCGGCGACGATCGTCGCGAAGGGCCGGCTCGAGCCGGGTCGGATGTTCCTCGTCGACACCGGTCGCGGCCGGATCGTCGAGGACGAGGAGATCAAGGGCCAGCTCGCCGCGCAGCGCCCCTACGCGCAGTGGGTGCAGGAGAACTCGGTCTTCCTCGAGCAGCTGCCCGAGCGTGAGCACGTCGCGCACTCGTCGGCGTCGGTGCGTCGGCGCCAGCGCGCGTTCGGGTACACCGAGGAGGAGCTGAAGATCCTGCTGTCGCCCATGGCGGCCAACGGCGCCGAGCCGCTCGGGGCCATGGGCTCGGACACGCCTGTGGCCGTGCTCTCGAGCCGCCCGCGCCTGCTGTTCGACTACTTCACGCAGATGTTCGCGCAGGTGACCAACCCGCCGCTGGACGCGATCCGCGAGGAGCTCGTCACCTCGATCGGCGGGGCGATCGGCCCCGAGCCGAACCTGCTCGTCGACGGACCCGAGCACGCCCGCAAGCTGATCCTGCCGTTCCCGGTGCTGGACAACGACCAGCTCGCCAAGATCGTGCACGTCGCGAAGGAGCCCTCGCTCGGCTTCCGCGCGACCACGATCCGCGGCCTGTACCGCGCCGCCGGCGGGGGAGAGGCGCTCGAGGAGCGGCTGCGTGAGATCTTCGCCGAGGTCGACCGTGCGGTCGCCGACGGCGTGAGCTTCCTCGTGCTGTCCGACCGGAACTCGGACGCCGAGCTCGCCCCGATCCCGTCGCTGCTGCTGCTCTCGGCCGTGCACCACCACACGCTGCGCCGCCACACGCGCACGCAGATCTCGCTCGTCGTGGAGGCCGGCGACGTGCGCGAGGTCCACCACGTCGCGCTGCTCATCGGCTACGGCGCCGCCGCGGTCAACCCGTACCTCGCGATGGAGTCGGTCGAGGAGCTGGCCCGCGAGGGCTTCCTCGGCGACGTCAAGCCGGAGAAGGCGGTCGCGAACCTCATCAAGGCGCTCGGCAAGGGCGTGCTCAAGGTCATGTCCAAGATGGGCATCTCGACGATCGCGTCCTACCGCGGTGCGCAGGTCTTCGAGGCGATCGGCCTGTCCCACGCGCTCGTCGAGCGGTACTTCACGGGCACGACGAGCCGGCTGGGCGGCATCGGTCTCGACGTGATCGCGGCCGAGGTCGCGGCCCGGCACGCCGACGCGTACCCGGCGAGCGGCAACCGCCAGGCGCACCAGCGGCTCGCGGTGGGCGGCGAGTACCAGTGGCGCCGCGAGGGGGAGGAGCACCTCTTCGACCCCGAGACGGTGTTCCGCCTGCAGCACTCGACGCGGACGCGCCAGTACGACGTGTTCCGTCAGTACACGCACCGCGTCGACGAGCAGAGCTCGCGTCTCATGACGCTGCGCGGCCTGCTGGCGTTCAAGGACGGCGAGCGTGAGCCCGTCGACATCGACGAGGTCGAGCCGGTCAGCGAGATCGTCAAGCGGTTCAACACGGGTGCGATGTCCTACGGCTCGATCTCGGCCGAGGCGCACGAGACGCTCGCGGTCGCGATGAACCGGCTGGGTGCGAAGTCGAACACGGGCGAGGGCGGCGAGGACCCCGAGCGCCTGCACGACCCCGTGCGCCGCTCGGCGATCAAGCAGATCGCGTCCGGCCGGTTCGGCGTGACGAGCGAGTACCTGACGAACGCGGACGACATCCAGATCAAGCTCGCGCAGGGTGCCAAGCCCGGCGAGGGCGGGCAGCTGCCGGGCCACAAGGTGTACCCGTGGGTCGCCAAGACGCGGCACTCGACGCCCGGCGTGGGCCTGATCTCGCCGCCGCCGCACCACGACATCTACTCGATCGAGGACCTGGCGCAGCTGATCCACGACGCCAAGAACGCGAACCCGAGCGCCCGCATCCACACCAAGCTCGTCTCGGAGTTCGGGGTCGGGACGATCGCGGCGGGCGTCGCCAAGGCGCACTCCGACGTCGTGCTCATCTCGGGCCACGACGGCGGCACGGGTGCGTCGCCCCTGACGTCCCTCAAGCACGCGGGCACCCCGTGGGAGATCGGCCTGGCCGAGACGCAGCAGACGCTCGTCCTGAACGACCTGCGTGACCGCGTCGTCGTGCAGGTCGACGGCCAGCTCAAGACCGGGCGCGACGTCGTGATCGGTGCGCTGCTGGGTGCCGAGGAGTTCGGCTTCGCGACCGCCCCCCTCGTGGTGAGCGGCTGCATCATGATGCGCGTCTGCCACCTCGACACGTGCCCCGTGGGCGTCGCGACGCAGAACCCGGAGCTGCGCGCGCGCTTCACGGGCAAGCCCGAGTTCGTCGAGACGTTCTTCGAGTTCGTCGCGCAGGAGGTCCGCGAGCTGCTCGCGCAGCTGGGCTTCCGCACGCTGCTCGAGGCGGTCGGGCACGTCGAGCTGCTCGACACGCGCGCCGCGGTCGACCACTGGAAGGCACAGGGCCTCGACCTGGCCCCGGTGCTCGCGGTCCCGGAGCCCGTCGCGGGCTCGGCGCTGCACCAGACGCAGCTGCAGGACCACGGCCTGTCACGCGCGCTCGACAACCAGCTCATCGCCCTCGCGGGGGACGCGCTCGAGCGGCGTGAGCCCGTGCGCATCGACCTGCCGGTCCGCAACGTCAACCGCACGGTCGGCACGATGCTCGGGCACGAGGTGACCAAGCGGTTCGGCGGTGCGGGCCTGGCCGACGACACGATCGACGTGACGCTGACCGGCTCGGGCGGCCAGTCGTTCGGTGCGTTCCTGCCGCGCGGCATCACGCTGCGGCTGTTCGGCGACGCCAACGACTACGTGGGCAAGGGCCTGTCGGGCGGCCGCATCGTCGTGCGTCCCGACCGCAACGCGGTGCTCTCGAGCGAGCACAACGTCGTCGCGGGCAACGTCATCGGCTACGGCGCTACGTCGGGCCAGATCTTCCTGCGCGGGCTCGTCGGCGAGCGCTTCGGCGTCCGCAACTCGGGCGCGACGCTGGTCGTCGAGGGCGTGGGTGACCACGGCCTCGAGTACATGACCGGCGGCACGGTGATGGTGCTCGGGCGGACCGGACGCAACCTGGGTGCCGGCATGTCCGGCGGCACCGCGTACGTGCTCGACCTCGACCCCGCGCTCGTGAACGTCGACGCCGTCCGGTCGGGTGAGCTCACGCTCGCACCGCTCGACGACGACGACGCCGCGCTCGTCGAGAGCCTCGTGCGCGCGCACCTGGAGGAGACGGGCTCGCCCGTCGCCGCCGCACTGCTGGACGACCCCGCGGCGGCGCGTGCCCGGTTCACGCGCCTGCTGCCCGCTGAGTACGCCCGCGTCCGCGGTGCGCTCGCGAAGGCCGAGGCCGAGGGCCTCGACCCCGCCGCGCCCGGTGTGTGGGACCAGATCCTGGAGGTGGCCCGTGGCTGACCCCCGTGGCTTCCTCAAGGTCCGCGACCGCGAGCTGCCGCCGAACCGTCCCGTCGAGGTGCGCCTGCGCGACTGGAAGGACGTGCACGCCCACCTGCAGGACGGCCAGCCGTACCTCAAGGAGCAGGCCGGCCGCTGCATGGACTGCGGCATCCCGTTCTGCCACAACGGCTGCCCGCTGGGGAACCTGATCCCCGAGTGGAACGACCTCGTGTGGCGCGGGCAGTGGTCCGACGCGATCGAGCGACTGCACGCGACCAACAACTTCCCTGAGTTCACGGGCCGCATCTGCCCGGCCCCGTGCGAGTCGTCGTGCGTGCTGGGCATCAACCAGCCCGCGGTGACGATCAAGAACATCGAGGTCTCGATCATCGACGAGGCGTTCGACCGCGGCTTCGTCACGCCGCAGGTGCCGCAGCGACTCACGGGCCACACGGTCGCGGTCGTGGGCTCGGGCCCTGCCGGGCTGGCGGCCGCGCAGCAGCTCACGCGCGCCGGTCACACCGTCGCGGTGTACGAGCGCGACGACGAGATCGGCGGCCTGCTCCGGTACGGCGTGCCCGACTTCAAGCTCGAGAAGGTCCACATCGACCGCCGCCTCGAGCAGATGCGTGCCGAGGGGACCCGGTTCCGCTCGGGTGTCGAGATCGGCCGCGACGTCACGTGGGAGCAGCTGCGCGCACGCTACGACGCGATCGTCGTCGCGACAGGCGCGACCGTGCCGCGCGAGCTGCGCGTGCCGGGCAACGAGCTCGCGGGCGTGCACCCGGCGATGGAGTACCTGCACCAGGCGAACGCCGTCGCGGCAGACAAGCCGGTGGCCGACCAGATCACGGCCGAGGGCAAGCACGTCGTGATCATCGGTGGCGGCGACACCGGCTCGGACTGCCTCGGCACCGCGCTGCGCCAGGGCGCGGCGTCCGTCACGACGCTGGCGATCGGCAAGCGCCCGCCGGCCGACCGTCCGGCGCACCAGCCGTGGCCCACCGACCCGGTCGTGTTCGAGGTCTCGTCGTCGCACGAGGAAGGCGGTGAGCGCTCCTACCTGGCCTCGACCGTCGAGTTCGTCGGCGACGACCGCGTCGAGCGGCTGCGCCTCGCGACGACGGAGTATCTCTCCGACGGTCGTCGAGTCCCGACGCCCGGCACGGAGCGAGAGATCCCGGCCGACCTCGTGCTCGTCGCGATGGGCTTCACCGGCCCCGAGACGGACGCGCTCACGGACCAGCTCGGCATCGAGCTGACCGCGCGCGGCCTGGTCACGCGCGACGAGGAGTTCGCGACCACGGTCCCCGGCGTCTTCGTCGCCGGCGACGCCGGCCGCGGCCAGTCGCTCGTCGTGTGGGCGATCGCCGAGGGACGTGCCGCCGCCGCCGCGGTCGACACGTACCTGTCGGGCACCTCCGAGCTGCCCCGCCCGGTGACCGCGAGCACGGTCGCCCTGCGCCCCTGAGTACCCCGGCCGACGCCTACCGCCCGGGTCGCCCGGTCGGACGGGACGTTCGGTCCGACCCGAGAAACCGAAAGGCAATAGGCTCGCTTCATGCGTAGAGCAAAGATCGTCTGCACCCTCGGTCCTGCGACCGAGTCCCTCGAGCAGATCCAGGCCCTGGTGGACGCGGGGATGGACGTCGCCCGCATCAACCGCAGCCACGGTGAGGCCTCCGAGCACGCCAAGGTGATCGCGAACGTGCGCGCCGCCGCGCAGGCCTCGGGCCGCTCGGTGGCGGTCCTCGTCGACCTCCAGGGCCCGAAGATCCGCCTGGGCCGGTTCGTCGAGGGCAAGCACGACCTCGCCGTCGGCGACATCTTCACGATCACGATCGACGACGTCGAGGGCACCAAGGAGCGCGTCTCGACGACGTTCAAGGGCCTCACGGGCGACGTCAGCCCCGGCGACCCGATCCTCATCGACGACGGCAAGGTCCTCGTGCGTGTCGTCGAGGTCAAGGGCAACGACGTCGTGACGCGCGTCGAGGTCCCCGGCCCGGTCTCGAACAACAAGGGCCTGAACCTGCCGGGCGTCGCGGTCTCCGTGCCCGCCATGAGCGACAAGGACGAGGCGGACCTGCGCTGGGGCCTCGCCCAGGGCGCTGACTTCATCGCGCTGTCGTTCGTGCGCAACGCGGCCGACTACGACGGCGTGCGCCGGATCATGGAGGAGGAGGGGCGGATCGTCCCGGTCGTCGCCAAGATCGAGAAGCCGCAGGCCGTCGAGAACCTGGCGGAGATCGTCGACTCGTTCGACGGCATCATGGTCGCCCGCGGCGACCTCGGCGTCGAGCTGCCGCTCGAGCAGGTCCCGCTGGTCCAGAAGCGCGCGGTCGAGCTCGCTCGTCGCAACGCCAAGCCGGTCATCGTCGCCACGCAGGTGCTCGAGTCGATGACGACGAACCCGCGCCCGACGCGTGCCGAGACCTCGGACTGCGCCAACGCGGTGCTCGACGGCGCGGACGCGGTCATGCTCTCGGGCGAGACGAGCGTCGGCGCGTACCCGATCGAGACGGTGCGCACGATGGCCCGCATCATCGAGGCGACGGAGGAGATGGGTCGCGAGCGCATCGCGCCCCTGGGCTCCACGCCGCACACGCGCGGCGGTGCGATCACGCGTGCAGCGGCCGAGATCGGCGAGACGCTCGGTGTGAAGTACCTGGTGACGTTCACGCAGTCGGGCGACTCGGCGCGGCGCATGTCGCGCCTGCGCTCGTCGATCCCGCTGCTGGCGTTCACGCCGGTGCACGCGGTGCGCAACGTGCTCTCGCTGAGCTGGGGCGTGCAGTCGTACGAGGTGCCCTCGGTCGAGAGCACCGACGCGATGGTCAACCAGGTCGACCAGACGCTGCGCGCGAACGGGCTCGCGGAGGACGGCGACTACGTCGTCGTCGTCTCCGGTGCGCCCGTCGGCGTCGTCGGGTCGACGAACTCGATCGTCGTGCACAAGATCGGCGACAACCCGGGCGACCGCATCGCCTGACGGCTCGTGACGTGACGAAGGGCGGGACCGAGCGGTCCCGCCCTTCGTCGTGCCGGCGCAGCGTGGGACCAGGTCACCACCAGCCCTGTCGCTTGGCCCACCACAGCAGCAGGCCGGACATCGCGAGCATCACTGCCAGCGACGTGGCGAGCGGTGCTCCCACGGTGTGCTGGTTGACGATGAGGTTCATGCCGAGCACCGACGCGAGGGCCGTGATGGGCAGCGTGACGACCGCGATGACCGCGAGGCGCTCGGCGGCGATCGTCATCTTCGTGTCGGTGCGCGCGCGGTAGAACTCGATGACGCCCTGCAGGTAGTCGCGCTCGGCTCCGGCCAGGCCCGCGATGCGCTCGAACTGGTCGACGAGGTCCGTCACCAGGTGATGCTGGTCGTCCGCCACCGCGTGCGGGAGACCGGACAGGCGGCGGTAGATCTCGGCGGTCTGCACGGCGATCGTGCGCACCGACAGCAGCCCGTGGCGCGTCCGGAAGAGTGCGTCGAGCAGCTTCTCGGGGTCGTCGTACGTGTTCGCCGTGACGCGCTGCTCGAGGTCCCACACGTCGCTCGTGAGGTCCTCGACGAACCGCTCCATGCGGCGGGCCATGGTCGAGACGATCGCGTGCGAGACGTCCAGCGGGGTCCGCGGTGCGAGCCGACCGGACGCGATCCGTTCGAGCACCTCGCGCGTGTCGTGCAGCGCTACCTCCCCCGGGACGGCTGGGTTGGTGGGGCCGTGCACGGTGAGGAGCCACGTCGGCCCGACGACGCGGTCCAGCTCGACGTGGTGGACGTGACCTCCCGCACCGCGTTCCGGCGCGTGCACGACGAGCAGGAGCGCGCCGGGGTAGGCGTGGACCTTGGGCAGCCGGTTGCGCTCCTCGAGGTCCCGCACGGCGAGCGGGTGCAGGCCGAGGACGTCGGCGAGCACGTGGCGCGCCTGGTCGTCCATGTGCGGGACGTCGATCCAGACGATGTCCTCGCCGGCGTCGAGAAGGCCGCGCAGCTCGTCGGCCTCGGCCTGTCTCACGGCGCCCGGGCGGAGCACGTGGACGTCCATCTCAGGCGCACCTGGCGGGCCGCGGCTCCATGGTGCCGACGTTAGGTCAGGGCCGACGGGTGTGCGAGGCGGGGCCCGGCTGACGGTGGGCTGACCGTATGCTTGCCCGCGGGCCCCGATAGCCCAATCGGCAGAGGCAATCGGCTCAAACCCGATCCAGTGTGGGTTCGAGTCCCACTCGGGGCACTGCGCACCTTCCGCGTGCGGTGTCCGCGCAGGTGACGTCGTCGTGCGGCGGCTCACATGCGTGTCCTGCGCGGACGGCACGTGCGCGAAACGTCGGCCCGTTAGGCTGTGCCCGTGACCAAGGACGAGACCCCCCAGCAGGCCGACGACATCGATGTCACCACGGCGGCCCCGCTTCCCGACGACGAGCCGAAGGCCGCCCGCCCGGTGCGGCGCGCCGTCGTCGCCGAGGACGAGGCGCTGATCCGGATGGACGTCGTCGAGACCCTGCGCGACGCCGGGTTCGACGTGGTGGGGGAGGCCGGCGACGGCGAGCAGGCGGTCGCGCTCGCGACCGAGCTCAAGCCGGACGTCGTCGTGATGGACGTCAAGATGCCCGTGCTCGACGGCATCTCGGCCGCGGAGCGGATCGGCAAGGCGCACCTGGCGCCCGTGGTGCTGCTCACCGCCTTCTCGCAGACCGAGCTCGTCGAGCGCGCGCGTGACGCGGGTGCCATGGCGTACGTGGTCAAGCCGTTCAGCCCGGCCGACCTGCTGCCGGCGGTCGAGATCGCGATCTCGCGGTACGCGCAGATCAGCGCGCTCGAGTCCGAGGTGGCCGACATGGCCGAGCGGTTCGAGACGCGCAAGCGCGTGGACCGTGCCAAGGGCCTGCTCATGAGCAAGATGGGGCTGTCGGAGCCCGAGTCGTTCCGGTGGATCCAGAAGACGTCGATGGATCGTCGTCTGACGATGCGCGAGGTCGCCGACGCCGTGATCGAGCAGGTCGGCGGCGGCGCGTCCTGACCTGCGTCACGAGCCCGTCGCGGCGGTCACGGTCCGGTCGTGACGTCGACCACGAGTGCGTTGTGGTCGGACAGGCCGGTGTCGACGGACGCCGCGGGCCCGCCCGCGCGGACGTCCCCGTCGCCGAGCACGTGGTCGATCTGCCGCACCGGCGCGCCCACGGGATAGGTCGCCGCCACCGCGAGCGGGGTCAGGCCCGTCACACGGGCGACGGCCGCAGGCTGCAGGTTGAGGTCTCCCATGAGCACGTACGGGCGCGGCAGGTCGGCGGTCTCGTCGAGCAGCACCCGCAGCTGGTGCTCGTTCCAGCCGTCCATCCAGGACAGGTGCGTGCCGACGACCGTCACCGGTCCCGTCACCGTGCGCACGACCGCGGCGATCGCGGCGCGCGGCTCGTCGCGCGCAGGGCGCCGCACGCGTCCCCAGCGCACCCAGGTGACGCCGGGACGACGCGGGAGGGGGACGACGCGCCATTCGTCGACCGGGAGCCGTGACACGAGCGCGACGCCGTACTCCGAGCGGCCCTGCACCACGGTCCGCGGGTCGGCGTCGCGCCACAGCCCGGGGAGTCCGTGCATCGTGGGTGCGAACCTGTGCTCGGACGCGTTCGCCGCGATGCGCGCCACCCGTGCGAGGTCGGCGCCGCGGGAACGCCGTTGTGCGACGTCGACCTCCTGCAGGGCCAGGACGTCCGCGTCGAGGCCGGTGACGGCGCGGGCCAGCCGGGCGACGTCGACGCGTCCGTCGACGGTGGAGCGGCCGTGCTGGAGGTTGTAGGTCGCGACGCGCACGGGCAGATTGTGGTGCGTACGGCCGGCGGGCGCCCGTCGGGCCGCGTCGCGGACCGGCTCTGGCGGGCCGGGGCGGACCGGTTCCCGGTCAGATGTCCAGAATCCGTGTCCGTGCCGTGACCTTTCTGGCCGGTAGGACTAGGCAAGGGGCGCCGTGCTGGTCCATGATCGAGAGCGACGCCACCGTGGGCAGAGGAGGCGTCGCCCCGACCGGATCCCCCTCGTCCCGTCTGGAGGTAGCCCGTGCGCCCCGGAGTCCAGGTCTGCCCTGCAGGTCCCGGCGATCTCGACGCCCTGGTCCAGCTGTGCCTCGCGGCACGCTCGGAGTCGGGCGTCGGCACGCAGCTGTGCACCGACGACGCCGACCGGCTGCGCGACCAGCTCGGCGCGTTCCTGGGTGCCCCGGGGGGCCGCGTGCTGGTGGGTTCCGTGGACGGCGAGCCTGCGGGGATGCTGCTCGCACGCATCGCCGGTCCGAGCCTCTTCACGGACGTCGTGAGCCTCAACCTGGAGGTCGTGTTCGTCCTGCCGGACGCGCGTCGACGCGGGCTCGGCCACCTGCTGCTCGCGACGGTCGCCGACGAGGCGGACCGCGCGGGTGCCAGCGAGGTGTACGCGACGCCGCTGCCGGGTTCGCGCGGCATGCAGCGCTTCCTCGCACAGCTCGGCTTCGCTCCCGCGGCCGCGCACCGCGTGGTCACGACGTCGGCGCTGCAGCGCCGGCTCGCACACGAGCCCGCGGCGACCACCGGCGCGATCCGGCGGTCGGGTCCGCGCGGGCTCGAGGACCTCATCGCACGCAGGCGGCAGGCACGAGCGGCGCGCACCCCCGCGTCGGGCGATCAGGTCGCGTCGATCACCATGCAGGTCAACCGCGCGGTGCAGATGCGGCGCCCGTCGGCGTCCTCGACGACGACCTGGTAGGTCGCGAGCGACCTCCCCAGGTGCACGGCGCTCGCCGTCCCGGTGACGACGCCCTCGCGCGCGGAGCGGTGGTGCGTGGCGTTGAGCTCGATGCCCACCGCCATGCGGCCGGGGCCGGCGTGCATCACCGCGGCGTACGAGCCGAGCGTCTCGGCCAGCACCGCGGAGGCACCGCCGTGCAGCAGACCGAACGGCTGGGTGTTGCCCGCGACGGGCATCGTCGCGACGGCGCGCTGGGGCGAGCACTCGAGGATCTCGATGCCCATGCGCTCGAGGAGGGTGCCTGCGACGGGCGGCAGGCCTGGCTGTGAGGTCGTGTCGGACACGGCAGATAGGTTGGCACCGTGAGCGACGCACAGCCAGCCCGACTGCTTCTCATCGACGGCCACTCGATGGCGTACCGCGCGTTCTTCGCGTTGCCGGTGGACAAGTTCGCGACGTCGTCGGGCCAGCCGACGAACGCGGTGTTCGGGTTCGTCTCGATGCTCGCCAACCTGCTGCGGGACGAGAAGCCCACGCACGTCGCCGTGGCGTTCGACCTCGGCCGCACCACGTTCCGCACCGAGGAGTACGAGCAGTACAAGGGCACGCGCGAGTCCACGCCCGAGCCGTTCCGCGGGCAGGTCGCCGTGATCGAGCGCGTCCTGGAGACCATGCACGTCCCGGTGCTCACGAAGGAGCGGTTCGAGGCCGACGACATCCTCGCGACGCTGTCGCAGCGCGCGGCTGAGCAGGACATGCAGGTGCTGATCTGCACGGGCGACCGCGATGCGTTCCAGCTGGTCACGGACGACGTCACGGTGCTGTACCCGGTGCGAGGGGTGTCCGAGCTCGCACGCATGACCCCGGACGCGGTCGAGGCGAAGTACGGCGTCCCGCCCGCGCGGTACCCCGATCTCGCGGCGCTCGTGGGCGAGACGAGCGACAACCTGCCCGGTGTCCCGGGGGTCGGGCCCAAGACCGCGGCGAAGTGGATCGGTCAGTTCGACGGCCTCGAGGGCGTGCTGGCCTCGGCCGAGGCGATCCCCGGCAAGGCGGGGGAGTCGCTGCGCGCGAACCTCGAGCAGGTCGCGCTCAATCGGCGCCTGAACGCGCTGGTCCGCGACCTGGAGCTGCCGGTGGGTCCGGAGCACCTCGAGGCGCGGCCGTGGGACCGCCAGGCCCTGCACACGATCCTCGACGAGCTCGAGTTCCGGACGCTGCGCGACCGTCTGTTCGCGATGCTCGAGGACGACGAGGCCGCCCCCGCCGCCGTCGCTGCGGCGACGCTCGACATCGCGAGCCTGGGAGACGGCGACCTCGGTGCGTGGCTGGAGGGCCGTGGGCGCTCGCTGCTCGGTGTGGACGTGCGCGGCACCGGAGCGCCCGCCGCACCCGACGCGTGGGGGATCGCGCTGGCCGACGGCGACGGCCAGGCGGCAGTGTTCGACCTGGCCCGCATCGCACCCGACGACGAGTCCGCGCTGGCGACATGGCTCGCCGACACGTCGAGTCCCAAGGCGGTGCACGGGGCCAAGGTCGCGTGGCACGCACTGGCCGGTCGGGGGCTGGACCTCGCGGGCGTCGTGACGGACACCGAGCTCGCCGCCTACCTGTGCCAGCCGGACCGCAGGGCGTACGACCTGTCGGACCTTGCGATCGGGTACCTGCACCGTGAGCTGGGCGCGGACGACGCGTCGTCGGCCGGACAGGGCGCGCTGGACCTCGAGCTCGACGGCACCGACGAGGGGCGACGCGCCGCGGTGCGTGCCGCGGCCGTGCGCGACCTGGCCGACGTGCTCGACGCCGAGGTGGCCGACCGCGGGGCGCAGGGGCTGCTCGTCGACCTCGAGCTGCCGCTGCAGGCCGTGCTCGCACGCATGGAGCGCACGGGCATCGCGATCGATGCGGGGCACCTCACCGAGCTCGAGCGCTCGTTCGACGCGACCGTGCGGGACGCCGCGGCCGAGGCGTACGCGGTGATCGGGCGCGAGGTGAACCTCGGGTCGCCCAAGCAGCTCCAGGAGGTGCTGTTCGACCAGCTCGGCATGCCGAAGACGAAGCGCATCAAGACCGGGTACACGACCGACGCGGCGGCGCTCACCGAGCTGTTCGCGCGCACCCAGCACCCGTTCCTCGAGCACCTGCTCGCGCACCGCGACGCGATCCGCCTGCGCCAGACGGTCGAGGGCCTGCAGCGCTCGGTCGCGGCGGACGGCCGGATCCACACCACGTTCCAGCAGACGATCGCCGCGACGGGACGTCTCTCGTCCGCGGACCCGAACCTGCAGAACATCCCGATCCGGACCGAGGCGGGCCGCCGGATCCGGCGTGCGTTCGTGGTCGGCAGCGGGTTCGAGACGCTGCTCACCGCGGACTACTCGCAGATCGAGATGCGGATCATGGCCCACCTGTCGGGCGACGCCGGTCTCATCGAGGCCTTCCGCTCGGGCGAGGACCTGCACTCGTACGTGGGCTCGCGCGTCTTCGGCGTGCCGACCACGGAGGTGACGGCGGCGCAGCGCTCGAAGATCAAGGCCATGAGCTACGGCCTCGCGTACGGGCTGTCGGCGTACGGGCTGTCGCAGCAGCTCTCGATCGAGGTCTCCGAGGCGTCGGCGCTCATGACGGACTACTTCGAGCGGTTCGGCGGCGTGCGTGACTACCTCACGGGCGTGGTCGACCAGGCGCGTGCGACGGGGTACACGGCGACCGTGCTCGACCGCCGCCGGTACCTGCCCGACCTCACGAGCGACAACCGGCAGCGACGTGAGGCCGCCGAGCGGATGGCGCTCAACGCGCCGATCCAGGGCAGCGCCGCCGATCTGATCAAGCTCGCGATGCTCGGGGTGGAGCGCGAGCTGCGCACGGGTGGGCTGCGGTCGCGGATGCTCCTGCAGGTGCACGACGAGCTGGTTCTCGAGGTGGCTCCGGGCGAGCGCGACCAGGTCGAGGAGCTCGTCCGCGCACAGATGGGAGCCGCGGGGGACGGCCTGCCGGGCGGACCGCTGTCGGTGCCGCTCGACGTGAGCGTCGGCGTGGGCTCGAGCTGGCACGAGGCGGGGCACTGAGCACGCAGGTCGCATCGGCGCGCGGTCGTCGAACCTGGACATGACCGGTGTGTCGGCAATGTCCGACCTGTGGGGTGCGCCACAGTAGGTGCTCGTGGCAATGGGGCCACGGCTCACCTGCGGAGGCGGCATGACCGACACGACCGGCGGCAGCATCGAGACCGACTACCAGCGAGTCCAGCGCAGCGACGAGTTCCAGGACCTCAAGCGCAGGTTCCGCAGATTCGTCTTCCCCATGACCGCGTTGTTCCTCGTCTGGTACTTCGTCTACGTCCTGCTTGCGGACTACGCGCACGACTTCATGGCCACGAAGGTCTGGGGCAACATCACGGTCGGTCTGCTGCTCGGGCTCGGGCAGTTCGTCTCGACGTTCGCAATCACGATGGTCTACGCCCGGTGGGCCAACAACCGCCAGGACCCGGTGGCCGAGCGGCTGCGCCTGCACATCGAGCAGGGCGTGGTCGACGGCGGCTCGGACCCGACCTCGGGCCCGACGGGCGGTGACGCCGCGTGAACGCGCTCGTCGTCGCGGCCGACGCGACCGAGAAGATCGGCGACCCGGCCCTCAACATCACGATCTTCGGCGCGTTCGTGCTGGTCACGCTCGTCGTGGTGTTCCGCGCGTCCCGCAACAACAAGACCGCGGCCGACTACTACGCCGCGGGCCGCTCGTTCACGGGCCCGCAGAACGGCACCGCGATCGCGGGCGACTACCTGTCAGCGGCCTCGTTCCTCGGCATCTGCGGCGCGATCGCGCTCAACGGCTACGACGGGTTCCTGTACTCGATCGGGTTCCTCGTGGCGTGGCTCGTCGCGCTGCTGCTCGTCGCGGAGCTGCTGCGCAACACGGGCCGCTTCACGATGGCCGACGTGCTGTCGTTCCGGCTCAAGGAGCGGCCGGTGCGCATGGTCGCCGCGCTGTCGACGCTCGCGGTGGTCTTCTTCTACCTCCTGGCGCAGATGGCCGGCGCCGGCGGGCTCGTGGCCCTGCTGCTCGGCATCGAGGGGACGGCGGCCCAGGGAGTCGTCATCGCCGTCGTGGGCGCGCTGATGATCCTGTACGTCCTCGTCGGAGGGATGAAAGGCACCACGTGGGTGCAGATCATCAAGGCCGTGCTGCTCATCGTGGGTGCGGGCGTCATGACGCTGTGGGTCCTGGCGAAGTACGGGTTCAGCCTGTCCGACGTCATCCAGGGGGCCGTCGACACCGCCGGCGAGGGCGGCGAGGCGCTCGTCGGGCCGGGCAAGCAGTACGGCGCGACGGCCATGAGCCAGCTCAACTTCCTGTCGCTCGCGCTCGCGCTGGTGCTCGGCACGGCCGGGCTCCCGCACGTGCTCATGCGCTTCTACACCGTGCCGTCGGCCAAGGAGGCGCGGCGTTCGGTGGTGTGGGCGATCTGGCTCATCGGCATCTTCTACCTGTTCACGCTCGTGCTCGGGTACGGCGCCGGCGCCCTCGTCGGGCCGGACAAGATCAAGGCGGCGCCGGGCGGTCAGAACTCCGCGGCACCGCTGCTGGCGTACGAGCTGGGCGGGACCGTGCTGCTCGCGCTCATCTCGGCGATCGCGTTCGCGACGATCCTGGCCGTGGTCGCCGGCCTGACGATCACGGCGGCGACGTCCTTCGCGCACGACATCTACGCGTCGGTCATCAAGAAGGGCCAGGTGCGGCCCGACGGCGAGGTGCGGGTCGCCCGCATCACGGTCGTCGCGATCGGCGTGCTCGCGATCGTCGGTGGCATCTTCGCCAACGGGCAGAACGTCGCGTTCCTCGTCGCCCTGGCGTTCGCGGTCGCCGCGAGCGCGAACCTCCCGACGATCCTCTGCTCGCTGTTCTGGAAGAGGTTCAACACGTCGGGTGCGTTGTGGAGCATGTGGGGTGGCTTGATCTCGTGCCTCGTGCTCATCACGTTCTCGCCCGTGGTCTCGGGCAAGGTCGACCCCAAGACGGGCGACAGCCTGTCGATGATCAAGGACACCGGTGTCGACTTCCACCTGATCTCGCTCGAGAACCCGGGCCTCATCACGATCCCGCTCGCCTTCGTGCTGGGGATCGTCGGGACGCTGATCAGCAAGGAGAAGTCCAGCCCGGAGCGGTACGCCGAGATGGAGGTCCGCTCGCTGACCGGGGCCGGGTCGGAGAAGGCGGTCGTGCACTGAGGCACGTCGACGGGTGCCGGCGGTCCTCGTCGGCACCCGTCGTCAGCTCTGGTCCTGCGTAGGTCCGGCGTGGGTCGAGCAGGTCGGCGGACGCATCGCTCACGTCAGGCGGCACACGAAGGTCGCCGTGCCCGGCAGGTAGGCGCCGCGCACCGGCCCCCAGCCGCCCCACACGCGGTCGTGCCCGGCGGGCCACTCGGGCTCGACGAGCCGCTCGAGGACGAACCCGGCACCGACGAGGTCGGCCACGTGGTCGCCGAGCGTTCGGTGGTACTCGGCGTACAGGACGGCGCCCGAGGCTGCGAGCTCGACGTACGGCCGACGGTCGAAGTACGCGCGGTTCGCGGTCAGGCCGTGCTCGGACGGGTCGTCGGGGAAAGCCCACCGCAGCGGGTGCGTCACGGAGAACACCCAGCGTCCGCCCGGGCGCAGGACGCGGGCGACCTCGGCGTGGACGGCGTCGGCGTCGGGGACGAAGGGGATGGCGCCGAACGACGTGAACGCGACGTCGAACGAACGGTCGGGGAACGGCAGCGCGCGGGCGTCGGCGACGACGACGGGCACCCGCACCCCCGTCCGCTCGTCGTACCCGCGCCCGGCTTCGAGCATGGACAGCGACACGTCCGTGGCGACCGCGCGGGCGCCGCGACCGACGAGCCACCGCGAGCACTGTGCGGCGCCCGCGCCCACCTCGAGCACGTCCCGGCCGACGACGTCGCCGAGCAGCTGTACCTCCGCCTCGCGGACCCCCTCCGGGCACCACACGAAGTCGGCCGGTCCGAGGAACTCGCCGTGCTCGTCCAGGTACTCGTGCGCGTTGGCGTCCCACCAGCCGCGTCCCGCCCGGCCGCCGGCCTCGTCGGGTACGTCCAGGTAACCGACCTCGGCGATCTCGTCGTCCGTCTCGCGGTCCGTCTCGTCCACGTGCGCCAGTGTGCCGCGTCCGCGTCCGGACCAGGTGCGCGTCTGGGACCGAGGGCGCAGTCGGCACGCGTCTGCGCTGGCTAGGCTGGCCGTACGGCTGCCCGACGATGCGCACCGGAACCCTGACCATCACCTCAAGGAGTGCACCCAGTGCGAGTCGGACTGCTCACGGGCGGCGGCGACGTCCCCGGCCTCAACGCCGCGATCCGTGCGGTCGTGAAGCACGGGGAGGGGGAGCACGGTCATTCGATCGTCGGCTTCCGCAACGGCTGGAAGGGGGTCGTCGACGGCGACGTGCAGCCGATGACCCGCCAGCACATCCGCAACGTGCTGCAGGTGGGCGGGACGCTCCTGGGCACCGCGCGCTACCACCCGCACGCGGCGGACGGCGGGCTGGACGCCGTGCTCGCGACGCTCGAGGCGGAGCGGATCGAGGCGCTCATATGCATCGGCGGCGACGGGACGCTGCACGCCGCGAGCAAGGTCGCCGAGGCCGGTGTGCGCATCGTCGCGATCCCCAAGACGATCGACAACGACGTGTGGGGGACCGACGCGTCGATCGGCTTCGACACCGCGGTCACGATCGCGACCGAGGCGATCGACCGGATCCACACCACGGCGGAGAGCCACAACCGCGTGATGGTCGTCGAGGTGATGGGTCGGCACGCCGGCTGGATCGCCGCGGCGTCGGGCATCGCGGGTGGCGCCGAGCTCGTGCTCGCGCCCGAGGCGCCGTTCGACATCGACCGCATCGAGCGCTTCCTCAAGCACCGTCACCGCGCGCACGCGAGCTTCTCGATCGTCGTGGTCGCCGAGGGCGCGGTGCCCGCCGAGGGCACGTCGATGAGCTACGAGACGCAGGTCGGCAAGTTCGGCGAGATCGTCGCGGGCGCGGTCGGCGAGCGGCTCAAGTCCGAGATCGAGCAGCGCACGGGCTTCGACACGCGCGTGACCGTGCTCGGCCACGTGCAGCGCGGCGGGACCCCGACGGCGGCGGACCGCATCCTCGGGTCGCGGTTCGGCGTGGCGGCGATCGACGCGATCACACGCGGCGAGACCGGCGTGATGACGGCCCTGCGCGGCGACCGCGTCGAGCTCGTCCCGCTGGGGGAGATCGCGGGCAAGGTCAAGCACGTGCCCGACGAGCTCCTCCAGGTCGCGCGCGCGCTCGCGTGACCTCGTGCCCGGGCCGTCGTCGGGCCGTCATTGGGCGGTGTCGGGCGCCGTCATGGCGGTCTCGGGCGCTTTGACCGGCCCCTCGGAGCGCAGGTAGGGTGGACGGCGGTGCCGCGCGCCTTCTTCGTCGCGCTCCCTCATGCCCGGGCTCGACCACGAGCCGGGGCGGGAACCGATCACTGATCAGCGTCGGCCCACCCACATGTCCGTACAACATCCTGTCCGCATCGGAGCCCATCCCTACATGAGCATCTCCACCCCCGCGAAGCCCGCCACCCCGCAGGTCGCGGTCAACGACATCGGTTCGGCCGAGGACTTCCTCGCCGCGATCGACGCCACCATCAAGTACTTCAACGATGGCGACATCGTCGAGGGCACCATCGTCAAGGTCGACCGCGACGAGGTCCTGCTCGACATCGGCTACAAGACCGAGGGCGTCATCCCCTCCCGCGAGCTGTCCATCAAGCACGACGTGGACCCCGGTGAGGTCGTCAAGGTCGGCGACGAGGTCGAGGCCCTGGTCCTCCAGAAGGAGGACAAGGAAGGCCGCCTGATCCTGTCGAAGAAGCGCGCCCAGTACGAGCGCGCCTGGGGCACGATCGAGAAGGTCAAGGAGGAGGACGGCGTCGTCACCGGCACCGTCATCGAGGTCGTCAAGGGCGGCCTCATCCTCGACATCGGCCTGCGCGGCTTCCTGCCCGCCTCGCTCGTCGAGATGCGTCGTGTGCGCGACCTCCAGCCGTACGTCGGCAAGGAGATCGAGGCCAAGATCATCGAGCTCGACAAGAACCGCAACAACGTGGTCCTGTCGCGCCGCGCGTGGCTCGAGCAGACGCAGTCGGAGGTCCGCTCGACCTTCCTGCAGACGCTCCAGAAGGGCCAGGTGCGCCCCGGTGTCGTGTCGTCGATCGTCAACTTCGGTGCGTTCGTCGACCTCGGTGGAGTGGACGGCCTCGTGCACGTCTCCGAGCTGTCGTGGAAGCACATCGACCACCCGTCCGAGGTCGTCGAGGTCGGCCAGGAGGTCACGGTCGAGGTGCTCGACGTCGACTTCGACCGCGAGCGCGTCTCCCTGTCGCTGAAGGCGACGCAGGAGGACCCATGGCAGGCGTTCGCCCGGACGCACGCCATCGGCCAGGTCGTCCCCGGCAAGGTCACCAAGCTCGTCCCGTTCGGTGCGTTCGTGCGCGTCGAGGACGGCATCGAGGGCCTCGTGCACATCTCGGAGCTGGCCGTGCGCCACGTCGAGATCCCGGAGCAGGTCGTCCAGGTCGGCGACGACGTGTTCGTCAAGGTCATCGACATCGACCTGGAGCGTCGCCGCATCTCGCTGTCGCTCAAGCAGGCGAACGAGGGCTTCGACCCCGAGTCGGAGGACTTCGACCCCGCGCTGTACGGCATGGCGGCGGAGTACGACGAGGCGGGCAACTACAAGTACCCCGAGGGCTTCGACCCGTCGACGAACGAGTGGCTCGAGGGCTTCGAGTCCCAGCGCGAGACGTGGGAGGCGCAGTACGCGGCCGCCCACGAGCGCTGGGAGGCGCACCGCAAGCAGGTCTCGGAGGCCGCGAAGGCGGACGCCGACGCGGCTGCGAGCGGCGACGCGAACGTCCCGGCCCCGTCGACGTACTCGTCGTCCACCGAGGACGCCGCGGGCACGCTCGCGTCGGACGAGGCGCTCGCCGCGCTGCGCGAGAAGCTGACGGGCAACTGATCTCTGATCAGCCCTGACGAAGGGGACGGTCGCCTGCGGGCGGCCGGCCCCTTCGTCGTCCCAGCGCGTGCGCGCAGGTGCTCGCCCGCCGTCGCTCGGGCAGGATGAGGGACATGCAACGCATCGGCCTGACAGGCGGCATCGCAGCGGGCAAGTCGGTCGCGGCGGGCCGGTTCGCGGAGCTCGGTGCCGTGGTGATCGACGCGGACGTGCTCGCGCGCGAGGCGGTCGCACCCGGCAGCGTGGGGCTCGACGAGGTCGTCGAGGCGTTCGGCGCGCACGTCCTCGCTGCGGACGGCACGCTCGACCGGGTCGCGCTGGGAACGCTCGTGTTCGCCGACGCGGACGCCCGCTCCCGGCTCGAAGCGATCGTGCACCCGGTCGTACGCCGGCTCGCGGCCGAGCGGGAGGCCGCCGCAGCGGTGCGGGACCACGGTGCCGTGGTGGTCCACGACATCCCGCTGCTCGTCGAGACCGGTCAGCAGGACGACTTCCACGTGCTGGTCGTGGTGCACGCCCCGGCGCTGCTGCGCGTGGAGCGGCTGGTGCGGCTGCGGGGGCTCGCGCGAGCTGAGGCCGAGGCGCGCGTCGGCGCACAGGCCGGCGACGACGAGCGGCTGGCCGCTGCCGACGTCGTGCTCGACGGGACGGGCAGCGACGGCGACCTGCGCGCGGCGGTCGACGACCTGTGGGCCCGTCTGGCCGAGGAGCGGGACGACGAGCTCGCGTCGGAGACGCCCTGACGGCGCTCCGTCCCGTTCTGCGCAGCTTGTCGTGAGCCCTTGGTCCAGGCGGTCGACCACGTACCCGGAGGATCCGGACCAGGTCGTGGATCGGAGCGTACTCGTCAGTTACTGTGCCCTCCATCACAGTGCCGTCGAGGTAGTCGGCGCGTGGATCGAGGAGCACGTCATGGCCAAGCCCGCCCAGTCCCGGGCCTCCGTCTCGCTGGGGACCTCCCTGCCCGTCGCCCGGGTCGTCGAGCTCGCGGCGAAGGCCGCGACGTCCGTCGACGACAACGCGGGGCGCGTGCGCGTCGAGAGCCGCTCGACCTACGAGGTCGAGCTGTCGGTGCGCGACCACATCGAGGGCTACGAGGTGATGCGGTTCGGCGTGCACATCGACCGTGCGCTCGGCCGCACGAACGGTCGCACGATGATCACGAGCTTCAAGGCGAAGGAGGGGGGCGTCTCGGCCCTCATCCCCATGGCGAAGCGCAAGCTCGTCGGGTTCTCGGCGTACGAGGCGTACATGGACTGGCTCGTGTCGGGCATCCGGGCGGAGGACCCGCAGGCCCTCGTCACGCTCGTCAGCGGCGACTGACACCGGCCGCCGACGCGCTCAGGAGCACGCGTGTCGGTGGTGGCACGTAGCGTGAGGGCATGCGCCCAGTCACGGACCTGCAGCGAACGGTCGCGCCGTTCGAGGTCGTCTCGGAGTTCCAGCCGTCGGGGGACCAGCCCCAGGCGATCGGCGAGCTGACCGCCCGTCTTCGCGCGGGGGAGAAGGACGTCGTCCTGCTCGGGGCGACGGGCACCGGCAAGTCCGCCACGACGGCGTGGCTGATCGAGCAGGTGCAGCGTCCGACGCTCGTGATGGCGCCCAACAAGACGCTGGCGGCGCAGCTCGCGACCGAGTTCCGTGAGCTGCTGCCCAACAACGCGGTCGAGTACTTCGTGTCGTACTACGACTACTACCAGCCCGAGGCGTACATCGCGCAGACGGACACCTACATCGAGAAGGACTCGTCGATCAACGACGAGGTCGAGCGGCTGCGCCACTCGGCGACGTCGTCGCTGCTGACGCGTCGCGACGTCGTCGTGGTCGCGTCGGTGTCCTGCATCTACGGCCTGGGCACGCCCCAGGAGTACGTCGACCGCATGGTGACGCTGAACGTGGGCGACCAGGTCGACCGCGACCAGCTGCTGAGGCGGTTCGTGCAGATGCAGTACACGCGCAACGACCTCGCGTTCACGCGCGGGACGTTCCGGGTGCGCGGGGACACGGTCGAGATCATCCCGATGTACGAGGAGCTCGCGATCCGCATCGAGTTCTTCGGCGACGAGATCGAGGCCATCGCGACGCTGCACCCCCTGACGGGCGACGTGGTGCGCTCCGAGCAGCAGATGATGATCTTCCCCGCGACCCACTACGTCGCAGGCCCCGAGCGCATGGAGCGCGCGATCACGGGCATCGAGGCCGAGCTCGAGCAGCGCCTCGCCGAGCTCGAGCGGCAGAACAAGCTCCTCGAGGCGCAGCGGCTGCGCATGCGGACGACGTACGACATCGAGATGATGCGCCAGATCGGCTCGTGCTCGGGGATCGAGAACTACTCCCGCCACATCGACGGCCGCACGGCGGGGTCCGCGCCCAACACGCTGCTCGACTTCTTCCCCGAGGACTTCCTGCTCGTCATCGACGAGTCGCACGTGACGGTGCCGCAGATCGGCGCGATGTTCGAGGGCGACACGAGCCGCAAGCGCGCGCTCGTGGAGCACGGGTTCCGTCTCCCGAGCGCCACCGACAACCGACCGCTGCGCTGGGAGGAGTTCGTCGAGCGCATCGGTCAGACCGTGTACCTGTCGGCGACACCGGGGGACTACGAGCTGTCGATGGCCGACGGTGTCGTCGAGCAGATCATCCGCCCGACCGGTCTGATCGACCCGGAGGTCGTGGTGAAGCCGACGAAGGGCCAGATCGACGACCTGCTCGGCGAGATCCACGACCGCGTGGAGCGCGACGAGCGCGTCCTGGTGACGACGTTGACGAAGAAGATGGCGGAAGATCTCACCGACTACTTCCTCGAGAAGGGCGTGCGGGTGCGCTACCTGCACTCGGAGGTCGACACGCTGCGGCGCGTCGAGCTGCTCCGGGAGCTGCGTCTGGGCGAGTACGACGTGCTGGTGGGCATCAACCTGCTGCGTGAGGGGCTCGACCTGCCCGAGGTGTCGCTCGTCGCGATCCTCGACGCGGACAAGGAGGGCTTCCTGCGGTCGGGAAAGTCGCTCATCCAGACGATCGGGCGCGCGGCGCGCAACGTGTCCGGCCAGGTGCACATGTACGCGGACAAGATGACGCCCGCGATGGAGCTCGCGATCGACGAGACCAACCGACGCCGCGAGAAGCAGATCGCCTACAACGCCGAACGGGGCATCGACCCGACGCCGCTGCGCAAGAAGATCGGCGACATCACCGACCTGCTCGCGCGCGAGGACGCGGACACCGCCGAGCTGCTGGGCGGCGGCGGCCGCCAGACGAGCCGCGGCAAGGCACCCGTCCCGGGCTTCGGCTCCAAGGGAGCTCCGCGCGACGAGCGCACGCGCCTCACGGGCGCCGCGGCCGGCGAGCTCGCGACGCTCATCCAGGAGCTGACGGACCAGATGCACGCGGCCGCCGGCGAGCTCCAGTTCGAGCTCGCCGCGCGTCTGCGGGACGAGATCTCGGGGCTCAAGAAGGAGCTTCGGCAGATGCAGGCCGCGACGGCCTGACCGCGAGGGGAGTCGACATGGCGTTCGGCATTCAGATCACGTTCGACGCGGCGAGCCCGCCCACGCTCGGAGCCTTCTGGGCGAGCGCGCTCGGCTACGTCGAGGACTCCCCTCCGGACGGGTTCGCGACGTGGGACGAGGCTCTCGACGCGATGAACGTGCCGATGGACCAGCGTGACACCGCGTACGCCGTCGTCGACCCCGACGGCGTCGGACCCCGCGTGTTCTTCCAGAAGGTCCCGGAGGCCAAGACCTCGAAGAACCGGGTGCACCTCGACGTGAACGTCGGGGCGGGCCTGCCGCCGGAGACCCGCCGCGAGGTCGTACGCGCGCGTGTCGCCGAGCTGGTCGCCCTCGGGGCCACGGCAGGAGCCGAGTTCGAGGAGCTGGGCTCGTTCTGGACGGTCATGCAGGACCCCGAGGGCAACGAGTTCTGCGTGCAGTGACACCTGGACCTTCGTCCCGTATCGTGTCGCCCGGTTGAAGGGGAGTACCCCGCAATCGGCAGCATCGTCATCACGGCCCGGATCGACCCGGGTCCGGGGCTGCCGGCCGTGATCCGCGGTGGGGGAGACCTTCGGTACTGCAGCACACCTGTACCGGAGGCATCACATGGACATCCCCGTCTGGGTCTGGCTCGCGACGGCAGCCGGCGTCGTCGGACTCATCGTGCTCGACTTCTTCGCGCACGTCCGCACCCCGCACGCGCCCACGTTCCGTGAGTCGGCGCGCTGGTCGGTCTTCTACATCGCCCTGGCGCTCGTGTTCGGCGTCGTCGTCGGCCTGGTGTGGGGCTGGGGCAGCGGTGGCGAGTACTTCGCGGGGTACGTCACCGAGAAGAGCCTGTCGGTCGACAACCTGTTCGTGTTCCTCATCATCATGACGAGGTTCGCCGTGCCGCGGGAGCTGCAGCAGAAGGTGCTGCTCGTCGGCGTCGCGATCGCGCTCGTGCTGCGCACGGTGTTCATCCTCGCCGGGGCCGCCGCGATCGAGCAGTTCTCGTGGGTGTTCTACGTGTTCGGGGCGTTCCTCGTGTACACGGCCGTGAAGCTGGCGCGCGAGCACCACCAGGAGATCCCGGACCCGGACCAGGGCGACGGCCTCGTCGTGCGCGTGTTCAGGCGCGTCCTTCCGACGACCGACGAGTACCACGGCGACCGCCTCAGCGTGCGTGTGGACGGCAGGCGCGTGCTCACCCCGATGCTCGTCGTCATGGTGGCGATCGGCGCGACGGACGTGCTGTTCGCGCTCGACTCCATCCCCGCGATCTACGGCCTGACGAGCGAGCCCTACATCGTGTTCACCGCGAACGCGTTCGCACTGCTCGGCCTGCGGCAGCTCTACTTCCTCATCGGCGGGCTGCTCGACCGACTGGTCTACCTCTCGCAGGGGCTTTCGGTGATCCTCGGCTTCATCGGCGTGAAGCTGGTGCTGCACGCGCTGCACGTCAACGAGCTGCCGTTCGTGAACGGCGGTCACCCCGTCGAGTGGGCGCCGGAGATCCCGATCTGGATGTCGCTCACGGTCATCCTGGGGACGTTGACCGTGGCGACGGTCGCGAGCCTCGTGGCAACGCGCGGCCGGCGCGCGGAGGTCAGCGACCCGCCGCCCACGGGCCGATGACGATCGACCACGGCCGGACGTCGGTCGCGGCGACGAGGCCCTCGCGCTGGAACGGGTCGTCGTCGAGCAGGGCGTCGATGGCCGCCTCGTCGGCGGCCTCGAGGACGAGCAAGGCCCCCGCGGGCTCGTCGGCCCACGGTCCGGAGCCGAGCAGGAGGCCGCGGTCGGCGAGCTCGGCCAGGTAGGCGCGGTGGGCCGGGCGGACGGCGTCGCGCACGTCGACGCGCTCGTCGTAGGTGTAGCGGACGGCGTAGGTGCTCATGGGGGCATCCTGCCCGACGCGGGGTGGCACAGTGGGACGGTGACCACCCCGCCCACCGAGCAGCCACGGATCACCCTGGCAGACGGCACGAGCATCCCCGCGATCGGGTTCGGGGTGTACAAGGTCGATGACGCGGCGGCCGAGCCCGCCGTCCGCACCGCGCTGGAGGCCGGCTACCGGCTCGTCGACACCGCGACGCTGTACGGCAACGAGTCGGGCGTCGGGCGAGCGGTGCGCGCGAGCGGGCTGCGCCGTGACGAGGTGCACGTGACGACGAAGCTGTGGAACGACGCGCACGGACGCCCGCGTGCGCGCGCAGCCCTCGAGGCGTCGGTCGACCGCCTGGGCCTCGGCGTGCCGGACCTCTACCTCATCCACTGGCCGTGTCCCGCGCGGGACCTGTACACGGAGACCTGGCGCAGCCTCCTCGAGCTCCGTTCCGAGGGCGCGGTGCGCTCGGCCGGCGTCTCGAACTTCCAGCGCTCGCACCTCGACCGGGTGATCGACGACTCCGGCGAGGTCCCCGTGCTCAACCAGGTCGAGCTGCACCCCTACCTGCAGCAGCGGGACCTGCGGGCGTACCACGCCGAACGAGGGATCGTGACGCAGGCGTGGTCGCCGCTCGGGCGCGGCGACGTGCTGCGGGACCCGACGATCGTCGAGGTGGCGCGCCGGCACGCCGCTACCCCGGCGCAGGTGGTGCTCCGCTGGCACCTGGACCTCGGGGTCGCGGTGATCCCCAAGTCGGTGACGCCCGAGCGCATCCGGTCCAACCTGAGAGCGCTCGACCTCGCGCTGACGTCCGACGACCACGAGCGCATCGCGGCGCTCGACCGCGGCCGGCGCTCCGGCTCCCATCCCGACGAGGTGAACTGATGCCCCGCACCCTGCGCACGCTCCTGACCGACGACCTGCTCGAGCGCATCCACGACCGCGCCGCGACGCACGACCGCGAGAACACGTTCCCGCACGACGACCTCCGTGAGCTGACCCAGGCCGGGTACCTCGGCGCGTTCGTGCCGTCCGACCGCGGCGGCGCGGGGCTCACGCTCGAGGAGGTGGCGCGTGAGCAGGTGCGGCTCGCGGCGGCCGCGCCGGCGACGGCACTGGCGGTGAACATGCACCTCGTCGTGACGGGGCTCGCGGCGCTGCTCGTCGCGCGGGGCGACGAGTCGGTCGCGTTCGTGCTCGACGAGGCCGCGGCCGGAGAGGTCTTCGCGTTCGGCAACTCGGAGGCGGGCAACGACCTCGTCATGTTCGGCTCGCGGACGCGTGCGGAACGCGACGACGAGGGCGGTTACCGCTTCCACGGCACGAAGATCTTCACGTCGCTCTCACCGGTGTGGACGCGACTGGCCACGTTCGGTCTCGACGAGCAGCACCCCGACGGACCGCGGCTCGTGCACGCCGTCGTGGGCCGCGACGGGACGACGACGAAGGACGACTGGGACACGCTCGGCATGCGCGCGACGCAGTCGTGCTCGACCGTGCTCGACGGGGCGTACGCGCGGCCCGAGCACGTGTACCGGGCGCTGCCGCCCGGACCGAGCGCCGACCCGTTCGTGTTCGCGCTCTTCGCGGTCTTCGAGATCCTGCTCGGTGCGGTGTACACGGGCATCGGTCGCCGGGCCCTCGAGCTCGGCGCCGACGCGACGCGCCGCAGGACCTCGTTCAAGTTCGAGGGGCGCGCGTACTCGCAGGATCCCGACATCCGGTGGAAGGTCGCCGACGCCGCCCTCGTGCAGGACGGTGCCGAACTGCAGGTGTTCGCGCTCGCGCGCGACGTCGACGAGCGCGTGGACCACGGCGCACGTTGGTTCGCGCAGCTCGTCGGGCTCAAGGTGCGGGCGACGGAGTCGGCGCGGGTCGTCGTGGACCTCGCGCTGCGCGTGGCGGGCGGCGGCGGGTACTCGTCGGGGAGCGAGCTGGTGCGGCTGTACCGGGACGTGCTCGCCGGCATCTACCACCCGTCGGACGACGAGTCGGCGCACGCAACGGTCGCTGCCTCGGTGCTCGGACCGCTCGACGCGTGAGCGACGTCGGACCGGTCCCGTCTCGCTCGGGCACGGTCACGACGAGCTCGTCCGTCGCAGGTCGCGCACGGCACGCACCGCGAGCACGGTGCACCACGCGAGCGCGGCGAGCGCGACGGGCCCGGCGACCCCGATGAACCAGACGTCCGACCTCGACAGCGGAGACGCGTCGGCGAACGCGCCGTCGGTCACGGCCATCGCGACCAGGAACGCGGCCACGGCACCCTCGACGACCATCCCGAGGCATGCGACGAGCAGGCGCAGCCAGGCCGGCCGTTCCGGACCGGCCGCGCTCGCGGTGCGCACCGCCGTCCACCACGCCCGGCGGGCTCCGGAGCGCTCGACGAGCTCTCCGGCCCCGAACCCCGCGGGCTCGTCGGCCAGCTCCGCCACCAGGCGCGGGACCCCGAGCAGCGCGCAGAGCTCCCCGAGCCCGTCCGCCGCCGAGCGGCGCCGCAGCAGCGCGCGGGTGTGCGAGGGGTGCTCAGCCTCGCCGAGACGGGCGACCAGCGCCGCGTAGCGCTCGGCCGAGTCGTCGACGCTGCGTTCCCACGACGCGTCCCAGGCAGCGACCTCACGCGGCCCACCGCGGGACATGAGGTGCGCGACCCGTTCGCGTCCCGACGAGCAGACGTAGAGCACTGCGTCGTGACGACCGACGGCCGCGGCGACCGACCAGGCGAGCTCCCATGCGCGGTCCTCGTGCTCCGGCTCGTTCGGCCCGTCGGGCGCCAGCACCCACCATCCCCGACCTGCGTCGACCATCCGTGCCGGGCCGGCGATCATGGCGGCGACGCGGACGTACTGCTCCCGGGAGCGGACGGCGACGAGAGCGTGCGCCGGGGCCGCAGGTTCGATCTCGGGGAGCGCGAGCACGGCGGCGAGCCCCCCGACGTCTCCGTGCTCGACCACGTCGACCAGCGCCTCGGCCACGAGGTCGACCGCCGGGTCGTCGGCTGTGCCCCCGGCTGTGCCCTTGCCTGTGCCCTGTCCTGTGCCGACGGCGCCGGCCGTCGCGAGGAGAGCGACGAGCAGCTGTGCCACGCGGTGCCGGCCCTGCGTGGCGGCCCACGTCTCGTGGCCCGCGTCGCCCCACGTGCCCTGGGCGTCGTCCTCTCGGTCGTGCACACGCACCGAGGGTTCCGACGTCTCGTCGTCGAGACTCACCCAGGTCTCGAACCGCGCAGCGAGCTCGTGCTCCGCGTCGGCGTAGACCGTCGTCCAGCCGCGCGCGTCCGTCGGCCCGACGACGGCGTCGCAGGCCAGGCTGCGCGCGGCCGCGAGGACGGCGTCGTGGTCGGCGCGGATCAGCAGCATGCCGCGGACGGTATCGCGCCGCGGGGTTCACCAGCCTCGCACCGGCCTCTCACCAGCCCCGGTCGTGCCACTCCTGCAGATGAGGACGCTCGGCGCCGAGCGTCGTGTCGTCGCCGTGGCCGGGGTACACCCACGTCTCGTCGCCGAGTCGGTCGAAGACGCGCTGGACCACGTCGTCGTAGAGCTGGGCGAAAGCATCGGCATCGCCCCGGGTCGCTCCCACGCCGCCGGGGAACAGCGAGTCGCCCGTGAACAGGTGCACACGCCCGGCGACCGCCTCGGGCTCGTGCACGTCCGTCGGCTCGCGGTAGGCGAGCGCCACCGAGCCCGGCGTGTGCCCACGGAGCGCGACGACCTCGAGCGTGACGTGCCCGAACGTGAGGGTGTCGCCGTCGTGGAGCCGCTGGGTGACCGGGACGTCGGCGGTCTCCGCGATCTCGTCCGCGTCGTCGGCTCCCGCCGCGGTCGCCGCGCCCGTGACCGCGACGACGGACCTGAGCGCGCCCAGGTGGTCGCGGTGGCGGTGCGTGGTCACGACGACGTCGAGACGCGTCGCCCCGGACCCCTCGCGGATGAGGTCGACGACAGCCTCGGGATCGGCGGCCGCGTCGACCAGGACCTGCGCGCCGTCGTGCCGGCACGTCAGCAGGTATGCGTTGTTGCGTGCCGTACCGACCTCGCGCTTGCGGATCTCGACCTCGTCGAGGACGCGCAGCCCGGTGCCGCCGCCCGCCTGCACGGATCCGGCGTAGGTCATCGGTCCTCCTTCTGCCCGCGGGCGGGATCCGGGTCGTCGGGATCGAGGCGCTCGTCGCACGGGCGGCCGCGGGACGCGAGGTCGTGGCTGCGCACCGCTCGCACGAGCGCGAGGTGCGAGAGCGCCTGGGGCAGGTTGCCGGCCATGCGTCGGCCGACCGGGTCGTACTGCTCGCTCAGCAGCCCGACGTCGTTGGCAAGTCCCACGAGCTCGTCGAGCACCGCCGTCGCGCCGTCCACGTCGCCTGTGCGGGCGAGCGCGTCGGCGAGCCAGAACGAGCACGCCAGGAACCCGTGCTCGTCGCCCGAGACCCCGTCGTCCGTGCGCTCCGTGCGGTAGCGGCGCAGCAGGCCGGGGGCGATCTCGAGCTCGTCGCGGATCACCGCGATGGTGGACGCGAGACGCGGGTCGTCGCCCGGCAGGAAGCCCACCTGCACCATCTGCAGGAGCGCCGCGTCGGTGTGGCGCGCCGAGTACGACTGCACGAACGTCTGGCGCTCGTCGTCCCACGCGTGCTCCATGACGTCCGCCCGCACGGCGTCACGCGCCTCGCGCCAGCGGTCGACCGGGCCGTCGAGACCGTACCGCTCGACCGCGCGCACCGCTCGGTCGAAGGCCGCCCAGGCCATGACCTTCGAGTGGGTGAAGTGCTGCGGCTCGCCGCGCACCTCCCAGATCCCGCGGTCGGGCTCGCGCCAGTGGTCGACCAGGTCCTCGACCAGGTGCCGCTGCAGCGACCACGAGTCCGCGGTCTCCTCGAGGCCGCCCTCGCGAGCCATCGCGAGCGCGCACATCACCTCGCCGAGCACGTCGTGCTGCACCTGCCCCGCCGCCGCGTTACCGATGCGCACGGGGCGGGAGCCCGCGTACCCGGGGAGGTGGTCGAGCTCGCGCTCGTCGAGGTCACGACCGCCGTCGACGCGGTACATGATCCTCAGGTCCGCAGGGTCGCCCGCGACGGCCCGCAGGAGCCAGTCGCGCCACTGGGTCGCCTCGTCGCGGAACCCGTGCTCGAGCAACGCCTCGAGTGTCATCGCGGCGTCCCGGAGCCAGCAGTAGCGGTAGTCCCAGTTGCGTTCCCCGCCGAAGTCCTCGGGCAGCGAGGTCGTCACCGCGGCGACGATGCCGCCCGTCTCGATGTCGGTCAGGAGGCGCAGCACGAGCAGCGAGCGGACCACCGCCTCGCGGTAGGAGCCCTCGTACGGGCTGCTGCGCGCCCACAGCCCCCAGGCGATGCGCGTCGCGTCGATGCGGTCGGTGATCGTGAGCCGCTCGGGCACCTCGACCCACGAGGGCGTCCACGTGACCGCGAGCTCGACCGCCTCGCCCTCGTCGAGGCGGAACTCGTCCCGGTGGCGGTGGTCGGACGCCTGGGGGAGTCGGTCGCCGCGCAGCAGCAGCGCGTCGGGACCGGCGATCGCCCGGATGGCCTCCTCGCCGTCGGCGCCGACGACGTGGTTGACCCACGGCTCGATCGCTCCGTACCCGAACCGCACGACCCACTCGTGCTCGACGTCGACGTGCCCGCGGGTGCACTCGATGCGGCGCACGAGGTCGGCACGGCCGTCGCCGAGCGGCATGGTCTCCCGCACGAGGGCCTCGCCGGTGGGGGACACGTAGCGCGTCTCGAGGACGAACGAGTCGCCGTCGTACGTGCGGGTCACGTCGGTCGCGTCCGGGACGGTCAGGACCCACCGGCCGTTGTCGGCGGTCCCCAGCAGCGCGGCGAAGCAGGCGGCGCTGTCGAAGCCCGGCAGGCACATCCAGTCGACGGACCCGTGCAGCGAGACGAGGGCAGCGGTGCGGCCGTCCCCGAGGACGGCGTAGTCGGCGATCGGCTCCATGGTCCTGACAGCATCGCGTGTCCGCGCTCGTGCGGCACGCCGTGTTCGCTCTCGTCGAACAGCTGTGCGAATGTCGGTGGTGGAACGTACACTCGTCGGCGTGAACGACCGTCTGGTGGTGCAGGGCGCCCGGGAGCACAACCTCCGCAACGTCGACCTCGATCTTCCGCGTGACCGACTCATCGTGTTCACCGGGCTGTCCGGCTCGGGCAAGTCGTCGCTGGCGTTCGACACGATCTTCGCCGAGGGTCAGCGACGGTACGTCGAGTCGCTGTCCGCGTACGCGCGCCAGTTCCTGGGACAGATGGACAAGCCGGACGTCGACTTCATCGAGGGGCTCTCGCCCGCGGTGTCGATCGACCAGAAGTCGACCAACCGCAACCCGCGGTCGACGGTCGGCACGATCACCGAGGTGTACGACTACCTGCGCCTGCTGTTCGCGCGCGCGGGGACGCAGTTCTGCCCGGTGTGCGGAGAGCGCGTCACGGCCCAGACCCCGCAGCAGATCGTCGACCGTCTGCTCGAGCTGCCCGAGGGGACGCGCTACCAGGTGCTCGCCCCCGTGGTGCGCGGCCGCAAGGGTGAGTACGCGGACCTGTTCACCGAGCTCCAGGGCAAGGGCTTCGCACGTGCCCGCGTCGACGGCGAGGTCGTCCAGCTGACCTCTCCGCCGACGCTCGAGAAGAAGCTCAAGCACGACATCGAGGTGGTCGTGGACCGCCTGGTCTCGCGCGAGGGGGTGCAGCGTCGGCTCACGGACTCGGTCGAGACGGCGCTCGGTCTGGCCGGGGGCCTGCTCGTGATCGAGCTGGTCGACGCGGACGTCGACGACCCCGAGCGCGAGCGTCGCTTCTCGGAGAACCGCGCGTGCCCCAACGACCACGTGCTCACGCTCGACGAGATCGAGCCCCGCACGTTCTCGTTCAACGCGCCGTACGGCGCGTGCCCCGAGTGCACGGGCATCGGCTCGCGGCTCGAGGTGGACCCGGACCTGGTGATCCCCGACGACGAGCTCTCGCTCGACCAGGGCGCGGTCGCGCCGTGGGCGCAGATCTCGAGCGAGTACTTCGCGCGCGTGCTCACCGGCCTCGCGGACGAGATGGGGTTCTCGACGTCGGTGCCGTGGCGTGCGCTCCCGCAGCGTGCCAAGGACGCGGTGCTGTACGGCAAGGACCACGAGGTCAAGGTCCGGTACAAGAACCGGTGGGGCCGTGAGCGGCAGTACTCGACGGGCTTCGAGGGGGTCGTGACGTTCCTCGAACGGCGCCACGGCGAGACCGACTCGGAGTGGAGCAAGGAGAAGTACGAGGCCTACATGCGCGAGGTCCCGTGCCCGGTGTGCGAGGGCGCGCGGCTCAAGCCCGAGGTGCTCGCCGTGCGCGTCGGCGGCCACTCGATCGCCGAGGTCTGCGCGCTGCCGATCCGCGAGGCCCGCGACTTCCTCGACTCGCTCGAGCTGGGCGAGCGCGAGAAGGCGATCGCTGCGCAGGTGCTCAAGGAGATCCAGGCCCGACTCGGGTTCCTGCTCGACGTGGGGCTCGACTACCTCTCGCTCATGCGCCCCGCCGCGACGCTGTCCGGCGGCGAGGC
Source organism: Cellulomonas sp. HZM (assembly GCF_000708885.1). GTDB lineage: Bacteria > Actinomycetota > Actinomycetes > Actinomycetales > Cellulomonadaceae > Cellulomonas. Next base: position 223,759 of record NZ_JEOE01000001.1, on the reverse strand, counting down.
GCAGCGCATCCGGCTCGCGACGCAGATCGGCTCGGGCCTCGTCGGCGTGCTGTACGTGCTCGACGAGCCGTCGATCGGCCTTCACCAGCGGGACAACCGTCGGCTCATCGACACGCTCACGCGCCTGCGGGACCTGGGCAACACGCTCATCGTCGTCGAGCACGACGAGGACACGATCCGCACGGCGGACTGGATCGTCGACATCGGCCCCGGGGCGGGCGAGCACGGCGGCAAGGTCGTGCACTCGGGCGATCTCGCGGGACTGCTGTCGTCCAAGGAGAGCGTCACGGGCGCCTACCTCTCGGGTCGCCGCTCGATCCCGATGCCGCCGACCCGTCGGCCCGTCGACCCGAAGCGCAAGGTCACGGTGGTGGGAGCGCGCGAGCACAACCTGCGCGGCATCGACGTGTCCTTCCCGCTCGGCACCCTGACCGCCGTGACGGGCGTCTCCGGGTCGGGCAAGTCGACGCTCGTGAACTCGATCCTGTACACGGTCATGGCGAACGAGCTGAACGGCGCCCGGCAGGTCGCCGGCAGGCACAAGCGCGTGACCGGTCTCGAGCACCTCGACAAGGTGGTGCACGTCGACCAGGGCCCGATCGGTCGCACGCCGCGCTCCAACCCCGCGACCTACACGGGCGTGTGGGACCACGTGCGCCGCCTGTTCGCGGAGACCACCGAGGCCAAGGTGCGCGGCTACACGCCCGGTCGGTTCTCGTTCAACGTCAAGGGCGGCCGCTGCGAGGCGTGCTCGGGTGACGGCACGCTCAAGATCGAGATGAACTTCCTGCCCGACGTCTACGTGCCGTGCGAGGTGTGCCACGGTGCGCGCTACAACCGCGAGACGCTCGAGGTGCACTTCAAGGGCAAGACCGTCGCGGACGTCCTGGCGATGCCGATCGAGGAGGCTGCGGAGTTCTTCGCTGCGGTCCCAGCGATCGCCCGGCACCTGACCACGCTGGTGGACGTGGGGCTGGGCTACGTCCGGCTCGGGCAGCCGGCCCCTACGCTGTCCGGGGGAGAGGCGCAGCGCGTCAAGCTGGCTGCCGAGCTGCAGCGGCGGTCCACGGGCCGCACGGTCTACGTGCTCGACGAGCCCACGACGGGGCTGCACTTCGAGGACATCCGCAAGCTGCTCGGGGTGCTGCAGTCGCTCGTCGACAAGGGCAACTCGGTGATCGTCATCGAGCACAACCTCGACGTCATCAAGAACGCCGACTGGGTCGTCGACATGGGTCCGGAGGGCGGCTCGGGCGGCGGTCAGGTGATCGCCGAGGGCACGCCGGAGCACGTCGCGGGGGTCGACGCGAGCCACACGGGTCGCTTCCTCGCCGAGGTGCTCGAGCCGGAGGTCGAGCGGGCCTCGGCGTGACGCGGCGCGTGCGCGGGCGCAGCTCAGCCGGCGATGCGCAGGGGAGCGGGCTCGACCCGGACCGGGAAGTTGACCGACCGGGCGATGAAGCAGTGCTCGTGCGCACGGTGGTGCAGGTCGTCGAGCGTGGCGTCGGTGACGGCCGTGCCGTCCTTGGCCGCTGCGCCCGTCACGACGACGCGAGGACGCAGCACGACCTCGACGAACTGACCGTGCCCGGCGGACTCGATGCGCATCGTGCCGGACGCGGCGTCCTCGTACCCGACGACGACCACGCCCGCGGTCGCCGCGAGGTGGAGCAGCCACAGCATGTGGCACTGCGAGAGCGAGGCGACGAGGAGGTCCTCGGGCGACCACCGCGCGGGATCGCCGCGGAACCCGGGGTCCGACGTGCCGGCGAGCGGAGGCTTGTCGCCCGAGGTCAGCACGTGGTCGCGGCCATACGACGTGTAGGTCGTCGTGCCCTGCGCCCCGGCGCCGGTCCAGCTCAGGTCCACCGAGTACGAGTGCAGCATCGCCATCCGCCCACGCTAGCGGAGCCGGCCTGCGGGGCACGTCGTGTCGGAGGGGCGAACTAGGCTCGTCGTCATGGCCGACCCGTCCACGTACCGCCCCGCGCCGGGGGAGATCCCCGACGAGCCGGGCGTCTACCGGTTCCGGGACGAGCACGGCCGGGTCGTGTACGTCGGCAAGGCGAAGAGCCTGCGCCAGCGCCTGAGCAGCTACTTCCAGGACCCCGCGGGCCTGCACCCGCGGACGTTCCAGATGGTCACGACGGCGGCGGCGGTCGAGTGGACGGTCGTCCCGACCGAGGTGGCCGCGCTCGCGCTCGAGTACTCGTGGATCAAGGAGTTCGACCCGCGGTTCAACGTGAAGTACCGGGACGACAAGTCGTACCCGTACCTCGCCGTGACGATGGCCGACGAGTTCCCGCGCGTGCAGGTGATGCGGGGGGCGAAGCGTCGGGGCACGCGGTACTTCGGTCCGTACGCGCACGCGTGGGCGATCCGGGAGACGGTCGACCTGCTGCTGCGCGTCTTCCCGGTGCGCACGTGCTCGTCGGGGGTCTTCAAGCGCGCCGCGCAGCAGGGACGCCCGTGCCTGCTCGGATACATCGACAAGTGCTCGGCGCCGTGCGTGGGCCGCATCTCGGCGGACGACCACCACCAGCTCGCGCAGGACTTCTGCGACTTCATGGCGGGGGACACGGCGCGTTTCACGCGCCGACTCACCGCGCGGATGAAAGAGGCCGCCTCGGAGCTGGACTACGAGCGCGCGGCACGCCTCCGGGACGACGTCCAGACGCTCGAGAAGGCGACCGAGCGCAACGCCGTCGTGCTCGCCGACGGCACGGACGCCGACATCTTCGCGCTCGCGGGCGACGAGCTCGAGGCCGCGGTCCAGGTCTTCCACGTGCGGGACGGTCGCATCCGTGGCCAGCGTGGATGGGTCGTCGAGAAGGTCGAGGACGTCGACGACGGCGCGCTCGTCGAGCACCTGCTGCAGCAGGTGTACGGCGCCGACGAGGCAGGCGACGGCGCGTCCGTGCCGCGCGAGGTGCTGGTCCCCGTGCTGCCTCCGGACGTCGAGCAGGTGCAGGACTGGCTGAGCGGCATGCGCGGCTCGCGCGTGCAGGTGCGGGTCCCGCAGCGTGGTGACAAGCGTGAGCTCGCCCAGACCGTGCGCAAGAACGCCGAGCACGCGCTGGTGCTGCACCGCACGCGCCGTGCGGGCGACCTGACGACGCGCAGCCAGGCGCTGCAGGAGATCCAGGAGGCGCTCGACCTGACGTCGGCGCCGCTGCGGATCGAGTGCTACGACGTGTCGCACAACCAGGGGACGTTCCAGTCCGCGTCGATGGTCGTCTTCGAGGACGGCCTGCCGCGCAAGAGCGAGTATCGGCTGTTCAGCGTGCGCGGACCCGAGGGGCAAGGCGCGCGGGACGACACGGCTGCCATGCACGAGGTCATCACGCGCCGATTCCGGCGGTACCTGAGCGAGCGGTCGGATGCCCGCGACGTCGAGCTCGGCGCCGACGACTGGTCTGACGACGACCGGCCCCGGTCGGGCCCGATCGACGAACGCACGGGCAAGCCGGTCCGCTTCGCCTACCCTCCGAACCTGGTGGTCGTCGACGGTGGACCGCCGCAGGTCGCCGCTGCCGCAGCGGCGCTCGCGGAGCTCGGCATCGACGACGTCGCGCTGTGCGGCCTCGCCAAGCGCCTCGAGGAGGTGTGGGTCCCGGGCGACGACCACCCGGTGATCCTCCCGCGCAGCTCGCAGGGCCTGTACCTGCTGCAACGCGTGCGCGACGAGGCGCACCGGTTCGCGATCACCGCGCACCGCAAGCGGCGGAGCAAGGGCATGACGACGTCGGTGCTCGACGACGTGCCGGGGCTCGGACCCGCTCGGCAGGCTGCGCTGCTGCGGCACTTCGGGTCGGTCAAGCGACTCCGCGCCGCCTCCGTCGAGGAGATCGCGACGGTTCCCGGGATGGGCGACCGCACGGCCGCTGCCGTCGTCGCCGCACTCGCGGGCACCGGGACCGGCGAGGCGCCCGGCGCGAGTGCGGGTGCCGTGGGCGTCGACGCCGCAGACGCGGCTCGCGCGTGACGTGAACGTCGATCGACATCGCGGCGTCGGCGCGGCGCGCGCCCTCGGCTCGCCGCGCTCGCCTGGCATGCTGGACGCATGAGCGACACGCCGCAGCCCGCCGAGCCCTCGCCCATGACCGTGCCGACCGGGATCCCCGCGCTCGACGCAGCGACCGAGCTCCCGCGCGTGAACGCGCCCCAGGTGCTCATCATCACGGGCATGTCCGGCGCGGGACGCACCCGAGCTGCGGCGGTCCTCGAGGACCTCGACTGGTACGTCGTCGACAACCTGCCCGCGCAGATGCTGCAGCACCTCGTCGGGCTCCTCACCACGGGACCGCACGAGTCTCGCGCGCAGCGTGTCGCCGCGGTGATCGACGTGCGTGGCCGGGGGTTCTTCAGCAACCTCGCGCAGGTGATCTCGGACATGCGGGACGCGGGCGTCGAGTACCGCGTCCTGTTCCTCGACGCGTCCGACGAGGTGCTCGTGCGTCGTTACGAGCAGGTGCGCCGGCCGCACCCGCTGCAGGGGGACGGGCGGATCCTTGACGGGATCGCCGAGGAGCGGCTCGTGCTCGCGGACATCCGGGAGCGAGCCGACACGATCATCGACACCTCGGAGCTCAACGTCCACGACCTGGCTCGCCAGGTGCGCGCGACGGTCGCCGGCGAGACCGACGAGCAGCTGCGCGTCACGGTCGTCTCCTTCGGCTTCAAGTACGGCATCCCGCTCGATGCCGACCACGTCGTGGACATGCGGTTCCTCGCGAACCCGTACTGGATCACCGAGCTCCGCCACCTCAGCGGGCGTGATGCGCCCGTACGTGACTACGTGCTCGGGCTGCCCGGCGCGCAGCAGTTCATCGACCGTTACGTGAGCGCGCTCGAGCCGGTGCTCGCGGGGTACCTCAACGAGGAGAAGCGCTACGTGACGATCGCGGTGGGGTGCACGGGGGGCAAGCACCGCTCGGTCGCGGTGAGCGAGGCCATCGCGGGCCGGCTGCGCGACGCGGGCCACCTCGTGTCGGTGGCCGCCCGCGATCTCGGCAAGGAATGAGCACGCCTCCGGGACGTGAGCGGCGGCCGGTGACGCGGGCGCGCGCGGGGGCCGCGCCGCGCGTGGTCGCGCTGGGAGGCGGTCACGGGCTGTCGTCGAGCCTGTCGGCGCTGCGGCTCATGACGGACCACATCACGGCGGTCGTGACGGTGGCCGACGACGGCGGCTCGTCGGGCCGGCTGCGCGACGAGCTGGGCGTGCTGCCGCCCGGCGACCTGCGGATGGCGCTCGCGGCGCTGTGCGACGACACCGACTGGGGCCGCACGTGGCGCGACGTCCTGCAGCACCGCTTCTCGTCGTCGGGAGACCTCGACCGGCACGCCGTGGGGAACCTGCTGATCGTCGCGCTCTGGGAGCTGCTGGGCGATCCCGTCGCGGGCCTCGACTGGGTGGGACGGCTGCTCGGCGCACGGGGGCGTGTGCTGCCGATGTCGGACGTCCCGTTGTCGATCGAGGCGGACGTGCGCCGCCCCGACGGCAGCGTGGACGTCGTGCGCGGTCAGGCGGCCGTCGCGCTCACGACCGACGCCATCGAGCACGTGCGCCTCGTACCGGACGGCGCGGGCGCGTGCTCGGAGGCGGTCGACGCCGTGCTGGACGCCGACTGGGTCGTTCTCGGGCCGGGGTCCTGGTACACGTCCGTCCTGCCGCACCTGCTGCTCCCCGGGCTGCGGGAGGCGCTGCACGAGACCACGGCACGCACGATCGTCACCCTCAACCTCGCACCCGAGGAGCACGGCGAGACCGCCGGGATGCACGCCGAGGACTATCTCGAGGTCCTGCACGCGCACGCACCCGACCTGCGCGTGCACGCGGTCCTCGCGGACCCGGCCGCGGTCGACGACGTCGCGGGCCTCGCTCGACGGTGCGAGTCGCTCGGGTCGGCGCTGCTCCTGCGTCAGGTGGGCCGTGGCGACGGCACGCCGATGCACGACCCGTTGCGTCTGGCCGCAGCGTACCGGGACGTCGTCGACGGGACGTGGGGCGACGTCGACCGGTCCCGCTGACCCGCCACGTGGCGCCTGGGGACCTGGCAGGATGACCCGCATGGCGTTGACGGCACAGGTGAAGGACGAGCTCGCCCGTCTCAAGGTGGACAAGACCTCGAGCCGCAAGGCCGAGGTCTCCGCGACGCTCAGGTTCGCGGGCGGGCTGCACATCATCTCGGGCCGCATCGTCATCGAGGCCGAGCTCGACACCGCGATCGCCGCCCGGCGCCTGCGCCAGGCGATCCTCGAGGTCTACGGGCACGAGAGCGAGATCATCGTCGTCGCGGGAGGTGGGCTGCGCCGCAGCAGCCACTACGTCGTGCGCGTCGTCCGTGAGGGCGAGTCGCTCGCCCGGCAGACCGGTCTGCTCGACAACCGCGGCCGGCCCGTGCGCGGGCTCCCGCCGCAGGTCGTCTCGGGCGGCATGGCGGACGCCGAGGCGGCGTGGCGCGGAGCGTTCCTGGCGCACGGCTCGCTCACCGAGCCGGGCCGGTCGTCGGCGCTCGAGGTCACCTGCCCGGGCCCGGAGGCGGCGCTCGCTCTCGTCGGCGCGGCTCGTCGCATGGGGATCGCTGCCAAGGCGCGCGAGGTGCGCGGGGTCGACCGGGTGGTGATCCGCGACGGCGACGCGATCAGCGCGATGCTCGCGCGACTGGGCGCCCACGACACGATGCTCGTCTGGGAGGAGCGGCGCGTGCGGCGCGAGGTCCGGGGGACGGCGAACCGTCTCGCCAACTTCGACGACGCGAACCTGCGTCGCTCGGCGCGCGCGGCGGTCGCCGCGGGTGCCCGCGTCGAGCGGGCGTTCGAGATCCTCGCGGAGGACCTGCCCGAGCACCTGCGTGAGGCGGGGGAGCTGCGCCTGCAGCACAAGGAGGCGTCCCTCGAGGAGCTCGGCAAGCTCGCCGACCCGCCGCTGACGAAGGACGCCGTCGCGGGCCGCATCCGTCGCCTGCTGGCGACGGCAGACAAGAAGGCTGCCGAGCTCGGGATCCCGGACACCGAGGCCGGCCTCAGCCCGGACCTGCTCGACCTCTGAGGCCCCTGTCGAGGGGTCGCCGGGGCTCTGGTCTCGCTCGCGTCCAGCACGTGGACGGAGCGGGGTCTAGGACCTTCGTGCGCATCAGTGGCCTGCGTCACGGGTATAGGGTCGTGTCATCCGGACGTCACAGGACCGTCACACGCCGGGCACGACTCGGTGCGGGAAGGTCCATCGACACACCGGACGCACACCGGCGTGCGAGTACCCACCACCAATTGTGTGCGCCGACCCCGTCGGCGCTGCCGAGGAGGGCAAGTGACCATCAAGGTCGGCATCAACGGCTTCGGCCGCATCGGTCGTAACTTCTACCGGGCCATCGTCGCGTCCGGCGCGGACATCGAGATCGTCGGCGTCAACGACCTGACGGACAACGCGACGCTCGCGCACCTGCTCAAGTACGACACGGTGCTCGGCCGCTTCCCGCTGAGCGTCAGCCACGACGACGAGAACATCATCGTCGACGGCAAGAAGATCCGTGCCCTCGAGGAGCGCAACCCGGCAGACCTGCCCTGGGCCGAGCTCGGCGCGGACATCGTGATCGAGTCGACCGGCTTCTTCACGGACGCCACCAAGGCGAAGGCGCACATCGACGCCGGCGCGAAGAAGGTCATCATCTCGGCTCCCGCCAAGAACGAGGACGGCACGTTCGTCGTCGGCGTGAACCACGAGCTGTACGACCCGGCGACGCAGCACGTGATCTCGAACGCGTCGTGCACCACCAACTGCCTCGCCCCGCTGGCGAAGGCGCTCAACGACGCGATCGGCATCGAGCGTGGCCTCATGACCACGATCCACGCGTACACGGGCGACCAGAACCTGCAGGACGGCCCGCACAAGGACCTGCGTCGTGCGCGCGCCGCGGCGCAGAACATCGTCCCGACGTCGACCGGCGCCGCCAAGGCCGTCGCGCTCGTGCTGCCGGAGCTCAAGGGCAAGCTGGACGGCTACGCCCTGCGAGTGCCGACCATCACCGGCTCGGCGACCGACCTCACGTTCACCGCCTCCAAGGAGGTCTCGGTCGACGAGGTCAACGCGGCGGTCAAGGCCGCGGCCGAGGGCCCGCTCAAGGGCATCCTGGAGTACGTCGAGGACGAGATCGTCTCGAGCGACATCGTGACGAACCCGCACCAGAGCATCTTCGACTCGAAGCTCACCAAGGTGAGCGGCGACCTGGTCAAGGTCGTCTCCTGGTACGACAACGAGTGGGGCTACTCCAACAGCCTCGTCGCGCTGACGCAGTACGTGGGCGAGCGTCTCTGACGTCTGCCTGACCCAGCACACGATGGACGTCCGCGTGCGCCCCGGCCGTCGGCCCGGCGCCCGCGGACGTCGTCGTGTGAGCCCCCTTTCCTGAGCTCGTCCGCTAGGAGAACCATGAAGACCATCGAGGACCTGGGCGACCTGCGCGACAAGCGCGTGCTCGTCCGCTCCGACTTCAACGTCCCGCTCGACGGCACGACGATCACCGACGACGGCCGCGTGCGCGCGGCGCTGCCGACGCTGACGGCGCTGCTCGACGCGGGCGCGCGCGTCGTCGTGACCGCGCACCTGGGCCGCCCCAAGGGCGCGCCCGAGGACAAGTACTCGCTCGCCCCCGTCGCCGCGCGGCTTTCCGAGCTGCTCGGCAAGCCCGTCGCGCTCGCGAAGGACACGATCGGCGAGTCGGCGCACGAGACGGTCGCGGCGCTCGGCGACGGCGAGATCGCGCTGCTGGAGAACATCCGCTTCGACCCGCGCGAGACCAGCAAGGACGACGCCGAGCGCGGCGCGCTGGCCGACGACCTCGCGGGCCTGGCCGACGTGTTCGTGTCCGACGGCTTCGGAGTCGTGCACCGCAAGCAGGCGTCCGTGTACGACGTCGCCCTCAAGCTCCCGCACGCCGTGGGCAAGCTGGTGCTCAACGAGGTCGAGTCGCTCAAGAAGGCGACCGAGGACCCCGCGCGCCCGTACGTGGTGGTGCTCGGCGGGTCGAAGGTCTCGGACAAGCTGGGCGTCATCTCGAACCTGCTGACCAAGGCGGACCGTCTGGTCATCGGCGGTGGCATGCTCTTCACCTTCCTGGCTGCCAAGGGGTACTCCGTCGGCAGCTCTCTGCTCGAGGCCGACCAGGTCGACACGGTCAAGGGCTACCTCGCGCAGGCCGAGAAGGACGGCGTGGAGATCGTGCTTCCCGTGGACATCCGCGTGGGCGACTCGTTCGCCGCGGACACCCCGGTCGCCGTCGTCCCCGCGGACCAGATCCCCGACGGCAAGATCGGGCTCGACATCGGCCCCGAGTCGGAGAAGCTGTTCGCCTCGAAGATCGTCGACGCGAAGACCGTCGTGTGGAACGGCCCGGCGGGCGTGTTCGAGTTCGAGGCGTTCGCGGGCGGCACGAAGGCCGTCGCGCAGGCGCTGATCGACGCCGGCGCCGCCGGCGGCTTCACGATCGTCGGTGGTGGCGACTCGGCCGCTGCCGTGCGCATCCTGGGCTTCGACGAGTCGAAGTTCGGTCACATCTCGACGGGCGGCGGCGCCAGCCTGGAGTTCCTGGAGGGCAAGACCCTCCCCGGCATCGCGGTTCTGGAGGACTGACACGTGGCGACGCGTACCCCGCTCATGGCGGGCAACTGGAAGATGAACCTGGACCACCAGCAGGCGATCCAGACGGTGCAGAAGCTGGCCTGGACGCTCAAGGACGCCAAGCACGACTTCGGCGCGGTCGAGGTCGCGATCCTGCCGCCGTTCACCGACCTGCGCAGCGTGCAGACGCTGGTGGACGCCGACAAGCTCGAGATCGTGTACGGCGCCCAGGACGTCTCGGCGCACTCGTCGGGCGCGTACACGGGCGAGATCTCCCCGGAGTTCCTCGCCAAGCTCGGCGTCACGTACGTCGCGGTGGGCCACTCGGAGCGCCGTGAGTACCACGCCGAGGACGACCGGCTGGTCAACGCCAAGGTCAAGAGCGCGCTCGGTGCCGGCCTCAAGCCGATCCTGTGCGTGGGCGAGGACCTCGACACGCGCCGCGCCGCGGCCCACGTGCGGCACACGCTGCTCCAGCTCGAGGGCGCTCTCGCGGACCTCACGGCCGAGCAGGTGCGCGAGGTCGTCGTCGCCTACGAGCCGGTGTGGGCCATCGGCACGGGGGAGACGGCGACGCCCGAGGACGCGCAGGAGCTCGCCGCGGCGATCCGCGGTCAGATCGCGGAGCTGTACGACCAGGAGACCGCCGACGCGGTGCGTGTCCTGTACGGAGGCTCGGTCAAGTCGTCGAACGTCGCCTCGATCATGGCGAAGCCCGACGTCGACGGCGCGCTCGTCGGCGGCGCGAGCCTCGACCCCGAGGAGTTCGCCAAGATCGCGCGCTACCAGTCGCACGCAGTCGGGCTCTGACCGACTGAGCTGCGCAGGACCACGTCGACCAGCTCGGCGGGTCCCGGTGAGCCCCCGCACGGGTGTCTCGTCGGACCCGCCGGGCGGACGATGTGGCCGCGAGCCGCCGACGTCGCCTACCCTGTAGCGGCCCGGTGTCGTACATCACCACCGGGTCGCACGTCCCGGGCACCGCCCGAGACGCCCCTGGATCGCTGCCGAAGGAAACAGACACCGCCGTGACTGCCCTGAAGATCTCCCTGCAGGTGCTGCTGGTGCTCACCAGCCTCCTGCTCATCCCGCTCGTCCTGCTGCACAAGGGCAAGGGCGGTGGCCTGTCGGACATGTTCGGCGGCGGCATCACCAGCAGCGCCGGAAGCTCGGGCGTCGCGGAGCGCAACCTGAACCGCATCACGGTCGGTGTCGCGCTCGTGTGGACGGCCATCATCGTCCTGCTCGGCCTCATCGAGTCGACGAGCTGAGCCGGCCGTGGCGAGCGGAAGCGCGATCCGGGGTTCGCGCGTCGGAGCCGGACCCATGGGTGAGGCGGAGCGCGGGGACGCCGCGCCCCGCATCTGGATCTCCTACTGGTGCGCCAACGGGCACGAGACGAGGCCCAGCTTCGCCGAGGAGGCGGCCGAGGAGGCTCCCGTGACGTGGGACTGCCCACGCTGCGGCTTCCCGGCCGGGCAGGACCAGGCCAACCCGCCGTCGCCCTCGCGCAACGAGCCGTACAAGACGCACCTCGCCTACGTGAAGGAGCGCAGGTCCGACGAGGACGGGGCCGCGATCCTCGACGAGGCGCTCGCCGCGCTGCGTTCCCGCCGCGGCGGCTGACCGTACCGAGATGCCTGCGCCACCGAGCGCGGGTGCCGAGCACCGCCAGAAGGGCGTGACCGACGACGGTCGCGCCCTTCGCTCATCCCCGGACGCGGAGCAGCGCGAAGCCGTCGTGCCCCTTGGTGCCGACCGTCTGCACGACGGTCGCGTCGAGGCGCGGATGGCCCTCGAGCAGCTCGACCAGTCGTCGCACGCCCTGCACCCGCCCGTCGGGGTGGTCGGCGTCGACGACCGCACCTTGACGCACGACGTTGTCCACCACGATCACGGTGCCCGGTCGCGAGAGCGTGAGCGCGCGTTCGACGTACGGCGCGAGGTTCTGCTTGTCGGCGTCGACGAAAACGAGGTCGAACGGCGTCGTCCCGGCGGCCACGAGGGTGTCGAGGCTGTCGAGCGCGGGCCCCTCGAGGAGTGTCACGCGAGCCGACTCGCCGGCTGCGTCGAAGCTCCGGCGTGCCACCGCGGCGTGCGTGGGGTCGAGCTCGAGCGTGACGAGCTCCCCGTCCGGCGGGAGCGCTCGTGCGAGCCACAGCGTGCTGTAGCCGCCGAGCGTCCCGATCTCGAGGATCCGTGAGGCTCCCGCGATCCGCGCGAGGAGCTCGAGCAGAGCGCCTTGGTTCGGCGCGACGGCGATGTCCGGCAGGCCGGCGTCCTCGGCGCGGCGGCGTGCGCCCGCGATGTCGACGGGCTCGGGGGACACGACCCCGAAGTAGTCGTCGACCGAGCGCCAGAGCGCGAGGTCCGTCACGGCGACGCGGGAAGGTCCGCGGCCGCGGCCACGTCGACGAGCCAGAGCGTCCGAGACGTCCCGGTCGCACCTGCAGCCGGGGTCGTCGTCACCGGGGCGGCCGACAGCGCGGACGCGACCGCCGCCGACTTCTCCGCACCTGCGGCCACGACCCAGACCTCGCGGGCGGAGCGGATCGCCTCGAACGTGAGCGAGACGCGCAGCGGCGGCGGCTTGGGGGAGCCGTGCACGCCCACGGTCGCGACGCCGTGCGTGCCGAGCGCCTCGTGGCCCGGGAACAGCGACGCGACGTGCCCGTCGGGCCCCATGCCGAGCAGCAGCACGTCGAACGCGGGCACGAGCGCGCCGTCGTCCGCGTACCGGCCCAGCGCGTCCGCGTAGGCAGCCGCCGAGGCCTCGGGCGTCGGCACCGCGTCCGAGAGCGCGGGCACGGCGTGTACGTTCTGCGCGGGCAGCGCGTCTCCCAGCGCGTCGAGGAGGGCCGCCCGGGCCTGCGTCTCGTTGCGGTCGGCGTCCCCGTCCGGGACGAAGCGCTCGTCGCCCCACCACAGGTGGACCTGCGACCAGTCCACCGCCTCTCGCACGGGGGATGCCGCGACCTGGGCGAGCGTGGCGATGCCGACGGTCCCTCCGGTGAGGACGACGTGCACCGGGGCACGGTGCGACTGTGCGTCGACGAGGGTGGTCAGCAGGCGCGCGGCGGCCGCCGCGGCGAGCACGTGCGCGTCGGGGTGGACGACGACGTCGCGGGTCACGAGACGACCTTCGCGAGGCCCTTCGTCAGCACCTCGCCGTACACCTCGTCGGGGTCGAGCCTGCGCAGCTCCTCGGCCAGGCACTCACGCAGGTGCCGGATGGGCAACGCGATGCGGTGCTCGGGCTGGTCGGGCTGCGAGAGCGCCGCCGTCTTGCCGTCGGGGCGGTCGAGGACGATGTCCCCGCTGCCGCGTTCGAGCTTCACCTGCACGATCGCGGGCGCGTCCGGGATGCGCTCGACCTCCACGGGGCACTTGAGCGCCTGTGCGAGCCACGCCGCCATCATGTCGACCGACGTGTGCGTGCTCTCGCCCGCGACCACGGCACGGCGCACCGGCTCGTACGGCGGCTGGTCGAGCGTCGCCGCGATGAGCCCCCGCCACAGCGTGTCCCGCGTCCACGAGAGGTCGGTGTCGCCCTCGACGTAGGACGCGGCGAGCTTGCGCAGCGCCGGTCCGGGCTTCGCAGCGCGTGACGTGTCGGTGATGCGGCGCTGAGCCATCCGACCGAGCGGGTGCTCCGACGGCACGGGCGGCGGCTCGTACGGCCACCACGCGACGATCGGGGCGTCCGGCAGGAGCAGCGGCATGACGAGGGTGTCGAGGTGCTTCTCGACCTCGCGCGACGGGCGCAGGATGATGACCTCGCTCGCGCCGGCGTCGCCACCGAGGCGGATCTGCGCGTCGAGACCCGCGGAGCCGGTGCCCTCGGTGATGAGGATGACGCGGCACGGGTGCTCGCGGCTCGCGTCGTTCGCGGCCTCGATCGCGTGCTCGGGGTCGTGGCCGCCCGTGTCGATGATGAGCGTCAGGACGCGGCCGAGCGCGACGGCACCGCCCTCGTCGCGCTCGCGCAGGAGGCGCTTCGCGACGTCGCGCGTGTTGGTGTCGGGCATGTCGATGATCACGGAAGCCTCCAGGTGCGTCCGTCGCGGGCCATCATCTCGTCGGCCGAGGCGGGGCCCCACGTGCCGGCGCGGTACTCGTCGGGCTTGCCGTGGGCGGCCCAGTAGCTGATCACCGGGTCGAGGATCTTCCAGGACAGCTCGACCTCGTCGTTCTGCGGGAACAGCGGCGGGTCGCCCAGCAGGACGTCGAGGATGAGCCGCTCGTACGCCTCGGGGGAGGCCTCGGTGAACGCGTGGCCGTAGCCGAAGTCCATCGTGACGTCCCGGACCTCCATGGCCGTGCCCGGCACCTTGGCGCCGAACCGGAGCGTCACGCCCTCGTCCGGCTGCACGCGGATGACGAGCGCGTTCTTGCCCAGCTCCTCGGTGGCCGTGGACTCGAAGGGCAGGTGCGGCGCCTTCTTGAAGACGACGGCGATCTCGGTGACCCGCTTGCCGAGGCGCTTTCCGGTGCGCAGGTAGAACGGGACGCCCGCCCAGCGGCGCGTGTCGATGTCGACCCGGATCGCGGCGAAGGTCTCGGTCGTCGAGCTCGGGTTGAAGCCCTCCTCCTGCGAGTAGCCGATCACCTTCTCGCCCGCCTGCCAGCCCTCGGTGTACTGCCCGCGGGCGGTGTGCCGTCCGAGGTCGCGCGGCAGCCGCACGGCCGACAGCGCCTTGACCTTCTCGGCCCGCAGGTCGTGCGCGGAGAACGAGACCGGCTCCTCCATCGCCGTCAGCGCCAGGAGCTGCAGCAGGTGGTTCTGGATGACGTCGCGCGCCGCGCCGATGCCGTCGTAGTACCCGGCGCGGCCGCCGATGCCGATGTCCTCGGCCATCGTGATCTGCACGTGGTCGACGTAGTTCGCGTTCCAGATCGGCTCGAACATCTGGTTCGCGAAGCGCAGCGCCAGCAGGTTCTGGACGGTCTCCTTGCCGAGGTAGTGGTCGATCCGGAAGATGTCGTCGGGCCGGAACACGCTCGAGACGATCTTCTGGAGCTCACGCGCGCTCTCGAGGTCGTGGCCGAACGGCTTCTCGATGACCACACGCCGCCACGTCCCGTCCGACGGGCGCGACAGGCCCGAGCGGGCGAGCTGCTCGCACACCACGGGGAACGAGCTCGGCGGGATCGACAGGTAGAACGCGTGGTTCCCGCCCGTCCCGCGCGAGACGTCGAGCTCCTCGACGGTCTGGCGCAGGCGGTCGAACGCGTCGTCGTCGTCGAACGTGCCCTGGACGAACCGGATGCCCTCGGAGAGCTGGCGCCACGTGGCCTCGCGGAACGGCGTGCGCGCGTACTCCTTGACCGAGTCGTGCACGATCTGCGCGAAGTCCTGGTCGGCCCAGTCGCGGCGCGCGAACCCCGTGAGCGCGAACCCCGGAGGCAGCAGGCCCCGGTTCGTGAGGTCGTACACCGCGGGCATCAGCTTCTTGCGGGCGAGGTCGCCCGTGACACCGAAGATGACGAGACCGGACGGACCCGCGATGCGGGGGAGCCGCCTGTCGCGCGGGTCGCGCAGCGGGTTCTGGCCCGCTGCGACCTTGGCGGGGCTCACCGGGCGTCCGCGGCGCCGGACAGGCCCTCGGCGACCTTGCCCAGGAGCTGCTCCCAGCTCGCGTCGAACTTGCTCACGCCCTCGACCTCCAGATGTTCGGTGACCTCGTCGATGTCGATGCCGACACCCCGCAGCCGTTCGATGACCTCGGCGGCGGCGTCCTGCGTGCCGGTCACCGTGTCGCTGCCGTCGCCGCCGTGATCCGCGACAGCCTCGAGCGTCGCCTCCGGCATGGTGTTGACGGTGCCGGCGACGACGAGCTCGTCGACGTACAGCGTGTCGGGGTACGCCTTGTCCTTGACGCCGGTGGACGCCCACAGCGGGCGCTGCGGGTGTGCTCCGGCTGCGGCGAGCGCCTTCCACCGGTCCGTCGCGACGGTCTCCTGGTACAGGCCGTACGCGAGGCGCGCGTTGGCGATCGCGGCCGTGCCGCGCAGACCGGCGGCCTCGGGGGTACCGATCTCGTCGAGGCGGGGGTCGATCGCGGTGTCGACGCGCGACACGAAGAACGACGCCACCGACGCGATGGGCGCGAGGTCGTGGCCCGCGTCGCGAGCCTGCTCGAGGCCGGCCTGGAACGCGTCCAGGACCTCGCCGTAACGCTCGATCGAGAAGATCAGGGTGACGTTGACGCTGATGCCCTCGGCCAGCACCGCCGTGATGGCCGGGAGACCCTCGCGCGTCGCGGGGATCTTGATGAACACGTTCGGCCGGTCGACGGTCGACCACAGGCTCTTGGCGGAGGCGATGGTCGCGTCGGTGTCACGCGCGAGGCGGGGGTCGACCTCGATCGACACGCGGCCGTCCTGCGTGTCCGTCCGGTCGTAGACGGGGCGGAGCACGTCCGCGGCGGCACGCACGTCGTCGGTCGTGATGCGGAAGACCGCGTCGTCGACGTCGACACCCTGCGCCGCGAGCTCGCGCAGCTGCTCGTCGTACGCGTCGCCGTGCGAGATCGCGGACGCGAAGATCGTGGGGTTCGTCGTCACGCCGACGACACCGCGCTCGACGAGCTCGGCGAGGTTGCCCGAGCGCAGCCGTTCGCGCGACAGGTCGTCGAGCCAGACGGCGACACCCGCGTCGCTCAGCCGGCCCAGGGGAGTGCTGCTCGCTGCCATGGTGGTTCCCTCTTTCCCTGCTGATGTCCAGACGGTGGGACGTCCTGCTGGTCGAAGGTGCGGTGGGGTGCCGCGGACGTCGCCGCGGCACCCCACCGCGGGGTCAGCCCTGCTGGTCGCCCGTCCCGGTCGCGGTGGGTGCCGCGGCCGACGAGGACGGCGCCGCGTCGCCTGCAGCGGCGATCGACTCGTGCGCGGCGGCGACGACGGCATCGGCCGTGATGCCGAACTCGCGGTAGAGCGTCTCGTAGTCCGCCGACGCACCGAAGTGCTCGAGCGACACGCTCCGGCCGGCGTCGCCGACGATCTTGTGCCACGACATCGCGATGCCTGCCTCGACCGAGACGCGAGCCCGGACCGACGACGGGAGCACCTGCTCGCGGTACGACTCGTCCTGCGCGGCGAACCACTCGAGGCACGGTGCCGAGACCACACGGGTCGCGACGCCCGCGGCTTCGAGCGTCTCGCGCGCCGCGACGGCGAGCTGCACCTCGGATCCCGTGCCGACGAGGATCACGTCCGGCGTCCCGCTGCTCGCCTCGAGCAGCACGTACGCACCGCGCGCGACGCCCTCGGCGGACGCGTAGCCGTCCTCCTCGCGCGGGAACGTGGGCACGTTCTGGCGCGTGAGGATGAGGCCGACCGGGCCGTCGCGGTGCTCGAGCACCGCCTTCCAGGCCTGGGCGGTCTCGTTCGCGTCGGCGGGACGCACCACGGACAGGCCGGGGATGGCGCGCAGCGCGGTGAGGTGCTCGACCGGCTGGTGCGTCGGTCCGTCCTCGCCGAGGCCGATCGAGTCGTGGGTCCACACGTAGACCGACGGCACACCCATGAGCGAGGCGAGCCGCACCGATCCGCGCATGTAGTCCGCGAACTGCAGGAACGTGCCGCCGTAGGCACGCGTGAGCCCGTGCAGGGTGATGCCCGACAGGATCGCGCCCATCGCGTGCTCGCGGATGCCGAAGTGCAGCGTGCGCCCCAGCTCGTCGCCCGCGAACTCGTGCGTCGAGCGCTTCGCCGGGATGAACGACGCCGCGCCCTTCATCGTCGTGTTGTTGGACCCGGCCAGGTCCGCGGAGCCACCCCACAGCTCGGGGAGCTCGTCGGCGATCGCGGACAGCACCTCACCGGACGCCGCGCGCGTCGCGACGGCCTTGCCGGCCGGGAACACCGGCAGCGCGTCCTCCCAGCCGTCGGGCAGCTCGTTCGCGACGAGGCGGTCGAGCAGCGCCTTGCGCTCCGGGTTCGCGGCGGCCCACGCGTCGAGCTGCTCCTGCCACGCCGCCCGGTCCTGCGCGGCGCGGTCGGCCAGCGAGCGCGTGTGCGCGATGACCTCGGGGGCGACGTCGAAGGTCTTGTCGGGGTCGAAGCCGACGGCCTCCTTGAGCCCGCGGACCGCCTCGGTGCCCAGCTTGGAGCCGTGCGCGGAGTGCTCGTTCGTCTTGCCCGGGGTGGGCCACGCGATGAGCGTCCGGACCCCGATGAACGACGGCTTGTCGGTCACGGCCTTCGCGGCCTCGATCGCCGCGAGCAGCGCGTCGACGTCCTCGCGGTAGTCCGCCTCCGAGGTGGCTCCCGCGGTCCAGTCGACGAACTGGACGTGCCAGCCGTACGCCTCGTAGCGCGCGAGCACGTCCTCGGTGAACGCGATCTGCGTGTCGCCCTCGATCGAGATGTGGTTGTCGTCCCAGAGCACGATGAGGTTGCCGAGCTCCTGCGTGCCGGCGATCGACGAGGCCTCGCTCGTGACGCCCTCCTGCAGGTCGCCGTCGGAGGCGATCACGTACGTGTAGTGGTCGAACGGGCTCGTGCCCGGCGCCGCGTCCGGGTCGAGCAGCGCGCGCTCCCGGCGCTGGGCCATCGCGAAGCCGACGGACGACGCGAGGCCCTGGCCCAGCGGTCCGGTCGTGATCTCGACACCGGACGTGTGCTTGTACTCCGGGTGGCCCGGGGTCTTGGAGCCCCACGTCCGCAGCGCCTGCAGGTCCTCGAGCTCGAGGCCGAAGCCGCCCAGGTAGAGCTGGATGTACTGCGTGAGGCACGAGTGGCCCGCGGACAGCACGAAGCGGTCGCGGCCGAGCCAGTGCGGGTCCTTCGGGTCGTGCCGCAGCACGTTCTGGTAGAGCAGGTACGCCACCGGGGCGAGGCTGATGGCCGTGCCGGGGTGGCCGTTGCCCACCTTCTCGACCGCGTCCGCGGCCAGGACACGCACCGTGTCCACCGCCTTGAAGTCCAGCTCGGACCAGCCGACCGTCTCCGCGAGGGGAGCCTTCGCGTTCACCGCACCTCATTCCCACCCGCGCACCGTGGCCGGGTGTCGTGTCGGACGTCATCGGCGCCCTGGAGGACGCCGGGCCGGCCCGCGCCTCGCCTGCCCAGGAGAGTCCTGCCAAGGGTGAGCGCGGTGGTCGTCGGACCGTGCCCGTCGAGCCTATAGCGCAGGTGGCCGGGTCCGCCGGTCGTGACCACCGCCGCGGCGAGCGACAGATCTCACACGCGCGAAAGGGTCGAAAGGCCCGTGGCTCGGGTGCCGGGGGACCGGCAGGCCGTAGCATGGCAGCGCGACATTCCCCCCACCCGCGCCGGCGGCCCGCCCGTCCGGACGACGAACGGATAGCTGCGCGTGCGCCTCACCAGTCCCCTGTCGGTCGACGACGCCGGAGCGTCGGCCGCGCCGACCGCGAGGACGGGCTCGGCGGCAGGACGCCGCACGTGGCGGACGGTCGTGGGGCCGTACGTCGCGCTGACGAAGCCCCGCGTGATCGAGCTGCTGCTCGTCACGACGGTCCCGACGATGATCCTGGCGCAGGGCGGTCTGCCGTCGCTGTGGCTCGTGCTCGCGACCCTCGTCGGCGGTGCGGCGGCAGCGGGCTCGGCCAACGTGCTGAACTGCTACCTCGACCGCGACATCGACCAGGTCATGCACCGCACCAAGCGGCGTCCGATCGTCACCGGCGAGGTCTCGCCGCGCGCGGCGCTCGTGTTCGGCCTGCTGCTCGGTGCGGGTTCGCTCGCGTGGCTCGCAGGGTTCGTCAACGCCGTGTCGGCGCTCCTGACCGCGGTCGCGATCCTCATCTACGTCGTCGGCTACACGATGATCCTCAAGCGCCGCACGCCGCAGAACATCGTCTGGGGCGGCGCGGCGGGCTGCATGCCGGTGCTCATCGGCTGGTCCGCGGTGACGGGCGGCCTGCACTGGGAGGCGGCGGCGCTGTTCGGCGTCATCTTCTTCTGGACACCTCCGCACTACTGGCCGCTGTCGATGAAGTTCCGCAACGACTACGCCGCGGCGGGCGTGCCGATGCTGCCGGTGGTCGCGGCCGACGCGAAGGTCGCGCGCGAGATGGTGGCGTACACGCTCGCGATGATCGCGTGCTCGCTCGTGCTCGTGCTGAACCCTGACCTCGGGTGGGTGTACGGCGTGAGCGCCGCGGTGCTCGGCGTGTGGTTCCTGTGGACGTGCATCGCGCTGCTGCGACGCGCGCAGGACCCGGAGCACGGCAAGCTCCGCGAGATGAGCGTGTTCCACGCGTCCATCACCTACCTGACCCTGCTGTCGGTGGCGATCGCGGTCGACGTCTTCCTTCCCCTCTGACGCCCGGTCCGGGCGACGACAGGACGGGGCGCGCGGCGTGGCGCAGGAGCAGGCGGTCGACGACGACGGGGTGCTCGGCGAGCAGCTCGAGACGTACCTCGCCCATCTCGCGGTCGAGCGCGGGTTGTCCCAGCACACGCTCGCGGCGTACCGGCGCGACCTCGTGCGGTACGCGGCGTACCTGCGCGTGCGATCGCGCTCGACGCTCGACGGCGTCGGGGAGCAGGACGTCGCCGACTACGTCGTCGCGATCCGCAGCGGCGCCGACGGGGGGACACCGCTGTCGGCGTCGTCGTCGGCCCGCGCCGTCGTCGCGGTGCGCGGCTGGCACCGGTTCGCGGTGCTCGAGGGCGTCGCCGGCACCGACCCCGCGCGTGAGGTGCGCCCGCCCGCGCAGCCGCGCAGGCTGCCCAAGGCGATCGGCGTCGACGAGGTCGCGCGCATCCTCGATGCCGCGGGACTGGGCGACGGTCCCGTGCCGCTGCGCGACCGGGCGCTGCTCGAGCTCGTGTACTCCACCGGCGCCCGCATCTCCGAGGCCGTCGGGCTCGCGGTCGACGACGTGGACCTGACGCCGGACCTCGCCTCGGTGCGGCTGTTCGGCAAGGGACGCAAGGAGCGCGTCGTGCCGATGGGCAACGTGGCCCGCGACGCGGTCGAGGCGTACCTCGTGCGAGCACGGCCGGCCCTCGCCGCGGGCGGTCGCGGCACGGCGACCGTGTTCCTCAACACCCGGGGCGCGCCGCTGTCCCGGCAGAGCGCGTGGGCCGTGCTGCGGACGGCGGCCCTGCGGTCCGGGATCCCCGACGCCGAGCGCGTGTCCCCGCACACGCTGCGGCACTCGTTCGCGACCCACCTGCTCAACGGGGGCGCGGACGTCCGCGTGGTGCAGGAGCTGCTGGGGCACGCCTCGGTGACGACGACGCAGATCTACACGCTCGTCACGGTGGAGTCCCTGCGCGAGGTGTACGCGCAGTCACACCCGCGTGCCCGCAGGACGTCCGTGGCGCAGCGGTCCGACGAGGCCTCGCGCCGGTAGGGTGTGCGGCGTGGTGAGCCAGCTGTCGACCCAGGACCTCGACGCCGTCGGACGACCGATGCCGGTCTTCCCCGAGCCGTCCCCGTTGGCGTCCCACGGGCCCGCGCGCGTGATCGCGATGTGCAACCAGAAGGGTGGCGTCGGCAAGACGACGACCACGATCAACCTGGCCGCTGCCCTCGCCGAGTACGGGCGTCGCGTGCTCATCGTCGACTTCGACCCGCAGGGCGCCGCGTCCGTCGGCCTGGGCGTGAGCCCGCACGAGCTCGAGCGGACCGTCTACAACCTGCTGATGGAGCGCGACGCGCACATCTCGGACCTCATCCGTCCGACGGCCACCGAGGGCCTCGACCTGCTCCCGGCCAACATCGACCTGTCCGCGGCCGAGGTGCAGCTCGTCGGCGAGGTCGCGCGCGAGTCCGTGCTGTCCCGCGTGCTGCGGCCGGTGCTCGACGACTACGACGTGATCCTCGTCGACTGCCAGCCGTCGCTCGGCCTGCTCACCGTCAACGCGCTGACCGCTGCCCACGGCGTGCTCATCCCGCTCGAGTGCGAGTTCTTCGCGCTGCGCGGCGTCGCGCTGCTCGTCGAGACGATCGAGAAGGTGCGGGACCGGCTCAACCCCCGTCTGCAGGTCGACGGCATCCTCGCGACGATGTACGACTCGCGCACGCTGCACGCGCGCGAGGTCGTGGCGCGCGTGCACGAGGCGTTCGGCGACACGCTCCTGCACACGGTGATCGGCCGGACCGTGAAGTTCCCGGACGCGACCGTCGCCGCGGAGCCGATCACCACGTACGCGCCGTCGCACGCCGGCGCCGCGGCCTACCGGCAGCTCGCGCGTGAGCTCGTCGCCCGTGGCGACGCCGCCTGACGCGCAGGCGCCCGCCGCGACCGTTGCCGCTCCGGACCGGCGGGACCCGTCGACGGCGCCGACAG
The DNA here is from genome assembly GCF_000708885.1 of Cellulomonas sp. HZM. GTDB lineage: Bacteria > Actinomycetota > Actinomycetes > Actinomycetales > Cellulomonadaceae > Cellulomonas. The sequence goes on along the minus strand of NZ_JEOE01000001.1, from coordinate 201,874 downwards.
CGCCTGCGGCCCCCGCCGGCACGGCCGGGTTCGAGGTGCACCTCGACAACTTCTCCGGCCCGTTCGACCTGCTGCTCGGCCTCATCGCGAAGCACAAGCTCGACATCACCGAGGTCGCCCTCGCGCGCGTGACCGACGAGTTCATCGCCTACATCCGCGCCGCCGAGGCCGCGTGGGACCTCAACCGCGCGTCGGAGTTCCTGGTCGTCGCGGCGACGCTGCTCGACCTCAAGGCCGCGCGCCTGCTGCCGTCGGCCGACGTGGAGGACGCCGAGGACCTCGAGCTCCTCGAGGCGCGCGACCTGCTGTTCGCCCGGCTCCTGCAGTACCGCGCGTACAAGCAGGTGGCGGCGGACCTCGCGGAGCGGTACGCGTCCGAGGGGCGCCGGTTCCCGCGCGTCGTGCAGCTCGAACCGCACCTGGCCGCGCTGCTGCCGGAGCTGGTCTGGCAGATCGGCCCCGACCAGCTCGCGGCGCTGGCGGCGAAGGCGCTCGCACCGAAGGCGCCGCCGCCCGGCGTCGACATCAGCCACCTGCACGCGCCGGCGGTCAGCGTCCGCGAGCAGGCAGCGGTGCTGGTGGACCGGCTGCGGCACTCGGGCGCCACGACGTTCCGTGCGCTCGTCGCGGACGCGGACGGGACGATCGTGGTCGTCGCCAGGTTCCTGGCGTTGCTCGAGCTGTTCCGCGAGGGAGCCGTGGGTTTCGACCAGGTGACGCCACTCGGTGAGCTGACGGTCCGCTGGACGGGCTCGGCCGAGGGCGACGTCGAGGTGTCCGACGACTTCGACCAGCTGGACACGACGGCAGGCGGGGCAGGCGAGACGGCCACGGGCGACGCGCCCGACGAGACCCACGCGCCCGACGAGGCACCGGGAGAGGACGCATGAGCGAGAACACCCAGGCACCGCAGGCCGACGCGGCCGTCGACGGACCGGCCGACGCCCCGGACGACGCCGCCGCGACGCAGAACCCGGCCGCCGACGAGCTCGCGTTCGACGTGGCCGACCTCCCGGGCGGCGCTCTCGCTGCGCTCGAGGCGGTGCTCATGGTCGCCGACGAGCCGATCTCGGCGGTGCGCCTCGCGACGGTGCTCGCGCTCCCGACCGACGAGGTCGAAGCATTGCTCGCGGAGCTCGCGGCGGACTACCGGGGAGAGCGCGGTGGGCGTGCGCGAGGGTTCGAGCTCCGCTTCGTCGGCGATGGCTGGCGTGTGTACTCGGCCCCGGTGTACGCGGACGTGGTCGCGCGCTTCGTGCTCGACGGGCAGAGTGCCCGGTTGACCCAGGCGGCGCTCGAGACGCTCGCCGTGATCGCGTACCGCCAGCCGGTCACGCGCGGGCAGGTCTCCGCGGTGCGCGGTGTGAACGTCGACGGCGTCGTGCGCACGCTCACGGCGCGCGGGCTCGTCGCCGAGGTGGGCACCGACCCGTCGAGTGGCGCGCTCCTGTACGAGACCACGGGATACTTCTTGGAGCGCATGGGCCTGGCGGGTCTCGACGACCTGCCGCCCCTCGCCCCGTACCTGCCGGATCTCGACGCCCTCGACGGCGTCGACGCACCGGACCGCAGCCAGACCCCCCGGGAGACCCGATGAGCCCCCAGCCGCACCGCGGAGGACGCAAGCCCGCCCAGGGCGCGCGCAAGCCTGCCTCGCGAGGCGGTGCGCCGGCAGGCCGGACGCCCGCCCGCCGTGGGCCACGGCCCGCGCCCGAGCCGCAGATCGACGTGCACGACCCCGACGGCACACGCCTGCAGAAGGTGCTCGCCGCCGCCGGCCTCGGTTCGCGCCGCGCGTGCGAGGACCTCATCGCGACGGGGCGTGTCACGGTCGACGGCCAGACGGTGCGTGAGCTCGGCGTCCGCGTCGACCCGATCAGCGCGGTGATCCATGTCGACGGGCTGCGCGTGCAGCTCGACACGTCGATGATCACGATCGCGCTCAACAAGCCCAAGGGCGTCGTCTCGACGATGCACGACCCGGAGGGGCGCCCGACGATCGCGCAGTACGTCGCGAACCGCGAGGAGCGGCTGTTCCATGTGGGCCGCCTGGACGCGGACACCGAGGGCCTGATCCTGCTGACGAACGACGGCGACCTCGCGAACCGGCTGAGCCACCCGTCGCACGGTGTCGCCAAGACCTACCTGGCCGAGGTCGAGGGCAAGGTCACGGCGGGCCTCGCGGCGCGTGCGGCGAAGGGTGTGGACCTCGAGGACGGCCGGGTCGAGATCGACCGCTTCCACGTCGTCCAGGCGCTCTCGCACCTGAGCCTCGTCGAGATCACGCTGCACGAGGGCCGCAACCGTGTGGTGCGCCGGCTGTTCGACGAGCTGGGTCACCCGGTGACCAAGCTGGTGCGCACGAGCATCGGCCCGGTCCGCCTCGGCGACCTCAAGCCCGGCCGCACCCGCGTGCTGTCCAAGACCGAGCTGGGCTCGCTCATGTCGCAGGCGGGGATGTGAGCGCAGCGACCCGCGGACCCGTGCGGGTCGTCGGGACCGGGCTGCTCGGTGCGTCCGTCGGCCTCGCGCTGCGTGCGGAGGGCGTGGACGTCGTGCTCGACGACCCGTCGCGCACCGCGCTGGCGCTCGCGCGCGACGTGGGCGCGGGCCGGCCCGCCACGGCGGAGGACGACGAGCCCGCGCTGGTGCTGGTCGCGGCGCCGCCGGACGTGACGGCGGCCGTCGTCGCCGCGGAGCTCGCGGCGCACCCGCACGCCGTCGTGACGGACGTCGCGAGCGTCAAGGGCCACGTGCTCGACGAGCTGCGCGCGAGCGGTGCGGACCTCACCCGGTACGTCGGCTCGCACCCGATGGCGGGCCGCGAGCGCTCGGGACCGTCGGCCGCGGTCCCCGACCTGTTCCTCGGACGTCCCTGGGTCATCGCGAGCTCGGGGGAGTCGTCCGACGAGGCGGTCCTCGCGGTGCGTGCGCTCGCGGTCGACCTCGGTGCGGTCCCCGTGGTCCTCGACGCACGGCGGCACGACGAGGCGGTCGCGCTCGTCTCGCACGTCCCGCAGGTCATGTCGTCGCTGGTCGCGGCGCGCCTGGAGCACGCCGACGACGTCGCGCTCGGGCTCGCCGGGCAGGGGCTGCGCGACGTGACCCGCATCGCGGCGTCGGACCCCGCCCTGTGGACCTCGATCCTCGCCGCGAACGCCGGTGCGGTGCGGGACGTCCTCGTCGCGCTGCGCGACGACCTCGACGTCGTCGTCGATGCCCTGGGCCGGGCCGACGAGGCGAGCGGCCCCGAGACCGTCGCGCCCGGTGTCCTCACCGCGATCGCGGGTGCGGTCGCGCACGGCAACGCGGGCGTCGCTCGCATCCCCGGCAAGCACGGCGGTGCGCCGCGTCGGTACACGGTGGTCACGGTGCTGGTGCCGGACGCCCCGGGTGAGCTCGCCCGGCTGCTGACCGAGGTCGGCGAGGCCGGGATCAACCTCGAGGAGCTGGTCCTCGAGCACGCCGCCGGCCGACCGGCCGGCATGGCGCACATCTCGGTGCTGCCCGGCGGCGCCGCGCACCTCGAGGCGGAGCTGACGGCCCGCGGATGGAGACTGGTGAGTTGAGCACCCCCGACCTGAGCACCCCGCTCGTCGTCGCGATCGACGGTCCCTCGGGGTCCGGCAAGTCCAGCGTGTCGCGCGCCGTCGCCCGTGAGCTGGGGCTGGCCTACCTCGACACCGGCGCGATGTACCGCGCCGCGACGTGGTGGTGCCTCGAGCAGGGCGTCGCGCTCGACGACGCCGAGCGCGTGGCGGACGCGGTGCGCGCGATGCCGCTCGTCATGGGCGTCGACCCGGCCGCGCCGAGCGTGACGGTCGGCGGCACCGACGTGGGCGCCGCGATCCGCGAGACCGCGATCTCGGCGGCCGTGAGCTCGGTGGCGACCAACCTCGACGTCCGTGCCGAGCTGCGTCGGCTGCAGCGTGTGGCGATCGACGTGGAGCGCGCCGACGGCTCGTTCTCGCAGGGCCGGGGGATCGTCGCGGAGGGCCGTGACATCACGACGGTCGTCGCTCCCGACGCCGACGTCCGTGTGCTGCTCACCGCGTCCGAGGAGGCGCGGCTCGCTCGTCGCGCCCTCGAGGTCCACGGTGCCGCGGACGCCGCGTCGGTGGCCGCCACGCGCGACCAGGTGCTGCGCCGCGACGCCGACGACTCGACCGTCGTGCAGTTCCAGGTCGCTGCCGACGGCGTCGTGACCGTCGACTCGTCGCACCTCGACTTCGACCAGACCGTCCAGGCGGTGCTCGCCGTCGTGGCGTCGCGCGCCTGACGGTGGCCGCCTCGGGAGCGCCGACGCTGCCCTCCCCGTGGGGTCCGCGCTGGTCCCGCTGGGTCGGACGGTTCCTCGCGCGCGTCGTGTGGGACACGCGGGTCGTCGGTGCCGAGCACGTGCCCGACGACGGACCGGTGCTGCTCGCCGCCAACCACACGGGCCTGCTCGACGGCCCGATCCTGCTGGGCGTCGCGCCACGCGGCGCGCACATCCTGGTCAAGGAGCAGATGTTCGTCGGGCCCGTCGGATGGGTGCTGCGTGCCGCGGGTCAGGTCCCGGTCGACCGGGACGGCGGCCGGGCCGCGCTCACCACGGGGCTCGGCGTGCTGCGCCGCGGCGACGTGGTGGGCATCTTCCCGGAGGGCAACCGCGGCCGGGGTGACGCCGCCGGTGCCCGGGCCGGCATCGCGTGGCTCGCGCTCAACGGCGGGGCGCCCGTGGTCCCCGTGGCCGTGCTCGGCACGCGCCGCACGGGGGAGTCGGTCAACCACCTGCCGGGCCTGCGACGACGGCTGCACGTCGAGTTCGGGCCGCCCGTGACGGTCGAGCGCGCACCCGGTCGCACAGGGCGGGAGGCGTTGGCCGACGCGAACGAGACCGTGCGCGCGGCGCTCACGGCGGTCGTCGCGCGGGCGGTCGCGTCGTCCGGCATCGAGCTCCCGACCGACGACCCGCTGCGTGAGCGGGGTCACTGACGCGGGCGTGGTTCGTCGTCCGGGCCCGCCGTCAGGGACAATGGCCCCATGAGCGAGACCGATCCCGACCTGGAGCTGCTGGACGAGAGCAGTGACACCGCCCTGGTGCTCCCCGACGAGAGCGGCGACGCCGACCGCGAGCGCGCCCTGCGCGCGGGGCTCGACGAGTACGACCTCGAGGACGACGACCTCGCCCTCCTGCACGGCTTCGCCGACGACGAGGACCGCGAGCCCGAGGCTGCGCTGCCGGTTCTCGCCGTCGTCGGGCGGCCGAACGTCGGCAAGTCGACGCTCGTCAACCGGATCATCGGCCGCCGCGAGGCGGTCGTCGAGGACAAGCCGGGCGTGACGCGCGACCGCGTCAGCTACCCCGCCGAGTGGGCAGGACGCCGGTTCACGCTCGTCGACACGGGTGGCTGGGAGGTCGACGTCGCGGGCATCGACCGCCGCGTCGCCGAGCAGGCGGAGGTCGCGATCGCGCTGGCCGACGCCGTGGTGTTCGTCGTCGACGCGACCGTGGGTTCCACGGACACTGACGAGCGCGTCGTGCGCCTGCTGCGCCGCGCGGGAAAGCCCGTGGTGCTGTGCGCCAACAAGGTCGACGGGCCCGCGGGCGAGGCCGACGCCGCCGCGCTGTGGGGCCTGGGCCTCGGCGAGCCGTACCCGGTCTCCGCGCTGCACGGACGCGGCACGGGCGACCTGCTCGACGCGGTGCTCGACGTGCTGCCCGAGGTCTCCGCGCACGGCGTGGTGCTGCCCGACGGACCGCGCCGCGTGGCGCTCGTCGGCCGGCCCAACGTCGGCAAGTCCTCGATGCTCAACAAGCTGCTCGGCAAGGAGCGCGTCGTGGTCGACTCCGTGGCCGGGACCACCCGTGACCCGGTGGACGAGCTCGTCGAGCTGCGGGGCAAGCCGTGGGTGTTCGTCGACACCGCGGGCATCCGGCGCCGCGTGCACCAGACGTCCGGCGCTGACTTCTACGCGTCGCTGCGCACGCAGGCCGCGATCGAGAAGGCGGAGGTCGCGGTCGTGCTCGTCGACGCGTCGACGAAGATGACCGAGCAGGACACGCGCGTGATCTCGCAGGTCGTGGACGCGGGCCGTGCGCTCGTCATCGCGTACAACAAGTGGGACCTCATGGACGAGGACCGCCGCCCGTTCCTCGAGCGTGAGATCGAGCAGGACCTGGTCCAGGTGCAGTGGGCGCCGCGCGTCAACGTCTCGGCCCGCACGGGCTGGCACACCGACCGCATGGTGCCTGCGCTCGAGCGCGCGCTGGACTCGTGGGACACGCGCATCTCGACGGGTCGGCTCAACGCGTTCCTGGGCGAGCTGGTCGCGGCGCACCCGCACCCGGTGCGCGGCGGCAAGCAGCCGCGCATCCTTTTCGCCACGCAGGCCTCGACACGGCCGCCCCGGTTCGTCATCTTCACCACGGGCTTCCTCGACCCCGGCTATCGCCGGTACATCGAACGCCGCCTGCGCGAGACGTTCGGCTTCGAGGGCTCGCCCATCTCGATCTCCGTTCGGGTCCGGGAGAAGCGCAAGCGGTGAGCGGCCCGCAGCCCGGTCCGCAGCACGAGGTGCACGACCCGGACGAGGTCCGGCACCGTAACCTGCTGCTGCGGATCGGCCTGCCCCGCGACCCGTCGGGATCGCGGCACGTCGCGGCGTTCGTCGTCGTGACGGTCGCGACCGTCCTGCTCACGCGCGCGCTGCTCGCGGCGACCGGCTACCCGCAGGTCGGCGGCAGCAGCGGGCTGCACATCGCGCACGTGCTGTGGGGCGGCCTGCTCATGGGCATCGCGCTCGTGCTGGCGATGTCCTACGCGGGGCCGGTCGTGCGGCCGGTCGTGTCACTCGTCGGCGGCGTGGGCTTCGGGCTGTTCGTCGACGAGATCGGCAAGTTCCTCACCGCCGACAACGACTACTTCTTCGCGCCGACGCCCGCGCTCATCTACGTCGTCGCGATCGCGCTCCTGCTGCTCGGCGAGGCGCTGCAGCGTCGACGTGGCTGGCACAGCAGCGAGTCGCTCGCGGCGGCGGTCGACGAGGCGGTGGCCGGCGTCGCCGGCGGCCTCAGCGAACGCGCACGTGACCGTGCGCTGCGCCGGCTGCCCGACGAGCATGTCGCGGGAGCCCCCGAGGCGCGCGCGCTCATCGAGGCGATCCCGGCCGACGAGCAGGAGCTGCCGAGCCTCGTGGGTGCGGCGGCTCGTCGCGTCGAGAGCGCCGCGCGCCGGCTGCTCTCGGGCGCCCGCTGGCTCGGGCCCGTCGTCGCGGGACTCGTCGTCGTCGCCGCCCTCGCCGCGATCGGGTGGGCGATCGCGCTGCACGACCCGATGTTCGCCGCGATCGGCGTGGGCGTCGGGGGAGTCGCGCAGCTCGTGCTCGCGGGCATCGGCGTCCGCTCGTCACGCGGCGTGCCCGCCTTCGAGTGGTACCGGCGGTCGCTGTACGTCGGCCTGCTCGTCACGCAGCCGTTCCTGTTCCGGCTCGTCGAGTGGGCGGCGACCGTCGGGCTCGTGGTCGGGATCGTGCTGCTCACGCTCGTCGCGGCCGAGCTGTACGTGCTGACCGGGGGAGACGCGCGAGCGCAGGGCGAGGTGGCGCCCCACCGTTGAGCGGGCGCGTGTCCGAGACCGGCGCCGGTGTGGGGTAGAGTTTCCGAGGCCCCGCGGGGCCATCGGGCTGTGGCGCAGCTTGGTAGCGCACTTGACTGGGGGTCAAGGGGTCGCAGGTTCAAATCCTGTCAGCCCGACCGATGAAGTAGCAGGTCAGGGGCGGTTTCCGGAAGGACGGAACCGCCCCTGATCGCGTCTCGCAGGCGAGCGAGGAGTCACGCGATGCCGGTTCACCCGAGGCCCAGCGCCACGGCCGCTGCTCCGACCGCGTCGCGAGCAGCAGCCTCTGACGCGTGCCCGTAGATGTCGATCGTGATGTTGATCGCCTCGTGACCGGCTAGCCGCGACACGACGGACATAGGGACGCCTGCGTTGACCATGCTCGTCAACGCGGTATACCGAGTGGCGTGCAAGGAACCTCCGACGCCCGAGGGTTCCGCGAGTGTCGAGAACCATCGGCTTACGTTTCGCGGATCGAGTGGTGTGCCCGCATCCCGCACCACCTGCAGCGGTCCGCTGAGCAGGCTGCATTGCGTCGGTGAGGTTGTGCCGCCGTCTATCGGGCGTAGGTTTCTGTATGACAGTATTCCTGTCATGCGCATCCGGGTCAGCCGCTCGGCACGCAAGCACCTGCTCTCCAGCGCGCGGATCGCCCAAGCGCTTCGATCCGCTGAGCTGCAACACACCACGGGCGACGCCCGCACCTACTACGGAACCACCGATGACGGCATCGAACTCGAGATGATCCTTGTCCCCGACGACAAGGCACCCGACGGGAACCCCGAGGACGCGTGGACCGTCATCCACGCGATGCCACGCAAGTGGCGCGACAGGAGGAAGTCATGAGCACCCAGCCCCCCGACGGGCACCGCATCCCTCCGGACGCCGTGATCATCGCCTCCGACCTTGACCGCGAGGACGTCACCTACCACGGCAAGCGGCTCACCGAACAGCGCGCCCGCCGCGTCGCGCTGGGGGTGCGCCTGGGCATTCCGTCCCCGCGCAAGGCGCCCACCACAAGCAAACGCGCAGGGCGCCCATCGCTGACCGGCAAGATCGGCGCCCACACGCCGCCGATCACTGTCCGCGTGCCGGACGATCTCCGAGCCCGGCTTGACGCCCGTGCCGACGACGACGGCGTCGGCCGCTCTGACATTGTCCGCGCCGCCCTCGAGCAGTATCTCGAAGCCGAGCACGGCCACCATCCGACCGCCCACTAGCACTTCCGCCCGGCCCGGCCCGGGTTTTCCTTCCGGGCAGCGTCGAGTGTGCACCGTGCTCGCCTACCCCCCCCGGGGCCAGCGGGTTGTCCCGGTGAGGTCCGATCGGGGCGATCGATGCGGCGAGTGTCTGGATCGGCGCCGGTTTCGGTCGTTCAACTTCTCGCCCGCGGTTGGTGCGTCGTGGGTGCCGGGGGTGGGGCGGGGGGAGTGCCGCGTGGCGGTCAGGATGGCCGCGTGGGCCGGTTGTGGGTTGGCTTGGTGCGGGTTGGCGTTTCAGGCCGGGACGTGGGCGTACGTGGGCTCGGCTACAGGAGGGCGCCGAGGGTCCCTGCGATGACGCTGAGCCCGACGAGTACGAGGCCCCAGAGCTCGACGCGAGCCGAGCCGGTGATCGTCTCGACGGTGAGTGCGCGGGCCTCGTCGATCCGCTTCGAGAGCGCGTCGTTGCGCTGCCCGAGCTCGACTTCGTGAGCGATCGCGAGTTCGTCGAGCTGGCGGGTGATCGCGACGAGCGCGTCCACACGTGCAGCGAGCTCGGCCAGGGTCTCCGGTCGATCACCTATGGCCGACATGGCCTCGAAGTCGATGACCGGGCGCCCGTACATGCTGCTGCCGTTCCACCGAAGTCGTGGACCCTGACCTGGCCGGAATCGCCGCCGCCACGCGTCGGCGACTTTCTGCGGGACGAACACGGACCGGGTGGGCTGGTGCTGGCGCAGGTCCGCGTACACGATGCGGCCCGCGACGACGGTGCCCACGAGCGAGAGCACGAGCCCGACCCAGGTCAAGACGGCGCCAAGCGTGTCCATGCTCGCGACCGTAGCGGCCGACGGCTATGCCAGAGGAGGGTTCCGGGCGCCCGTCCGAAGCGCGCGCGCAGGTCGCGCCGCCGTCAGATCAGTCGCGATCGTTGAGGGCACCGATGCCACACCAGGGCTCACCGCGGGAGGTCCACCGAGCGTGGCCGTCGACGAGTGCGGCCTCGAGCACGGTCCGCCCCTTCTGCGTGTCGACGCACGGCCACGGCCTGCCCGTCTCGTCTGCGACGAAGTCCTGAAGGATCGAGGCGATCTCGACGAGCGCGCGGTCGCAGTCGTCGGCGACTTCGTCGAGGGCCGTGACGTTCTGCCCGACGACGAGCAGAGGGCGCAGCTCGTACGAGCCTGGCAAGGTCCACGAGGCAGGGTCAGCGACGAAGGGTGCGGCAGCCTCGGGCTGCCTCGGGTCGAGAACGACGATGTGCGGACCGGCGTGCTCGACCGGGGTGCCGCGGAAGTCGCCGAGCACCCGGCCGAGCACGTCGATGAAGTCGATCACGCAAGCAACACGACGAAAGTGTCAGTTCTTCGACTTGAGGAACGGCGCCGCGCGCAGCAGCTTCGCGTAGTTGAACGTGATCGGCCGCGCGTCGAACGTGAACGCCTCCTTGAGCACCTCGACCGTGAGCGGCTGGGCCGCCGGGTCGAACCGCACGGGGTAGCGGTGCTTGCGGACCGACGCGAAGTAGTCGTGGAACTTGAACTCGCCGCCGCGCGGGGTGCCCGACGCGAGCCACGCGCTCGGGATGCCGTACGCGTCGGACACGATCAACCCGTGCAGCGACGACGTCACGATGCGCTTGCACGTGAGCATCTCGTCGATGACGCGTTCGATGTCGCCCGAGCCGTAGTCGATGACGCGCACCCCGGGGCCCACCTCGGCCTCGGCCCACGAGCGCTCGGACCAGCGCACGATGACGCCGACCTCGTAGGTGGGCTTGATGTCGGGGAGGTAGTACAGCGGGGCGAGGAGCGCCGGGTCGCCGTAGACCTCGGGGCAGCGGCCCTTGGCGTGCAGCACCTTGGCCCGCGTCAGCGGACCGCGCACGGCGGTGTACCGGGCGTGCGGCGTGACGCGCGCGCCGGCCTCGGTGCCGAACGAGCCGGTGCCCCAGACGATCGACTGGTCGCCCGCGCGGCCGAGGATCGAGCCGACAGCGACGTACGCGGGCTCGTCCTTCGTCGCGAGCGTCACCTCGCGGCCGGTCATCTTGCGCAGCAGCCACGGCGACAGGAGGTCGCCGAAGTTGACGTGGTTGTCCCACCAGACCAGGGGGACGGAGCCGTCGGGACGCAGCAGCAGGTCCTCGCGCACGGTGAACCGGTCGAGCAGGCGCTGGTGGCGGCCCACGCCGAGGGAACGGGGGAAGCGGCGGCCGAGTCGCGTCGTCACGAAGCGACCGGCCCGCGTGCGCACGGAGCGCGTGATGTCGGTCATGGCGCACATGGTTCCATGCCCGGGGCACCGAGAGGTGCGTGGCCCGCCACGTGGGCGCGACGGGCCGCGCGGCGTGTCATCTCCCGTGCGGGTCCTGCGCGTTGAGAACCCGCACCACCTCGTCGTAGTCCCCGCGCGCCTCGCCGTACCGCAGGAACTTGACGCGCTCGACCTGCACCTCGGTCACGTCCGGCGTGGTGCGCAGGATGTGCATGACCTCGTCGACGAACTCGTCGAGCGGCATCGCGGCGTCGTTGGTCTCGTGGCCGGGCATGAGCTCGGTGCGGACCGCGGGCGGCTCGAGCTCGACGACCTCGACCGAGGTCCCCGCGAGCTGCAGCCGCAGGGACTCGCTCAGCATGTGGATCGCGGCCTTGGTCGCGTTGTAGGTGGGGGTGACGGCGAGCGGCGCGAACGCGAGGCCCGACGACACGGTCACGATCGTCGCCGCGGGGCGCTGCAGGAGGTGCTCGACGAAGGCGCCGACGAGGCGGATCGGGCCGAGCAGGTTGGTCACGACGGTCTCCTGCGCGGTCGCGAGGAACCCCGACGGGCTGCGCCAGTCCTCGGCGCGCATGATGCCCGCCATCGCCACGACGACGTCGAGGTCCGGGTGCCTCGTCAGGACCTCCTGCGCGGCGGTCGCGATGCTCGCGGGGTCCGCGGTGTCGATCTGCACGGTGCCGAGGCCGTGCTCGTCGGCGATCGCCCGCAAGCGGTCTGCCCGTCGGCCGCCGACGACGACGGTGTTCCCCTCGTGCTGGAGCGCGACGGCGAGGGTCAGGCCGATGCCGCTCGTCGCGCCAGGGATGAAGATGGTGCGTCCGGTGATCTGCATGCCCCGAGCCTCGGTGCCGAGAGCGCAGGCAACCAGGGCAGCGCACATCGGGGGACCGGCGGTCCCTGGTCCGGACGCGGGCAGTCGCGGATGCTGGAGCCATGGACCGCGCCGCCCTCGCCCAGTTCCTCCGCCGGCACCGGGAGCTCCTGCGCCCGTCGGACGTCGGGCTGCCTCCCGGGCTCCGCCGGCGCGCACCCGGGCTGCGGCGCGAGGAGGTCGCACAGCTCGCGACGATGTCCACGGACTACTACACGCGCCTGGAGCAGCAGCGTGGGCCACAGCCCAGCACGCAGATGCTCGCGTCGCTGGCCCGTGCTCTGCGTCTCACGCTCGACGAGCGCGACTACCTCTACCGCGTCGCGGGCCAGCACGTGCCCGACCGTGCGAGCGGGGCACCGCACGTCGCGCCGGCGCTGCTGCGAGTCCTGGACCGGCTCGACGGCACGCCCGCGCTGATCATCTCCGACCTCGACGAGACGCTCGCGCAGAACGCGGCCTCCGTCGCGCTGCTGGGGGACCAGACCGGGTATGCGGGACTCGAGCGCAGCGGGGTGTACCGCTGGTTCCTGCTGCCCGAGGTCGAGCGTGCCGTCTACCCGCCCGAGGACCGCGAGCGGCAGGGACGCGCCCGGGTCGCGGCGCTGCGCGTGGCCCACGGGACCCAGGGGCCGCGCTCGCGCGCGGGCGAGCTGGTCCGGACGCTGACCGCCCGCAGCGAGGAGTTCGCGCGGTTGTGGGCGCGCACCGAGGTAGCGACCCGGTTCGAGGACCACAAGGTGCTCGTGCACCCGGAGGTCGGCCGGATCGAGCTGGACTGCCAGGTGCTGTTCACCGAGGACCGCTCGCAGGCGTTGCTGGTGCTCTCGGCGCCCCCGCGCTCCGAGGCCGACGACCAGCTGCGGCTCGTGACGCTCCTGGGATCGCAGCGCTTCGTGGGATAGGCTTCACTCCTCAGACAAGTAGAGGAGTGAAGGGTGATACCGGTCCGGGGTGCGTCCCTCGCCGACCAGGCCGCCGAGGTCCTGCTCGGCCGCATCGTCGCAGGGGAGTGGGCGCTCGGTGAGCGGCTCCCAGGGGAGACGACGCTCGCTCCGCAGCTCGGTGTCGGTCGCTCGACGGTGCGGGAGGCGATCCGTCAGCTCGCGGGGCGCGGAGTGCTGCAGTCCCGCCAGGGCGCGGGGGTCTTCGTGACGGCGCTCGACGTCCCCGAGGACTGGGACGCCGTGCTCCGCCGCGTCGGGATCGTCGAGGTCGTCGAGGCGCGGGTCGCGATCGAGTCCGAAGCCGCCGCGCTCGCCGCCGTCCGCCGGACGCCGGCCGACCTGCGTGCGCTGCGCCGCGCGCTCGACGCGCGGGGCCGGGCCCACGCGACCGTCGAGCAGCACGTCGACGCCGACACCGAGCTCCACCGCCGCGTCGTCGCCGCCGCGCACAACGAGGTGCTCGCGGAGCTGTTCGACGGCTTCGTGCCGCGCGTACGCGCCGCGATGGTCACCATGCTGCGCATCCGCCCGGTCGACGACGAGGCCGACCACGAGGCCCACCGCGAGCTCGTCGACGCCGTCGCCGACCGCGACCCCGAGCGTGCCGCCCGGCTGAGCCGCACGCACCTGACCGCCCTCAAGGAGCGACTGACGTGACCGCACCCGTCCTCGAGCTCCGCGACGTGACGTTCCGCCGCGGCAGCACGCAGATCCTCGACGGCATCGACCTCACCGTGCGCTCGGGCGAGCACTGGGCGCTGCTCGGACCCAACGGCGCGGGCAAGAGCACGATCCTCGGCTTCTGCGGTGCCGTGACGCACCCGACGAGCGGCACCGTCGAGGTCCTGGGCCGCCGGCTCGGGCGCGTCGAGCTCGCCGCGCTGCGTCGCGACATCGGGCACGTCAACCCGCGCCATCCGCTGCGCTCGCCGCTCACCGTGCGCGAGGTGGTGCTCACGGGGGTCACCGGGAGCATCGAGCTGCCGATGCGGTGGCGGCCCGACCCCGTGCAGCTCGCACGTGTCGACGAGCTCGTCGCCGAGCTGGGTCTCGACGCGCTCGCCGACGCGGTGTGGCCGACGTTGTCCCAGGGCGAGCGCGGCCGCGCCCTCATCGCTCGAGCGCTCGCGGGCGAACCCCGGCTGCTGCTGCTGGACGAGCCGACGACCGGGCTCGACGTCGCGGCGCGCGAGCAGCTCCTCGAGACCATCGCGGAGCTCGCCCGGTCGGCCCGGGACATGGCGACGGTGCTGGTCACGCACCACCTCGAGGAGCTGCCCGAGTCCACCACGCACGCACTGCTGATCGCGCACGGTCGCCTGGTCGCGAGCGGGCCGATCGACGCGGCGGTGACCACCGAGACCGTCTCGACGGCCTTCGAGCACCCCATCCGTGTCGAGCGCACGGACGGGCGGTGGACCGCCCGGGCGCACCGGCGCGCGCTCGCGGGGTGACGTCAGGCGGCGGCGCCCTCGAGCGCGAGGAGCGCAGCCTTCGCGTCGGTCCCGCCGACGTAGCCGCCGAGAGCGCCGTCGGAACGCAGCACGCGGTGGCAGGGCACGACGACCGGCAGCGGGTTCGTGGCGCACGCGGTCCCCACCGCGCGCACCGCAGCCGGTCGGCCCGCGAGGGCCGCGACCTGCGCGTAGGTGGCCGTCGTGCCGAACCCGACGAGCGGCAGGCTGCGCTGGACCTCGCCCCGGAACCCGGTGGACAACGAGCGGTCGAGCGGGACGTCGAACTCACGTCGTCGCCCGGCGAAGTACTCGTCGAGCTCGCGCGCGGTGTCGTCGAGCCTGGCGGGTGCGCGCAGCACGCGAGGGCTGAGGCGTGCCGCGAGCTGTGCGAGGACCTCGTCGAGCCCCTCGCGCTCGTAGGCGACGCGGACGAGCCCCACGGGTGTCGCCGCGAGCAGGAGCGTCCCGACAGGCGTGTCGAGCGTGCGGTAGGCGACGTCGAGCAGGTCGGCGTCCGCAGCCGCCTGCTCGAGTCGGGCGTGCAGGGCGGCGAGCTCGTGGGGGCCGGGTGCCGTCAGGTCGGTGAGGTTCATCGGTGTCCTCCGCGCGTGTCGGTGGAAGTGTCGTCGGCGAGCAGCCCGTGCGTGCGCAGGCGGGCGATGCCGTCGGCGGCCGCGCGTCGTGCGGCCTCGGGCGTGCCACCGAGGAGCTCGGCGACGTCGGCGTAGGGCAGGCCGCCGAGGTGGTGGTACGCGACGGCCCGCCGCTGCTTGTCCGGCAGGGTGGCGAGCGCGGCCCACAGGTCGACCTCGGGGTCGGCGTCCCCGTGCGGCGTGTCGGGGACGGCGGCGACGGGCGCCGCTCGTCGTGCACGGCCGCGCAGCACGTCCACCGACCGGCGGTGGGCGACCGTCACGAGCCACGCCTCGATGTTGGTGCCGGCGGGCAGGTCCGGGTACGCGCGCAAGGCGGACAGGAACGTCTCGGACCACGCGTCGTCGGCATCGGCGTGCGGGCCGAGGACTGCTCGGCAGACGCGCAGCACCGTCGCGCCGTGCGTGGCGACCACGTCCTCGAAGAGCTGTCTGGTACTCATCACCCAGCAGTCGCCCGAGCTCTCACGAACGTGAGGTCCGGAAGTGAACAAGCCTTAGAGCTTGTGCAGTCAGACACAAGGTTGCACACTTGTGGCATGTTCGTCCTGACGATCGACCAGAAGGGTTCCCGACGCGGACGCGACCGTGTCGACGAGCTCGTCGACGGAACGCTACGCCCCTGGCGTGCCGGCACGCGGGCCGACGGCCTCGTGCTCGGCTTCGAGCGGACCGTGGGGGACGAGGTGCAAGCAGTGCTCGACGACGCCGGGCTCGCCGTCCGCGTCGCGCTCGACGTGCTGCGCGAGGGCGGCTGGTCGGTGGGCATCGGTGCAGGACCGGTCGACCACCCGCTCCCGACGAGCACGCGTGCCGGGTCCGGTCCGGCGTTCGTGCTCGCGCGCGCCGCGGTGGAGGCCGCCAAGGTGCGCACGCGGTCGGTCCCCGTCGCGGTGCGCGGGGCCGACGACGGGGCGGGCCGCGACGCCGAGGCGGTGCTCGTGCTCGTCGCGGCGACCGTCGAACGGCGCTCCGCGGCGGGTGAGCAGGCCGTCGCGGCGGTCGCGGGTGCGGGACCCGATGCGCGGCAGGAGGATGCCGCCGCGCGTCTCGGCATCTCCCAGCAGGCGGTGAGCCAGCGGCTCCGCACCGCGTTGTGGGCCGAGGAGCAGGCGGCCCGCTCGGCGGCCGTGCGGCTGCTGACCCTCGCGCAGGGGACGGCGCACGCGACCGTCTGACCACGCTCCGACCGCTTGCGCCGGGGTGTCGGGTGGATCGTGTCGGTGGTCTCCGCCACGATCGTCCGCAGTGGTCGCACCCCTCGCGCGAACGCGTCCCGCCTCCAGGAAGGTCATCCGTGACCGTCATCGTCGTCGTGCTCGCACTGGTCCTGTCCGCCCTGGGCGGGTGGCCCGCTGTGCGGGGCGTGCTACGCCTCGCGTCGCGGTCGTCGGACGCCGGTGCGCCGAGCACCGGGCCGCACGTGCCGCACGTGCCGCACGCGCCGCACCGCGACGGTCCCGGTGACGACCGTGAGGGGCCCGAGGCTGCGCGGCGCATCGACGGCCCCGAGAGCCCGCAGGCCCTCGCGGCACTGCGTGGCGGCACGTGGATCGGCATCCTCGAGCGCTTCGCCGTGACGATGTGCGTGCTCGTCGACGAGCCGGCGGGCATCGCGGCCGTCGTCGCCATCAAGGGCCTGGGACGCTTCCCCGAGCTGAAGGAGAACCCGGGCGCGTCCGAGCGGTTCGTGATCGGCACGCTCGCCTCGCTGGTGTGGGCGGCCGGCATCGGCATCGGCGCCCGCGCGCTGCTGGCGTGAGCAGCAAGGCGCTGAGCAGCCGCGCCCTGAGCAGCCGTGCCCTGAGCATTACAGGTGCGGCTGCAGGTACGATGGTCGGCGGCCCGCGCGCCGGCACCCGACCTCGGTCTCGCCGCGCAGCGCACCTTCGGCCCGGCGTCCGCAGCTCGTGGCGCGCCGGACGAGACCGCCGGCCCGCCCGCACGGGCCCCATGACGACGACAGGAAGCGACCCACCGTGGCCACCACGAACGACCTGAAGAACGGCACCGTCCTGCGCATCGACGGCCAGCTCTGGACCGTCATCGAGTTCCAGCACGTCAAGCCCGGCAAGGGTGGCGCGTTCGTGCGCACCAAGCTGAAGAACGTGCTCAGCGGCAAGGTCGTCGACCGCACCTTCAACGCCGGCATCAAGGTCGAGACGGCGAACGTCGACAAGCGCGACTACCAGTACCTGTACAAGGACGGCGACGACTTCGTGTTCATGGACACGGACACGTACGACCAGATCCACGTCCCCGCCGCGACGGTGGGCGACGCCGCGAACTTCATGCTCGAGAACCAGAGCGCGCTGGTCGCGACGAACGAGGGCGTCCCGCTCTACGTCGAGCTCCCGCCGTCGGTCGTCCTCGAGGTGACCTACACCGAGCCCGGTCTGCAGGGCGACCGCTCGTCGGCCGGCACCAAGCCCGCAACGCTCGAGACGGGCTACGAGATCCAGGTCCCGCTCTTCCTCGAGTCGAACACCAAGGTCAAGGTCGACACGCGCGACGGGTCGTACCTGGGCCGCGTGAACGACTGACGTGGGAGCTCGCACGAAGGCCCGCAAGCGGGCCGTCGACGTCCTGTTCGAGGCCGACCAGCGCGGCATCGAGCCCGTGACGCTGCTCGCGCAGCGCATCGCCGAGCCCGGCACCGAGGCGGCGCTGCCGCAGTACTCGGTCGAGCTCGTCGAGGGCGTCGTCGCCCACGCGGAGCGCATCGACGAGCTGCTCGCGACGCATGCGCAGGGCTGGACGATCGACCGGATGCCCGCGGTCGACCGGGCGCTGCTGCGCCTCGGCACGTGGGAGATCCTGTTCAACGACGACGTGCCCGACGCGGTCGCCGTGGACGAGGCGGTCGAGCTGGCGCGTGCGCTGTCGACCGACGACTCACCGAGCTTCGTGAACGGTCTCCTGGGCCGCATCGTCGACCTGAAGCCGACGCTGCTGGCCTGACGGCTCGCCGTCCGACGTACGAAGGGCGCCCCGCTCACGAGCGGGGCGCCCTTCGTCGTCCCACGGGCGACGCGGAGGTCCTCAGGCGAGGTGCGGCACGACGGTGACGGGGCCGGTCTCAGGTCCCCTCGGCTGCGTCGGGACGACGCGCAGGGTGCGCTGCGCCGCGTGCCACTCGGGCCCGCCCGGGCGCGGCCCGCGCACCGGGAGGGTCGGCGCGGCCCTGCCGAGGAAGTTGCCCTGCACGCGCCGGACACCGAGCTCGACGAGCCGAGCAAGGTCGGGGGAGGACTCGACGCCCTCGGCCACGACGTCGAGGCCGTGGACGTGCGCGAGCTCGAGGATCGCGCGGATGACGGATGCGCCGCGGTCGGTGCGTACCTCACGCACGAACGAGCGGTCGATCTTCAGGACGTCGACGGGCAACCGGGACAGCCGGGCGAGCGAGGAGTACCCCGTGCCGAAGTCGTCGACCGCGATCCGGGCACCGCGTGCGCGCAGCTCGGACAGCAGCGGGATCGCGGGACCGGTGCGTACCAGGGCCGACTCGGTGATCTCGAGCGTCAGGTGCTCCCAGTACGCGTCGCCCCACGCGGCCTCGATCTGCTCGAGCGCGTCCGGCTCGGCGAGCTGGCGTGCGGCGAGGTTGACCGCGACGGGGATCTGGAACCGCTCGAGGGCACGCCGCGCCTGCGACAGCATCGAGAGCCCGATCGGCACGATCAGGCCGGTCTCCTCGGCGAGCTCGAGCCAGTCCGACGGCAGGAGCAGCTGCCCGTGGTCGTCCCAGCGCGCGAGGGTCTCGACCTGCAGCACCTCGAGCGTTCGGGCGTCGACGACGGGCTGGAAGTACGCGGTGAAGTGCTCGTCGGTGACGGCGGCCTCGAGCGCAGCGCGTTGGTAGTGGCTGGCCTCCACGCGCCGGCGCAGCGCGCGGTCGTACACCCGGAAGCCCGACCGGGACCGCTTGGCCTCGAGCATCGCGAGGTCCGCGTGGCGCATGAGCGCGTCGGGGTCGATCACGTCACCGGGGGTCCACGTCGCCACGCCGACGGACAGGCGGGCAGGCCGCGCGCCGACGGTGCGGTCGACGAACCCGTCACGCAGCGAGCGCGCGAGGTGCACGAGCGCGACGTCGTCGGGCGCACGCGCGATCACCACGACGAACTCGTCGCCGCCGAGGCGTCCGACGAACCTGTCGTCGTCGCCCGCAGCGAGCGCACGCAGGTGCTCGCCGACGCGGACCAGCACCCCGTCGCCGCCTTCGTGCCCGTGCAGGTCGTTGAAGCGCTTGAAGCCGTCGAGGTCGCAGTAGACCAGGGAGACCCGCGTGCGCTCGACGTTGGCGCGCTCCACCACGTCACGCAGGTGCTGCTCGACGGCGCGGCGGTTGGGCAGCCGGGTCAGCGTGTCGGTGTAGGCCGTGCGCTCGAGGCTCTCGGTCAGCGCGTAGCGTTCGGCCGCCGCGGAGACGACCTGCGCGAGGTCGACGAGGAACGTGCGCTCGAGCGGACCCGTGACCGCGGGCGAGAAGAGCTCGGTGACGAAGCGTCCGTGGGAGATCGGGCGCAGCGAGCCCTCGACGAGGTCGTCCCCGAGCACCGAGCGGGCCTCGTCGCGTGCGCGCACGAGCAGGCTGTCGGCGTCCCGCACGAACCACGCGGCGTTGGCGAGCCGAGCGAGCGCGTCCCGCATGGCCCGACGACGGCGTGACACGTGCTGGGCCTGCCGGAGCCGGACGAGGGCGACGCTGCCGAGGCCGAACCCGAGAGGCACCGACCACAGCGCGGTGAGCATCGCGCTGAACGTGTCGTCGGGCACCAGGCCGCCCGCGGTCAGCATCGCGATCGACTCGGCCCCCGCGAGGACCAGCAGCGCGCCCAGCCTCGACACCTTCTGCGGGCCGATCGCGGCGGCGACGTACGTGATCACGACGAGCGCCACGGCGACGAGGACGCCGGTGACCACGACCGCGTGGTCGCGCCCACGGGGGGTGGTCGGCGGCCACCACCACAGGAACGCGTTGGCCGCGATGAGGACCGTGCACGCCGCGAGCCAGCCGCGCGGCGCGGGGCCGCCCCCGAGCGCGCGCGTCGTGGGGATGGCCAGCACGAGGAACACCGCGACGAGCTGGGTGTGGGCGAACTGCGCGACGTCCTGGACCGGACCGGGGGACGTGAACGCGAACAGGCCGCCGACGAGCAGCATCAGCACGATGTCCGCGCACCACGTCATCGCCCAGACCGCGCCCGTGGGCCGTTCCTCGCCGCGCCACCAGATCCACTGGAGCAGGCAGAAGCCGGCGACGAGCCCAGCCACGAGCAGCTGGACCACCGTGACCCACGTCGGCACCGTTCCGAGCACGAACAGGACATCGGCGCGCAGACCTCCCGACCTGACGTGGCAACCGGGTGACGTGCGCGAGGATCGGGTGATGGACAGGGACGCCCTCGTGGCGCGGCTGCGTGCAGCGGGCTGCGTCTTCGCGGAGGACGAGGCCGACGAGCTGCTCGCCGAGCCGCACGACGACCTCGCGGCGCTCGTCGCTCGTCGCGTCGCGGGGGAGCCGCTCGAGCAGGTGCTCGGGTGGGCGCGGTTCGACGGTCTGCGTGTGCTCGTCGCGCCCGGGGTGTTCGTCCCGCGGCTGCGCACCGAGCTCGTCGTGCGCGAGGTCCTCCACGCGCTGCGCGACGTCGCCGCACCGCTCGTCGTCGACCTGTGCTGCGGGACGGGTGCGATCGGCCTCGCCCTGCGCACCAGGGTCCCGGGCGCCGTGGTGCACGCGGCGGACGTCGACCCGGTGGCGGTCGCGTGCGCACGTCGGAACCTCGGGCCGGACGACGTGCACGAGGGCGACCTGTTCGATGCCCTGCCGTCGGCGTTGCTCGGTCGTGTCGACGCGGTCGCGGTCAACGCCCCGTACGTCCCGACCGCGCACGTGCCGCTCATGCCGGCCGAGGCACGCGACCACGAGCACCGCATCGCGCTCGACGGCGGCGACGACGGGCTGGACCTGCACCGCCGCGTGCTCGCGGACGCACGGCGGTGGCTCGCACCGGGCGGGACCGTGGTGGTCGAGACCAGCCGCGCGCAGTCCGCCGCGACCCTCGCGGTCGCGCACGCCGCCGGGCTGCGGGCGCGCGTCGTCGAGGACGACGACGTCGACGGGACGGTCGTCGTCGCTCGCCAGCCGACGTGAGGGATGTCGCAGCCCGACGCGCGGCCGTGGTGCGCCGACGACGGTAGGGTGGGCGGCGAACAGCAGTCCTTTAACTCCCGTCCTGTGAGGCGGGGAAGGAGCAGCTACATGAGCACAGCCGTGCCCGCGTCCGGCCAGCCGGTCGGCGACGACGCCGTCGCCCCCCGCCCTCCCGGCCAGGACGCCTCTCCCGACGCGAACGTGGTCCTGGGTCCCGCGGAGATCGCGCGCGCCCTCACCCGCATCGCGCACGAGATCCTCGAACGGAACAAGGGCGGCGCCGACGTGGTGCTGCTCGGCATCCCGACCCGCGGGCTGCCGCTCGCGCACCGGCTGGCCGACCGCCTCGTGTCCGTCGAGCCCTCGCTCGACGCCGACGCGCTCGTCGGCAGCCTCGACGTCACGATGTACCGCGACGACCTGCACCAGCACCCGACGCGCAGCATCGGCTCGACCGACGTCCCCGCCGGCGGCCTCGACGGCCGCGTCGTGGTGCTCGTCGACGACGTCCTGTACTCCGGTCGCACGATCAGGGCGGCTCTCGACGCGATCTCCGACCTGGGCAGGCCGCGCGCGGTCCAGCTGGCCGCGCTCGTCGACCGGGGCCACCGCGAGCTGCCGATCCGCGCCGACTTCGTCGGCAAGAACCTGCCGACCTCGACGACCGAACGGGTGCGCGTGCTGCTCACCGAGACCGACGGCCGCGACGCCGTGCTGATCGACGGGGGATCGCGATGAAGCACCTGCTCTCGACCGGTGACCTCTCGCGCACCGAGGCGGTGCGGATCCTCGACACCGCGGGACAGATGGCGGCGACCCAGTCACGCGAGATCAAGAAGCTCCCGACGCTGCGCGGGCGCACGGTCGTCAACCTGTTCTTCGAGGACTCGACCCGCACGCGCATCTCGTTCGAGACCGCCGCCAAGCGGCTCTCGGCGGACGTCATCAACTTCTCCGCCAAGGGGTCGAGCGTCTCCAAGGGCGAGTCGCTCAAGGACACCGCGCTGACGCTGCAGGCGATGGGTGCCGACGCGGTCGTGATCCGGCACCACGCGAGCGGCGCACCCCACACGCTCGCGGCGTCGGGTTGGACCAGCGGCGCGGTGGTGAACGCGGGCGACGGCACGCACCAGCACCCCACGCAGGCGCTGCTCGACGCGTACACGCTGCGCCGGCACCTCACAGGCCCGGGCGACGCGAGCGGCCGAGACCTCGCGGGTCTGCGCGTGGCGATCGTCGGCGACGTGCTGCACAGCCGCGTGGCGCGCTCCAACGTGCAGCTGCTGCACACGCTGGGAGCCGAGGTGACGCTCGTCGCGCCGCCCACGCTCCTGCCGGTCGGGGTCCAGTCGTGGCCCGCCGAGGTGTCCTACCACCTGGACGAGGTGGTCGGGTCCAAGCCCGACGCGATCATGATGCTGCGCGTCCAGCGCGAGCGGATGTCGAGCGCGGGCGGTGGGTTCTTCCCCAGCCCGCTCGAGTACACCCGCGGCTACGGGCTGGACGCGCGCCGCCTCGCGGCGCTGCCCGAGCACGCGATCGTCCTGCACCCGGGGCCGATGAACCGCGGGCTCGAGATCTCGGCCGACGCGGCCGACTCGCCGCGCGCCGTGATCGTCGAGCAGGTGGCGAACGGCGTGGCGGTGCGGATGGCGGTGCTCTACCTGCTGCTGGCGGGCGAGCAGAGGCACGACAGCGACGAGACGAAGGTGGACCAGTGAGCCGGCAGTACCTCCTGCGCCAGGTGGCGCCCTACGGCGAGAGCCCCGTCGACGTCCTGCTCGCGGACGGCGAGATCGCCGCGATCGGCACGGGTCTCGAGCGCGGCGACGACGTCGTCGAGATCGACGGCCGCGGTCTCGTGCTGCTGCCCGGGCTCGTCGACCTGCACACCCACCTGCGCGAGCCGGGCCGGGAGGACGCCGAGACGATCTCCTCGGGCACGCGCGCGGCGGCCATGGGCGGCTTCACCGCGGTGCACGCGATGGCGAACACCACCCCGACGCAGGACACGGCGGGCGTCGTCGAGCAGGTGTGGCGGCTGGGCCGCGAGGCGGGCTGGGTCGACGTCCACCCCGTGGGTGCCGTGACGGTGGGCCTCGAGGGCGAGCGGCTCGCGGAGCTGGGTGCCATGGCCGAGTCGCAGGCACGCGTGCGGGTGTTCTCGGACGACGGGAAGTGCGTGCACGACCCCGTGGTGATGCGGCGCGCGCTCGAGTACGTCAAGGCGTTCGACGGCGTGGTCGCGCAGCACGCGCAGGAGCCGCGCCTGACCGAGGGCGCGCAGATGCACGAGGGCGTGGTGTCCGCCGAGCTCGGTCTCGCGGGCTGGCCCGCGGTCGCCGAGGAGGCGATCATCGCGCGCGACGTGCTGCTTGCCGAGCACGTCGGCTCGCGCCTGCACGTGTGCCACCTGTCGACCGCGGGCTCGGTCGAGATCATCCGGTGGGCGAAGTCACGCGGCATCGACGTGACCGCGGAGGTCACCCCGCACCACCTGATGCTCACCGACGAGCTCGCCCGTGGCTACGACCCGACGTTCAAGGTCAACCCGCCGCTGCGCACGATGCGCGACGTCGAGGCCGTCCGCGAGGGGCTCGCCGACGGCACGATCGACATCGTCGCGACCGACCACGCGCCGCACACGCGCGAGGACAAGGACTGCGAGTGGGCCGCCGCGGCGTTCGGCATGACGGGGCTGGAGACGGCGCTCTCCGTGGTGCAGGAGACGATGGTCGACACCGGTCGCCTGACGTGGCGTGACGTCGCACGCGTGCTCTCGGAGGCGCCGGCGCGCATCGGTCGCGTCGACGGCCACGGGCGTGCGATCGCCGTCGGGGAGCCGGCCAACCTCGTGCTCGTCGACCCCGCCGCACGACGCGTCGTGAACCCCGCGGACCAGGCGACCAAGTCGGTGAACTCTCCGTTCCGCGGGCGCGAGCTGTCCGGCTGCGTGGTCTCCACCTTCCTGCGCGGTCGCGCGACCGTGCTCGACGGTGCCTCGTGCGACTGGTCACCGCTGGCCGAGGGCGTGGTGCGCCCGTGACGGGTGGGCAGGCTGCATCGGTCGCGGGGCTCGTGGTGCTCGTCGCGCTCGCGTGGTGGGGCATGTGGAAGGGCTGGCAGCACCGCGGACGTGCCACGCAGGACGCGGTGCGCGAGCTGCCCGCCGTCCCCGTGGACCTCGGACCCGCTCGGCTCGGGCCGATCGAGGCGACGTACGTGTCCACGACGCGCTCGGGCGACTGGCTCGACCGCGTGGTCGCGCGTGACCTCGGCACCCGCAGCCCCGCATCAGTGAGCGTGCACGACGAGGGCGTGCTGATCGCCCGTACCGGCGCGCACGACGTGTACGTGCCCGCGGCGACGGTGCGCGGCGCGGCGCTCGGGCCGGGGATCGCGGGCAAGGTCGTCGGCGGGGAGGGGCTCGTGGTGCTCACGTGGCAGCCCGACCCGCAGGAACGACGAGGGATCGACACCGGCCTGCGGCCGCGGCACGCGCACGACCGCGAGCTGCTGGTGCAGGCGGTGCAGGGGCTGACGGACCGTGCGGTCGCGCAGCCCGGGACGACGGACGACGGCGAGAAGGAGCAGTGACCATGAGCGACGCAGTGCTCGTCCTGGAGGACGGCCGCACCTTCGCGGGCCGGACCTACGGAGCCACCGGGCAGACGCTCGGCGAGATCGTCTTCAACACCGGCATGACCGGCTACCAGGAGACGCTGACCGACCCCTCGTACCACCGCCAGATCGTCGTCATGACGGCGCCGCACGTCGGCAACACCGGTGTCAACGACGAGGACCCGGAGTCGGGGCGCATCTGGGTCGCCGGGTACGTCGTGCGCGACCCCGCGCGCCGGTCCTCGAGCTGGCGCGCGTCGCGCACGCTCGACGAGGAGCTCGTGGCGCA
Organism: Cellulomonas sp. HZM; assembly: GCF_000708885.1. GTDB lineage: Bacteria > Actinomycetota > Actinomycetes > Actinomycetales > Cellulomonadaceae > Cellulomonas. Next base: position 176,790 of record NZ_JEOE01000001.1, on the reverse strand, counting down.
GGGCGTCGTCGGCATCAGCGACATCGACACGCGTGCGCTGACGCGGCACCTGCGCGAGCGCGGCGTGATGCGCGCAGGCATCTTCTCGGGCGACGCGCTCGCACCGACCGACGAGCTCGTGCAGCGCGTGCAGGGGGCCCCGGCGATGGCCGGCGCCGACCTGGCGGGCGAGGTGTCGACCGACGAGGCGTACGTCGTCGACGCGCTCGACGCCGACGGCGGGCCCCTCGCGGACCCGGTGGCCACCGTCGCGGCGATCGACCTGGGCATCAAGGCCATGACGCCCCAGCGCATGGCCGAGCGCGGCATCCGCGTGCACGTGCTGCCCGCGACCGCGACCCTCGACGACGTCCTCGCCGTCGAGCCCGACGGGGTGTTCTTCTCCAACGGGCCGGGTGACCCCGCGGCCGCCACGCACGAGATCGAGCTGCTGCGCGGCGTGCTCGACCGCAAGGTGCCGTTCTTCGGCATCTGCTACGGCAACCAGCTCCTGGGCCGGGCGCTCGGGTACGGCACCTACAAGCTGGGCTACGGCCACCGCGGCGTGAACCAGCCGGTCATGGACCGGGCGACCGGCAAGGTCGAGATCACGGCGCACAACCACGGGTTCGCCGTGGACGCGCCCCTCGACGGCGAGTCCGTCGCACCGCACGACGGCGGTCGCTACGGCCGCGTCGTCGTGAGCCACGTCGACCTCAACGACGACGTCGTCGAGGGGCTGCGCGCGCTCGACCTGCCGGCCTTCTCGGTGCAGTACCACCCGGAGGCCGCCGCAGGCCCGCACGACGCCGCCTACCTCTTCGACCGCTTCGTCGACCTCATGAACGAGAACAAGAAGGGTGCCGCCTGATGCCGCGCCGCACAGACATCTCCAGCGTCCTGGTCATCGGGTCAGGCCCGATCGTCATCGGCCAGGCGTGCGAGTTCGACTACTCGGGCACGCAGGCGTGCCGTGTGCTCAAGGAGGAGGGCCTGCGGGTCGTCCTCGTGAACTCGAACCCCGCGACGATCATGACCGACCCCGAGTTCGCCGACGCGACGTACGTCGAGCCGATCACGACCGAGGTCCTGACGTCGATCATCGCCAAGGAGCGTCCCGACGCGATCCTGCCGACCCTGGGTGGCCAGACGGCTCTCAACGCGGCGATCGCGCTCGACGAGGCCGGCGTGCTCGCGAAGTACGACGTCGAGCTCATCGGCGCGAACATCCCCGCGATCCAGAAGGGCGAGGACCGCGAGCAGTTCAAGCAGGTGGTCGACGTCTGCGGCGGCGAGTCGGCCCGCTCGGCGATCGTGCACACGATCGACGACGCGCTCGCCGCGGTCGAGGACCTGGGCTACCCGGTGGTCGTCCGCCCGTCGTTCACGATGGGCGGCCTCGGCTCCGGCATCGCGTACGACGAGACCGACCTGCGCCGCATCGTCGGCCAGGGCCTGCACTACTCGCCGACCACCGAGGTGCTCCTCGAGGAGTCGATCCTCGGGTGGAAGGAGTACGAGCTCGAGCTCATGCGCGACAAGCACGACAACGTCGTGGTCGTCTGCTCGATCGAGAACGTCGACCCGGTCGGCGTCCACACCGGTGACAGCGTCACGGTGGCGCCCGCGCTCACGCTCACGGACCGCGAGTACCAGAGGCTGCGCGACATCGGCATCGCGGTCATCCGCGAGGTCGGCGTCGACACCGGTGGCTGCAACATCCAGTTCGCGGTCGAGCCGACCACGGGCCGCGTCGTCGTCATCGAGATGAACCCGCGTGTGTCTCGCTCGTCCGCGCTGGCGTCGAAGGCGACCGGCTTCCCCATCGCCAAGATCGCCGCGAAGCTCGCCGTCGGCTACACGCTCGACGAGATCCCCAACGACATCACGGGCGGCTCGACGCCCGCGTCGTTCGAGCCGACGCTCGACTACGTCGTGGTGAAGGTCCCGCGGTTCGCGTTCGAGAAGTTCCCGGCGGCCGACGACACGCTCACGACGACCATGAAGTCGGTCGGCGAGGCCATGGCCCTGGGCCGCAACTTCACCGAGGCGCTCGGCAAGGCGATGCGGTCGATCGACAAGAAGGGCTCGGTCTTCCACTGGGACGGCCCGACGCCGTCCGGGGAGGCGCTCGACGCGCTGCTCGGGACGATCGGCCGCCCCACCGAGGGTCGCCTGATCGACGTCCAGCAGGCGCTGCGCGGGGGAGCCGGGGTCGACCGCGTCTACGAGATCACGGGCATCGACCCGTGGTTCCTCGACCAGATCGAGCTCATCAACGAGGTCGCCGCCGCGACCAAGGACGCGCCCGCCCTCACGCGTGAGGTCCTGGCCCACGCCAAGCGCCACGGCCTGTCCGACGCGCAGGTCGCGCAGCTGCGGGGGACCACGGAGGACGCCGTGCGCTCGACGCGCCACGCCGTCGGCCTACGGCCGGTCTACAAGACGGTCGACACGTGCGCCGCCGAGTTCGCCGCCAGCACGCCGTACCACTACTCGTCGTACGACGAGGAGACCGAGGTCGAGCCGCGCACGCGGCCCGCGATCCTCATCCTCGGCTCGGGACCCAACCGCATCGGCCAGGGCATCGAGTTCGACTACTCGTGCGTGCACGCCGCGCTCGCGCTCAAGGGCGAGTTCGAGACCGTGATGGTCAACTGCAACCCCGAGACCGTGTCGACCGACTACGACACCTCGGACCGGCTCTACTTCGAGCCGCTCACGTTCGAGGACGTGCTCGAGGTGTACGCCGCGGAGCTCGCCGCCGGGCCGGTGGCCGGGCTCATCGTGACGCTCGGTGGCCAGACGCCGCTGTCGCTCGCGCAGCGCCTTGCGGACGCCGGCCTGCCGATCCTCGGCACGTCCCCGGCCGCGATCGACGCGGCGGAGGACCGCGGCGAGTTCGGCCGCGTGCTCGAGGCGGCCGGCCTGCCGGCCCCGGCGTTCGGCACCGCGACGACGCTCGCCGGCGCGCGCGACACGGCGCACCGGATCGGGTTCCCGGTGCTCGTGCGCCCGTCGTACGTGCTGGGCGGCCGGGGCATGGAGATCGTCTACGGCGACGCGCAGCTCACGGAGTACGTGCAGCGCGCGCTCGACGACGCCGCGGACGGCGGCAAGGCCGGCACGCTGCCCCCGCTGCTCATCGACCGCTTCCTCGACGACGCGATCGAGATCGACGTCGACGCGCTGTTCGACGGCCATGAGCTGTTCCTCGGCGGCGTCATGGAGCACATCGAGGAGGCCGGCATCCACTCCGGCGACTCGGCGTGCGTGCTGCCGCCCGTGACGCTCTCGCTCGCCGAGCTCGAGCGCATCCGCCTCTCGACCGAGGCGATCGCCCGGGGCGTCGGGGTCCACGGCCTGCTCAACATCCAGTTCGCGCTGGTCAGCGACGTGCTCTACGTGCTCGAGGCCAACCCGCGCGCCTCGCGTACCGTGCCGTTCGTCTCCAAGGCGACGGGGGTGTCGCTCGCCAAGGCCGCCGCACTGGTCATGGCGGGGCACACGATCGCCGACCTGCGCGAGCAGGGGATCCTGCCCCAGCAGGACGCGAGCGTGCTCGACCTCGACGCGCCGATCGCCGTCAAGGAGGCGGTGCTCCCGTTCAAGCGGTTCCGCACCGCCGACGGGCACGTCGTCGACACGGTCCTCGGACCGGAGATGCGCTCGACCGGCGAGGTCATGGGGTTCGACGCGGACTTCCCGACGGCGTTCGCCAAGTCGCAGGACGCCGCGTTCGGCGGTCTGCCCGCGACGGGACGTGCGTTCATCTCGGTCGCCGACCGGGACAAGCGCTCGATCGTGTTCCCCGTCAAGCGGCTCGCAGAGCTCGGGTTCGAGATCCTTGCGACCGAGGGAACCGCAGCGGTGCTGCACCGCTCGGGAATCCGGTCCACCGTCGTGCGCAAGCACTCGTCGGGTCGCGGCGACGCGGGGGAGCCGACGATCGTCGACCTCATCGTCGAGGGGAGCGTCGACCTCGTCGTCAACACCCCGTCCGGGCAGGGCGCGCGGGCCGACGGCTACGAGATCCGTGCGGCGACCGTCGCGGCGGACAAGGCGATGATCACCACCGTGCAGCAGCTCGGGGCAGCCGTGCAGGCGATCGAGGCCGCGCAGGCCGGGCCGTTCGACGTCACGAGCCTGCAGGAGCACGACGTCGCAGCCCAGGCTCGTCGCGAGGCGGTGGGCGCATGAGCATCGCACCGTTCGGCACGCGGCTCGCGGCGGCGATGGACGAGCACGGGCCGTTGTGCGTCGGCATCGACCCGCACGAGAGCCTCCTGCTCGAGTGGGGCCTGACCGACGACGCCGCGGGTCTGCGGTCGTTCGCCCTGACCGTGATGGACGCGGTCGGGGGCAGGGTCGCGGCCGTCAAGCCGCAGGCGGCGTTCTTCGAGCGTCACGGCTCGGCGGGGCTCGCGGTGCTCGAGGAGGTCGTCGCCGCGGGTCGCGAGACGGGCACGCTCGTCGTCGTCGACGCCAAGCGCGGTGACATCGGTTCGACCATGGGCGCGTACGCGGACGCCTTCCTGCGCGACGGCTCGCCGCTCGCGGGCGACGCGCTGACGGTCTCGCCGTACCTCGGCTTCGGCTCGCTGGACCCCGCCGTCGACGCAGCGCTGGCGACGGGACGCGGCCTGTTCGTCCTGTGCCTGACCTCCAACAAGGAGGGTCACGAGGTGCAGCACGCACGGACGGAGGACGGCGTGACCGTCGCTGCGACGATGGCCGCGCGTGCGGCGGCCCTCAACGCGGACGCGTCCGTGCTGGGGTCCGTCGGTCTCGTCGTGGGCGCGACCGTCGGCGACGCGGCCGAGCGCGCCGGGGTGGACCTCGAAGCCGTGCGCGGACCGCTCCTGGCGCCGGGCGTCGGTGCCCAGGGCGCTGGACCGACCGAGCTGGCCGCCGTCTTCGGTCGCGCCCGCCGACAGGTGCTCGCGTCGTCGTCGCGTGGCGTGCTGCGCGCCGGTCCCCAGGTCGGGGACCTGCGTGCTGCCGCTCGCGCCGCGAGCGACGAGGCGACCGCCGCGCTGCGAGGCTGACGAGCGCGTCGGGGCGCCCGATCGGGTGGCGGGACGCCGTCCTGCCATGTCTTCGCAGGCAGATCGGGCGTCCTGCGTTGCCGCGCACGCGCGCGCTCGCTAGGTTCGGAAGCACGGCACCGCGCGAGCGGGCCGACCGTGGTTTACCGAACGCCGGCGTCCGGAAGGACGTGCGGCACGCCGATCGAGCACCGACCGAAAGGTGACGCGCGTGGCTCTTCCTCCGCTGACTCCCGAACAGCGCGCCGCAGCGCTGCAGAAGGCCGCCGCGGCGCGGCAGGCCCGTGCCGAGGTGAAGAACCGCCTCAAGTACTCCCAGGGGTCGCTCTCGGAGGTGATCGCACAGGGCCAGAAGGACGAGACCATCGGCAAGCTCAAGGTGGTCGCCCTGCTCGAGTCGCTCCCCGGCGTCGGCAAGGTCAAGGCGCGTGCGATCATGTCCGAGATCGGCATCTCGGAGACCCGCCGTGTCCGTGGCCTCGGACCTCACCAGGTGGAGGCTTTGGTCTCGCGCTTCGGGTGACACCAGGTGCCCGCGGCCGTCGCCGGCCGTCACCGCGCATCAGGACGCACGAGGAGCTGAGCACCACCCATGACGACGACGCCTGCCCGGCTGACCGTTCTCGCCGGACCGACCGCCGTCGGCAAGGGCACCGTGTCCGCCGACGTACGCGCCCGCTACCCGCAGGTGTGGCTGTCGGTCTCGGCGACGACGCGTGCGCCGCGGCCCGGGGAGGTCGACGGCCTGCACTACCACTTCGTGTCGAGTGACGAGTTCGAGCGGATGGTCGACGCGGGAGAGCTGCTCGAGTGGGCCGTGGTGCACGGCCGCAACCGGTACGGGACGCCGCGGCGTCCGGTGGAGGAGCGGCTCGCGTCCGGTGAGCCTGCCTTGCTCGAGATCGATCTCCAGGGAGCCCGTCAGGTGCGGGCCTCGATGCCCGACGCGCGGTTCGTGTTCCTCGCGCCCCCGTCGTTCGACGAGCTGGTCCGCCGGCTCGTGGGTCGTGGGACCGAGGACGCCGAGGAGCGTGAGCGCCGCCTCGAGACGGCCCGCGTCGAGCTCGCGTCGGAGTCGGAGTTCGACCACGTCGTCGTCAACGACGACGTGCACCGCGCGACCGACGAGCTCGTCGAGATCATGGGCCTGCCCACGCGCTGAGCCGCCACGCGCGTCGGTGCGGGCCGTCCCGCCGCGCCGGACGGGTAAGATCGTCCGAGGTCCCACGCGTTCTCGCGTCCCCTTTCCACGTACGGAGCACACCATGTCCGGAACCGTCGCCGCCCCCACGGGCATCACCGACCCGCCGATCGACCAGCTGCTCGAGCGCGCGGACTCCAAGTACGCGCTCGTCCTCTACTCGGCCAAGCGTGCCCGCCAGATCAACGCGTACTACTCGCAGCTCAACGAGGGGCTGCTCGAGTTCGTCGGCCCGCTCGTCGAGACGCGTCCGCAGGAGAAGCCCCTGTCGATCGCGATGCGCGAGATCGACCGCGGTCTGCTGACCGTCGAGTCGACGGAGGAGTAAGACCCCGCTCATGCGGATCGTCCTCGGCGTCGCGGGTGGCATCGCCGCCTACAAGGCCGTGCTCCTGCTCCGCCTGCTGCGCGAGCAGGGGCACGACGTGCGCGTCGTGCCGACGCGCGCAGCGCTCGAGTTCGTCGGTCGGCCGACATGGGAGGCGCTGTCGGGCCAGCCGGTGACGACGGACGTGTTCGAGGACGTCGACCAGGTCGCGCACGTCGCGATCGGGCAGGGCGCCGACCTCGTCGTGGTCGCCCCCGCGACGGCGGACCTGCTGGCGCGTGCCGCGTCCGGCCGCGCGGACGACCTGCTCACCGCGACGCTGCTCGTCACGCGCGCGCCTGCGCTGCTGGCGCCCGCGATGCACACGGAGATGTGGGAGCACCCCGCGACCGTGGCGAACGTCGCGGTCCTGCGCTCGCGCGGCGTGCACGTCCTGGACCCCGCGTCCGGTCGTCTCACGGGCTCCGACACCGGCCCGGGGCGGCTGCCCGAGCCTGAGGACGTCGCCGCCGCAGCGCTCGCGCTGGTGCGCCGGCAGGACCTCGCGGACCGTCACGTGGTGGTCTCTGCCGGCGGGACGCGCGAGCCGCTCGACCCCGTGCGATTCCTCGGCAACCGTTCGTCGGGCCGGCAGGGGGTGGCGCTGGCCACGGCCGCCCGGGCCCGGGGTGCGCGCGTGACGCTCGTCGCGGCGAACCTCACGGTGCCTGCGCCCGCGGGCGTGGACGTGGTCCCGGTGGAGACCGCTGCACAGCTGGGCGATGCCGTGCGCGCAGCGGCGAAGGACGCCGACGCGGTGGTCATGGCGGCGGCGGTGGCGGACTTCCGTCCGTTGAACCCTGTGGGCACGAAGATCAAGAAGTCGGCCGGCGGGGCGCCGCCGACGATCGAGCTCGTCGAGACGGAGGACGTCTTGGCGAGCCTCGCGCGCAAGCGTGTGCGCGAACCGCAGGTCGTCGTCGGCTTCGCCGCCGAGACCGGCGACGAGTCGGGGACCGTGCTCGAGCACGGCCGCGCGAAGGCGGTGCGCAAGGGTGCAGACCTGCTCGTCGTGAACGCCGTGGGCGAGGGGCTGGGCTTCGGCACGAGCGACAACGACGTGACGATCCTCGACGCCGCGGGGGACGTGGTGGCGAGCGCGTCGGGGAGCAAGGTCGCGGTCGCCGACGCGGTCTGGGACGCCGTCGCGGCACGCCTGACGAGCCCCGCCTGAGTCGCTGTCCCGCCTGCACGCGGCGGTCGTCCGTGACGTGGGCGCGCGGACGTCCGTGTCGGTGGCGACGACTACTCTGAGCGCATGACCTCGCCCGCGATGCGCCTGTTCACGTCCGAGTCGGTGACGGAAGGCCATCCGGACAAGATCTGCGACCAGATCTCGGACGCGATCCTCGATGCGATCCTCGAGCAGGATCCGACGGCCCGGGTGGCCGTCGAGACGATGGTCACCACGGGGCTGGTGCACGTCGCCGGTGAGGTGACCACCGAGGCCTACGTCGAGATCCCCGCCGTGGTCCGCCAGGTGGTGCGGGAGATCGGGTACACCTCGTCCCACATCGGGTTCGACGGCGAGTCGTGCGGTGTCTCCGTCTCGATCGGGCAGCAGTCCCCGGACATCGCCGCGGGCGTCGACAAGGCGCTCGAGGTGCGGCTCGACTCGGCGGACCTGGACCCGGACGACATGCAGGGCGCGGGTGACCAGGGCCTGATGTTCGGCTACGCGTGCGACGAGACGCCGAGCCTGATGCCGCTGCCGATCTGGACCGCCCACCGGCTCGCGGAGCGCCTCGCGGCGGTGCGCAAGCAGGGCGTCGTCCCTGGCCTGCGGCCCGACGGCAAGACCCAGGTGACGATCGGCTACGAGGGCGACCGGCCCGTCCGGCTCGACGCCGTGGTGCTCTCGACGCAGCACGAGCCGGACCTCAACCTCGAGACCGTGCTCGAGCCGGCCGTCGTCGAGCACGTGATCGCCCCCGTGCTGGCCGAGGTGCAGGCGGCGGTCGACCTCGACGTCTCGGACCACCGCCGCTTCGTCAACCCGACCGGCCAGTTCATCATCGGGGGCCCGCAGGGCGACGCGGGCCTCACGGGCCGCAAGATCATCGTCGACACCTACGGCGGCTACGCGCGCCACGGGGGCGGAGCCTTCTCGGGCAAGGACCCGTCGAAGGTCGACCGTTCGGCCGCGTACGCGATGCGCTGGGTCGCCAAGAACGTCGTGGCAGCAGGTCTCGCGCGGCGCTGCGAGGTGCAGGTGGCCTACGCGATCGGCAAGGCCGCACCGGTCGGGCTCTACGTCGAGACGTTCGGCACCGAGGCCGTCCCGGTCGAGCGGCTGACCGCCGCGATCCGCGAGGTCTTCGACCTGCGACCCGCGGCGATCATCCGCGACCTGGACCTGCTGCGTCCCGTGTACCGCCGCACGGCCGCCTACGGGCACTTCGGCCGTGACCTGCCCGAGTTCACGTGGGAGCGCACGGACCGCGTCGAGGCCCTGCGTTCCGCCGTCTGACGTGCCGGGCCCGGGCGAGCAGCTCGCGCTCGACGGCCTGCCCGCGCCACGGGTCCGGCACCGGGTCGTCCCGCTTGCCGACGAGCTGCCCGTCGCGCGCGTGTGCGTCGACCTGCCGCCGCAGCACCTCGACCGGCTGTTCGAGTACGCGGTCCCGGCATCGATGCACGCCGGCGTGCGCCCCGGGGTCAGGGTCAAGGTCCGGTTCGGCGGTCAGGACGTCGACGCGTACGTGATCGAGCGCGTCGCCACCGCGGAGCACACCGGCGAGCTCGTCCCGCTGCGCAGGCTCGTGTCCGACGAGCCGGTGCTCGCTCCCGCGGTCGCCCGGTTGGCGCGCGCCGTGGCGGACCGGTGGGCGGGCACGCTGACCGACGTCCTGCGGCTCGCGGTCCCTCCCCGGCACGCGCGCGTGGAGAACGAGGCCGAGCACGACGACGCGCCGACCGTCGTGCCGGCGCCGGGCGCTACCGCGTGGGCGGCCTACCGCGGCGGTCCCGCGTTCGTGCAGCACGTGCTGTCCGGCGGGGCTCCGCGCGCGGTGTGGACCGCGTTGCCGGGCGCCCAGGACGACCGCTGGCCCGACGCGGTCGCGCAGGCCGTGGCAGCCGCCGTCCTCGGAGGGCGGGGCGCGCTCGTCGTCGTCCCCGACGCTCGCGACACCGAGCGCGTGCTCACCGCGCTCTCGACCGCAGGGCTGCCCGCATGGCGCCCGGGCGGCCGCGGGGGCGTCGTGCGGCTCGCGGCCGACGACGGCCCGTCCGCGCGCTACCGCGCGTTCCTCGCGGCGCTGCGCGGGCACGCGGACGTCGTCGTGGGAACGCGCGCCTCGGCGTTCGCGCCCGTCCACGACCTCGGCCTCGTCGTGTGCTGGGACGACGGCGACGCGTTGCATGCCGAGCCCCGTGCGCCGTACCCGCACGTGCGCGAGGTGCTGGCCCTGCGCTCGGAGCTCGAGGACGCCGCGCTGCTCGTCGGCGGGCACGCGCGGACCGTCGAGGCGCAGGCCTGGGTCGCGAGCGGGTGGGCGCACGACGTGAGCGCCGACCGCGCGGTGGTGCGACGGCGGACGCCGCGCGTCATGGCCCTGACGTCCACCGAGCTCGCACGCGAGGGGGCCGCTGCCGCGGCGCGCCTGCCGACCCCGGCGTGGCGCACCATCCGCGACCGGCTCGCGGAGGGCCCCGTGCTCGTGCAGGTGCCCCGCGCGGGCTACGTCCCCGCGGTCGCGTGCGGTCGATGCCGTGCCGCCGCGCGCTGCGGCACGTGCCACGGCCCGCTGGGCCTCGCGCGTGCCGACGGCGTGCCGCGGTGCGGGTGGTGCGGCCGGCTCGCGACCGACTGGCGCTGCGACGAGTGCGGTGCCGCGAACCTGCGGTCCGTGCGCGTCGGCTCGGAACGGACCGCCGAGGAGCTGGGCCGCGCTTTCCCCGGCGTCCCGGTCCGTGTCTCGGGTGCGAAGGTCGCCGGCGGTGTGCTCGCGAGCGTGCGGGACGCGCCGGCCGTGGTCGTGTCGACCCCCGGCGCGGAACCCGTCGCACCCGGGGGATACGCGGCGGCAGTGCTGCTCGACGCGGCCGTCACGACCGCGGGCTCCTCGCTCGGGCTGCTGCCGGACGCGTTACGCCGGTGGCTCACGGCGGCCGCCCTCGTACGATCTGCGTCCGAGGGCGGTGTCGTGCTGCTCGTCGGGGACGCCGAGGCGCGGGCCTCGCAGGCCCTCGTCCGCTGGGACCCGGTGGGGCTCGCGGAGCGCGAGCTCGACGAGCGTGCGGAGCTGGCGCTGCCTCCCGCGGTGCGCATGGCGTCGCTCACCGGGACGCGCGACGCGGTGCAGGCCGTGGCCCGGCGTGTCGAGGCCGCGGGGCTGGACGTGCTCGGACCCGTGCCGCTCGAGGGGCCACCGCCCCGTGGTGCTCTCGAGCCGGAGGTCCGCGCGCTCCTGCGCGTGCCGCGATCGTCCGGACCGGCGCTGGCACGTTCGCTCGCGGCTTCCCTCGCCGTGCGCTCGGCGCGGCGCGAGGGAGGCGTCGTGCGCGCGCACGTCGACCCCACGGACCTGGGCTGACGCGGCCCGGACCGAACCGCGCCACCTAGGATCGAGCCCATGCGTCTGCTGTTCGCCGGTACGCCGGCCGTCGCCGTGCCCTCCCTCGAGGCCCTGCTGGCGTCGCGTCACGAGGTGGTCGCCGTGCTGACCCGCCCGGACGCCCGCGCAGGTCGTGGGAGGGCGTCGGCTGCGAGCCCCGTCAAGCAGCGCGCGCTCGACGAGGGCATCGAGGTGCTCGCACCCCGCACGCTGCGCGACGAGGACGCGGTCGCCCAGGTCTCCGCGCTGGTGCGGGACCACGGCGTCGACGCGGCCCCCGTCGTCGCCTACGGCGCGATCGTGCCGCCGGCACTGCTGGACGCTCCGCGGCACGGATGGGTGAACCTCCACTTCTCCGTGCTGCCCGCGTGGCGCGGTGCCGCACCCGTGCAGCACGCCGTGCTCGCGGGCGACGAGGTCACGGGTGCGACGACGTTCCGCCTCGAGCAGGGTCTCGACACGGGGCCGGTGTACGGCACGCTCACCGAGACGATCCGACCGCGCGACACGTCGGGGGAGCTGCTCGGCCGCCTGGCCGACGTCGGCGCCGGCCTCCTGGTGCGCACGCTCGACGCGCTCGAGGACGGGATCCTCGACGCCGTCCCGCAGCCCGGCGACGGCGTGAGCCTCGCTCCCAAGATCGAGGTCGACGACGCGCGGGTGCGCTGGGAGCACCCCGCGCTGGCGGTCGACCGCCGCGTCCGCGCGTGCACGCCCGCGCCGGGTGCATGGACCACGGTGGACGGCGTGCGGCTCGGCATCGGTCCTGTGACGCCCACCGACGAGCGCCTCGCACCCGGGGAGGTGCGCGCCGGGCGACGTGAGGTGCTCGTCGGGACGGGCACGGTCGCGGTGCGACTCGGTGACGTGACGCCGGCGGGCAAGCGCGCGATGCCTGCGGCGGACTGGGCGCGTGGCGCACGGCTCGAGGACGGCCTGCGGCTCGGGGTGCAGTCGTGAGCGGCGACCGCCGCGACGGCTCGGGGCGCGACCGGCGCGACGCTTCCGGCCGCGAGCGGGGTGCCGCGCGCGCGCAGGGACGTACGAGCCGCACCGCCCAGGCACCCTCGCAGCGCCGCAGGTCGGGCGACGCCGCCAGGTCCGCGGCGTTCGACGTGCTCCGCGCGGTCGACGGCTCGGACGCCTACGCCAACCTCGTGCTGCCGCCGATGCTGCGCGAGCGAGGGATCCACGGCCGCGACGCGGGATTCGCCACCGAGCTCGCGTACGGCACGCTGAGGCTGCGCGGACGCTACGACGCGGTCGTCGAGCAGGCGGCCGGCCGACCGGTCGACCGCATCGACCCGCCCGTGCTCGACCTCCTGCGGCTCGGCACGCACCAGCTCCTCGGCATGCGTGTCCCGCCGCACGCCGCGGTCTCGGAGACGGTCGGGCTCGCGCGCGAGCGCGCCGGCGCTGGTGCCGCCCAGTTCGTCAACGCGGTCCTGCGCGCCGTCGGGCGCGACGACCTCGACGGCTGGCTCCGGACGATCGGTGACGCAGCGGACCCGGCCGGTTCCGACGAGGTCGCGCGGCTCGCGGTGGTCGAGAGCCACCCGGTGTGGGTCGCGCGCGCGTTGCGTGAGGCGCTCGTCGCGCACGGTCGCGCGGCCGACGAGCTGGCCGCTCTCCTCGCGGCGGACAACGCCGCGCCGCGCGTGAGCCTGGTCGCGCGGCCGGGTCTCGCCGAGGTCGACGAGCTGGGTGGCGGCGAGCCCGGCCGTGTCTCGCCGCTCGCGGTGACGCTGCCCGGCGGCGACCCCGCTGCGATCGACGCGGTGCGCGACGGGCGAGCGGGCGTGCAGGACGAGGGCAGCCAGCTCGTCGCGCTCGCGCTCGCCCGTGCACCGCTCGACGGTCCCGACGACCGGTGGCTCGACCTGTGCGCCGGTCCGGGCGGCAAGGCGGCACTGCTCGCGGCGCTCGCCGCGCAGCGCGGCGCGCGGCTCGTCGCCAACGAGGTGCAGCCGCACCGGGCACGGCTCGTGCGCCAGGCGTTGCGCGCGGTCCCGACCGAGGCGGTCGAGCAGGTCCGCACGGGCGACGGCCGCCAGATCGGTGCCGACGAGCCCGGGTCCTTCGACCGCGTGCTGCTCGACGCGCCGTGCACCGGTCTCGGCGCGCTGCGTCGTCGGCCAGAGTCCCGCTGGCGTCGTACGCCGGCCGACCTCGCGGTCCTCACCGGGCTGCAGCGCGAGCTGCTCGTCTCCGCGCTCACCGCCGTGCGTCCCGGCGGCCTGGTCGCCTACGTGACGTGCTCGCCGCACCAGGCCGAGACGCTGCTCGTGGTCAAGGACGCGTTGCGTGCCGCCGGGAAGGTCGGCGTCGTCGCGGAGCGTGCGGACGCACGCGCGGTCGTGCAGGCGTGCGCGCCGCGGTCGCTCGACCTGCCCGACCGACCGGACGTGCAGCTCTGGCCCCACGTGCACGGCACGGACGCGATGCACCTGACGCTGCTGCGCCGCACGTCGTGACGGCTCGGGCGGCCACGCCCGCGGCTAGGCTGACCACGTGCCAGCGCTGATCAACCCCAGCATCCTGTCCGCCGACTTCGCGAACCTCGAGCGCGACCTCGCGCGGATCGCGAACGCCGACTACGCGCACGTCGACGTCATGGACAACCACTTCGTGCCGAACCTGACCATCGGGCTGCCCGTGGTGCGTCGGATCGCGGAGGTCTCGCCGGTGCCGCTCGACGCGCACCTCATGATCGAGGACGCCGACCGGTGGGCGCCGCAGTACGCGGAGGCCGGTGCCGCGTCGGTGACGTTCCACCTCGAGGCCGCGCAGGCCCCGGTCCGGCTCGCACGCGAGCTGCGGGCGGGCGGCGCGCGCGTCGGCGTCGCGCTGCGCCCGGCCACGCCGGTGGAGCCGCTGCTCGACCTGCTGGACGAGATCGACATGATCCTGGTCATGACCGTCGAGCCCGGGTTCGGGGGACAGTCGTTCATCGAGGGCACGCTGCCCAAGGTGCGCCGCGCCCGCGCCGCGATCGACGCAGCGGGAGCCGAGACGTGGGTCCAGGTGGACGGCGGGGTCGCGCGCGGCACGATCGGGCGGATCGCGCAGGCTGGGGCGAACGTGTTCGTCGCGGGATCGGCCGTCTACGGGGCGGACGACGTCGCGGCGGAGATCACCGCGCTGAGGGAGCTGGCCGAAGGGTGAGACGCCCCGGGCCGGGGGCGATGAGCCCCGGCCCCTGTGGCATGATCGAACGAAGCAAGCACGTGCTCCGGGGTCGGTGAAAGTCCGAGCCGGCGGTGACAGTCCGCGACCCGCACGGTCCTTCGGGACCGAGCGGTTGACCTGGTGGAACTCCAGGACCGACGGTGAAAGTCCGGATGGGAGGAAGTACGTGGCGGCGCGCGCTGGTCGTGCGCCGTGGCCGACGCGACCCCGCGCCGTCCGCGACCCCGGAGCCGACGACGGTCCCGGGAGGCGAGATGACGACGACGAGCAGCGGTGCGGTCACCGCGACCGAGCTCGACGCGCTGCGCCGCGCGTTCGCGCTCGCCGCACGGGGGCCGGCCTCCGGCCCCAACCCTCGCGTCGGTTGCGTGCTGCTCGCCCCCGACGGCACCACGGTGGGCGAAGGATGGCACGAGGGTGCAGGCTCGGCGCACGCGGAGGTCGCGGCGCTCGACGACGCCCGCGCACGCGGTAGGTCCACGGTGGGCACGACCGCCGTGGTCACGCTCGAGCCGTGCGACCACACCGGACGCACGGGCCCGTGCTCGCGCGCGCTCGTCGAGGCGGGCGTCGCGCGCGTCGTCGTCGCGGTGCGGGACCCGAACCCGGTCGCCGCCGGGGGAGCACGCACGCTCGCGGACGCAGGCGTCGACGTCCTCGCGGACGTGCTGCCCGACGAGGGGCGCGCCGTGCTCGGCGCGTGGCTGCCCGCGGTGGAGCGCGGCCGTCCGTTCGTCACGCTCAAGCTGGCGTCGACGCTCGACGGCCGTGTCGCGGCGGCCGACGGCACGAGTCGCTGGATCACCGGCGCCGTCGCGCGCCAGCACGCGCACGACCTGCGTGCCGAGGTCGACGCGATCGTCGTCGGGACGGGGACCGCGCTGGCCGACGACCCGAGCCTGACCGCGCGCGCTGCGGACGGGACGCTCGTCGGGCACCAGCCGCTGCGCGTCGTCGTCGGGCTGCGCGACGTGCCGGGTGACGCCCGGCTGCGGGGCGAGGGCGGCGAGCTCGTGCACGTGCGCACGCACGACCCCGCCGAGGTGCTCGCCGTCCTCGCCGCACGAGAGGTGCGGCACGCGCTGGTCGAGGGCGGCCCGACGCTCGCGGCCGCGTTCCTGCGCGCGCGGCTGGTCGACGAGGTCCATGCGTACGTCGCGCCGGTGCTGCTCGGGGGCGGGCTGTCGGCCGTGGCGGACCTGGGCGTCGCGACGATCGCCGACGCGGTGCGCCTCGTCCCGCGTCGCGTGCAGCCGCTGGGCGACGACGTGCTCGTCGTCGCCACGCCCGAACCGCCTGCGTCCGCAGGCGACGACACCCAGAGCGAGGAGCCCTGATGTTCACCGGCATCGTCGAGGAGATCGGTGTGGTCGAGGCGATCGACCTCGCCGACCAGGACGCGCGGCTGCGCGTGCGCGGACCGCTCGTCGTGTCCGATGCGCGCGTCGGCGACTCGATCGCGGTCTCGGGCGTGTGCCTCACCGTCACGGACCTGCCCGGCGACGGCACGTTCACGGCCGATGTCATGCCGGAGACCCTGCGGCGGACCGCTCTCGGCGAGGCGGTGGTCGGCTCGGGGGTCAACCTGGAGCGGGCGCTCGCCGTGGGCGGGCGCTACGGCGGTCACGTCGTGCAGGGCCACGTCGACGGCGTGGGGACCGTGGCACGGCGCGCGCCGGGTCCGCGCTGGGACGACGTCGAGATCGACGTGGACCCCGCGGTCGCGCGGTACGTGGCGGAGAAGGGCTCGGTGGCCGTGGCCGGGGTGTCGCTCACCGTGACGCACGTGGGCGACACGTCGTTCGGCGTCTCGCTCATCCCGACGACGCTCGCGGCTACCACCCTGGGCTCGCTCGAGGTCGGGGCGCGCGTCAACATCGAGGTGGACGTGCTCGCGAAGTACACCGAGCGGCTGCTCGCGACGTCCGGCGGTGCACGGTGAGCGCCCGTGACGGGCTCGTCGAGCGCGCTCTCGACGAGCTGCGGGCAGGGCGTCCCGTGCTCGTGGCGGACTCGCCGGACCGCGAGAACGAGGCCGACGTCGTGCTCGCCGCCCAGACCGCGACGCCCGCGTGGGTCGCGTGGACCATCCGGCACTCGTCGGGCTACCTGTGCGCGCCGATGCCCTCCGACCGCGCCGACGCGCTCGACCTGCCGCTCATGGTCCCGCACAGCCAGGACCCGCGACGGACCGCGTACACCGTGACCGTGGACGCCGCGACGGGCGTGACGACCGGCATCTCGGCGGCCGACCGCACGCGCACCCTGCAGGTGCTCGCCGATCCCGCGGCGGGGCCGTCAGACCTGATCCGTCCCGGGCACGTGCTGCCGCTGCGGGCCGTCCCCGGCGGTGTGCTGCACCGTGCGGGGCACACCGAGGCCGCGGTCGACCTGTGCCGTCTCGCCGGCCTCGAGCCGGTCGGTGCGATCGCCGAGCTCGTCGACGACGACGGCAGCATGACGCGGCTGCCGGGGGCGCAGGAGCTCGCCGCACGCGAAGGGCTGGTGCTGCTCACGATCGAGGAGCTCGTGGCGTGGCGGCGCGCGCACGACGACGAGGTGCGAGCGGCCGTCGGCGAACGTGCTCGCGTGCACCCGACGCAGACCGCGCTGCTGCCGACGAGGCACGGGGAGTTCCGCCTCCACGGCTTCCGCGACCTGCGCACGGGCGACGAGCACGTCGCGCTGGTGGCGGCGTCCGGCCTCGCGCCCGAACCCGTCGTCCGCGTGCACTCGGAGTGCCTGACAGGCGACGCGTTCGGCTCGGCCCGGTGCGACTGCGGGCCGCAGCTCGACGCGGCGCTCGAGCTCGCGGCCCGGCACGGCGGCGCGGTCGTCTACCTGCGCGGGCACGAGGGCCGGGGGATCGGCCTGCTCGCGAAGGTCGCCGCGTACGCGCTGCAGGACGAGGGTCGCGACACGGTCGAGGCGAACCTCGACCTCGGCTGGCCGGCGGACCGGCGCGAGTACGGAGCCGCGGCCGCGATCCTCGTCGCGCTCGGCGTCACGAGCCTCACGCTCCTCACCAACAACCCCGCCAAGGTCGCCGGCCTGCGCGCGCACGGCCTCGTCGTGGAGCAGCGCGGGCTGCAGGTGGGACGCACGCCGCACAACGAGGCCTATCTACGGACCAAGGCGACGTCCATGGGGCACGTCCTGGACCTGGAGGCCGACCCGGATGCGGACCTGGATCCGGACGTGGACCGGGGCCCGGACCAGCACGACGACGAGTACGAGAACGAGCACCCCGACGCGGGGACGAAGGAGTCGGCATGAGCGGTGCGGGAGCACCCACCCTGCACGTGGACGGCAGCGGCCTGCGGGTCGTCGTCGTGGCCGCGAGCTGGCACGACGAGGTGATGGACGGTCTGCTGGCCGGTGCTCGTCGGGCCCTGGCCGAGGCGGGCGTCACGACGGTGCGCGAGGTTCGCGTGCCGGGGACGTTCGAGCTGCCCGTCGCGGCGCGCGCCGCGGCGGTCTCGGGCGCAGACGCGGTCGTCGCGCTCGGCGTCGTGATCCGCGGCGGCACGCCGCACTTCGAGTACGTCTGCCAGGCCGCGACGTCGGGGCTGACCGACGTCGCGGTGCGCACGGGCGTGCCGGTCGGGTTCGGAGTCCTGACGTGCGACGACGAGGCGCAGGCGCTCGACCGCGCGGGACTGCCAGGGTCGAGCGAGGACAAGGGCGCCGAGGCGGCCCAGGCCGCGGTCGCGACCGTTCTTGCACTGAGGGGGCTGTGATGCTGAGCTGGCTGTTCGACTCGACCGTGACGATCGCCGGCCACGACATCCTGTGGCGCGAGATCATCGGGAACCTGTTCGGGCTGGCGTCCGCGATCGGCGGCATGCGCCGCCGGGTGTGGGCGTGGCCCGTCGGCATCGTCGGGAACGTGCTGCTCTTCACGGTGTTCCTGGGCGCGGTCTTCGACACGCCGCAGCACAAGGACCTGTACGGGCAGGCGGGGCGGCAGGTCTTCTTCATCGCGGTGTCGGTGTACGGATGGGTGCGCTGGCGCCAGGCGCAGCAGCGCGCGGCCGCCGCCGGGGTGCCCGACGCGCCCGCGGTCGTGCCCCACTGGGCCGGTGTGCGCGGCTGGGTGCAGATCGTCACGATCGCCGTGGTCGGCACGCTCGTGTTCCACGAGATCTTCTCGCGGCTCGGCTCGTGGGGCCCGTGGGCGGACGCGTGGATCTTCACCGGTTCGTTCCTCGCGACGTACGGCATGGCGCGCGGGTGGATCGAGTTCTGGCTCATCTGGATCGCGGTCGACGCCGTCGGGGTCCCGCTGCTGCTGTCGGCCGGGTACTACCCCTCCGCCGTGCTGTACCTCGTGTACGCGGGCGTGGTCGTGTGGGGCTTCGTCGTGTGGTGGCGCAACCGGGGGGACGCCCGGCCTGCGGACGGCGGCAAGGACCTCCCCGAGCAGCCCCTACTGTTGGCCGAGTGAAGACCTTCGACGCGCTGTTCGCCGAGCTGTCCGACAAGGCCCGCACCCGCCCGGAGGGCTCGGGCACGGTCGCGGAGCTCGACGCCGGCGTGCACGCGATCGGCAAGAAGGTCGTCGAGGAGGCCGCCGAGGTCTGGATGGCGGCGGAGCACGAGGGCGACGAGCGGACGGCGGAGGAGATCTCCCAGCTCCTCTACCACCTCCAGGTGCTCATGCTCGCGCGTGGCCTGACGCTCGACGACGTGTACGCCCACCTCTGAGACCACCCCACCCCGAGACGAACGCTAGGACCTGACGTGCTGCGCATCGCCGTGCCCAACAAGGGCTCCCTCTCGGAGCCGGCCGCCGCCATCCTCAAGGAGGCCGGCTACCGGCAGCGTCGTGACTCGCGTGAGCTCGTGCTGCCGGACCCGGACAACGACGTCGAGTTCTTCTTCCTGCGCCCGCGCGACATCGCGGTGTACGTCGGCGCCGGCACGGTCGACGTCGGGATCACCGGCCGCGACCTGCTGCTCGACTCGGGCTCGGCCGCGGTGGAGCACCTCGCCCTCGGGTTCGGCCGCTCGACGTTCCGCTTCGCCTCGACGGCGGGCGGGATCTCGACGGTCGCGGAGATCCAGGGCCGTCGGGTCGCGTCGAGCTACCCGGTGCTCGTGACCGACCACCTGCGGTCGCAGGGCGTCGAGCCCTCGGACGTCGTGCGCCTCGACGGAGCGGTGGAGACCGCGATCCGCCTGGGCGTCGCGGACGTGATCGCGGACGTCGTGGAGACGGGCACGACGCTGCGTGCGGCCGGCCTCGAGATCTTCGGTGACCCGATCCTGCGCTCGGAGGCGGTGCTCGTGCGCCGCTCCGACGTCGGCTCGCCCGCGGGCCTCGAGGTGCTGACGCGCCGCCTGCAGGGTGTGCTCACCGCGCAGCAGTACGTGCTGATGGACTACGACGTGCCGACCGAGCTCGTGACGCAGGCGGTCGCGATCACGCCGGGCCTCGAGTCCCCGACGGTGTCCCCGTTGCACAACGGCGACTGGTCCGCGGTCCGCGCGATGGTGCGCCGCGCCGACACCAACCGCGTCATGGACGCGCTGTACGACGTGGGCGCCCGTGCGATCCTCGTCACGCAGATCCACGCCTGCCGGCTGTGACCGTCCGGTGACCGAGCCCTCGCTGGCCGCCTTCCGGCCGCGCCTCGCGCGGTTCGTCACGCTCGCGCTCGCCGTGGTCGTCGTCCTCGGCACCGTGGCGCTGCTGCTCGCGGTCCCGGACCTGACGGCGGGGGACCGCCTGGGCTTCGTCCTGGTCGCGGGGCTCATCGTCTGGTTCCTGTGGCGGCAGGCGACCGTCAGCGCCGTGCCGTCGGAGGACGGCCTGGTGGTGCGCAACCTGCTCGTCACGACGCGGCTCGAGTGGGCGCAGGTGGTCGCGGTGCGCTTCGGGCACGGGAACCCGTGGGTGCAGCTCGACCTCGACGACGGAGACACGCTCGCCGTGATGGGCGTGCAGCGCGCCGACGGCGTGCGTGCGCAGGACGAGGCGCAGCGGCTCTCGACGCTCGTCGCACGGTTCACGGCGACGCCGCGCGACGACTGAGCGGCTCGGGCCCGCGCTCAGTCGAGGAGCCGCACCGCGTGGACGCCTGCGACCCCCGCGGCGAGGAACGAGGCAGGGTCCTGGTCGAGGCCACGGCCCATCGTCGAGAGGCGCACGGGCGACGAGGCCAGGGCCGCGCGCAGGTCCGAGCCCGCCTCGACGGGCACGAGCCTGTGCAGGGGCGAGAGCTCTTCTGCCTGCGCGGCGACCTGGGCCCCGAGGTCCGCGAGGTCTCCGGCGAGCACCGGTACGGGGACGTCGGCCGAGCGCATCGCGACCCGGCCGTAGGCGGTGAGCGAGTGGTGCGAGACGCCCACGTGCCGTGAGCGCTCGTCGGCTCCCGACACGCGCAGCGAGGCGACGGGGCGGCCCCCCAGCACGGACGTCGCGTTGACCGCCTCACCTGCGGCGACGCCCGAGAAGCCCCAACGCGTGCCGGTGCCGAGGTTCCCCGGGCCCTGCGCGACGACGGCGAGGTCCGCCCCCGCGACGTGCCGTGCCGCGAGCAGGCCGGTGTGCACGGTGACCGCCTCGAGGTCGCCCCCGAACGCCTGGCCCGTCGTGATGCACGCGTCGATCCAGCCCGCCTCGCGCAGACCCGCCACCGCGCGCGAGAACCAGGCGGGCAGCGCGCCCCCGTCGGTCATGACGTAGGCGACGCGCGGCACGGGCCGTCCCGCACGTGCGGCGGCGTGCCGCGCACCGGCGACGACGGCCGGCACGGCCGAGTGCAGGTCCGCGACGACCACCGGCATGCCGTCCAGGTCGTCGGCGTCGCGCAGGGTGTCGTGGTGCTCAGACTCCTGGTCGTCGACGCCCAGCACCATGGCCTGCAGCGGCGTGTACCGCGCCTTGACGAGGTGACCCGGGCCGGCCGGGACGTCGGCGGGAAGGCCGTTCGCGGGCGCCACGACGAGCGCGTACCCGCCCGTCCCGAGTCCGCGTGCGAGCGCCGAGACGTTGAGCAGGAGGCGGTCCCCGACGGCGGGGGAGCCGACGAGAAGCGGGTAGGCGAGCGCCTTGACGCGTGCGGGGATCGTCGGATCGGCCCACGGCTCGTCGAGCGCGACCTGGAGCTCCACCGCTCCGGGCCACTGCGTTCCGACGGACTGGACGACACCCGAGCGCCACGTGATCACGCGACCACGCTACCGGCCACTACGGTGGTCCCGATGGCCACGTCCCCCGCTGCCGCAGAGCGCCTGCTCAACCTCGTCATCGCACTCGTGAACACCCCGGTGCGCATGACCAAGGAGCAGGTGCGCTCGACCGTCGCCGGGTACGGCGACGCACCGTCCGACGAGTCGTTCGAGCGGATGTTCGAGCGGGACAAGGACATGCTCCGCGAGCTCGGCGTCCCGGTCCTGACGATCACGGACGCGGGTCACGGCGACGACTTCGGCTACCGGATCGACCTCGACACCTACGCGCTCGCGCCGATCGACCTCACCGCGGCCGAGCTGGGCGTGCTGACGATGGCGGCCGAGCTGTGGCAGGACCGGTCGTTGCGCGCCGACTCGACGCGCGCCCTGACCAAGCTGCGCGCCGTCGGCCAGGCGCCGGGGTCCACCGATCTCGTCGCGGGGCTCTCGCCGCGCGTGCGCGACGGAGGGGGTGCTTTCGCACCGCTCGTGGACGCGGTCCAGGCGCGCCAGGCGGTGCGGTTCACCTACCGCGCAGCCACGACGGGCGAGGTGCGTGAGCGCGTCGTCGAACCGTGGAAGCTGCTCGCGCGGCGCGGTGGCTGGGTACTGGTGGCCCGCGACCGGGACCGGGGAGCGACGCGGTCGTTCCGCCTGAGCCGCATCGAGGGGTCCGTGCGCACCGTCGGGCCGGCGGGGGCGTTCGAGACCCCGACCCCCGAAGAGCTGGCCGACGCGCTCTCGTCGTGGGACAGCGGCACGCGCGGCGTCGCGACGCTCGCGGTCCTTCCCGATCGGGCCTCGGCGCTGCGTGCGCGCGACGTCGACGGACCGAGGCCGACCGTCGCGGGGCGCGACGTGCTGCGCGTGCCGTTCCGGGCCGACTGGGAGCTGGCCGAGGAGGTCGTGGGCTACGGCGACGCCGTGCTCGTGCTCGAACCGACCCCCGTCCGTGAGGCGGTGCTCTCGCTGCTCCGGCGCGCCGCCGCGCTCGACGACGACGGTGGCACCGCGCACGACGTGGAGGCGGCGGAGGTGTCACGTGGCTGACCGCGCACCGGACCGCCTCCTGCGGATGCTGGGGATGATCGCGTACCTCGACCGGCACGAGGGCGTTCCGGTGGGGGAGCTCGCCGACCAGTTCGGCGTCTCGGCGGCCCAGGTGATGCAGGACGTCGAGCTGCTCTGGGTCACCGGCACGCCGGGCTACCTCCCGTACGACCTGATCGACTTCGACGCGTCCTCCTACGAGCAGGGCGTCGTGCGGCTCACGGAGTCCCGCGGGATGACGCGCCCGCTGCGTCTCGGGGCTCGCGAGGCGGTGTCGCTGGTCGCGGCGCTGCGGGCGCTCGACGACGCGCTCGGCCCGGCTCTCGACGAGGAGCGCTCGGCAGTGCTGCGCTCGGCGCTCGCGAAGCTCACGGCCGCGACGGGGGACGCGGCCGCGGGTGCGGTGGACGTCGTGCTCGCCCGCACCGGCGCGCCGCACGTGCAGTCCGCCGTCGCGCGCGCGCTGCGGCTGGGCCGCCGGCTCCACCTGCGGTATGTGGACGCCGCGGACGTCGCGAGCGAGCGCGACGTCGACCCGATCCGCCTCGTCACGGACGACGAGCACTCGTACCTGCTCGCGTGGTGCCGGGCCGTGGACGGGGAGCGGCTGTTCCGCGTCGACCGCGTGCTCGACGCGACGCTCCTCGACGAGAGCGCGGAGGAGCACGACGTCGCGGAGGGAGCCGGGACGTTCGCGCCCGGCACCGACGGCGAGCTCGTCACGCTCCGGCTCGCGAGCCGCGCGCGGTGGGTGGCCGAGGTGACCCCGGTCGACGAGGTCCGCAACCTCGACGACGGGTCGTTCGAGGTGGACCTGCGCGTCGTGAACCCGGCCTGGCTGCAGCACCTCGTGCTGCAGGTCGCGGGCGCGGTGCTCGAGGTGCGTCCGAGCTCCGTCGCGCGCGATGCCGCGCAGGCCGCGCGGGCAGCACTGCGGGCGTACGAGGAGCTGGCGTCGTGATCTGGTTCCTCGTGTGGACGGTCCTGGTGCTGGGGGCGTGCGCGTTCCTGTTCTGGGTCGGGCGCCGCCTGTGGCGTCAGGCCGTCGCGCTCGGTCGCGCGCTCGGCACGGCCGCGGACGTCGCGTCGCGCCTCGCCGACCAGGTCGACGAGCTGCAGCGGGTCGCCGAGCGTCCGTCGACGGGGCCGACCCTGCTCGCGGATCCCGACGAGCTGCGTGAACGTGTGCGCGAGCTGCGCGCAGCGGCGGGGGATCGGCGTGCCGAGCGGGCCGAGCGGAACGCGGCGACGGCGCGGTCCTGGCGCGCGTACTGGGGCTGAGCGCACGCCGGTAGGCCGGACCCGCGCCCGCGGAGCGTTACGATCGGAGGTGCTGCGTACTGCGCGGCACGACACCGCAAGCGAGGAGCGACGCCCGTGAGAATCCTGAGCCACCCGGCGACCCTCGTGTTCCTGCTGCTCCTGATCGTGGTGCTGTTCGGCTACAAGCGTCTGCCCGACGTGGCCAAGAGCGTCGGTCAGTCCATGAAGGTCTTCAAGAACGAGATGAAGACGATGAACGAGCCCGACGAGAAGCCGGCGCCGACGACCGGTCCGGGCGGGGTCGCGGCACCGGACGTCACCGCCACCAACACGGTCCAGAGCACGACGTCGCCGCTGAACCCGGCGCCCGGCGCGGCACCGAGCACCCCGGCCACGCCCGAGACCGGCGGCCCCGCCGCACCGTCCGCCTGAACCCAGGGTGAGCACACCGCGCCGACCGCGCGACGGCCGGATGCCGCTGCGCGCCCATCTCGTGGAGCTACGTCGTCGCGTCGTCCTCGCCTCGCTCGGCATCCTCGTGGGCGCCGTCGTCGGCTGGATCTTCTACGACCCGGTCTTCGAGGCGTTGCAGCGCCCGATCCTGCAGGTCGCGCAGGAGCGGGACACGGTCGTCTCGATCAACTTCGCGGGCCTCGCGACCGCGGTCGACATGAAGGTCAAGGTCGCGTTCTTCATCGGTCTCATCGTGTCGAGCCCGTGGTGGATCTACCAGCTCTGGGCGTTCATCAACCCGGGGCTGACGCACAAGGAGCGCGTGCGGGTCTACGGCTTCCTCGCCGCGGCGGTCCCGCTGTTCCTCGGCGGTGCGGCGTTC
The DNA here is from genome assembly GCF_000708885.1 of Cellulomonas sp. HZM. Taxonomy (GTDB): domain Bacteria; phylum Actinomycetota; class Actinomycetes; order Actinomycetales; family Cellulomonadaceae; genus Cellulomonas. The sequence continues at coordinate 152,120 of NZ_JEOE01000001.1, read as the reverse complement.
GCCGCGGCCATGCTGCCGAACGCCGTGCGCGTGCTCACGGAGTTCACGCCTGATGGCGCGACCAACCTCATCGACGCGCAGACGTACCTGAGCTTCGTGATGCGCTTCGTGCTCGCCTTCGGGCTCGCGTTCCTGCTGCCCGCGATCATGGTCGCGCTCACGCTGGGCGGCGTCGTGCGCGCGTCGACGTGGGCGCGCGGGTGGCGCTGGGCTGTGCTGCTCTCGTTCACGTTCGCGGCGGTGATGACGCCCACGCCGGACATCCTGTCCATGATGCTGCTGGCGCTCCCGGTGTGCGCGCTGTACTTCATCGCGCTCGGCATCGGCCTGCTCCACGACCGCCGTGCGGCACGAGGCGAGCGGGTGGTGGACGTATGACGCTCGGTCTCGTCGTCAACCCGACAGCGGGCAAGGGGCGCGGCGCGCGGATCGGCGCGCGCGTGCACGACGTGCTGCGCCGGCGCGGGCACGCCGTCGTCGACCTGTCCGCCGCGACGCTCGCCCAGGCGACGGACCGCGCACGGGCCGCCGCGCTCGAGGGTCTCGACGGGCTCGTCGTCGTGGGCGGCGACGGCATGGTGCACCTCGGGGTCAACGTCGTCGCGGGTACGGGGCTGGGCCTCGGCATCGTGCCCGCGGGCACGGGCAACGACATCGCGCGCGCGTTCGGGCTGCCCAAGGACGTGGACCGTGCGGTCGCCGCCGTCGAGCACGGGCTCGACGCCGGTGCCCGCCCTGTGGACGCAGTGCGGACCGGGGCACCGGGCCTCGCGGCGCACGAGTGGTTCGCGGGAGCGCTGTCCTGCGGCATCGACGCCGACGTCAACGCGCGCGCCAACGAGCTGCGCTGGCCCCGCGGGTCCGCGCGCTACGTCCGGGCTCTGATCCCGGCCCTCGCGGCGTTCCGCCCGTACGGGTACCGCGTCACGCTCGACGACCAGGTCTGGGAGCAGCCCGGGACGCTCGTCGCGGTGGCGAACGTCCCGTGGATCGGCGGGGGGCTCAATATCGCGCCCGACGCGGTCGTCGACGACGGGCTCCTCGACGTCGTGGTCGCGGGGCCTTTCACCAAGCCGGGCGTGGTGCGGATCTTCCCGTCCATCTACCGGGGCGGTCACGTGGGCCACCCCCAGGTCCAAGTGCTGCGCAGCCGGTCCGTGCTCATCGAGCCCGTCTCCGAGCTCGGCCCGACGCCGCCGCCGGCGTTCGCCGACGGCGAGCGGATCGGGCCGCTCCCGCTGCGCGCCGAGGTGGTGCCGGGAGCGCTCCGGGTGCTCTGCTGATCCGGTCGCCGGCACGCCGTCGTGCCGCCGCGCCGGAGCTCGTGGGGGTCGACCTGGCGTGGTTCGGCCCGGCGCGTGCCTAGGGTGGTCGTGTGCCGTCCCGCCACCGTCACCGGACCACGTCCTCGGCCCGTACGTCCTCGTCCGTGAACCGTCCCGGCGCAGTGCGCACCGACGGTTCGGGCACTGCCCGTGCAGGCGCTGCCGGTTCGGACCCCGACGACGCGAGCCCCGCCGAGCGTTACGCCGCGACCCGCCGTCGCGGTGCCGCGCAGCACGGGGAGCTCGGCAGGTTCCGTGACCTGCTGTCGTTCCCGCTCGACGAGTTCCAGGTCGACGCGTGCGCGGCGCTCGAGCGCGGCAGCGGCGTCCTGGTCGCAGCGCCCACGGGGGCGGGCAAGACCGTGGTCGGCGAGTTCGCCGTGCACCTCGCGCTGGCCGGAGGGCGCAAGGCCTTCTACACGACGCCCATCAAGGCGCTCTCGAACCAGAAGTTCGGCGACCTCGTACGGCGGTACGGCCCCGACCAGGTCGGCCTGCTCACGGGCGACACGACGATCAACGGCGACGCACCCGTGGTGGTCATGACCACCGAGGTGCTGCGCAACATGCTCTACGCCGGTTCGGGCGCGCTCGTCGGGCTCGGCTTCGTCGTGATGGACGAGGTGCACTACCTCGCGGACCGGTTCCGCGGCCCCGTGTGGGAGGAGGTGATCATCCACCTGCCCGACGACGTGCAGCTGGTCTCTCTCTCCGCGACCGTGTCGAACGCCGAGGAGTTCGGCGACTGGCTCGCGACCGTGCGCGGCGACACCGAGGTGGTCGTCTCCGAGCACCGCCCCGTGCCGCTCGGGCAGCACGTGCTCGTGCGCGACGAGCTCCTCGAGCTGTACGCGGGCCACGTCGACCCGACCGACCCCGGCGTCGACCCGCCCATCAACCCCGACCTGCAGGCCCTGCTGCGCCGCAGGATGCCCGACGACCGTCGCGGACCGGGGGATCGCGGCTACCGCGGACGCGGGGGAGCACGTCCGGGCGCGCCACGCGGGGGCGCACGGCCCACGCCGCGGTTCGCGGTCGTCGACGTGCTGGATCGCGAGGAGCTGCTGCCCGCGATCGTCTTCATCTTCTCCCGCGCCGGGTGCGACGCCGCCGTGCAGCAGTGCCTGGCCGCGGGGGTGCGACTCACGTCACCCGCCGAGCAGGCGCAGATCCGCCTCGTCGTCGAGGAGCGTTCGGCTGCGATCCCTCCCGAGGACCTCGACGTGCTGGGGTACTGGGAGCTCGCGGAGGCGCTCACGCGTGGCGTGGCCTCCCACCACGCAGGCATGCTGCCGCTGTTCAAGGAGACGGTCGAGGAGCTGTTCTCGCGCGGGCTCGTCAAGGTGGTGTTCGCGACCGAGACGCTCGCGCTCGGCATCAACATGCCCGCGCGCTCGGTCGTGCTCGAGAAGCTCGTGAAGTGGGACGGCTCGAGCCACGTCGACGTGACGCCGGGGGAGTACACGCAGCTCACCGGACGGGCGGGCCGCCGAGGGATCGACACGGAGGGGCACGCGGTCGTCGTCGCGCACCCGGGCCTCGACCCCGTGCAGCTCGCGGGCCTGGCCTCGCGCAGGCTCTACCCGCTGCGCTCGAGCTTCCGGCCCACGTACAACATGGCGGTCAACCTCGTGGCTCAGGTCGGCCGCGAACGCGCGCGCGAGGTCCTCGAGACGTCGTTCGCGCAGTTCCAGGCGGACCGGGGGGTCGTCGGCCTCGCGCGCCAGGCTCAGGCGCACACCGAGGCACTCGACGGCTACGAGCAGGCCATGCGCTGCCACCTCGGCGACTTCGCTGAGTACATGGGGATCCGGCGGGAGATCACCGCGCGCGAGCGAGAGCTGTCGCGCGCGGCGTCCGGGGCGCGCAGGGCAGAGGTGGCCCGCACGCTCGAGGGCCTGCGGGTAGGTGACGTCCTCGAGGTGCCGCTCGGGCGGCGCGCGAGCCACGTCGTCGTCCTCGACCCCGGCGGGCGACCCGGGTTCGAGGGCCCGCGTCCCACGGTGCTGACGACCGACCGTCAGGTGCGGCACCTGACGGTCTCGGACGTGGGCACCGGCGCGCGCACCGTGGGCCGTCTCCGGTTGCCCGGCGGCTTCAACGCACGCGTGCCCGCCGCGCGACGCGACCTCGCGGCGCTCCTGCGGGCGGAGGTCGACGGGATGAGACCCGCCGGTCGGCAGCGCAAGGGTCTGCAGCGCGCGGCCGCGCAGGACGACGAGCGGCTCGCCGAGCTGAGGCGCAGGCTGCGCCAGCACCCGTGCCACCGGTGCCCGGACCGCGACGAGCACGCCCGCTGGGCGCAGCGCCACGAGCGGCTCGCCACCGAGCACCAGGCGCTCGTCGGTCGCATCGCCGGTCGTACGGGATCGATCGCCGCGGTCTTCGACCGGATCTGCGACGTGCTCGGGGAGCTCGGGTACCTCGGTGCGCCGGACGGCACGCTCGTCGTGACCGAGTCCGGGAGGTGGCTGCGTCGCCTGTACGCGGAGGACGACCTCCTCCTGGCCCAGTGCCTGCGGTCCGGCGCGTGGGACGAGCTCGACGCCGCGGGGCTGGCCGCGGTCGTGTCGACGATCGTGTTCCGGTCGCGGCGCGACGAGAACGCCGAGCCGCGTGTCCCGGGCGGTCCCGCGGGCCGGCTGGGGCGAGCCCTCGACGCGACCGTGCGCGAGTGGTCGCTGCTCGACGACCTCGAGGGCCGGCACGGCATCGAGGCGACCACGCCGCTCGACCTCGGCCTCGTCGAGGCGGTGCACCGGTGGGCGAGCGGCCGCAGTCTCGAGGCCGTCCTGCGCGGTTCCGAGCTCTCGGCCGGCGACTTCGTGCGCTGGTGCAAGCAGGTGATCGACGTGCTCGACCAGCTGCACCAGGCGGCGCCCCTGCCCCGCACGCGCACCGTCGCCGCTCAGGCGGTCGACGCGCTCCGACGCGGGGTCGTCGCGTACTCGTCGGTCTGAGCCCGCGTGCTCCGGTCCGCGGCGCGGGCCGTAGGGTGTCGCGGTGAGCTCCACCCTGTACCGGCACGGAGTCGTGCACTCGTCGGCCGACCCGTTCGCAGAGGCGGTCCTGGTCGAGGACGGTGTCGTCGCGTGGCTCGGCGCCGACGACACGGCCGACGGCTTCGCGTCGCGCGCCGACGAGGTCGTCGACCTCGACGGCGCGCTCGTCACACCCGGGTTCGTCGACGCGCACGTGCACGTCCTCGAGACCGGGCTGGCCCTCGAGAGCGTCGACCTCGGCCCCGACGCCGGTGTCCGGTCTCTCGCCGACGCCCTCGCAGCGGTCGCCCGGGCCGCCGCGACGCGGGGCGACGGACCGGTGCTCGGGTTCGGCTGGGACGAGACGCAGTGGCCGGAGGGACGGCCGCCGACGCGTCACGAGCTGGACGCCGCCGCCGGTGGGGCGCCCGTCTACCTCGCGCGCGTCGACGTGCACTCGGCCGTGGTCTCGAGCGCCCTCGCGACGAGCACGGGAGCCGACCGGGCGCCCGGGTGGTCGGACGACGGCCGCGTCGAGCGCGACGCGCACCACGTGGCCCGTGCGGCGGCGCGCGACGTCGCTCCTGGGCGGCGCACCGCGCTGTACGAGCGAGCGCTGCGGCACGCGGCGGCTCAGGGCGTGGTCTCGGTGCACGAGCACAGCGCGCCCTCGATCGACACGCGCGAGGGACTGCTGGAGCTCCTGACGAGCACGGCCGACGCGAGCTCGGCCCTCCCGTTCGTCGTGGGCTACCGCGGCGAGCTGTGCGTCACGGTCGACGACGCGCGCGCGGTGCTGGCCGCGATCCCGGGCCTGACCGGCATCGGCGGTGACCTCAACGTGGACGGCGCGCTCGGCTCGCGCACCGCGGCGCTGCGGGCGCCGTACGCGGATGCCCGAGAGACCGACGGTGTGCTGTACCTCGCGGCCGAGCAGATCGCGAACCATCTCACCGCGGTGTCGAGGGCCGGGCTGCAGAGCGGCTTCCACGTCATCGGCGACCGTGCGATGGACGAGGTGCTCGTGGGTCTGCGCGCCGCGCAGGACGTCGAAGGGGCCGCCGCGCTCGCGCGTACGGGTGTGCGCCTCGAGCACGCGGAGATGGTCGACGCCCCGACGCTGGCCGCGCTGGTGCTCCTCGGTGTGCGGCTCAGCGTGCAGCCCGCGTTCGACGCGCGCTGGGGGCACGTCGGGGGGATGTACGCCGCCCGGCTCGGCGCGGGTCGCGCCGATGCGCTGAACCCGCTGGCCGACCTCGCGGGAGCCGGCGTCCCGCTGGCATTCGGGTCCGACGCACCCGTCACCGCGCTCGACCCGTGGGCCGCGGTCCGCGCCGCGGCGTTCCATCACGCTCCCGAGCAGCGCATCAGTGCGCGCGCCGCGCTGCGTGCTCACACCCGCGGCGGGTGGCGGCTGGCGGGGCACGACGGCGTGGGTGAGCTCCGCGTCGGGCAGCCGGCTCATCTCGCCGTGTGGGAGGCCGACGAGCTCGTCGTGCAGGCGCCGGACGGCAGGCTGTCCGCGTGGAGCCCCGATGCCCAGGCGGGTACGCCGTTGCTGCCCGATCTGTCACCCGGCGCGGTGCCGCCCCGGTGCCTGCGCACGGTGCGTGCCGGGGTCGTGCTGCACGACGCACTCGGCTGACCGCACCGCGCCCGTCGGCCGAACGAGTGAACCTCGCGGCCTGTACCGCGGGCACGCGCGGACGGCGTCGCGACACGCGCGACGACACGCCGCAACTCGTGGGACAGATCCCCCCAGACCGGACGCCGTGACCTGCGACAAGGCCCGTGACCTGCGGCGACACGGCCTTGACAGTCGTCGCGATGTCGGTAGGTTTCCCTGTGACCCACCACCGCAGACCTCGCGACAACGACGTCTACGGGTGGTCCCGGACCGGGACGACGGCGGTGGATCCATGGGGCTCCGACCGGGCCCGCGCGTTCAGTAGACAACGGCCGTGCGACGCATGTGCCGGTACGAAGGACGCGCGGGCCGGTCGGTCGGCCCGGGTGGGAGGGCTCGCCCGGAGCACACCGCCTGGTGCCGTAGCCTGACGCGGTGCCCGCGTCCCGACCGTCCCGCTGGTGGACCCTTGTCCTGGCGGCGGTCGGCGGCTACCTGACGCGGCTGGCGTTCCCTGCCCCCGGCTGGTGGGGGGCGGCGTTCGTCGGCATCGCGCTGCTGTACCTCGCGCTGCGGCGCGACTCGGCACGCTGGAACGCGCTCGTCGGGCTCGTGTTCGGGCTCGCCTTCTTCCTGCCCTTGATCACGTGGGCGTACGACGCCGTGGGGCCCGTGCCGTGGATCGCGTTGAGCGCCGCCGAGGCCGGGATGGTCGCGGCCTTCGGCGCGGCATGGAGCTGGGCGCGCCGCGGCGAGGCCGTGTGGCGGTCCGGCGGCCTGCAGGTCGTCGTGTTCACGCTGCTCTGGGTCGCCGTGGAGGAGCTGCGGTCCGCGTGGCCGTTCGGCGGCTTCCCCTGGGGCAGGCTCGCGTTCTCGCAGGCCGACTCACCGCTCGCGCCGTTCGCGTCGTGGGCCGGTACACCGCTCGTCAGCGGTCTCGTCGTGGCCGTCGGGGTGCTGCTGGCGCGCTCGTTCGTGCTCGCGCGCAGGGTCGCGGCGCTGCGCACCGCGGCCGCTCTCGGGCTCGCCCTGGTCGTCGTCCTGCTCGGCCTCGCGGTGCCCCTCGGGACGCTTCCCGAGGACGGCACGCTACGCGTGGGAGCCGTGCAGGGGAACGTCCCCGGTCAGGGCCTCGACGCGTTCGGCCAGCGTGCCGCGGTGCTGCACAACCACGTCGAGGGCACCTATGCGCTGCTCGACCAGGTGGACCAGGGCGACCTGGACCTCGTGCTGTGGCCCGAGAACGGCACGGACATCGACCCCCAGGTCGACGAGGCAGCCGCGAAGGCGATCGACACCGCCGCGACGGCGGTCGGGGCGCCGATGCTCGTCGGGACGGTCCAGTACCCACCGACAGGAGGGCGGTACAACACCGCAGTCTTGTGGGAGCCGGGACAAGGCGTCGTCGCGACCTACACCAAGCAGCACCCGGCGCCCTTCGCGGAGTACATCCCGATGCGGCCCGTCGCGCGGCTGTTCTCGAAGGACGTCGACCTCGTGACCCGTGACATGATCCCTGGTGACCGCCCCGGCTACGTGCCGCTCGACTCGCCGCGGCTCGGTCGGACCGTGGGTATCGGCGACGTCATCTGCTTCGAGGTCGCCTACGACGCTCTCGTGCGCGACGCCGTGCGCGCCGGGGGAGAGGTGCTGGTGGTGCAGACGAACAACGCGACGTTCGGGCATTCGGACGAGTCGACGCAGCAGCTCGCGATGTCGCGCATGCGCGCGATCGAGCACGGTCGGGCGACGGTCCAGATCTCGACGGTCGGCGTCAGCGCCGTGATCGCCCCCAACGGTGCCGTGTCGCAGCGGACCGGTCTGTTCACGGCCGACCAGCTCGTCGCCAACCTCGCGCTGCGGCAGTCGCTGACGCCGGCCACCCGGCTCGGCGCGTGGCCCGCGCGCCTCGTGGAGGCGCTCGCCGCGGTGACGGTCGTCGCCGGGGCGTTCGGGGCCGCGCGCGTGCGCCGCGAGGCGCGGGGGGTCGCCGCGTGACCACGCTCGTCATCGTGCCCACCTACAACGAGCGCGAGTCGATCCCGGGCGCCCTGGCACGGCTGGCCACGAACGTTCCCGACGCGCACGTCCTCGTCGTCGACGACGGCTCGCCGGACGGCACGGGCGCGCTCGTCGAGAAGATCGCGGCCGACGACACCGCTCCGCGCGAGATCCACGTGCTGCACCGCAGCGGCAAGCAGGGGCTCGGCACGGCGTACGTCGCGGGGTTCCGCTGGGCGCTCGAGCGCGGGTACGACGTCGTGTGCGAGATGGACGCCGACGGCTCGCACCGTGCCGAGGACCTTCCGGCGGTGCTCGCCGCGCTCGACGGCCACGACCTGTCGCTCGGGTCGCGTTGGGTCCCGGGCGGGAAGGTCGTGAACTGGCCGCTGCACCGGGAGGTCCTGTCACGCGGCGCCAACACGTACACGCGGATCATGCTCGGCATGCCGCTGGGCGACGCGACGGGCGGGTTCCGCGCCTACCGCGCCGACCTGCTAGCACGCCTGCCGCTCGACGAGATCCGGTCGCAGGGCTACTGCTTCCAGGTCGACATGGCGTGGCGCTCCGTCCAGGCGGGGGCCCGAGTCGTCGAGGTACCCATCACGTTCGTCGAGCGGACCGCGGGCGCATCCAAGATGAGCCGGCGCATCGTCGTGGAGGCGCTCGTCGCCGTGACGCGGTGGGGGACAGCAGAACGCTCCCGCCAGCTGGCGGGAGCGTTCCGGAAGGTGCTGGGCCGAGGCTGAGCCTCGCACCCGCTCAGGCGCTGCGGCGCAGCTTGCCCGAGCGAAGCAGGTCGAGCCGCTCGTCGAGGAGCTCCTCGAGCTCACCGATGGTGCGGCGCTCGAGCAGCATGTCCCAATGCGTGCGCGGGGGCTTGCCGGTCTTCGCCTCGGGCTTGGACGCATCACGCAGCAGCGCCTCGGCGCCGCAGCGGCACTCCCACGTCACCGGGACGTCGGCCTCGACCGAGAACGGCAGGATGATCGTGTGCCCGTTGGGGCAGTCGTAGTGCGCCTGGAGGCGAGGGGCGAAGTCGACGCCGTCCTCGGACTCCATGCTCTGGGACCCGATGCGCATGCCGCGCAGGGACCTGTTTGCCATCGTGGGGACCTCCGTGCCGGGTCTCGCGTGCCGGGTCTCGGCCGTCGAGCGGTTGTTCTGCCACCGATGTCAACGGTGGCACCTGTTCCAGTGTTCCAGCCTGGCGTGAAGCGTTTGTGAACGCACGTCGGGAGACACGCGCAGGCTTAGGGTCGTGGCTGTGACACTGCCCACGAACCTGCCCGACATGACCTTCCGCCGCCTCGGTGACAGCGGCCTCGCCGTCTCGACCGCCGGCCTCGGCTGCAACACCTTCGGGCACACGCTCGAGCCCGACGGCGTGCGACCCCTCGTCGACGCCGCGATCGACGCCGGCGTGACCTTCTTCGACACGGCCGACGTGTACGGCTCCGAGGCGGGCCAGAGCGAGGAGCTGCTGGGCGCGGCGCTCGAGGGCCGCCGCGACGACGTCGTGGTCGCCACGAAGTTCGGCATGGACGTCGGAGGGCTCAACGGGCCCGACTGGGGCGCGCGCGGATCGCGCCGGTACGTGCGACGAGCCGTCGAGGGCTCGCTGCGACGCCTGCGGACCGACCACGTCGACCTGTACCAGCTGCATGCCCCCGACCCGCTGACGCCGCTCGAGGAGACGCTCGGCGCACTGCACGAGCTCGTGCTCGAAGGGAAGGTGCGGTACGTCGGATCGTCCAACTTCGCGGCGTGGCAGGTCGTCGACGCGGACTGGACGGCGCGCAGCGAGGGCCTGTCGCCCTTCGTGTCCGCCCAGAACCGCTACAACCTGCTCGACCGCTCGGCCGAGACCGAGCTGGTCCCCGCCGCGGAGCGCAGCGGCGTCGGCATCATCCCGTTCGTGCCGCTCGCCTCGGGTCTCCTGACGGGCAAGTACCGGCGTGGGCAGGACGCCCCGGACGGGACCCGCCTCACGCGCCTTCCCGCCCGCCTCGCGACGGCAGACTTCGATCGCATCGAGGCGCTGGCGGCGCTCGCTGACGAGTGGGGCGTGAGCCTCGCGACGCTCGCGCTCGGCGCGTTGGCCGCTCAGCCGGCCGTGTCCACCGTCATCGCGGGTGCGCGCACGCCGGAGCAGCTGCGCGAGAACGTGGCCTCGATCCTGTGGGAGCCGAGCCTCGAGCAGCTGGCGCGGATCGACGAGGTCGCCCCGGCCTGACCGAGGTCAGCCCGCGAGGAACGCCCGCAGGCCCTCGACCACCAGCGCGTGGTCGTCGGCCTGCGGGAGCCCGGAGACCGTGACGGCGCCGACGACGCCGACGTCCCGCACCCGCAGCGGGAACGAGCCGCCGTGCGCGGCGAACTGCTGCAGCGGCAGGTCGTGCTGCTGCGCGAACGTCGTCCCGCGTGCCCGCGAGCGCAGCCCGACGAGCCACGACGACGCGCCGAACCGCTCGACCACGCGCACCTTGCGCTCGATCCAGGAGTCGTTGTCGGCGGTGGTCCCCGGCCGTGCGGCGTGGAACAGCTGCTGCGTCCCGCGGCGGATGTCGATCGTCACCGGCAGGTCCCGGGCGATCGCGAGCTCGACGAGCGTGCACCCGAGCTCCCACGCGTCGTCGTTCGTGAACCGCGTGAGCTCGAGCTCACGCTCCTGGGCCTCGACCTCGGTGACCTGCGCCGCGAGCTGCGACTCGTCCGGTGTGCTCATGGGCCCCATCGTGGCACCCCGGCCGGTCACCGGGGGAGTGCGACGGGCAGGTCGGACGCGAAGACGCCGTCGGGGTCGACGCGGTCCACGACCGCGCGCAGCCGTCCGAGCGTCGCCGGTGGGTAGACGCGTTCGAGGCGGTCGTCGGCGAGGTCGAAGCTGCGGTACACGCCCGTGACGTGCTCGCCCATCTGCTCCCAGCGCTCGTCGAGGGTCGCACGCCGCGACCCGCTCGTCGCTGCCAGGAGCGAGAATGCCTGCGTGCGGTGCGCGTAAGCCGTGGCGTCGACGGGCACGTCGTTGACGGCGCCGCCCACGGCGCGCACCTGCAGCATCTGGACCAGCCCCGCGTCGAGCAGCCCGGCGAGGTCGTCCGCGAGCGCGGGCGTGATGTGCTCGACGAGGCCTCCGCGGGCGTTCGCGGGCCCCTGGCCGTCGTGCACCGAGTGCGACGCGGGCAGCACCGCCGAGTACGGCAGCAGGCTCGCCTGCTGCTGCAGCACGGGTGCGACCTGCAGGAAGGGCTCGAGGGCGGCGATCGCGGCGTCGGTGTCGTCCCCCGCCCACACGGTCATGGCCTGGCCGACGGGAGGCGTCCCGCCGCGCGCGGGCACGAGCGTCAGGAAGCTGGTGAGCTCGCGGGGGGACCGCTCGACGAGCGCAGCCCAGTCGTGCACGAGCGTCGCGGCATCGCTCGCGTCGAACGCGAAGACGGCGAGCACGACGTCGCCGAGCTCCATCGCCTCGATCTCGACGGAGGTGACGATCCCGACGGCGGCACCCGCTCCGCGGACCGCCCAGAACAGCTCGGGGTCGTGCTCGGCGTCGACGCGCACCTGGCTGCCGTCCGCCAGGACGAGCTCGGCGGCGACGACGTGGTCGAGCGTCAGGCCGTACGAGCGACCGAGCAGGCCCTGGCCGCCGGCGACGACGATGCCGCCGACCCCCACGTCGCCGTAGTCGCCCGAGCTGATCGCGAGGTGCTGCGGGGACAGCACCGCGGCGACGTCGCCCCAGTGCGCGCCGGCGCCGATCCGCACGAGCCGGCGGTCGCGGTCCAGCACCTCGACCTGGTCGAGCGCGCCCAGGTCGATCACGATGCCGCCGTCGTTCGTCGACCTGCCCGCGATGCCGTGGCCGCCCGAGCGGACGGCGAGGGGCACGTGCTGGGTGCGCGCGAACCGCACGGCGTCGGTCACGTCGTCCGCTGTGCGCGCCTGCACGACGAGCCCGGGGGAGCCGGGCCACACGTAGGTGGAGCGCACCTTCGCGTAGCCGCGGTCTCCGGGCTCGACCACCGTGCCGGCCAGGGAGGCAGGGATCGCGTCGTAGTCGATGCCCGGGGCCCGGCGTGCGAGCACCGCGGCGGGGCGGACCTGGCCGGTGGCCACGCCCGACGACGCGCGCTCGGCGGCGACGGCCTCGCGCAGCGCGGGGCCGACCTCCTCCCCGAACACGGCGATCGAGTGCTCGTCGTCGCTGCCGAGCACGAACGTCGCGATGCCGTCCTCGAGCGCCAGCTCGAGCAGCTGGTCCACCCACGCCTCGACGCCACCGGTTGGAGCGGGACCGAGGTTCAGCATGCGCCGGATCTCGCGTGGGTCTCGGCCTGCACCGGCGGCGGCCTCGTCGATGCGCGTGTTGCCCTGCGCGAGCTGGCCGGGCTGGAGGTACCCCGCACTGGGCAGCCACCCGTCCGCCTTGCGACCCGTGAGCGAGAGCATGCGGGGCTTGTACGCGCCGAGCCAGATCGGCACGTCGTGGGCCGGTGCGGGCCCGCGCTTCGCGCCGTCGACGTGGTGCAGCTCCCCGCCGGCCCGCAGCACCCCGCGCTCGTCGGTGTCCCACAGGCCCCGGATGACGTCGATCGCCTGCTCGAGCGCGGTGACGGCCTCGCCCGGGGTCAGGCGAGGCGCACCCATCGCGGCGATCGCGTCCCAGAACGCCCCCGCGCCGAGCCCGAGCGCCGCGCGTCCGCCGCTGAGCAGGTCGAGGCTGGCGGTCGCGCGTGCGAGCACCGCCGGCTGGCGCAGCGGGACGTTGAGCACGTTGCCCGCCACGTGCACCCGCTCCGTCACGGCGGCCACCCAGGTCAGCAGCGTCCACGTGTCGAGGAACCCGGGCTGGTAGGGGTGGTCCTGGAACGTGACGAGGTCGATGCCGTGCCGCTCGCTCGCGCGGGCCCGCTCGACGACCGCGTGCGGGTGGGCGGCGTCCGGGGTCAGGAACGTGCCCAGGACGATGTCGTGGCCGTAGTCGGGCACGTGTGCTCCTTCGATCGAGGTCCTGCAGCACGGAACACATGGACGCGGCGTGCCCTTCCCGTCCTAGCCTCGCAGCATGAGCGTCACGCTGTGCTGCCTGCTGTGGGCCCGCGAGGGTCTGGCCGACGACCTCTCGCGCTACGAGGACGGCGTCCTCGCCCTGCTCGCCGAGCACGGGGCCGGGGTGACGAGCCGCGTGCGTGCGCTGGGACGTGACGCGACGACTCCGACCGAGGTCCAGGTCATCGAGTTCGCCGACCGTGCGGGACTCGACGCCTACCTGGGCGACCCGCGCCGCACGGCGCGAGCCGACGAGCGCGACCGCGTGGTGGCACGGACGGAGCTGTTCGAGGTCGAGCCGCGGCCGCTGCGCTGAGGACGCGCGACACGCGCGCCCGGACGTGGCAGCATCGACCGGGTGGACGACCCCGCCCGTGACCAGCGGCTTCGCGACCTCGCCCTGCTGCGCCGGGTGCGCGACCGCATGGACCGCGAGTACGCGCAGCCGCTGGACGTCGAGGAGCTCGCGCGCGGCGTGCACATGAGCGCGGGACACCTGAGCCGCCAGTTCCGCCTGGCGTACGGCGAGTCTCCGTACGCCTACCTCATGACGCGGCGCGTCGAGCGGGCGATGGCGCTCCTCCGGCGCGGCGACCTCACGGTGACGCAGGTGTGCTTCGCGGTCGGCTGCTCGTCGCTCGGGACGTTCAGCACGCGGTTCAGCGAGCTGGTCGGGATGTCGCCGAGCGAGTACCGGTCGCGGACCGTCGGGGACCGGCCGGACATCCCGGCGTGCGTCGCGAAGCAGGTGACTCGGCCGGTCCGGACGACGCCTCGGGATGCCGGCCGGGATCCGGTCAGGATCCGAGAAGCGGCCGGCCCGGCGGTGCACCTAGCGTGACGGCCATGGACATCACCATCCACTACACGTTCCTCCCGCACACGGACCCCGAGGCGTCGCTCGCCTTCTACCGCGACGCCCTCGGCTTCGAGGTCCGCAACGACGTCGGCACCGGCACGATGCGCTGGCTGACCGTCGCACCGGCAGGGTCCGCCACGTCGATCGTCCTGACCCCGCCCGCGGCCGATCCGGGCGTGACCGACGACGAGCGTCGGACGATCTCCGAGATGATGGCGAAGGGCACGTACGGGATCGTCGCGCTCGCCACCCCCGACCTCGACGCAGCGTTCGACCAGATCCAGGCTGCCGGCGTCGAGGTGGTCCAGGAGCCTACCGAGCAGCCGTACGGTGTGCGTGACTGCGCGTTCCGCGATCCCGCGGGCAACCTGGTGCGCCTGAACGAGATCCGCTGAGCGGTGCCCGCGGGACGCAGCCCGAGGAGAGGGAGAGCATGACCGGTACGACGGGCCTGCCCGCCGACAGCCACGACCTGGTGCGCGTCGTCGGCGCACGCGTGAACAACCTCAAGGACGTGAGCGTCGAGCTCCCCAAGAGGCGCCTCACCGTCTTCACGGGGGTGTCCGGGTCGGGCAAGAGCTCGCTGGTCTTCGGCACGATCGCCGCGGAGTCGCAGCGGCTCATCAACGAGACGTACAGCGCCTTCCTGCAGAACTTCATGCCGTCGCAGGCGCGTCCCGACGTCGACGTCCTCGACGGGCTCACCACGGCGATCGTCGTCGACCAGGAGCGCATGGGGTCCGACCCTCGTTCCACCGTCGGCACCGCCACGGACGCGAACGCGATGCTCCGCATCCTGTTCAGCCGGCTCGGGCAGCCGCACCTCGGCTCCCCGCAGGCGTTCTCGTTCAACGTCGCATCCGTGAGCGGCGCGGGTGCGGTCACGATGCAGCGTGAGGGACGCACGACGAAGGAGCGGCGTGCCTTCTCGGTGACGGGCGGCATGTGCCCACGGTGCGAGGGCCGCGGCACCGTGCAGGACTTCGACCTCGACGAGCTGTACGACGACTCGCGCTCGCTCAACGAGGGCGCGCTCAAGATCCCCGGCTACTCGATGGACGGCTGGTACGGGCGCATCTTCAACGGCTGCGGCTTCTTCTCGGCGGACACGCCGATCCGCGACTTCACGAAGCGTGAGCTCGACGCCCTGCTCTACAAGGAACCGACCAAGATCAAGGTCGAGGGCATCAACCTCACGTACGAGGGCCTCATCCCGAAGATCCGCAAGTCCTTCCTCGCCAAGGACGTCGAGTCGATGCAGCCGCACATCCGCGCGTTCGTCGAGCGTGCCGTGACGTTCACGACGTGCCCGGAGTGCGACGGCACGCGGCTCAACGAGGGTGCACGGTCGTCCACGATCGGGGGCGTCAGCATCGCCGACGCGTGCGCGATGCAGATCAGCGACCTCGCACAGTGGGTCCGCGGGCTGTCGGACGCGTCGGTCGCGCCGCTGCTCGCGTCGCTCGGGGCGACGCTCGACTCGTTCGTCGAGATCGGGCTCGGCTACCTCTCGCTCGACCGCGCGTCGGGCACGCTGTCGGGCGGGGAGTCGCAGCGCACCAAGATGATCCGTCACCTCGGCTCGTCGCTCACCGACGTGACGTACGTGTTCGACGAGCCCACGATCGGCCTGCACCCGCACGACATCCAGCGCATGAACGACCTCCTGCTGCAGCTGCGGGACAAGGGCAACACGGTGCTCGTCGTCGAGCACAAGCCCGAGGCGATCGCGATCGGCGACCACGTGGTCGACCTCGGCCCGGGCGCCGGCTCGGCCGGGGGCGAGATCGTCTTCGAGGGGACCGTGGACGGTCTGCGCTCCAGCGGCACGCTCACGGGCCGTCACCTCGACGACCGCGCCCACCTCAAGCCGGCGGTGCGTGAGTCGACCGGTGTCATCGAGGTGCGCGGCGCGAGCACGCACAACCTGCGGGACGTGTCGGTCGACATCCCGACGGGCGTGCTCGTCGTCGTCACGGGAGTCGCCGGGTCGGGCAAGAGCTCGCTGATCCACGGGTCCGTCGCGCGACGCGACGGCGTCGTGGCGGTCGACCAGGGTGCGATCCGAGGATCGCGCCGCAGCAACCCGGCCACCTACACGGGCCTGCTCGAGCCCGTGCGCAAGGCGTTCGCGAAGGCGAACGGCGTCAAGCCCGCGCTGTTCAGCGCCAACTCCGAGGGCGCGTGCCCGGTGTGCAACGGTGCGGGCGTCGTGTACACCGACCTCGCGATCATGGCGGGCGTCGCGACCACGTGCGAGGTGTGCGAGGGACGGCGTTACGACGCGTCCGTGCTCGAGTACCACCTCGGGGGCAAGGACATCAGCGAGGTCCTCGCGATGTCCGTCGAGCAGGCCGCCGCGTTCTTCGGCGAGGGCGAGGCCAAGATCCCCGCGGCGCACGCGATCGCGCTGCGGCTCGTCGACGTCGGGCTCGGCTACCTGACGCTCGGTCAGCCGCTCACGACGCTGTCCGGCGGCGAGCGCCAGCGGCTCAAGCTCGCGACGCACCTGGGGGAGAGGGGAGGGGTCTACGTGCTCGACGAGCCGACGAGCGGACTGCACCTCGCCGACGTCGAGCAGCTCCTCGGCCTCCTGGACAGGCTCGTCGACTCGGGCAAGTCGGTGATCGTCATCGAGCACCACCAGGCGGTCATGGCGCACGCGGACTGGATCATCGACCTCGGGCCCGGCGCAGGTCACGACGGGGGACTGGTCGTGTTCGAGGGCACGCCCGCCGACCTCGTCGCGGCACGGTCCACGCTCACGGGCGAGTACCTCGCGGACTACGTCGGCTGATCGGCGACCACCCGGCGAAGGCGCTCGTGCTCGACGCGCATCGCCGGGTCGCGGAGCCGCTCGTCGTCCGGCTCGCGGCCGCGCAGCACGGCGTCGAGATACCTGCGGTCCGCCTCGAGTCGTGGGCGCGGGTCGCCGGGCGTGCCGTGGCCGGGGACCACGACGTGTGCACGCGCGACGAACGGCGCGAGCCGGTCGAGACCCTCGAGGTAGGCCGGCACGTCGTCGGGATCGAACGGCAGCGGGATCTCGACGTCCCTGAGCATGTCGCCGGCGACCAGGACATCGGGTCCGGGTACCCACAGTGCGGTGTGCCCTGGTGCGTGCCCGTCGTGCACGACGAGCTCGACCTCGATCCCGCGGGGGAGCGACGTCCGCGGGATCGCGTCGACGACGGGCTCCACCCGTGCGACCAGGGCGGAGAGCTCCTCGGGCAGCGGTCCCAGCCGGTCGACGAGCTCGACCCTGTGCTCACGCGCCAGCCTCGCCGTCGCGGGGGACGCCCAGCGGAGCGCGTCGCCGAACCTCGGGTGCCACAGCAGGTGGTCGTGGTGGGCGTGCGTCGCGAAGCCGCCCACGGCACGCAGCCCCCGGGCGTCCAGGTCGTCGGCGATCGCGGCGAGCTCGTGCGGCAGCCACGCCGGGTCGACGAGCAGCGCCCGCCCGGCCGCCGCGACCACCGTCGAGGTCGTGCTCATGACGGTGCTCGTCGCGACCAGGACGCCCGGCGCGACCTCGACCAGCGTGGCCGTCACCGACCGTGCTCCGGGGCCCGCATCACGCGTCGATGACCGCGACGTCGCCGCTCACGGTCATGCCGCCCTGCGCGGGCACGTCGACCACCAGCACGCCCGGCCGGCCCACATGGCGACCCTGGTGGACCACGACACGGGCGGGCGGCACGACCGCGCGCCGGTCCCGCAGGAATGCGCCCAGCGCGGCCGCCGCCGACCCCGTGGCGGGGTCCTCGACGATGTCGCCGACCGGGAACGGGTTGCGAGCCTCGAGCTGCAGGTCCACGCCGGTGGGCGCAGGCCCGGTCAACCTGCATGCGACCGTCACGGTGCCCTGCCAGCCGCGCTCGTCCATGAGCGCCCGCACCGCGTGCGGCTCGAACGACACCCGGTCCAGCGCGTCGAGGTCGCGGACGACGACGACCGGGTGCCAGTTCCCTGCGAACGCCTCGCAGACCGGCAGCGTGTCGTCGAGATCGTCCGGCACGAGGCCGAGGAGCCCGAGCAGCCGCTCTGTCACCTGGGGATCCAGGTCCCGCACGTCGGGTTCGACGCTCGTGAACGCCGCACGTGCGCCGCCCCGGACGCCGGGCTCGGTGGAGATCGTCACCGTCCCCGCCGACGTCCGGACGTCGATGGGGCCGAGGCCGTACCGGTCGGCGAGCGCGACCGCTGTCGCGAGCGTCGCGTGGCCGCAGAACGGCACCTCGGCGACGGGGGAGAAGTACCGCACGCGGGCACTGCGGGCCGTCGTGCCGGGCGCGTCATCCGTGCCATCCGTGCCGCCGCTCATGTTCGTCGCGACGACGAACGCGGTCTCCGAGTACCCGACGTCGGCGGCGAGGCCCAGCATCTCGTCGTCCGTCAGCTCGTCGGCGTCGAGCACCACGCCCGCCGGGTTGCCGCCGTCGGGCGACGACGAGAAGGCCGCGAGGCGTAGGACGTGCACGGCGCGCGTCGACACAGGAGAGCTCACCCGTCGATCCTCGCACCGAGAAGCGCGTCGACCACCATGTCCAGGCGTGCTCGGCGGTCGCTCCGACCGACCCGGTGCCTGATCTCACAGGACCGACGCACCCCTAGAGCGAGCGTGGTCGTTCATCCAGGTCTGCAAGACGGACTGCGCACAGCGGTCGGGCTCTGTGCAGCGCGCAGCGCGGCGGTCTGCGCGCGCGAGGCATGGTCCGCCGACGACTGCGGTCGGTAGGTTCGTCTCGTGCGCACCCTGACCTTCGCCATGAACGTGAGCGTCGATGGTTATGTCAGTGCGCCCGGCGACGACCTCAGCTGGGGCGTCGGGAGCGACGAGCTGTTCCAGTGGTGGTCCGACGGGGTAGCCCGCACCGACGTGGCGCTGTACGGACGTCGGCTGTGGGACGCGATGAGCTCGCACTGGCCGACCGCGGACGAGGCTCCCGACGCCACGCCCGCGGTCCGTCAGTACGCCCAGCGGTGGCGCGACATGCCCAAGGTCGTGTTCTCGTCGACGCATCGCGCGGTGGACTGGAACGCGCGCGTGGTCACGAGCGACGCGGCGACCGAGATCGCGCGCCTCAAGGCGCAGGACGGCGGTCCCATGGAGATCGGTGGCGCGACGCTCGCAGCCGCCGCGCAGCGGGCCGGGCTCGTCGACGAGTACGTGCTGGTCACCGCGCCGGTGCTCGTCGGCAGCGGCGTGCGGTTCTTCACGCACCTGGACGACTGGGTGAACCTGGAGCTCGTGGAGACGAGGGACTTCCCGGGTGGCGTGCACCTGACCAGGTACGCGACCCGCCACTGACCCCTCTCGGCGGTTCTGCGTTCCGCCGATAATGTACATTATGTCACTACGCGTGGATGAGACGCGTACCGACCACCTCGAGGTGCCCCCCTGCCAAGACGACGACGCCCCGCCGATCTGGCCGCGGCACGTTCACGCGGCGAGGTGGAACGTGCGGGCGAACCGCGTCAGCAGGTCGTCCGGGCCGTGCAGCACCCGCACGGCTCCGCTGGAGATCGCGAGACCCGGTGAGAGCTCGCCGGAGATGAGCCGGCGGATCTCGGGGCCGGCGGAGAACGCCAGGTCGGCAGGCCCGTCACCAGGTTCGACCTGCAGCAGCGGACCGTCCACGCGGACGAGCAGCTCGGCAGGGCCGAAGCGGGTCGAGTAGGACGTCGTCGGCAGCGTCGCCGCGATCTCCGCGCGAAAGGCGGTGCGCAGCGCCATCGTCATCGAGTCGGACGTGATCACCTGCTCCGCGCGCGGCTCCCCCATGGCCTTGAAGCCCCATGCCCCGAGCGCGAGCACCACGGGCTCGAGCTCGCGGCCGTACGGCGTGAGCTCGTAGACGACGACGCGCGACCGCGGCGCGCGTCGGATGATGCCCGCTTCCTGCAGCTCCTTGAGCCGCGCCGCCAGGATGTTGCTCGGGATCCGCGGGAGACCCGCCGCGAGCTCACCGTAGCGGCGCGGCCCCACCAGGAGGTCGCGGACGAGCAGCAGCGCCCAGCGCTCCCCCACGAGCTCGAGCGCTCGCGTGACTCCGCAGTACTGCCCGTACTCGCGCGCACCCATACGACCTCAGACCTGCTGGGCCGCGTAGGCCTCGGGGCCCTGTGCCGCAGCGACCGGGTCCATCCAGCCGAACTCGAGCACGTTGCCGTCGGGGTCCGTGAGCTGTCGCTGGTACATGAAGCCGTAGTCCGCGGCGGGTCGCGCCTCGGTCCCGCCTGCTGCGAGACCGCTCGTCACCGCGGTGTCGACCTCCTCGCGGCTGCCCACGAAGATCGCGGTGGCCGACGTCGGGTTCACGGCCGGGTCGCCGAGCGTGAGGTCCGTGAACGTCTGGAAGAACTCGCGCGTCAGGATCATGAAGAAGCTGTGGTCCTCCTCGACCACGACGCACGCCGCGTTGTGATCGGTGAACTGCGGGTTGATGGTGAACCCGATCGCCTCGTAGAACGCCTTCGCGCGATCCAGGTCGGTCACCGGCAGGTTGACGAACATCATGGCCATCGTGGGCTCCCCGAGATGTGTGCAGAACTGCGGACGGCTCACACTTGCAAAAAACAAGTGCAGGGTCAAGGGTCTGCGGCCGCGATGACGGGCGTCAGGCGTCTCCGACCTCGACGGTCTCGAAGTCCGGCACCAGCGCCGTCCACCGCGGGCGCCACTCCTCGGGCGTCCGTCCGGCGAGGTGGACACCGAGGTCCTCCACGTGCACGCGCCATCCGGCCCCGTGGAAGTGGATCTCGTCGAGCGGCAGGCCGCGGTCCTCGATCGTCAGGTGCGCACCCCCGGGGACCGCCCGTACGACGGCGACGATCTCGGTCCCGGCGGCCCCGTCGACCGACTCGTCGGCCTCGGCCATCGCGACCCGGAGCCGGTGCGGCGGGTCGCACTCCTGCACGACGCCGGTCCCCTCCCAGCCGCTCGTGAAGCGGACGCTCACCGCACCCCCGAGGCGCAGGTCCCCCTCGACGTCGACGAGCCAGCGCCGCAGGCGGTCGACGTCCGCGATCGCCGACCACAGGTCGTCGACGTCCGTGGCGAACGTGTCCTCCACGCGCACCACGCCGCGTCCGTCGCGGCGGAGCATGGTCACGGCGGGTGTGGTGCCTGCGGTCGTCCGTGCATCGTCGCGCACGTCCAGACCGGCGCTCGCGCCCGTAGAGCTCGTCGTACCTGTCGTCCTCGTGCTCAGGTCGTCCATCACGACCCCTCCCTCTCGTCTCGACCTCGTGCGATCTCTGTGTGCAGGTCCTGCACGCGCTGCTCCCACAGCGCGCGGTACGGGCCCAGCCACTGCTCGAGCTCGATGAGCGGCTGGACCCGCAGGGAGTACACGCGCCTCTGAGCGTCGGCCTCGACGTCGACGAGGCCGGCCTCGCGGAGCACTCGCAGGTGCCGTGAGACACCAGGCCGGGCGATCGGCAGCTGTTCCGCCAGAGCACCGGCCGTCCGCGGTCCGCGCCGCAGCGCGTCGAGCACCGTGCGGCGGTGCGGGTCGGACAGTGCGACGAGGAGAGCATCCATGGCGTGTGTACCCGTTCTGTTACGTACCAAGTACGTTACACACAAGCAAGGCGCGAGCGCCAGTCAGGACGCGAAGTCGACGTCGTTCGTCGAGACGACGGCCGCGGTGCGTCCCGGCGCGTCCTGGAACTGCCAGTACAGGTTGGTGTGCGCTATCACCTTGTCCGGCGTCGGTGCGCCCCACGCGCTCTGGTCCTCGGTCGTGTGCGCGTCCCCGACGAGCGTGACGTCGTACCCGCGCGTGAAGCCCCCGTGGATCGTCGACCGGATGCAGGCGTCGGTCTGCGCACCCGTCACCACGAGACGTCCGACCTGCGCCGCGGCGAGCACGTCCTCGAGGTCGGTGCCCTCGAACGAGTCCCCGAACGTCTTGCGCACGACCGGCTCCGACCCGAGCGGGGACAGCTCTTCGACGATCTGCCACGCATCGCTGCCGATCGGCATGCCGTCGTCGGAGTGCTGGACCCACACCACGGGGACCTGCTCGGAGCGAGCTCGCTCGACGAGAGACGCGATGTTGGCGACCACTGCGTCGCGTTCGTGGGCCTCGCCCACCACGTCGTTCTGCACGTCGATGACGACGAGCGCCGTGCGAGGACGGTCGGTCAGAGTGGTCATGGGAGCACCTCCGGACGAGCGCGACGGCCCGGCGCCGTCGTCGTCGTCCACGCTAGGCCCGACCACCGACAGGTGCCGTCCGCCTCAGCGCAGCTGCAGCACGTACCGCTCCTCGGTGCGGTCCGGGTCACGCTGCAACGCGTGGCGCTCACCGGTGCGCGTGAACCCCGACCGCACGTACAGGTCGGCGGCGGCGTGGTTGTCGTCGACGACCCACAGCGACACCGTCCGCGCACCCTCGGCGACGGCGTGCCCGCGCACGGTGTCCAGCAACGACCATCCCAGGCCACGACGGCGCACCTCGGGCGCCACCCAGAGCGCGACGACGTGCCGGTCGTCCACGGGGGAACCGGGCTCGATCAGCACCGACACCATGCCGCGGCCCGTGCCGTCGTCGTCCGTCGCGAGCCACGTGGGAGTGGTGCGCACGCGCATCCGCCAGTGCGTCTCGCGGAACATCTCCTCCCGCGCGAGCGACGAGCCGAACGCGTCGGGGTCCTCCCGCAGCGCACGCAGGCGCACGTCGCGCACGGCAGCCCAGTCGTCCTCGTCCACAAACCTGATCAGCACCTGGAAAGAATGCCCGATCTACGCAGGTCAGGCGGGCGGCGCGCCGTGGCCTTCCGGGTCGGGCACCGCACGTGCGACGTCCGCCACCTCCTCCTCGGGGCGCGGCGGGACGTCCTCGTCGTACTCCAGCTCCGGGACCGCGTCCTCGAACGGTTCGCTCATCGCTCCTCCTCAGATCTCGATGCTCTCGCCGGGCGCCAGCACGACGGGGTCCCCGGCGCCGCCGAGACGTCCGAGGAGCGACGCGTACAGCTGGACGCCGGGCTCGGACAGGTGGGCGTCGTGGATCACGACGACACGAGAGGGTGCGACCGTCCGCACGTAGTCGATCGCCTCCTGCGAACGCAGCCACGGGCCCGCGAGCGGGACGGCGAGGACCTCGACCGGGCCTTCGACGGTCACGAACGAGTCACCGGGGTGCAGGAGCCCCTCGACCAGGTACCCGACGTTCACGAAGCGGGGCACGTCGGGGTGGATCGAGGCGTGCCACTCCCCCACGACGCGCACGGTGAAGCCGCCGGCCTCCACCTCGTCGCCCTGGGCGACGACGCGCAGCCGGTCGACGGGCGCGCCGGCGTCCCGGAGGAGGGCGACGACGGGTGCCGGCCCGGACACCCGCACGCCCGATGTCGCGGCCGCCACCACGCCCTCGACGGCGAGGTGGTCGGCGTGCTCGTGCGTCACCAGCACGTCCTGGACGCCGTCGAGCGCACGGTCGAGGTCGGTGAACATCCCGGGGTCGACGACGAGGGAGTCGCGTCCCCTGTCGAGGCGCAGGCACGCGTGCGACCAGCGGGTGAGCGTCGTCATGCGCCCATCCTGCCTCGCGTCGGGCGACCGCACGACCGCTGCGTCACGGTAGGTTGACGCACGTGCTGGTCCTCGGTGTGTGCAGCCTCAAGGGAGGCGTCGGCAAGACGTCCGTGACGCTCGGGCTGGCGTCGGCGGCCCTCGAGCGCGGGCTGCGCACTCTCGTGATCGACCTCGACCCCCAGGGCGACTCCACCATGGCGCTCGGAGCCCGCGCGCAGGACGGCGACGTCGCCGCGGTGCTCTCCGACCCGGACGAGCACACCGTCGCGGCGGCGATCGAGCTCTCCTCGTGGGCGGAGGACGGCCTCGACGTCATGGTCGGCTCCGAGGCGTCGGCCGTGCACGACAGGCTGCAGTCCACCGACGTGGACCGGCTCAGGTTCGCGCTGCCGTGGATCCGCGGCTACGACCTCGTCCTCGTCGACTGTCCACCGTCGCTCGGGTCCCTGACGCGCACCGGGCTCACCGCATGCGACCGGGCGGTCGTCGTCACCGAGCCCGGGCTGTTCGCGGTGATGGCCGTCGGACGGGCGATGCGGGCGATCGACGAGCTGCGCCGGACCGTCGCGCCCGGCCTGCAGCCGCTCGGCATCGTGGTGAACCGCGTGCGCGCCCGGTCGGTCGAGCAGGCGTACCGCCTCGACGAGCTCGCCGGCCTCTACGGTCCGCTGCTGCTCAACCCGTTCGTGCCCGAGCGCGCCGCGCTGCAGCAGGCCCAGGGCGCCGCGCAGCCCGTGCACGCGTGGCCCGGCGCCGCGGCCGCGGAGCTGTCCCGGACGTTCGAGGCGCTGCTGGAACGCGCGCTGCGCGCACCGCGCCGCTGACAGCACGACCACCGACACGAAGCTGCGAGCAGCACGAAGCCCCCGGGTCGACTCACCGGGGGCCCCGTCGACAGTGGGTCGATCGGTCGTTCAGACGGCGTTGCGCGCCTGACGACGCAGCGAGAGCTCGTCGGTCGCGACGGACTCCACGGTCTCGTCCTCGGCACGCTCCGTCGGGAGCTCGGCGAGCGTGCCCTCGACCTCACGCCACACGCGGCCGACCGCGATGCCGAACACTCCCTGGCCACCCTGCACGAGGTCGATCACCTCGTCGGCGGAGGTGCACTCGTACACCGAGGCGCCGTCGGACATCAGGGTGATCTGGGCGAGGTCGTCGACGCCGCGCTCGCGCAGGTGCCCGACGGCGGTACGGATCTGCTGCAGCGACACGCCCGTGTCCAGCAGCCGCTTGACGACCTTGAGGACGAGGATGTCCCGGAAGCTGTACAGCCGCTGCGTGCCGGAACCGGTCGCGGGGCGGACGGACGGCTCCACGAGGCCGGTGCGGGCCCAGTAGTCGAGCTGGCGGTAGGTGATGCCGGCGGCGCGGCATGCGGTGGGACCGCGGTAGCCGGTCGCGGTGTCGAGGTCCGGCAGGTCGTCGTCGAACAGCAGGCCCTGGGCTCGCTGTGGGACGCCGACGGCGCTCTCGGCGCTCTCGTTGCTGCTCACGGATCCTCCACTCGGTGGCACGGGCCGTTGCCGGCTCGGGGCTCGGTCACCCGGCCTCTGGCAAGGCTAGGCCCGTCGACCACAGCGGGCAACGACGCTGATGGGCGTGTCGCAGTCGGCGTGTCTCAGGTTCAACCTGAACGCGAAGGTTGCGGCGCACCAGGGCCTCGAGCAGCGGCGTCACCGGTCCTCCTCGGGCTCCGCACCGGTCTCGAAGTCCTCCGGCTCGACCTGGTCGAGGAACTCCCGGAAACGCTCGAGATCCTCCTCGGACGTCGTCGTGCGGACCTCGACGCCGGCGAGCGCCACCACCTCGGCCGAGCAGAGCACGGGCGCGTCGAACCGCAGCGCGAGCGCGATCGCGTCGGACGCCCGCGCGTCGACCCGTGCCGCCCTGCGCAGCACCAGCTCCGCGTAGAACACGCCGTCCGCGAGACGTGTGATCTCCACGTGGTCCAGGTCGTCCCCCGAGGCGCGGATCACGTCGCGCAGGAGGTCGTGCGTCATCGGGCGCGGGGGCACGATGCCCGCCTGCGCGGCAGCGATCGCAGTCGCCTCCGCCGGCCCGACGAGGATGGGGACCAGCAGCTCGGCGTCCGCGTCCAGCAGAAGCACGACGATCTCGTCGGCGCTCATGTGCTGACGCACGCCGACGACCTCGACCGGGACGAGACCGGGTTCCTCCCCCATCTGGCCCACGCTACGTCCCTCGCCCCGGCCCGGCTACGTCAGGGCGCGAGGTCCGCGACGCCGGCACGCACGAGCGCGGTGTGCATGCGTGCGCACAGCTCTCCGACCTCGGCGGCGAGCGTCCCGGCGTGCGCTCGGGCCGAGGACGTGCGCTGGCCGCGCAGCGGCGCGACGAGCTGGTCGACGAGGTCGACCTGCCGGTCGGCGGCCGCGCGGAACTGACGCAGGTGGCGCGCGTCGATCCCGTGCTCGGCCAGCGCGACCGCCGCCGCGACGACCTCACGCGCCCAGGGGTCGAACGTGCCTCCCGGGTGCGGGTGCAGCACACCTGCGTCGACGAGCTCGGTCACCAGCTCCGTCGTCGCATGCGCCTGCTCGGCGAGCGCCGCGGCCGTGAGCCGGGACGACGCGGTCTCGCGAACGCCGTCGCGCGTCGCCAGCCTCGCGGGCGACAGCGCCTCGTCGTCCTGGCCGGCGTCGAGCGCCGCCAGACGCTCGCCGATGACCTTGAGCGGCATGTACCGGTCACGCTGCTGCCGCAGCACGAACCGCAGCCGCTCGATGTCTGCGGGCGAGTACTGCCGGTAGCCGGCGGGCGTACGGACCGGCTCGACGAGGCCCTGCTCCTCGAGGAAGCGCAGCTTCGACGGCGTCACCGCGGGGAACTCGAGCTGCAGCGTCCCGAGGACGTCCGAGATCCGCATCGTCGCGCGCCGAGAGATCCCGCGCGGCCACGGCTCGGTAGCGAGCGTCCCGTCGCCGTGGTCGCCCGCGCTGCCGGACGTCGTCTCGGCGACCGGTGCGCCCTGCGCGCGCTGCGGTCGCGCGCTCACGCCGTCGCCCCGAGGCCCACGCGTTCCCCCTCCGTCACGATCCCGCCCGACCCGTCGCGACGCCAGGTCATGCGTCGGGCTGCTCGCGGTACGGGCTCGGGTGGAACGTCATGCGGTACTTGCCGATCTGGACCTCGTCGCCCGCACGCAGCACCACCTCGTCGATGCGGGAGCGGTTCACGTACGTGCCGTTGAGCGAGCCCACGTCGCGCACGAGGAACGTGCGACCGTCGCGCACGAACTCGGCGTGCTTGCGCGACACCGTGACGTCGTCGAGGAAGATGTCGGCACGCGTCGAGCGACCCGCGAGCGTGCGTTCGGCGTCGAGCAGGAACCGCGCGCCCGCGCTCGGCCCGCGCTGCATCACCAGGAGTGCGGAGGTCGGAGGCAGGGCGTGCACGGCCGCGACCTCGTCGGGCGTCAGCCCGACAGGCGCCTGCGCCTCGATCTCGACGGGCTCCACCTGACCGAACGCCATCGTCGTGTCGGGACCCGACGGCCGCGGCGCCGGTCCGCTCTGCGTGCGGAAGTCGTCCGGCTCGCCGGTCTGGGGGAACTGTCCCTCGCCGCTCATCGGGCCTCCCGTCGGCACTGGCATCGGTGCTGGCGTCGGTGCTGGCATGCGTCCCGACGGATCGATCACCACGTGGAGCGCACGTGGTGCTGCACACCTTATGCGGCCTGACGCGCTCCGCGCAGCACGGCCCGGTGCGCTCCTGCGCGTCGGGCGCCGCGGCCGCGGTGCCGGAAGGGGCGAAGCGGGATCAACCGGCGGCAGCGGGTGAAGGCGTCGCGAAGCGCGGCTCGTCCAGCTCGCGCACGGAGCGGATCTCCACCTCGTCGCGTCGTTGCACGGTCCCCTCGCCGCCGTTGCTCCGCACGGTCGCGAGGGCGCCGCCGGGGATCTGCAGGGCCGTCGCGATCGTGTCGGGATCGCCGATCGCGGTCCAGACGAAGGGTGCGTGCAGCACCGTCCCGTCGAGCGTGACGGCTCCGGGCACACCGGCGAACGCACTGCTCGCGGTGATGCGCTCGCCGTTCAGGTCGATCGCCTCCGCCCCCGCGTTGCGCAGCTCCTCGAGCATGTTGAGCATCGTGGCGGGCTTGATCTCGCCGCTCGGCTCGGTCAGGGTCACGACGACGCCCGACCCCTGCGCGGGCAGCCGCCCGGTCAGGATGCCCTGGGTCTCGGCCGAACGCCTCAGCGCGTCGAGCGCCGCCTGCTGCTTGTCCGAGCCGGAGGCGAGCTGGTCGCGCTGGTCGCGCAGGTCGTCGACCTCCTTGGCGAGCGCGTCGCCACGGGCCGTCGTCTCGTCGAGGATCCGCACCAGGTCCGCCTGACGGAGCCCCGACAGGCTCGCGTCGTTGGTCTGCCGGACCTGCACCACGAGCGCGAACCCGAGTGCCGCGCAAAGCAGACCCGCGAGCACCTGCGCCCGTGTCGCGCGTGGCCGCAGCGCCTGCCACAGGCGCGGCCAGCCGTCGCTCGGCTCGACCTGCTCGACCACCGGTCCGTCGTCGGCACGCGGGTCGTCGGCGCGCGGGTCGTCGGCGCCTGGGTCGTCGGCACCTGGGCCGTCGACGGCGGGGACGTCGGCCGGCTCGTCCTCGGCCGTGACCTCCTCGGTCACGTCGCTCTCGCCCCCGGTCGCAGGTCGGTCCTGGTCCACGGGCTCGTCGGACGCACCGTTCTCGCTGCTCACGTCACGCCTTGAACACGTGGCGGCGGATGGAGGCCGCGTTGGAGAAGATCCGGATGCCGAGGACGACGACCACGGCGGTCGACAGCTGGGTCCCGACGCCGAGCTGGTCACCCAGGAAGACGATGAGGGCCGCGACCACCACGTTCGAGAGGAACGAGGTGAGGAACACGCGCTCGTCGAAGATCCCGTCGAGCATCGCTCGCAGGCCGCCGAACAGCGCGTCGAGCGCGGCGACCACGGCGATGGGCAGGTACGGCTGCAGCTCGACCGGCACTGTCGGCTGCAGGACCAGGCCGACGACGACGCCCACGACGAGTCCGATGACGGCGATCACTTCGCTCCTCCCGAGATCCGACCGGGCGACATTGCCACACCCGGCGCGGTCGGGGAAGTCGCCTCGTCGTAGGCGGGCTCGGGGAGCTTGGCGTCAGGCGGCACCTGGGCGTGGCGCAGGGTGACGGGGCCGGAGCCGGGCAGGTCCAGCCGGCGTTGCGACGACGTGTCGACACCGATGTCGTACGTCGTGCGCAGCGCCGACAGCAGCTGGCCGGCGCTCGACGTCGCGAGGCCGGTCTGCAGCCGCACGGGGTCACCGAGCGCCTCGACGGTGTACGGGCTCGAGAGCGCGACGAGGTCGACGAGCACGGCGCTGCCCGCGCTGCGGATCGCCGTCGTCGCGGTGAGCCGTTCCCCGTTGATCGCGATCGCCTCCGCGCCGGCCTGCCACAGCCCGTTGACCAGGACCTGGAGGTCCGAGTCCTGCACGCGGGTGTCGGGGTCGGCGGTGTCCGGGTCGGCGCTCGGGGCGTCGGTCAGCACGACGCGCACGCCTCGGCCGCTCGCCGGCGCGGTCCCTGCCTCGACGGCCCCCGCAGCGAGGGCTTCGCGCAGGGTGGAGTCGGCCGACGCGAGGGCCCGCGCCTGGAGCGCGGACACCTCGGCCCCGATCGCCTTGGCCTGGGCGTCCAGCCGTGCCGCCTCGGCGTCGCGCTCGGTGATCTGGGTCTCGAGGATCTTGCGTGCCTGCTCCGCCTGGCCCGCGGGCTGGCGCAGAGCGAGCGTCGCCGCGGCCGTGCCGATGCCCAGCACGAGCGCCAACGCGGCGAGCGCGGCGACCCCGGGACGGGTCCGCCGCGAACCACCGCGCGCCGCGACGAGCGCGTAGCCGGGGTCGAGCGGCCGCCGGTAGACCTCGGTCAGCAGGGTCATGGACGCATCGGGCGCGCGGACTGGCGGCGCCCCCGCGCCGGCGGGCTCCGCGTGCCGGCTCGTCATGCCGGCCGTTCGGTGCCGCGCAGCAGCCTGCGGGTCTGCTCGAGGTACAGCGCGCCGGCGAACCAGTACAGCGCGACACCCCACAGCGCGAACGCCCAGCCGACGACGGCGGCGACGGTGCCCACCCACGAGTCCCACTGCGCGAGCAGCAGGAGCGGGAACGCGTACAGCAGCGCGAACGTGCCCGCCTTGCCGGCCAGGTGGACGGGCAGCGGCCCGTAGCCCGCGCGCCGCAGCACCGCCAGGTTGACCGCGAGCACGACGTCGCGCAGCACCAGCACGACGAGCAGCCACACCGGCACGATCCCCCGCCATGCGAGGCCGACGAGCGTCACGACGATGAACAGCCGGTCCGCCGCGGGGTCGAGAAGCTGCCCGAGCCGCGACACCTGCCCGAGCCGCCGCGCGAGGACGCCGTCGAGCCAGTCGCTGGCGCCGGAGACCGCGAGCACCACCACGGCCCAGCCGTCGTGGTGCGTCGCGATCAGCACCGCGAACACCGGCACCATCAGGAGCCGGACGAGGCTGATCGCGTTCGGGACCGTCAGCACGCGGGTGCTGACCACCTGCTCGCTCACCCGGCCCCCTTCCACGCGTCCCACCGGCCGACCTGCACGATCCTAAGCGGCCCGCCCGACCGTCCGTGGCCGCGCGGCGTGGCGTCACGTGCACCCGCGTGCCACCCTGCCGTCATGCCTCGTGCCAACGACACAGCGACCGTCCGCAGGCTCCTCACGACCCGGGGCCGGTGGGCCCTCGTGGGGCTGTCCACCAACACGGAGCGGGCCGCGTACGGCGTCGCGCGCTTCGTGCAGGGGCTCGGTCACGAGATCGTGCCGGTGCACCCGTCGGCGCCGACGGTCCACGGCGCGCAGGGCTACGCGTCGCTCTCGCAGGTTCCGGGACCGGTTGACGTCGTCGACGTCTTCGTGAACTCGTCGCTCGCGGGTGCGGTCGTCGACGAGGCGATCGCGCGCGGAGCGCGCGCGGTGTGGCTCCAGCTCGGCGTCGTCGACGAGGCCGCCGCGGCCCGTGCCGAGGCGGCCGGCCTGGCCGTCGTCATGGACGCGTGCCCCGCGATCGAGGCGCCACGCCTCGGGCTGGCGTGACCCGCGCCGTCCTCGCGCTGTGCGGGACGTCACCCGCGCGATCCTGCCCGACCAGGCGGTCCGCCCCGTAGACTGCTCGCGAACGTGGAGTTCGTCGCGTCCCCCGTCGAGACACCGGTCCTCATCGGACCGGGTGGTCGTGTGGTCGAGGCACCGGTACGCCGGTCGCCGATGGGTGGTCTGGGGTTGCGACCCGCCGTGCACCGATCTGGTGCCGGCCAGGGCTCCTTCCCCCGTGACGATCGGTTGATCTCTGCCATGAGCACCTCTGTGCCCACCACCATGCCCGTCGCGAGCTCCTTCGCCGAGCTCGCCCTGCCCCGAGGGATCGAGCGCGCGATCGCCGACCTCGGCTTCGAGACGCCGTCGGCGATCCAGGCCCGGGCGATCCCCTCCCTGCTCGACGGTCGCGACATCGTCGGCGTCGCGCAGACCGGTACCGGCAAGACCGCCGCGTTCGGTCTCCCGCTGCTCGCTGCCGTCGACCCCGACCTGCGCGCCGTCCAGGCCGTGGTGCTGACGCCGACGCGCGAGCTCGCGATGCAGGTCGCGGAGGCGATCTCGACGTTCGCCGCGCACCTGCCCGGGGTGGACGTCGTCGCCGTGTACGGCGGCTCGCCGTTCCTG
This sequence comes from Cellulomonas sp. HZM, assembly GCF_000708885.1. Lineage (GTDB taxonomy): Bacteria > Actinomycetota > Actinomycetes > Actinomycetales > Cellulomonadaceae > Cellulomonas. Next base: position 120,995 of record NZ_JEOE01000001.1, on the reverse strand, counting down.
CCGCAGCAGCGCGCCCTGCAGCGCGGCGCCCAGGTCGTCGTCGGCACGCCCGGCCGCGTCATCGACCACCTCGAGCGCCGCACGCTCGTGCTCGACGAGGTGCGCTACCTCGTCCTCGACGAGGCCGACGAGATGCTGCGCATGGGCTTCGCCGAGGAGGTCGAGAAGGTCCTCGAGCGCGCCCCTGAGCAGCGCCAGGTCGCGCTGTTCTCGGCGACCATGCCGCCCGCGATCCGTCGCGTCGCCGAGCAGCACCTCACCGATCCCGTCGAGATCACGGTGGCGCGCCAGTCGTCGACCGTGACGACAGTGCAGCAGACGTACGCGGTCGTGCCGTTCCGCCACAAGGTCGGGGCGCTCACGCGCGTGCTCGCGGTGTCGGACGCCGATGCCGCCATCGTCTTCGTACGTACCCGCGGCGCCGCCGAGGAGGTCGGATCGGCCCTCGTCGAGAAGGGCATCTCCGCCGCGTACATCTCCGGCGACGTCGCCCAGGGCGAGCGCGAGAAGATCGTCGAGCGGCTGCGTTCGGGAGCGCTCGACGTGCTCGTCGCGACCGATGTCGCCGCGCGCGGGCTCGACGTCGAGCGCATCGGGCTCGTCGTGAACTTCGACGTGCCGCGCGAGCCCGAGACGTACGTGCACCGCATCGGCCGCACGGGACGCGCCGGCCGTGAGGGGACGGCGCTGTCGTTCGTGACGCCGAACGAGCAGGGCCGCCTGCGCCAGATCGAGCGCACCACCCGGACCACGCTCGAGCAGATCCAGATCCCCTCACCCGCCGAGGTCTCCGCGCACCGCGTGCAGAAGCTGTTCTCACGGGCCCCCGAGCGCATCGAGAAGGGTCGGCTCGACCTCTACCGCGAGGCCGTCGCCGTGCACCTCGCGCAGAACCCGGGCACCGACTCCGTCGACCTGCTCGCAGCGGTCGCGGCGCTCGCCGTCGGCGACGAGGGCCCGGCCCCGCGCGACGCCGAGGACCTCGACGACGCCCTGCAGCGCGCGCGCCTCGCACCCGAGCGCGGTGCGGTCCGCGAGCACGGCTCGTACGACCGCCCCGAGCGCGGCGAACGGCGCCGGACGAACACGCACATCGCCGGCGGACCGGCGCGCTGGCGGGTCGCCGTGGGTCACCGCGACGGCGTGCAGCCGGGTGCGCTGGTCGGTGCCCTCACGGGCGAGGGCGGGCTCACGGGCAAGGACGTCGGCAAGATCGACATCTTCGCCAGCTTCTCGCTCGTCGACATCCCCGGCGGCCTGTCCCCCGACGCGCTGGACCGGCTGTCCCGCACCCGGGTCGCAGGCCGTCCGCTGCGGATCCGCGTGGACTCGGGCCCGCGCGGCGACGGCCCGCGCACCGAGGGGCCGCGCCACCAGCACGGTGCGTCGCGCCCCACGCACGGTCCGGCGCGCAACCGCTGACGATCGCGGGCGGCACGCCCGGCCGGGTCAGCCCGCCGCGCGTGCCGCCGCAGCGACGAACGCGTCGACGTCCGCCTCGGTGGTGTCGAACGCGCACATGAGGCGCACGACGCCCGGCGACCAGTCGTAGAAGTGCCACGTCTCGCGCAGCGTCGTGGCGACCTGTGCCGGCATCTCGACGAAGACCCCGTTGACGCGCACCTCCTGGGTCACGCGCAGCGCGTCGACGCGCGCGAGGCCGGCTGCGAGGCGTGCCGCCATCGCGTTGGCGTGCCGCGCCGAGCGCAGCCACAGGTCGCCCTCGTAGAGCGCGACGAGCTGCGCGGAGACGAAGCGCATCTTCGACGAGAGCTGCATGTCGAGCTTGCGCAGGAACTCGATGCCGGGTGCGGCGTCGGGGTCGAGCACCACGACGGCCTCGCCGAACACCAGGCCGTTCTTGGTACCACCGAACGAGAGCAGGTCCACCCCGACGTCGGTGGTGAACGCGTGCAGCGGCAGGTCGAGCGCTGCGGCGGCGTTCGCGAGGCGCGCACCGTCGACGTGCAGGCGCATCCCGAGCGCGTGCGCCTGGTCGGCGAGCGCGGCGATCTCGTCCGGCGTGTAGAGCGTGCCGAGCTCCGTGGACTGCGTGATCGAGACGACCCCGGGCTGCGCGCGGTGCTCGTCGCCGAAGCCCCACGCCTCGGTCGCGACCAGCTCGGGCGTGAGCTTGCCGTCCGGGGTCGGCACGGTGAGCAGCTTGATGCCCGCGACGCGTTCCGGGGCGGCGTTCTCGTCCGTGTGGATGTGCGCGTTCGTCGTGCACACGACCGCTCCCCAGCGCGGCAGGGCGGCCTGCAGCGCGAGGACGTTCGCCCCCGTGCCGTTGAACACGGGGTACGCGCGCGCCGCCGCGCCGAAGTGCTGCGCGACGACCTCCTGCAGGCGCGCCGTGTAGGCGTCCGCCCCGTACGAGACCTGGTGCCCGCCGTTCGCTGCCACGAGAGCAGCGAGCACCTCCGGGTGCGCGCCGGCGTAGTTGTCGGAGGCGAAGTCGCGGTGCTGGGCGTCGTGCAGAGGGTTCACGCGCACCAGTCTCCCCCGTGCGCGCGCATGCCCTCGACCTCTCGGTGCGGGATGATCCGCACGACGAGAGGTGGCTGCATGTCCGAGCAGGACGCCGACCCCACGGACGGCCGGCACGAGACGATGACCGAGCGCATGGACCGCAACTGGTCCGAGCTGCTGCAGGAGCTGCGCGTGACGCAGACCGGGACGCAGATCCTGCTCGGGTTCCTGCTGACCGTGCCGTTCCAGCAGCGCTTCGGCACGCTCGACGGCTACCAGCGCGGGATGTACCTGGTGCTGGTGTCGCTCGCCGCGCTCGCCACGACCCTCATCGTCGCGCCCGTGAGCCTGCACCGGGCGCTGTTCCGTCGGCGCCTCAAGCGCGAGCTGGTGGACGTCGCGGCCTGGTTCGCCCGCGCCGGTCTCGTGGTGATCGCGCTCGTGCTCGCCGGCGCCGTGTCCCTGCTGTTCGACGTGGTGGTGTCGCGCACGGCCGGCGTCGTCGTCGGCGTCGGCGCCCTCGCGGTGCTCGTCGTGTGCTGGTGGCTGGTCCCCCGGGTCGTCGTCCGACGCGCCTACCGCTCGGACGCGCGCTCGCGCTGACCGACCGAGCCGGCTACTGCTCGGCCTGGGCCGCGGCGCGGCAGTCCTGGCAGGTCCCGACCAGCTCGATCGTGTGGTCGACGTCGCCGAACCCGTACGCCGCAGCGACCTCCTGCGCCCACGTCTCGGCGCGTCCGGCGTCGAGCTCGACCGTGCGGCCGCACGTGCGGCACACGAGGTGGTGGTGGTGCGCCTGCTGGCCGCACCGGCGGTAGACCGCCTCGCCGTCGCCGCTGCGCAGCACGTCGACCTCTCCCCCGTCGGCGAGGTCCTGCACGGCGCGGTAGACGGTCGCGAGGCCCACGCTCGACCCACGCTCACGCAACAGCTCGTGGAGCTGCTGGGCACTGCGGAACTCGTCGAGGCCGTCGAGCAGCTCGAGGATCTCGCCGCGCTGCCGGGTCCGGCGCACCGCCACCGTCTGACCACCCTTCCCAGGAGGCTTGCTGAGAGTCGTTCCCGCCAATGATACGTCGCCGGGACGGAGCGAGGGCCGGGCGCCGCGCGACCTCGAGGTCGTGCGGCGCCCGGCCCTCGTCGACCGGGGGGGCTCAGCCCTGCGCGGCGCGCTTGAGCACGCTGCCCGCGGTGATCTTCACGCGGTAGCCCGCGGGGATCTCCAGCTTCTCGCCGGTCTGCGGGTTGATGCCCGTGCGGGCCGCGCGCTCGGCACGCGCCACCGCGAGGAAGCCGGGGATCGTCACGCTCTCGCCCGCGGCGAGTTGCTCGACCAGGACCTCCTGGAAGGCCTTGAGGGCCTTGTCGGTCTCGGCGTTGGTGAGACCCGCCTTGGCGGCGACGGCCTGGACGAGCTCGGTGCGGTTCACGCTCACGAAAGATGCTCCTTGTCGAAGGGGAAGTGCAGACCCGCGTGCGGGCCGACGCGCGAGCGCCGCGCACGACCCTAACGCGCGCGCACGACGCGCCCGGACCCGCGCACGGCCGTGTCCCGGGCCTCGGACGTGGCCGTCGTCACACCCTGCTCGAGCGACTGCCCCGAGCGACGTCATCCCGACGACCGACGACCGCGCTCCCGTACCCGTGGCGCCGACCACGTCGAGACGACCCGCTCCGCGGTGAGTCCGTGCTCGACCGCTCGGGCGCACCCGCTCAGCTGCCAGTCGAGCTGGCCGGGGGCGTGCGCGTCGGTGTCGATCGCGAACACGCACCCGGCGTCGACGGCGATCGCCAGGAGCTCGTCCGGCGGGTCCTGTCGGTCCGGCCGGCAGTTGATCTCGACCGCGACACCGTGCTCGGCGCACGCCTCGAAGACCGCGTACGGGTCGAACTCGCTCGGCGGCCGCTCGCGCCCGAGCACGCGGCGGCCGGTGCAGTGCCCGAGCACGTCGGTGCGCGGGTCGCTCACGGCCGCGACCATGCGGCGGGTCATCGCCGCGCGGTCCATACGGAGCTTGGAGTGCACGGAGGCGACCACCACGTCGAGCTCGTCGAGCAGCGCCGGGTCCTGGTCGAGCGAGCCGTCGTCGAGCACGTCGCACTCGATGCCCGTGAGCACCTCGAACGGTGCCACCGCGCCGTTGAGCGCCGCGATCTGCGCGACCTGGGCACGCAGTCGCGGCGCGGACAGCCCGTTGGCGACCGTGAGCCGGGGCGAGTGATCGGTGATCGTGAGGAACTCGTGGCCGATCTGCAGCGCGGCGAGCACCATCTCCTGGACGGACGTCGCGCCGTCGCTCGCCTCGGTGTGCGCGTGCATGTCGCCGCGCACCTGCGCGCGCAGCGCGACCGCGGCCGGGGCTGCTGCCGGTTCGGCGGCGAGCTGCTGCTCCAGCTCGTCCAGGTACGCGACGGGTCGTCCCCGCCAGGCCAGCGCCACGACCTCCGCGGTGCGCGCGCCGACACCGCCCAGGTCGGTGAGCCCGCCGCCGGCGACGAGCGTGGCGAGGCGTGGCGGCGCGACCTGCTCGACGACACCCGCGGCGCCGCGGAACGCCTCGCTGCGGTAGGACGACGCCTGAGAGCGCTCGAGCAGGAACGCGATCCGCCGCAGCGTCGCGACGGCCGCGTCCCGCCGGTCGGCGTCCGCGCTCACGACGCCTTGCGACGCGTCTTGCGGGCCGGCGCGTCACCCTCGCCGGCCTTCTTGCGCCGCTTGGGCGCGGGCGGCTCGGGCTGGTCGTCGGCGCGCTCGGTCGGCGCTGCGGCCTCGCCCCGTGCCGTCCGTGCCTTCTCGACACTGCGCTGCAGCGCCGCGAGCAGGTCGACCACCTCGCCGCCGCCCTCCTCGCCGCCCTCGGCAGCGGGCTGCGGCAGGGAACGCGTGTCACCCGTCGAGACCTTCTCCTCGATCAGCTGCGTGAGCGCCTGCTCGTAGCGGTCCTCGAACTGGGAGGGGTCGAAGTCGGCGGCGAGGGAGTCGACGAGCGAGCTCGCCATGGCCAGCTCCGCCGGCTTGACGGTCACGTCGGCGTCCAGGATCGGGAAGTCTGCTGCGCGCACCTCGTCGGGCCACAGCAACGTCTGCAGGCAGATCACCTTGTCCCGCACCCGCAGCACCGCCATCGACTCGCGCTGCCGGAGCGCGACCTTGACGACGGCCATCCGGTCCGCCTCCTCGAGCGCACCGCGCAGCAGCGCGTAGGGCTTGGCGGCGGTCTTGTCCGGCTCGAGGTAGTAGGTGCGTCCGAGCAGGATCGGGTCCACCTGGTCCGCAGGGACGAACTCGAGCACCTCGATCTCCCGCTCGGTCGGCAGCGGCAGCCGCGAGAAGTCCTCGTCGGTGAGCACGACGAGCTCTCCGTCCGCGGTCTCGTAGCCCTTGGCGATCTGCGACATCTCCACGGGTTCGCCGTCGATGCTGCAGACCTTCTTGTACCGGATCCGGCCGCCGTCGTCGCGGTGCACCTGGTGCAGCGACACCTCGTGCTCACCGGTCGCCGCGTACAGCCGCACCGGCACGTTGACCAGCCCGAAGGCCACCGCGCCCTTCCAGATCGCCCGCATCGGGTCCCCTCCCGGTCCGTGGGCACGCGCGTCGTGGCAGGACGCGTCGTGCCGTCCTGGGCAGGATGGACCCGTGCAGCCCATGCTCGCCACCCCTGCCGCAGGTCCGGGCATGCTCCCGGCCGGACCGGCGTGGGCCTACGAGGTCAAGTGGGACGGCGTCCGGGTGATCGCGCAGGCACCCGACGAGGGCGACCTGCGCCTGTGGAGCCGCAACGAGCGCGACGTCACGGTCGCCTACCCGGAGCTCGCCGGGATCGGTTCGCTGAGCGGCACCGTGCTCGACGGCGAGGTGGTGCTGCTCGAGGCCGGCAACCCGTCGTTCGCGGCGCTCGCAGAGCGGATGCACGTGCGCGAGGCTCGCCGCGCGCAGTCGCTCGCCGCGCGGCGACCGGTGACGTACCTGGTGTTCGACGTGCTGCGGCACGAGGGTCGCGACGTCACGTCGTGCACGTACGACGACAGGCGCGCGCTGCTGGATGCGCTCGACCTCCCGGACCGTGTGCAGGCCTCACCGGTGTACGACGACGGGGCCGAGCTGTGGCGCGTCACCGCCGAGCACGGCTTGGAGGGCGTCGTCGCGAAGCGTCGTACCTCGACGTACCAGCCCGGCCGCAGGTCACCCGACTGGGTCAAGTCGGCCCACCACCGCACGCGCACGGCACTCGTCGTCGGCTGGCGCGAGGAGTCGACCGGCACGGGCCGCCTGGGCGCGCTGCTGCTCGGGGCGCGCGACGCGGACGGTGCGCTGCGCTACCTCGGGCGGGCCGGCAGCGGGCTCGGCGGGGCGACCGCCGAGGTGCTCGCCCGCGCGCTCGAGCCGTTGGCGACGTCGTCGTCGGCGTTCGACGACGACGTCCCCGCCGTCGACGCCCGAGGCGCGCACTGGTGCGAGCCGCTCGTCGTCGTCGACACCCGGTACCTGACCCGCACGCCGAACGGGCGCCTGCGCCAGCCCGTGGTGCGTGGCGTGCGGACCGACACCGACGCCGACCCGTGGGAGCAGGCATGACCAACGCGAGGTGCAGCCATGAGTCCTGACCGCCAGACCGTCGACGTCGGTGGCCGCAACGTCCGCGTGAGCCACCTCGACAAGGTGCTCTACCCGGCGACGCGCACCACCAAGGCCGAGGTCATGGACTACTACGTGCGCGTCCACGACCCGTTGCTCGCACAGCTGGCCGACCGGCCGGTCACGCGCATCCGCTGGCCGGACGGCACGGGCGGCGAGCGGTTCTTCGAGAAGAACGTGCCGCGCGGGGCCCCGGACTGGCTGCGGCACCAGCGCCTTCGCGCGGCGCCCGGCTCGGACGACGAGGGCGCCGAGCTCGACCTGCCGTTCTTCGACGAGCTGGCGGACCTCGTGTGGGCCGCCAACCAGGGTGCGCTCGAGCTGCACACGCCCCAGTGGCGCGTGGGACCCCGCGGCGGGCTGCGTGCCCCGGACCGGCTCGTCGTCGACCTCGACCCGGGCGCGCCGGCAGGACTCGACGAGTGCGCAGCCGTGGCGCACCTGGTGGCGGACCGGCTGCGCGCCGACGAGCTGCGCCGCATCGTGCCGGTCACCTCCGGCAGCAAGGGCATGCAGCTCTACGCGGACCTGCCCGGCACGCAGGACGTGCTGACCGTGCGCACCTACGCCCGGGCGATCGCGCACGAGCTGGCGGCCCAGCACCCGCGGCTCCTCGTGGCGGTCATGCGCAAGGAGCTGCGCGGGGGCAAGGTGCTGCTCGACTGGTCGCAGAACCACCCGGCCAAGACGACGATCACGCCCTGGTCGCTGCGCGGGCGCGACACCCCGACCGTCGCGACGCCCCGCTGGTGGGACGAGATCGAGCCGGGGCTCGCGCAGGTCGACCAGCACGAGGCCGTGCGACGCCTCGAGGCGGACGGCGACCCGTTCGGACGTGGCGGAGAGCGCACCTGACTGCTGCTCCGATGGCGGCCCGGCGCGCGGTGAGGCAGCGTTGAGGTGACCGGGACGCGACCCGGCCTGCACACGACGAAGGAGCACCTCATGGCGTCCAAGGACCTGCCCCACTACACCGTCCCGTCCCTCACCCCGCAGGACGGCGCGAAGGTCGCGGCGATCCTCCAGTCGCGGCTCAACGCGCTCAACGACCTGGCGCTCACGCTCAAGCACATCCACTGGAACGTGGTCGGCCCGCACTTCATCGCGGTGCACGAGATGATCGACCCGCAGGTCGACGCGGTGCGCCTCATGGTGGACGCGATCGCCGAGCGCATCGCGACGCTCGGCGTGGCACCCGTCGGTACCCCGGGCGCCCTGGTCAAGGCCCGCACGTGGGACGACTACGCGATCGGGCGCGCGACGACGATCGAGCACCTCGGCGCGCTCGACGAGGTCTACATCGGCATCATCACGGACCACCGTCAGGCCGCCTCGGACACCGAGGACCTCGACACCGTGACCAACGACCTGCTCGTCGGCCACCTGCACGAGCTCGAGCTGTTCCACTGGTTCGTCCGTGCGCACCTCGAGTCCGTCGGCGGAGCGCTGAGCACGGAGGGCGCCACGACGGAGAAGGGCGCGGCGGCAGCGGCCGGCAAGGCGGAGTGAGCCTGCGACACCCGCGCCGCACGGTCGCTCCCGACGACGGCGCCGGTGTCCTGCGTGCTGCCCGGCCGGGCGTCGTCCGGCCGGGCAGCACGCACCCGGCGGCCGCGCGGCCCCACGTCGCGGCGCGGCTCGAGGACGCGTTCGACCGCGTGGTCGCCGCACGTCTGCGAGCACGCGGCTGGACCGTGCGCATCGAGCCCTACACCGGGTACGGCGGCGACGGCTGGGTGCGAGTCCTCGCGCGAACGCTGCTGGCCGCGCCCGGCGTCGGCGACGACGACCTCCCTGGCACCGACGCACCCGCTCGAGCGGTGCGGGGATGGCGCAGCTTCGCGACCGCCCAGGTCGCGGGCGCGCCCGTGACCGTCCAGGTCGGTGACCGCACGCACGCACTGGTGACGGATCGCGGCGGCTACGTCGACCAGGTGGTGGCGAGCGACCTCGAGCCCGGGTGGCACGAGGTGGTGCTGACGAGCGTCGACGGGTCGCGCGCGAGCGCCGCGGTGCAGGTCGTCGGCCCGGAGACGCGGCACGGCATCGTGAGCGACATCGACGACACCGTCGTCGTCACGCGCCTGCCGCGCCCGCTCGTGGCGGCCTGGAACGTCCTGGTGCGGCACGGGGCGGCGCGCGAGCCGGTACCGGGCATGGCCGAGCTGTACCGCGAGCTGCTCGCGGACGCGCCGGACTCCCCCGTCGTGTACCTGTCGACGGGTGCGTGGAACGCGGCGCCGGCCATGAGCCGTTTCCTTCGTCGTGGGGGGTACCCGCGCGGCGCGATGCTCATGACCGACTGGGGGCCGACGAACACCGGATGGTTCCGATCGGGCGCCCGGCACAAGGCGGCCCAGCTACGACGGCTGGTGCACGAGCTGCCCCACGTGCGTTGGGTGCTGGTCGGCGACGACGGCCAGCACGACCCAGAGATCTACGCGGGCGCCGCCCAGCGCTACCCCGACCGTGTGCACGCGATCCTGCTGCGCCAGCTGACGTTCAGCGAGCACGTGCTCGCGCACGGCGTGGGCGTGCCCGCACCCGCGACCGCTCGCGCCGAGCGCGACGCGCTGCGCGACGGTGTCTCGGTGCTCCAGGGCGCCGACGGGCGGTCGCTGCTGCGTGCCATCCGGGCGCGCGGGATCCGGCTGGACTGAGCCGGTCGGACTGAGCCGGTCCGACTGAGCCGGTCGGACCGAGCCGCGCGCTACAGCCGCTCGGGGTCGTCCCAGTCGTCCGAGCTCGCGATGGCCTCGTCGTCCGGCTCGAGCTCCACCGCGGTGAGCGATCGGGGCGCTCCGGCCGGGTCTCCTCCGGACCGCGCGTCGGCGGCGGCCAGCTCGGAGGCCGCCGGGGTGCTCGGCGCGATGTGCTCGGCGGCCGGGTCGGACGTCAGGTCCTTCGTCATGCTCTCGTTCTACCGCGGCAGCACGCGTCGCGCAGCCTCTGCCGCGGTGCGTTCACCCGTCCGTCGCGCCACGTCTCACCGGGTACGAGACGAAGGTCACACCTGCCTCGTCGTGAAGATTCTCGATGTCAACATACGATCGCTCGTGTGGTAGAGAAGCCGGAGCAGGTGGACGTCCTCCTCGTCGGAGGCGGGATCATGAGCGCGACCCTCGGGTCGCTCCTGACGACCCTCGAGCCCTCGTGGCGCATCGAGATCCACGAGCGCCGCGACGGCCTCGCGCAGGAGAGCTCGAACGCGTGGAACAACGCCGGCACCGGCCACGCGGCGCTCTGCGAGCTCAACTACACGCCGCAGCGCCCGGACGGCTCGGTCGACGTCTCCAAGGCCGTGACGATCAACGAGCAGTTCGAGCTGTCGCGCGAGCTGTGGCACCACCTCGCGACGCACGACCGGCTCCCGGGCGGCACCGGCTTCCTCACGGGCACGCCGCACATGACGCTCGTGCGCGGCGAGGCCAACGTCGAGTACCTCCGCCGCCGCTGGGAGGCGCTGCGCGCGCACCCCCTGTTCTCGGACCTGGAGTTCAGCACCGACCGCGAGCAGATCGCGCAGTGGGCGCCCCTGCTGGTCGAGGACCGCGACCCGTCCGAGCCGATCGCGGCGACCCGCGCCGCTGCGGGCACCGACGTCGACTTCGGCGCCCTCACGCGCTCGATGGTCGCCGACACGGTGGCGCGCGGCGCCGCGCTGCACCTCGAGAGCGAGGTCACGCGGCTCAAGCAGCGCCGCGACGGCACCTGGCGCGTCACGGTCAAGGACCGTCGCTGGAACGGGTACGGCCGCGCCCGCAGGCTCGACGCACGCTTCGTCTTCATCGGCGCGGGCGGCGGCGCGCTGCGGCTGCTCCAACGCTCGGGGATCAAGGAGGCCAAGGGCTATGGCGGCTTCCCGATCAGCGGCCAGTTCCTGCGCACCACCAACCCCGAGCTCGTCGCGCAGCACCAGGCGAAGGTCTACGGCAAGGCGGACATCGGTGCGCCCCCGATGTCGGTCCCGCACCTGGACACGCGCGTCGTCGACGGCGGCACCGCCCTGCTGTTCGGCCCGTACGCCGGCTGGAGCATGAAGTTCCTCAAGCACGGCTCGTGGCTCGACCTCGCACGGTCGATCCGGCCCGGCAACCTCGTGCCGATGATGGCCGTGGGTCTGAAGAACCTCGACCTGCTCAAGTACCTGATCGGCGAGGTCACCGCCTCGCCCACGGACCGGCTGCGGACGCTGCGCGCGTTCATGCCGACCGCGCACCCGCGGGACTGGGAGCTCATCACCGCCGGTCAACGCGTGCAGGTCATCAAGAAGGGCAAGGGCGGCGGCGTGCTCGAGTTCGGTACCGAGCTCGTCACGTCGGCCGACGGCACGATCGCCGGGCTGCTCGGCGCCTCGCCGGGTGCGTCGACCGCGGTGGCGACGATGCTCGACCTCGTCGAGCGCTGCTTCCCGGACCGCGTGCAGGGCTGGCAGCCCCAGCTGCGGACCATGATGCCGAGCCTCGGCGGCACGTGGGACGAGGCGTTCGAGCTGGACCAGCTCGCCGACGAGGCGAGCGACGCCTCGCGCGCCTGAGCCAGCGCCCGGCCGGTCCGACGCGCACGTCAGACCGGCACGGTCCCGTCGTCGTGGTGCACGTGCACGACTCCCTGCTCGTGCATGCGCTCGTGCTCCTCGCGCGCCGCGATGCGCGCCGCGATCCGTTCCTGCACCTCGGCGCGACGCAGCGGGGGCACCGTCGCGGGCGGCGTGCGCCGCTCGGGCAGGCCCGCCAGGACCGCGACCGTCGCTGCGGCGACCTGTGCGACGGCGTCCTCGAAGACGTCCCGCGTGCGGTCGGTGAGCTGCTGCACGCCGGTGACCTTGCGGACGTACTGGCGCGCGGCGGCCTCGATCTCCTCGGGCGACGCGGCGGGCTCGAGGCCTCGCAGCGTGGTGATGTTGCGGCACATGCTCCCGACGGTACGCCGCCGCTGCGTGGCGGGTGTGGCAGGTACGGCACAGTGGGTGCATGACCAACCTCGACGAGCGCCCGTCGCCGGTGCTCTGCGCGCCGGCCGACCGCGGCCCGGTGCTCGAGCTGCTCGAGCCGCGTGACGTGCCGCTCGGAGGCGTCAGGGCGATGCGCGTGCGTCGCACGCTCCCCCACCGCGACCTGCCGATGGTCGGGGCCCGGTGCTTCGTCGACGAGATCGGCCCTCAGCGCGTCGACATGCGCGTGCTCCCGCACCCGCACACCGGTCTGCAGACCGTGACGTGGCCGTGAGCGGTGCGATCCGGCATCGCGACAGCGTGGGCTCGGACGTCGTGGTGCTGCCCGGGCAGCTCGACCTCATGACGGTCGGCCGGGGCGTCTCGCACTCCGAGCTCTCCACCGGGGACGACGAGCTGCACGCGGTCCAGCTGTGGGCAGCGCTGCCCGACGGCGCAGCACAGGGCCCCGCCGCGTTCCATCAGGTCATGGACCTGCCGCGGTGGGTGGTGCCGGGCCCGCTCCTGCACCTCGGCACGGGCCGGGCGGCGATCTCGGTCCGCTCAGACGTCCCCGCCCGCCTCCTGCTCCTCGGCGGGGCGCCGTTCGAGCACGACGTGGTGATGTGGTGGAACTTCGTCGGCCGGACGCATGCCGAGGTCGCCCAGGCCCGGGCCGACTGGGAGTCCACGCGGTCCGCCGAGCGGTTCGGCGTGGTCGACGGCCACGGCGGCGACCGGATCCCCGCGCCCGAGCTCCCGAACGTGCGTCTTCGTCCCCGCCGTCGCCGTCTGGGCTGAACGGGCGAATCCGACGTCTCACCTGGTGTGTCGGGCAACCGACGAACCTGTGCGTCTGGTATGAACCGGAGGTCTTTCCGCACAACTCCAGGGGAATCCTCCATGCGCATGCCTGCCCGCCTCCTTGCCGCCACCGTCGCGGCGACCCTCGGTCTCGGCCTCGCGGCCACGACCGCCGACGCCTCGCAGAAGGTCGTCCGCAAGAGCCAGGGCGTCACCGCGACGCTCGTCGTGCACGACGTCAAGAACAAGCCGGGGCACATCAAGGACAAGAAGTTCCTGCAGCTCAAGGTCGTCACGCCCGCGCCGGTGACCGACTCGAACGGCACCGCGGTCCCGACGCGCTGGTACGCGTCGCTCACCATCACCGGCAGCCCGTCGTGCAAGGGCTACACCAGCGTGTCGACGACCGAGGGCTCGGACACCGTCGTGTGGCCGTTCGACGTCAAGACCAAGAAGAGCAAGGGCTTCGTCCCCGGTGTGTACGTGGCCTCGGGCGCGTGCAAGGTCAAGGCCGAGGTCCGCGCGTACCGCTACACGGTCGACCCGTCCCTCGAGATCAACACCACGATCAAGGTGACGGCGACCGGCAACATCCAGAGCGACGTCCGCGCGACCAAGGTGAAGGCCTCGTCGACGAGCGTCAAGAAGAACAAGACCACCACGCTCTCGGGCACCGTGACGTACCAGAAGGCCTCGTCGAAGACCTACTACAAGTACACCGCGGCCCCGAAGGGCACGAAGGCCAAGGTCCAGTTCAAGGCCAAGGGCTCGAAGACCTGGAAGACCGTCAAGGCGGTCAAGGTCGGCAGCAAGGGCCACTGGTCCGCGAAGGTCAAGGTCGCCAAGACCGGCACGTGGCGTCTGTACGTCCCGGCGACGAGCAAGCTCCAGTCGGCGGCGTCGGCGTCGATCACGGTGAAGACGCACAAGTAGCCTCCCCTGCTCCGCACGAGGGGCCGGCGCACCGTACGGTGCGCCGGCCCCTTCGTCGTATCAGGAGCGGGCTCACCCGGTCCTTCCGGATGTCCCGCCGACGAAGGAGGATCCCGTGACCTATCCCGGTGACGGCCGGCTGCCGGTCGTCTACGTGCGCGGCTTCGCGGGCGGGCCGTCGGGCATCGACAGCGCGGTCGCCGACCCCTTCTACGGGTTCAACGAGGGCTCGGTGCAGGTACGCGTCGACGGTGCCGACCGGCCCGCGTTCCACCAGTTCGAGAGCCCGCTGATCCGCCTCATGCAGGACCACGGCTACCAGCTGCTCGTGCACGGCAACCAGGCGGCCTACCTGGCAGACCAGGAGACCGGGTCGGTCCCGGCCGCGACGATCTGGGTGCACCGCTTCTACGACGAGTTCGCGCCGCACCTCACCAAGGACCCCAACCCGTTCTCGATCGAGCGCGCGGCGTCGTCGCTGCTGGACCTCGTCCAGCTGGTGCGCAGGCAGACCGGCGCTCCGCGCGTGTTCCTCGTGGCGCACTCGATGGGCGGCCTCGTCGTGCGCTCGATGATCCAGCGCGCGGTCCCGGACGCCGAGCGGATCGGAGGCTCGCTCGACGCGGCGACCGCGCTCGTCGACCGGGTGTTCACGTACGCCACACCGCACGGCGGGATCGAGTTCGCGATCGGCGGCGGGCTGCTCGAGAAGCTGCGTGATCTCACAGGCGTCGCGGGCGCGGACATCTTCGGCCCGGCACGCATGAAGGAGTACCTGACGCCGACGACCGTGCCCGTCCCGTCTGGCGACTTCGACGCGACGGTCATGCCCGAGGGCGGCTTTCCGCACGACCGGCTGTTCTGCCTCGTCGGCACCGACGCCCAGGACTACGACGTCGCGATGGGCCTGTCCGCCCGTGCGGTCGGTTCACGCAGCGACGGCCTGGTGCAGATCGACGACGCCTACGTCCGCGGCACGCCGCGTGCGTTCGTGCACCGCAGCCACTCGGGGCGGTTCGGCATCGTCAACTCCGAGGAGGGCTACCAGAACCTGCGCAGGTTCCTGTTCGGCGACCTGCAGGTCACCGCGACGCTGACCGACCTGCGGCTCCCGGGGACGCCCGAGGACGGCACCGACTGGCAGCTCGAGGTCGCGCTCTCGATCCGCGGCCTGCCGGTCGTGCTGCACGAGCAGAGCACGGCGCACCTGTGCCCCGTCCAGATCGAGCGCGTGCAGGATCCCGCGACGACCCCCGACTCGGCCGGCACGCCCGTCCCGCTGCTGCGCACGTTCCTGTCGTCGCAGGCGACGCGGCCGCCCGACCCCACGACCGGGGCGCGCGCCGCGACGATGCGCCACGTGCTGAGCCTGCGGCTGCTGTCGCTGCGCAAGAAGCAGGGGCTCCTCTCGTTCCTCGACCACCTCGAGCAGACCGCGGACTGGCAGGACGTGCTGGTGGTCGACATCGGCGCCGACGCCGGTGGTGCACCCGCGACGTGGGGCGTGTGGTCCTCGACCCTGGGCGGCGCGATCCGGGACTGGTCCCCCGACCCGGCGCACGACCCCCCGCTGCAGGACGACGAACCCGAGCCGAGGCACTGGCGCGTGCGCGTCCCGCTGCCGGAGGCGGCGCGCGGCCTGCTCGGCGCGCAGGCCGCGGTCACGATCGAGGTGGTCCCGCGCGGCACGCTGGACTCCGCGCAGCCCGCATGATCCTCAGCGCTCGTCGCCCCGGCGCCCGCCCTTGAGCTCCGCGCTGATCTGGTCGGCGTCGAGCACGTCGAGCGCCGACGAGAGCGCGGCCGAGCTGAACGTCCCGGTGCTGCGCGCCTCCAGGAGGATGTCGCGCTGTGCGTCGATGATCCGCAGCCTGAGCTCCAGGAGCTCGTCGGACAGCGCCCGCGTGTCGCGCGGGTCGTCCTCGTCGCGCCGCACGGCCCGGGCGCGCGTGCGAGCGAGCACCTCGGCGTCGAACGGCGTGCCGTCGGAGCGGCGCAGGTCGGGGTCGTCGACGACGCGCAGCGTCGCACCCGCCATCGCGTCGAGCAGGCGCGCGCGCTCGTCGTCCTCCGCGTCCTGCGGTGCTCCCCCGAGGTCGAGCGACCGGACCAGCCAGCCGAGAGTGCCGCCCTGCACGAGGAGGCTGCCCGCGGCCGCGACGAACGCGACCAGGACGAGCAGGTCGCGCACGTCGCTCTCGGGCAGGGTCTGCGCGGCTGCGACCGTCACCGCCCCACGCATCCCGGCCCACACGAGGACGGCCCCCTCGCGGCGTCGCAACGGGGACCGTGCGAGGTAGTCGATGTCGGCGACCCGGCGCGTCACGCGCAACGCCCACGTCTCCTGGGACCTCCGGGCGCGGTCGGCGCCACGGCCCTCGGACGCGAGCCGCTGCCGGCGGGTCCGCTCGGCGATGCGCTCGGAGGCGACCGCCAGCCGCTCCTTCTCCTCGTCGGGGTCCAGCTGGTGGCGGGCCGACCACAGGACCGCGGCGACGTACCCGGTGCGCAGCACGATCGTCACGAGGATCGCCAGCGCTCCGAGCCAGACCGCGGTCCACGCCGAGTCGTGGGCCTCTCGCACGTCGTCCAGCAGCCCGGACAGCTGCAGCCCCATCGTGAGGAAGACGCCCCCCTCGAGGAGGAGCTCGATCGTGGACCAGTTGGACGTCTCGGCGAGGCGCTGCTGGGCCCGCAGGTAGCGCGCGGACCCCTGCCCGGTGACGAGCCCCGCGGTGACGGCCGCGACCAGGCCCGATGCGCCGAGGTGCTCGGCCGGGACCGACGCGACGAACGGCACGACGAACGAGATCGCGGTGGACGATGCCGTGTCCTTGAGAGCACCCCGGGCACGCAGGTTCGCGTACCCGACCACGAGCCCGACGAGCACGGCGATCACGACGGACCGGCCGAAGTCGAGCGCCACGTGCCCGAGCGACACCGAGGCCCCCACCGCGACGATGGCGGAGCGCAGGATCACCAGCGCCGACGCGTCGTTGAGCAGGCTCTCCCCCTCCAGCACCGTGACCACGCGTGGCGTCGCGCCGAGCCGTTTGACGATGCCGGTTGCGACCGCGTCGGTCGGGCTGATGACCGCCCCGAGCGCGATGCCCATCGCGAGCCCCACGCCCGGGACGAGCCACGAGAAGATCAGCCCGAGCACCACGGAGGTGATGACGACGAGCGTCACCGACAGCCCGCCGATGGTGCCGAAGTCGCGCCGGAACTCCATGGTCGGCATCGACACGGCGGCCGAGTAGAGCAGGGGCGGCAGCACGCCCGCGAGGATCCACTCGGGATCGAGGTGGAACCCGTCGGCGATCGGCAGCCAGCTCGCGGCGATGCCGACGGCGACGAGCGCGAGCGGCGCGACGACACCCACCTTGCGCGCGAAAGCGTTCACGGCCACCACGGCCAGTACTCCTAGGACGGCGACGACCATCGTCGGGCTCCCCTCGTCAGACCCGAGGACGATCATGCCGGGCGGACCCCACCAGCGTCCCGTCGGGTCAGTGCACGGCGATCTTCGCGCGCACCTGGAAGTGGTCGGACGGCGCTCGTGCGGGGTCGGTGACCTTCACCGCATAGGCCTCCACGACGGAGCGCCCGTCGACGATGACCTGGTCGAAGTGCTGTCCCGTCGTCCGCGCCGTCTGGAACCCGTGGAACGACGCGTACTGGGCGTCGGTGCGCTGCGGTGCGGTCATCTCCGAGGGTGCGTAGCCCGCGCTCGCGAGGACGTCCAGCGGGGTGACGGTCGCCCGGTTCGGGTACGTGTTCAGGTCACCCAGCACGACGACGGGCGACTCGTGCGCGTTGTGCTTCGCGATGGCCTTGACGAGCCGCTTCGCCTGGACGGCTCGCTGCTTCTGCACGGCGGGCGTACGGCTCGACGACGTGCCCGCGTACGCGACGAGGTGCGCGCTGGTCACCAGGACGGTCCGGCCGCTCTCGCGCTCCTTGAGCAGCGCCCACGACGCGTACCGCTTCGGTCCCTTGGTCGCGAGCTGGTCGACCCCGCAGTGCACCACGGTGAACTTCGAGGCGCGGTACAGGATCGGCTCGCTCGTCGTGGTGCACGGCTTGCTGCTGTGCGGGTGCTTGGCGACGACGAGGCCCGCCTTCTTCGCGACCACCTGGACGGGCCGCTTGCCGTTGAACTTCTTCCACGGCGTCTCCTGCAGCCCGGCGACGTCGACGCCGCGCAGCGCGGCCCCGGCGACGGCGTACCGCTTCTGCCACGACCGCTTCTCCGCGTCGGTCTCGCTCGGCTTGAGCAGGTTGTACGACGCGAACGTCGCGGTGAACGACCGCGAACGTCCGGGGGTACCGGGCAGGAGCGTCGTCGGCACCGGCTTCGAGCGAGCGGTGCTGAGCCCGAATCGGTTCGACGTGATCCGCACCCAGAACACCGAGCCCAGCTTGGCGCGGTCGACGTGCTGCAGCGTCACCTCCGGCTTGCTCGACGTCGCCGTCGCGACCGGCTTGCCCTTCGGGGTGGCGAGGAGCTGCACGCTGTACCCCGTCGCGTCCGTCGCGGCCCCCCAGCGAACGTCGAGCGAGCTCGTCGAGACCGGCTCGACGAACGGCTTGCCGGGCTTGCCGACCTTCTTCACCGGGGTCGTGACCTTCGCGCTCCCCGCCGGTCCGGTGAGTGTGCGCCGGGCGGGCAGGACCGTCGCGGTGTACGCGCGACCGTCTCGGGCGGCGACGCGCAGCGACAGCCCGCGGACCATCTGCTCGGTCACCACCTCGTCGCCCGCCCGCACCGTCACGAGGTAGCGGTCCGCGAGCGGGGCCGCGGACCAGTGCAGCGTGAAGCCCGTGACGTCGACGTGGTCGGTGGTGGTCCCCGTGACGGGCCCGGGCGACTGCCACCCCGTCTGCACGTGGGCGGCCTCGCTCGCGGTGCTGACGTTGCTTCCCGCGACGGCCTGGACCGAGGCGTAGTAGTCCGTGTGCTCGTAGACGTGGGGCCCCGCGACGACGGCGAGCGTCCCGCTCACGGCCGGCGCCTGCCACACCACGCGGGACATCGCCGGGTCGGTGGCGACGCGCACGCGGTAGCTGGTCGCACCAGGCACCGCCGTCCACGTCAGGCCGAACGAGTGGTGGCTCACCGCGATCGCCCCGGGCGCGGACGGTGCGGGCAGCGGCGGCGTGGGCGTCGTGAGGAGCACCACGCACACCGACATGGCGACGACGGCGGCGATGCTCGCGACGACCCGCGCGACGAGGCGTGCGAACCGACCACGACGGCGGCGCGCGTGCGTGCTGCGCTGCGTCGTGACCGAGCCGGGCCGCGGCTCGATGCGCGTCGCGGCCGGGCCGGGCGGGCGCGTGCTGGTGCGCGTCGGCGGCGGCGGGGTGAGCACAGCCATGCGCGCTGGACGTCCCTCACGGGTCGGCGACGGTCGGACAGCGGGCCCACCGCGCGCGTCCGGGCCAGGCCCGGCGCGATGCGCCCGCGGCGGCAGGGTACGCAACGATCCTGTCGATCGGACGCGACCCGGTGGCGTGTCGCGCAAGCGTTCCGTGACCTGCGGCGTGACCTGCGGCGTGACCTCAGGCGCGTGCGGCGACCGCCTGCAGCGCGAGACGGTAGGAGTCGACGCCGAATCCTGCGACGGTCCCCGTCGCGATGGGCCCGATCACGCTGCGGTGCCGGAACTCCTCGCGCGCGTACGGGTTGCTGATGTGGACCTCGACGAGGGTCAGGCCAGCGTGCGTCACCTGGGCCGCCGCGTCACGCAGCGCGTAGGAGTAGTGCGTGAACGCCGCCGGGTTGAGCACCACGTGCGCGCGGGCGTCGACGGCCTCGTGCAGCCAGCCGACCAGCTGCGACTCGTCGTCGGTCTGACGCACCTCGACGTCGATCCCGAGCTCGTCGGCCCAGCGCGAGACCGCGGCGACGAGGTCGTCGTGGTCCGCCGAGCCGTAGACCTCGGGCTCGCGGGAGCCGAGCCGGCCCAGGTTGGGGCCGTTGAGCACCAGCGCACGCGTCATGGCGGCAGCGTAGTGGTCTACAGCGCGACCCCGCGGGGCGCGTCCGCGCTCACCTCGGCGTACGCGGCGACGAGCAGGGTCGGGTCCGGACCCTCGAGGCGCGCCGGTCGGCCGATGCCCTCGAGCACGACGAACCGCAGCAGGTCCCCGCGCGTCTTCTTGTCGCGCCGCATCGCCGTGAGCAGGCGCTCCCACCGGTCACCACGGTAGGTCGTCGGCAGCCCGAGCGAGCTCAGCACCGAGCGGTGGCGTGCGACGACGTCGTCATCGAGCCGCCCGGCCAGCCGCGCCAGCTCCGCGACGTAGACCATGCCCACCGACACCGCCGCGCCGTGACGCCACTGGTAGCGCTCGACGTGCTCGACCGCATGCGCGAACGTGTGCCCGTAGTTGAGGATCTCGCGCAGCCCGGACTCCTTGAGGTCCTCGCTCACGACGCGTGCCTTGACCGCGACGGCCCGCTCGACGAGCTCGAGCAGCACGTCGGAGCCGCTCGCGGCGACCGGGTCGCGCAGCAGCTCGACGTTCGCCTCGACGAGGTCGAGGATCACGGGATCGGCGATGAAGCCGCACTTGACGACCTCGGCGAGCCCGGCGACGAAGTCGTGCGGCGACATGCTGGCGAGCGCGGCGAGGTCGCACAGCACGCCTGCGGGCGGATGGAACGCACCGACGAGGTTCTTGCCCTCCGCGGTGTTGATCCCCGTCTTGCCACCGACCGCGGCGTCGACCATCGCGAGCAGCGTCGTCGGCACCTGCACGACCTTGATCCCGCGCAGCCACGTCGCCGCGACGAACCCTCCGAGGTCGGTCGTCGCGCCGCCGCCGACCGCGACGACCGCGTCGGACCGCGTGAAGTCGGCCTGGCCCAGCACACCCCACAGGAACGCGGCCACCTGGGCGGTCTTCGCCTCCTCGGCGTCCGGGACCTCGGCGCCGAACGCCTCGTAACCCTGCGCGCGCAGGTCCTCGATCACGGTGTCCGCCGTGGTCGCCAGGGCCGCGGGGTGCACGACGAGCACGCGCCGGGCATCCCCGACGAGCGCCGGCAGCTCGCCGAGCAGGTTGTGGCCGATGAGGACGTCGTACGGCTGCCCGCCGCCCACGTGCACGGTCGTCGTCACTCGTCACCCTCCACGCTCGCCACGCGCAGCGCGGCCAGCTCGATCTCGATCGTCTCGGCCACCTCGGCCGGCGTACGCCCGTCGGTCAGCACGTGCACCGTCGCGACCGCCTCGTACACCGGCCGACGCTCCTCCATGAGCGCCTGCCAGCGCGCACGCGGGTTGCCCAGCAGGAGCGGACGCGCCTGGTTCAGACCCACGCGCGGTGCGGCGTGCGCGAGCGACACGTCGAGGAAGACGACGACTCCCCCGTTCTCCCGGTACCCGGCGAGCACGGCCTGCGTCTCCTCGCGCAGCACCGCGCCGCCGCCGAGCGCGAGGACGCCGTCGTGCTCGGCGACCGCCGCAGCGACCGCGTCACGCTCGAGCTCGCGGAAGTGCGGCTCGCCGTCGTCGACGAAGATCTCGGCGATGGGCTTGCCCGCGGCGCTCTCGACGTCGGCGTCGGTGTCCCGCGTCTCGAGGTGCCAGCGCTCGGCGAGGGCGGCGGCGACCGTGGTCTTGCCGGCGCCCGGAGGGCCGACGAGGACGATGCGGGGGGCGGTGACGGGCACGACCCGAACCTTAGTCGCGCGTCCACCGTCCCTGGACGGCACGTCCATCAGCGCCATTCGGGCGAATCATCGCGAGCGGCTCATGTCCGCACCCCCGCGTGCCGACTGACGGGAGTCAGCTGACCGGTCTGCGCTGGGGGAACCACTCGATGAAGCTACGACGACTCACCGCGGCGACGACGGCGCTCGCCGTGGGGCTGGGCCTGGCCGCGATCTCCGGGATCCCCGCCGCGGCCGCGGCCGAGGTCGCGCAGATCGACGTCTCCGCCACGCACGCCGAGATCGGCGACGACGACGTCCAGCTCGCGTGGCTGCGCGTGCCCGGTGCGACCTCGTACACGGTGCAGGTGTCGACGTCGCTGTCGTCGTTCGAGGGCGCCGCGCTCGTCGACTCGACCACCACCCGCGCGCTGCGCTGGGTGCCGACGACCCGTTCATGGGGTGCCACCGACGCACAGACGCTCTACTGGCGTGTGGTGCCGCAGGGAGTCGGGGCCAATGCCGTCGACGCCACGGTCTACTCGTTCGAGCGCGACTCGGCCCCCGTGCCCGCCCTGGTCTCCCCCGAGGCCGACGCGGTCATCTCGTACCCGGCCCCCGTGACCATGTCGTGGTCCACGCTGCCGGGCGCGACCAAGTACCTCCTCCAGTACGGGGTCGCCGGCCAGCCGACCCGCACCTCGGTGACCGTCACGAGCACGTCGTACACGCCCGCGTCGCTCGCCCCTGGCGACTACCAGTGGTCCGTGCAGCCGTTCTTCGCGACCACCTCGTCGAGCACGGACGCGCCCGGGCACGCGACGGCGGACCGCTCCTTCACGGTGGTGTGGCCGTCGGGCGTGTCGCGGCCGACGCTCCTGTCTCCCGCGAACGGCGCGTTCGCGAACGACCTCGAGTTCCGCTGGACGCCCGTGACGGGCGCGAAGGAGTACCTCGTCGAGCTCGCGTCGTCGCCGGAGTTCACCGACGACACGGTCGTCCTGCGCAGCACCGTCTCCGGCACCGTCTTCGTCCCGACCGACGTCGTCGTCAACCGCACCTACTACTGGCGGGTCACGGCCTACGACGTCAACGGACTGGCCGGCGAGCCGTCGGGCATCTCGCAGGTCGCGAAGCGCATGAGCATGAGCGAGGCTTCGGTGCTCGACACCGACGAGAGCACGGCACGGCCCTCGTTCACGAACATCGGCACCACGGTCGAAGGTGCCACGGTGCTGCCCTTCGACCAGTTCCAGCTGTCGTGGACCCCGGTCCCCCGCACGACGTACTACCAGGTGACGGTCAACAAGAACGGCCAGGCACCGGTCACGTGCAAGACGGCCTCGACGTCGGCGACGATCGTCGCGAAGTCGACCGCGACCGGTAACAGCACGCAGTCGCTCAGCAACTCGGCCGAGTGCCTCTGGACCACCGACGCCGCCGCCAAGATCGCGCCAGGAGACGCTCTGGACAGCGACGCCGGCATCTACATCGCCAAGGTGGTCGCGGTGAACATGTCGGCGTCGAAGACGTCGACCTATCAGAGCTCGAACCCCTCGAACAGCGATGTCCAGTCGACGACGGTCTCGGTCGACCACTACTTCCGGGTCGGCGCGGCGACGCGCACGAGCACGCAAGACGTCGTGGTCGACCCCGTCGCCGGGTCCGTGCTCGGCGGCGGCTACCAGCGCACGTCGGACGCCAGCCCGCTGCTGTCCTGGGCACCCGTGACGGGTGCGAACGGGTACGTGGTGCGCCTGTACGCCGACGCCGACAAGTCGTCGCAGGTCGCCGAGCTCCGGACGACGACCCCGATGATCCGTTCCACCGGCGTGTTCGTCGCCAACAACACCAACGTGTCGACCGACGCGTACACCGCCGAGGTGACGCCGGCCGTCGTCAACGACACGGAGTGGCTCGAGCTGTCCACCCGCGGCAAGGGCATCATCCAGTGGCAGCGCACCGCGACGTCCCCGGCCGCGGGCGTCGTCACGTACCAGGGCAACGTGCCGCTGCTGTCGATGACCAGCACGCCTCGCACGCAGCTGGGCGGTGCGAACCGCGGCTACGAGGTCCAGGTGTTCAAGTCCGGGTCGTCGTCCGCGTACGCGAAGCTGCGCGTGGACCAGCCGAGCACCGTCGCCGCGAAGTCCTTCTCGTTCTCCTCGAGCACCAAGACGTTCACGGCGACGGCGCTCGAGCAGGGCGACTACGAGTTCGCCTGGGACGTCCTCGACGCCGCGGGCAACTCGGGCCCGCTGTCGGCCCGCGTCCCGTTCTCGATGGGGCGCCTGACCCCGACCGACCTCACCCAGCAGCTCAGCGCAGACGGCACGTCCGCGCTGCTGTCCTGGTCCAGCCCCGTCAGCGCGGCGTCGTACACCGTCACGGTGCGTGACACGTCGGGCGCGTCGTTCCCGACGATCCCGGCCACGACCGCACGGGCCGTCTCCGTCCAGGGGCTCGTCCCGGGCAAGACGTACACGTGGTCGGTCACGGCCAAGGACCGTTCGGGCAACGTCACCTACGCGAGCCCGACGAGCACGCTCAGCGTCTCCCAGTCGACCGTCACCCTGCGTCCGGCCGCGCTGACCGACGTGTCGTCGTCCGCCCCCACGATCGCGTGGGACCCGGTGCCGGGAGCGTCGCGCTACCTCGTCCGGGTCGCCGAGGCGAGCAAGGGTCTGGCCACCGCGACCGCGGTCGAGACGAGCGCACTGAGCCACGTCCCCACGGGCGCACTCGCGTACGGCACCGCGTACCTCTTCGACGTCCGCGCCGTCCCGGAGGTGCGTACGACGTCGTCGACGCGCCCGGTCCTCGCGGCGTCCGCGACGGGCACCCTGTCCGTCCGTACTCCGCCGGGGATCCCGTCCTTGGCGACGCCCACCGTCTCCGGCACGGGACTCACTGCGACGTGGACCGCCCTCACCGGCGCCGCTGCGGGGACGACCACCGCACCGACGTACGTCGTGCGGTTCCGGCCGCAGACCGCCCCCGAGCAGGCGTGGGCCTCGCGCGACGTCACGGGCACGAGCCTGACGCTCACCGGGCTGAACGTCGGGACGACGTACGAGGTCGCGGTCGCGGCCAAGAACTCGGAAGGCCAGGGCGGCTGGTCCACGACGCGCACCGTCACGACCGCCGGACCGCCGAACGCGCCGTCCAGCGTCCGCGCGACCTCCGGCCTCAAGCAGCTGGCGGTCTCGTGGGGCTCGGCCTCGTCGAAGCTCCCGGTGACGGCGTACACCATCCGGTGGCGCCCGACGTCCGCGACCACCTGGACCACTCGCAGCCTCTCGGCCACCACGCGGAGCTACACCATCACCGGCCTGGGCCAGGCGACGTACCGCGTCGAGGTCACCGCCACGAGCGCGGCCGGAACGGGCCTGCCCGCGACGGTCGACCAGGTGAGCTACGGCCAGGCGAGCGCACCGCGCTCGGTCGCAGCGAAGCGCGGTGACGGCAAGGCGAGCGTGACGTGGTCGGCACCGTCCAGCGCGGGTGGGTCGACGCTCCAGGGATACCGGGTCGAGCGACGTCAGTACTCGTCGTCCTCGAAGAAGTGGAGCGCGTGGACCCAGGCGACCACGACCTCGTCGTCGACGCGCTCGGCGACGCTGAGCGGCCTGACCAACGGGACGGCCTACCAGGTCCGGGTGACGGCGCGGACGTCCGCCGGGGACGGCGTCGCGTCCGGCGCCGTGTCCGTGACGCCGGCGGGCAAGCCCAAGGCGCCCACGTCCGTCAAGGTCACGGTGTCGAAGGGCAAGGCGAAGGTCTCCTGGAAGAAGCCGTCGTCGAACGGGTCCGTGATCACCGGTTACACCGTCCAGTACTCGACCAACGGCACGTCCTGGAAGACCGCCAAGTCCGCGTCGAAGTCGGCCACGAGCGCCACGTGGACCAAGGCGAAGAAGGGCAAGAGGTACTACGTGCGGGTCGTCGCGAAGAACGCCGTCGGCACGGGAACCGCGAGCTCGAAGGTGAGCTTCACGGCCAAGTAGAGCCTGGTACGACGCGGGCCCGGCACCTGAGAAGGTGCCGGGCCCGCGTGCGTTCGCCAGCGGTCAGCGCAAGAGCTCGGGGATGCCGGCGAGGTACCCCGCGAGGTTGCGCCGCACCTCGCCGACCGAGTCGCCGCCGGTCTTCTCGAGCAGCGCGTCCGCGAGGACCAGCGCGACCATCGCCTCGGCGACGACCGCCGCGGGCGGCACGGCGCACACGTCCGACCGCTGGTGCTGCGCCTTGGCCTCCTCGCCCGTCGAGGTGTCGATGGTCCGCAGCGCGCGCGGCACCGTCGAGATCGGCTTCATCGCGGCGCGCACGCGCAGGATCTCGCCGTTGGTCATCCCGCCCTCCAGGCCGCCCGCACGGTTCGTCTCCCGGACGATCCGGCCGTCAGGTCCACGCACGATCTCGTCGTGCGCCGCCGACCCCCGGCGCCGAGCGGTCCGGAAGCCGTCGCCGACCTCCACTCCCTTGATCGCCTGGATGCCCATCAGCGCACCCGCGAGCCGCGCGTCGAGCCGGCGGTCCCCGTGCACGTACGAGCCGAGCCCGGACGGCACGCCGTACGCGAGGACCTCGACGACGCCGCCGAGCGTGTCCCCGTCCTTGTGGCACTCGTCGATCTCCGCGACCATCGCGGCCGACGTCTCCGCGTGCAGGCAGCGGACCGGGTCGGCGTCGAGCGACGCGACGTCGGTCGGCGTGGGCAGCGGTGCGTCGTCCGGGACCTCGACCGGACCGATGCCGACGACGTGCGAGACGAGCTCGATCCCTGCCACCTGCTCCAGGAGGTGCGCGGCGACGGTGCCGAGCGCGACGCGCGTCGCGGTCTCGCGCGCCGACGCGCGCTCGAGCACCGGTCGCGCGTCGTCGAAGTCGTACTTGCGCATGCCGACGAGGTCGGCGTGGCCGGGGCGGGGACGCGTGAGCGGCGCGTTGCGCGCGCGCTGCAGCACCGCGGTGTCGTCGAGCGGGTCGGCGGACATCACCCCGACCCACTTGGGCCACTCGGTGTTGCCGATCTCGATCGCGACCGGGCCGCCCTGGGTCAGCCCGTGCCGCACGCCGCCGAGCAGGCGCACCTCGTCCTGCTCGAACTTCATCCGGGCGCCGCGACCGTACCCGAGCCGCCGGCGCGCGAGCGCGGACTGCACGTCGGCCGTCGTGATCTCGACACCGGCGGGCACCCCCTCGAGGATGCCGACGAGTGCGGGGCCGTGGGACTCACCAGAGGTCAACCAGCGCAGCATGCAGCCGATCTTTCCATGTCGTTCGCACGCCCGGGCCACGTGCTCAGTCGGCGGGCAGACGAAGAGCCGGGCCCATGGGACCCGGCTCTTCGTACGATCGGCGATCAGCCCTTGGTACCTGTCCAGGGCGTACCCGAACCGTTCCACTTGGGCAGCGAGCCCGAGCCGTCGTCACTCTTGGCGTCGTCGACCGCGGTCGCGGCGTCCTTCAGGACGTAGACGTAGCCGGAGACGGTCATCTCCAGGTCGCCGTCCTTGGTGGCCGGGTGGCCGCCGGTCGCTTCCTCCTGCTGCTGCCCGGTTCCCGTCATCGCGATGACGAGGAACGGGCGCGGGTCACCCTGCTGGAGCTTGGCGACGAACGTGTCCACGTCCTTCGGGTTACCGACCACCGTGATGTCGAACGGCATCGCGACGAACCCGGGGATCTGCACCTCCACAGGGCCTGCGTTCTTGGATCCACTGCTCGCCGCGCTCGTGGTTGCCTTGGTCGCCTCGTCGCTCTGCTCGCGACTCTTGTCGGCATCCGACTTCGCCCCGTCGCTGTCCTTGGAGTCCGAGGCCGCAGCCGTAGGCGTGGCAGTCGGGGCGGGAGTCGCGACTACCACGTCGGTCGGGGGGTTCGCCGTCGTGTCGGTGATCGTCACACCCGCGTCCTCGGCGATCGCATCGAGCGAACGAAGGTAGTCCGTCAGGTCCGCCTGGGCGGGAAGCGTCACGCGCAGCGCGTCACGTTGCTTCTTGTACTCGGGAAGATGTGCGGTCTGCTGCTTCAGCACGGCGAGCTGGGCCGCGAGCTTGACGTTGTGCTGCTCCGCGGCGTCCGCGTCCGCTGACGCGGTAGCGGTCTGGTCCCGCAGAGGTGTGATGAGCACGAACCAGGCCAGCGCAGCGATGACGACGCCGACCAGCACGGTGCCGGCGACCCAGGTGGTCTTCTTCGACTCCATCGTCACTCCCCCTTGTCCAGCGCGAATCGGCCGCTCAGTGCGGTGTCACGCACCTGAACCGTCGCCTGCACGGTGTAATAGGCGTCCTTCGACGTCGGATCCTCGCCTACGGTCACGTTCGAGACCCACGCATCACCGAACCCCGGCACCTTGTCGAGCGCGTCGGCCCAGCCCGCGGTGGTGATCATGTCCTTGCTCTTGGCCTGGAACGTCAGCGAGCCGATGCTGGGCTGCTGCAACGGGTTCGTCGGGTCCGCGGGGAGCACCATCGGGGTCGCGACGTTCATCGACAGGGTCGAGATCTGGACGCCGTCCGGGAGCACCGCCGCGACGGCGTTGAGGTACCCCGACCACGTCACGTCGGTCGAGAAGCCCAGCGCCTGCGCGCCGCTCAGGAGCGTGACCTGGGCCAGCACCTTCGGCGCCTCCTGGTACTGCGCCTGCTGCTTGAGCAGCTCCGTCGACTTGTCCTGGGCGTCGGAGAGCCGGTCCTGCTGGCTCGAGAGCTGCTGGTTGGCGAGGAAGTACACGCCGCCCATCACGATCACGACCGCGAGCAGGCCGTAGCCGAGCATCCGCTTGAGACGACCAAGCGCCCGCTTGTCCGAGATGTTGGCGGGCAGCAGGTTGACCTGCGGGAGCGGCGGGATGACCACCGCGCCGCCGCCCGGCTTGCGCGTCCGTTCGAGGAGGGAGGTCATGCTGCTGCTCCGAACGCCAGGCCCAGCGGGAGGGCGATCGCGTGCTGGTTCTCGAGGAGCGCCCGGTCGACGCCCGACGCCTTGTCGTGCTTGAGCGTCGACAGCGGCTGCCCCACCGTGGCCGGCAGGCGCGTCGCGCTCGAGAGGTACTGGCCCAGGCCGGGGAGCTGCGACCCGCCACCCGTGAGGGCGACGAGGTCGATCCCCGCGCCGTGCCCGCTGCTCGTGTAGTAGACGAACGTGTTGCGCACGGCCTCGACCAGGCTCGACGCGACCGTACGGATCGCCTCGGCACCTGCCGCGAGCTCCGGGTCGGTCGCGTAGCCGAGCCCGATGTGCCGCTTGGCCTGCTCGGCGTCCGTGATGGTGATCCCGAGGGCACCCGCCACCGCTTCGGTCACGTCCTGACCACCCGACGGCAGCATGCGCACGAGGCGCGGCTGGCCGCTCGCCACGACCACCACCGTCGTGACGCGTGCGCCGATGTCGACGAGGGCGACCGTACGGTTCGCCAGCTCGCCGCGCGCCATGATCCGCGTGAGCGCGAACGCGCCGAGGTCGACCATGACCGGGCGAAGACCCGCCGCGGTGACGACCTCGGTGTTGGCGTGCACGGTGTCCTTGGTCGCCGCGACGAGGAGCCCGCGCAGCATCGGCCCGTGCTCGCCCTGCACCTGCGACGTCGGCAGGTAGTCGAGGATCGCGTCCTCGACCGCCACCGGGAGCATGTCCTGCACCTGGAACGGGAGCGACGACCGGATCTGGGCGGCCGGCATCGACGGGAGCTCGAGGTCGCGCACGATGACGCGCTGGTTGCCGATCCCGACGACGACGTCCTTGTGGGAGAACTTGGACGCCGCCCACAGCCGCTTGATCGCCGTCGCGACCGTGGAGGCCTCGACGACCTCGCCGTCGCGCACCGCACCGGCGGGGATCGGCGTCTCGCCGTACCGCACGAGCGTCGGCTGCGCGGTGCGCGCGGGACCGCCGCTGCCGAACTCGACCTCGGCGGCACGCACGTGCGTGGTTCCGATGTCGAGCCCGATGACTCTGGACCTGGCCACGAGAGAGCTCCCCTTCGTTCGGCGGCGACTGCTAGTCCTATCGGGCGACCGGCGACCAGCCTTGAGGGTGATGGGGCAGGAAGAATCGCTCAGAACGCCGCGGAGAGGTACGCGTCCCACAGGCCGTTGCCCCAGATGAGGCCGACGAACGCGCCGAGCAGCATCCACGGCCCGAAGGGGATCCCCGTCTTGCGCCCGGCGCGCCGCACGAGCAGCAGCACGAGCGCGAACACACCGCCGATGAAGAACGCCGCGAAGCCGCCGATCACGAGCGCACCCCAGCCAGTCCACCCGAGGTAGAGCCCGAGCACACCGGCGAGCTTCACGTCGCCGAAGCCCATCCCGGCGGGGTATGCGAACACGAGCGCGAAGTAGAACGTCCACAGGATCACGAGGCCGAGCACGGCGCGGACCATCGACCACCAGTCCCCCGTCCCCACGGTGGCGAGCGCCAGGAGCGCGGCCGCGACAGGGTACGAGGGCAGGACGATCCGGTTCGGCAACGTCTTCGTGTCGATGTCGATGAGAGCGAGCGCCACCGAGATCGCGGTGAGGTAGAGGAACGCCGGCCACGCCCACAGCGCCCCGTCGTCCACGCCCAGCCACAGCGCCACGCCGACGAAGGCCGCAGCGGTGCCCGCCTCGACCAGCGGGTACCTCGGCGAGATGGGCTCGCCGCAGTCTCGGCACCGGGCGCGCAGCAGCAACCACGACACCACCGGCACGTTGTCCCGCGCTCGGATCGAGTGCCCGCAGCGAGGGCACGCCGACGGCGGCTTCGAGAGGGACTCCCCGCGCGGCAGACGCCACACGACGACGTTGAGGAACGAGCCAACGGCGAGTCCGAGGAGGCCCGCGAGGGCGACGAGCAGAGCTGTCACGACTACCTGTACGTCCCGTCCGACCTGAACGCCGGATCGGTCTCGACCCAGACGTTGACACCGTACGTGGTGGTCACGGGCGAGAGGAACTTCGGCGGTGCGGTGTAGCGGAACCGCTCGTCGTAGCTGTAGCCCTTGATGTAGCCGTTGCTGCCGCTGTGCACGATGCCGCGGAACTTCTGCGCGATCGCACCGTAGACGTTCAGCGAGCCGCGCTCACCGCCCGCGTTGTAGTTCTGCACCTGGAACGTGTGCGCGACGGACAGGATCGCAGCATTGATGTTCCGGTTCGTGTCGTTGATGAGCTTGTTGCTGCCGTTCATCGGGTTCCACACCCACACGGCGTTGTTGCCGACGAGGCCGAGCAGGTCCGCCTGCTTGTCCTTGTAGACCATGTCACCCGTGACGTACACGTAGTTCTCCGACGCCACGGTGACGCGGCCGCTGAGCGTCCCCTTCACGAACACGTCGCCGTTCTTGTACCCGTAGGCGGGCAGGCTCGCGGTCGCGAACTGGGGCGTCGTCTCGTTGGTCGTCGGGAACCCGATGCCGTTCGACCCGTTGGCGCCCGTCGACACCGTCAGTCCCGAGGGCGTCGTGGAGCTGTAGTTCGGGTCCGACGTCACGGTCGGGACGTTCTGGACGTAGATGACGTTGTTGTCCGGGACGGCGATGCTCTGTCCGGTCGAGGAGCCGAGCGATCCCGCCGCGGAGCCCGGCGTGCCGCACTGCGCCGGCGCCGTGCCCGAGGTCGCCGGGGAACCGACCACCTGGGTCTTCTTGGTCCAGGGCGAGCGGACCGTCATCTTGCCGTCGTTCGTGAACGTGATCGACGTGGGTCCGGTGTAGAGGCACCCCGGCCGGGGGACGTCCACGGTGAGGTCGGTCCGGACCTCCTTCTTGAGCTCCGAGTTCGTCGGCGGCATCGAGATCACCGGGCTGGACAGCGGGTAGCCCGTGAGGCTGAACACCTGACCCGTGCAGGACGCGCCGGTCGAGTCCTTCTTGATGTACGCCGGGGGCGACGACGGGTAGTACCCAGTCGTCACGGCCCCCTTGAACGTCGCCGCGCACACGCGCATGGCGTCGTTCGAGTGCGCAGGGCCGTTGACGACGTCGTTGCTGCCGAACGCGATCTCGGAGCACCCGGACGAAGGCCGGCCCGCCCACGCGTACTTGACGCAGGTCGAGACGTTGTCGCCCGTGATCTGCGGGTCCGCGATCTCGTAGTCCGTGAAGTAGAGGAAGTCGATGAAGCCCTGCTGCTTGAGGTCCGCGACGATCGAACGCGTCTCACCGCCGGCTCGGCCAGTGGCACGGAGCCGCAGCGTGCCGTCGGTCGAGTACTTGCTGTTGTCCACCTCGTAGCGGAACTGGGCCTTGCCACCGCTGCCCGACACGTTGGCCCACGAGCCCGTCGCGCCGACACCGAATGCCGGGTTCGTCGCGGTGACGGGCGGCAGGGTCCGCGTGTCCGGCACGGTGTGCCCGAACGTCGCCGCCGGGTTGCCGTACTGGAAGTACGTCGTGTCGTTCGCGATGCGGCTCTGGTACTCCTCGACGCCCGCGTAGGCCGCGGCCATCGCGGCGCTCCAGTCCTGCGTGTTCCGCGCGGCCCTGAGCTGCCCCGTGGCGTACGCGATGCTCGCGACGAGCAGGGCCGCGAGCACGGCCGTCACCCCGATGACCATGATGAGCGCGATGCCGGACTCGTCGCCCGCCGCCCGCCTGCGCAGTGCTCGCACCATGTCATGCACCAATCCGGGAGTAGCCGAGGTTCGGGATGCCGACCATGTTCTGGATCACGGTCGGTTGTGCACGTGCTGTCAGGTCCGACTGCACGGAGAGCGTGACCGTGACGCTCGCGATCGAACGCAGCTGGTCGACCGTGAGCGTCCCGGTCGTCGGCGGGACGACCTCGACGTTGTCCTTGGTGTAGTACCGGAAGAGCTTCGGGTCACCCGTCTTGACGTAGGGCGTGATCTTGGAAGCGATCAGACGCTGGTACGACGCCTTCGTCCAGAACGAGTTCGACGTCTGGAACGGCGCCGCCGGCAGGTTCACGAAGGTCCAGTAGGGCGAGGTCCCGGCCTTCGCTGCCCAGCGCTTCTCGACGAGCGTGCGCTGCGGCGTGACCTCGAAGCGCACGACGATCGGCGCAGGGCTCGCCGCGTTGGTATCGAGGTAGGCGCGCAGCGTGACCGACTCGGACGTGGCAGCGAGGAAGACCGGGTCGTTGAGAGCCTGGTTCGCGACGCGGATCTCGGTTCCCGAGCGAATCACGCGGGTCACCTCGTTCATGCCCACCGACGCGATGCGAGTGTTGTCCGATGCGGCCTGATCCTTCGTGAAGTTGCGGCTGATCGTGATCGTGAGCTGCACGACCATGAGCATGAGCGCGGACAGGAGCACCACGGTGACGAGCAGCTCGGCGAGCGTGTAACCCCGTTCGGTGCGGCGCATACGGCCGAACGCGCGGGTCACGAGTGGCTCCTCGGGTCGAACGTGACCACGTTCCCGGAGCGCACCTTGGACAAGGTGGTCGTCGGGTCGGGGATCGACATCTTGGCGGTCGCCACGGCGGTGGTCCATCCGGAGGACGCCGAGCCGGTGCCGTAGTAGAGCAGCCAGGACCCGTACGGCAGCGCGATCGTGACGTTGCCATTGCTCGGGAGCTGCGCGGCTCCGAACGTGTACGTGGTGGTCGACGAGCAGCCCGGGTCGTCGGACCCACCCGGCGGCGTCGTCGACACCGCCTTGAGGTAGCGGCCTGTGCCGATCGAGCCGAGCGAGAGCTTGACGATCCCGAGGTTCACGGGCGTCGCGACGGAGCCTCCGGGCACGGCGGCGACGGCGGGCTGCCGCTCGCCCGTCCACGTGAACCCACCGGAGGTGGTCGACGGCCACGCGACGGGGTCGGAGCTCGCGCACGCTCCTGCGAAGACGTCGTATCCGCTCGCGAACGGATACCGGTCGATCGCCCGCGTCAGCAGCGCCGAGCTCGACGGCGTCGAGACGAACGTGCCGTACGTGTTCGTGAACGTCGTGGTCGGCTGGTCGGGCACCCGGAGCGTCTCAGAGCCGGCGGGCGTGTAGTTCGCGGCGTACTGCGCGTTGAACGTCGCCTTCTGGTCGTACTCGAACTGCACGGCGACCGCCTGGCCGGCGCTCACGCCGACGGTTCGGGTCGACGACGCGCTCTGGGCGGGGTCGAGGTAGCTCGCCTTGCCGATGGTCACGTCGTAGTTCCCGGGCATGACTTTGAGGATGTAGCTGCAGCCCTGCGCATCCGTCGGGGACGGCGCCGCAGCGAGGGCGAGGGCGCCGTTGGGCGGGCTGGACGGAGCGGCCGAGACCGACACACCACCGCGGCCCGTGCCGTCGTAGCCCATGACCGACACGATGATCGTGCCCTTGGACGGATCGTTGATCTTCTGCGCGGGCTGGACGAGGGTGTCGGCTCGTACTGCCTGGGCGCCCTGACGCATGCCGTCCCACGTGACGGTGACGTTGACGCGCTTGTAACGCAGCGACGTCGTGCTGCCGGCACCGCAGCTGAGGTCCTGGTTCGGGTCCGTGACCCACTGCGTCGCCCGGTGCAGGTGGTACGTGTCGCCGTTGAGCGAGACGTCGCGATCGCGGTCCAGGAGCGTGAAGAGGTCGCTCGTGTCGCGCACGAGGTCGATCTCACCGGCGGCAAGGTTCGTCGCGACCTGGCGCGCGCGAGAGTCCCGCGTGAGGATCTTGACGGAGATCAGACCGTAGATGATGCCCGTCGAGACGAGGGCGAAGATGAACATCGCGACGACGACCTCGACGAGGGTGACGCCTTCGTCGCTGCGGCGCCGCTCCAGCACCGATGCGATGCGCATGCCGTGCTCCTGTCGCTCTCGTCGGTGGAGGCCCGCAGGCGTCCGGGTACTGACGCAGGCATGCGGGGCGCTTCGTCAGCGCCCCGCATGCCTGTCATCGGACCGAGATCAGTCCTCGGTGGTCGTGCCGGTCGTGCTGTCGTACGTCCAGCTGCGGCCGTCGAGCTTGTCGCTCTTACCCTCGAGCTCGTACGACTTGCCGCCGTCGCCGACGACGACCGCGACCGAGACACCCTCGGTCGGGTTGTAGCCGTTGCCGACCAGCGTGTCGTCGTTGTCCTTGTCGGTCACCGCGGTGCCCGTCGTCATGCCGGTGTAGAGACCGTCGTGCGACGTCGCGAACGCCTCGGCCGCCGTCGACGCGTTCTTCAGGTCGGAGGTGACCTGCGAGACCCACGCCTTCTCGCGCTGCTTCAGGAACGCCGGGATCGCGATCGCGGCGAGGATGCCGATGATGATGACGACGACGAGGAGCTCGATGAGGGTGAAGCCCTTCTCACCACGAGCGCGCTTGTCCATCGTGGCCTGGATGCGAGTGATCATGTCGAACCTCTTCCAATTGCAAGACCAGTGGGTTTCAGGAGCCGGTTTCGAGGCCGGCGAGCACTACACCTGGGTCATCGGGAGCCGCTGCACGGCGCTTGATGCGCCGTTCGGGTGAACCTCGGCGGATCCGGGAACCGTCACTTCACCAGCGAGAAGATCGAGAAGATCGGCATGTAGAGCGCGACGATCATGCCACCGATGATCACGCCGAGGACGGCGATCATGAGCGGCTCGATGAGCGACGTGAGCTGGGCCGTGGTGGCCGAGACCTCCTCGTCGTAGAACTCCGAGATCTTGGACAGCATCGTCTCCAAGGAGCCCGAGTCCTCACCCGTGGCGACCATCTGGACGACCATCGGTGGGAACACGTGATGCTCTGCCAGGGGCCCGGCCAGCGACTTGCCGGTTCGCACGCTCTCCTGCACGTCCTTGACGGCGACCTCGATGACGTAGTTGCCGCTCGTCTCACCGACGATCTCGAGGGCCTGGAGGATAGGGACGCCCGAGCCCATCATCGTCCCGAAGTTGCGCGTGAAACGCGCGATCGCGACCTTCTGGAACAGCGGTCCGAAGATCGGCAGCCGCAGCATCAACGGCTGGACGGTCTTGCGGACCGCCTCGTCGTTCTTGTGCCGGCGCCACCAGATCGAGAACGCGATCACCGCGACGAGCAGGATCGGCGCGGCGACCTTCATGATCCCGGACAGGAACACCAGGAACTGCGTGGGCGCCGGCAGCGACCCGCCCAGGTCCTCAAACATCTTCTTGAACACCGGCACGATGAACAGCAGCATGCCGACCACCGCGAGGATCGCCATGATGAACACCATCACGGGATACGTCATCGCCGACTTGATCTGCGCGCGGAGCTTGACCTCGGCCTCGTAGTTCTCGGCCACCGACAGCAGGGCGTCCTCGAGGAACCCGCCGACCTCTCCGGCCTTGATCATGTTGATCATCAGCGGCGGGAAGATCTCCTTGTGCCGCCCCAGGGACTCGGACAGCGACCCGCCCTGCTCGACGTCGTTGCGGGTCTGCGCGAGCACCTTGGCGAGCGGCTTGCTCTCGGTCTGCTCGGCGAGGATGGTCAGCGTCCGCAGGAGCGAGAGCCCGGCCGAGATCATCGTCGCCATCTGACGCGCCATGACCGCGAGGTCCTTCATCGACACGTGGTCGGAGAAGCCCGGGATCTTGATCTCGGTCTGCAGGCCGCCGCTGACCACCTCGGTGATCGCGAGCGGGGCCATGCCCATCGACTTGAGCCGGTTGGCGACCGCTGCCTCGTTCTGGGCGTCGATGCGCCCCTTGACGATCTTCCCGTTCTTGTCCGAGAGCTGGTACTCGAACGTGCGCATGATCGCCATCAGTACTGGGTCCCCGCCTGTGCGTAGCTGCCCATGGAGTTCGCGCCCTGGTTGGTGCGGGCGGTGCGGCCGACGAGCTTGTTGAAGTCGTCGATGTGGTGGCACTTCTCGACGCCGACCTCGTACGTGATGGCGCCCTTCTTCACGAGCTCCGCCAGGTGCTGGTCCATCGTGAACATGCCGTGCTCGGCACCGGCCTGCATCGCCGAGTAGATCTGGTGCGTCTTGCCCTCACGGATGAGGTTGCGGATGCCGGGCGTCGCGACCATGACCTCGGTCGCGACCGCACGGCCCGTACCGTTCGCCTTCTTGCACAGCGTCTGGCAGACGACGCCCTGGATCGCCGAGGCGAGCTGCGTGCGCACCTGCCCCTGCTGCTCCGCGGGGAACACGTCGATGACACGGTCGATCGTCTGCGCGGCGTCCTGCGTGTGCAGGGTCGCGAACACGAGGTGACCCGTCTCGGCTGCGGTCAGGGCGACCGAGATGGTCTCGAGGTCACGCATCTCACCGACGAGGATGATGTCGGGGTCCTGACGCAGCACGTGCTTGAGCGCGTTCGCGAACGAGTGCGTGTCCTGCCCGACCTCGCGCTGGTTGATGAGCGACTTCTTGTGGCGGTGCAGGAACTCGATCGGGTCCTCGACCGTCATGATGTGGTCGGGACGCGTGCGGTTGGCCAGGTCGATGATCGCGGCGAGCGTCGTCGACTTGCCGGAACCCGTCGGGCCGGTGACGAGGACCAGGCCACGCGGCAGACCGGCGAAGTTCGAGACGATCGGCGGGACGCCCAGCGCCTCGAGCGGCTTGATCTCGTAGGGGATCACACGGAACGCGGCACCGATCGACTCGCGCTGCTGGTACAGGTTCACGCGGAACCGGGCCTTGCCGCGCATCGCGTAAGCGAAGTCGAGCTCGAGCTCCTCCTCGAACTTCTCGCGCTGGCGCTGGGTGAGGATCGCGTACAGCGTGCGCTGCAGCCCGTCCGGCATGATCGACTCGAAGCCCTCGAGCGGACGCAGCGAACCCTGCAGACGCATCATGGGGACCGACCCGGCCGTCAGGTGCAGGTCGGACGCCCCGGCGTCGACCATCGCGGACAGTGCCTCGTCGAGCTGGAGGTCCCCCTCCTGGCGGTCCTGCCCCACGCCCGAGCGCTGCGTGCGGTCACGGCCCGGACCCTTCGCCACCGGCTTGGGTGCGGCGGGCGGGATGGTCGATGCGGGCGCCGGTGCGGCAGGCGCAGCAGACGGCGGGGCCGGCATCGCGACCGGCTCGGGCGCGGGCATGAATGTCGTCGCCGACGGTGCGACCGCGGGCGCGACCGACGCCACCGACGGGACCGCACCCGCAGGCGGGGTCATCGGCAGGCCGATGCCCTCGTGCACCTCGGTGGGCCGAGCCTGCGCGGGCACGAACAGCGTGGAGGCACCGGGTGCCATCGGCGCAGGGGCCGCGTACCGGGCGGGAGCGGGCGCCGCGGGTGCCGACGGCGCGACCGGCGCCGCGTGCACCGACTGCGACGGCACCGGCGAGTACGTCGTGATCCCCGGGATCGGCGCGGGCGCGCCGGAGTCGGCCTGCGGCCCCGCAGGACGGTACGGCGGCAGCGGACGGGTCGTCCCGTCCCGCCCAGCGTCGTAGGACTCAGTCACAGTCGGCCTCCACGTCGTCGTACCGCAACCGCCCGGAACCCGATTCCGGACGGACCACCAGGACCTTCATCGGCGGATGCACTCCGCCACTTGAGTGACAGCGCCGCTCACGCGACGACGCGCAGGATCTCCTCGATCGAGGTCATCCCGAGCGCGACCTTGTGCCAGCCGTCGTCGCGGAGCGTGATCATGCCCTGCTTGACCGCGGTCGCCGCGATCTCGGCGCTCGACGAGTGCGCGACCGCGTGGCGCTCGATGTCCTCGGTGACGCGCATGACCTCGTGCAGCGCGATGCGACCGCGGTAGCCGGTGCGCGAGCACGCCGTGCAGCCGCCGGGGCGGAACAGCTCCGGCAGCGCCTCCCCCGGCACCCACGGGAACCGCGCCGCGAGCATCTCCGTCTCGGACGGCCGGTAGGGCTCCTTGCACTTCTCGCACAGCTTGCGCGCGAGGCGCTGGGCGACCACCGCGTCGAGCGCCGATCCCACGAGGAACGGCTCGATCCCCATCTCGGTCAGTCGCGTGACGGCCGAGGGTGCGTCGTTGGTGTGCAGCGTCGAGAGCACGAGGTGACCGGTGAGGGCCGCCTCGATCGCGATCTGCGCCGTCTCGTGGTCGCGGATCTCACCGAGGAGGACGACGTCCGGGTCGGAGCGCAGGATCGAGCGCAGCGCTCCCGCGAACGTGAGGCCCGCCTTCGGGTTGACCTGGACCTGGTTGATGCCCGGCAGCCGGTACTCGACCGGGTCCTCGACCGTGATGACGTTGATCTCCGGCTTCGAGACCGCGTTGAGCGTCGCGTAGAGCGTCGTCGACTTGCCAGAGCCCGTCGGGCCCGTGACCAGGATCATCCCGTAGGGCTTGGTGTACG
This sequence comes from Cellulomonas sp. HZM, assembly GCF_000708885.1. GTDB lineage: Bacteria > Actinomycetota > Actinomycetes > Actinomycetales > Cellulomonadaceae > Cellulomonas. The sequence continues at coordinate 82,386 of NZ_JEOE01000001.1, read as the reverse complement.
ACTCGCGGTACGTCTCGTAGTTGTGGTCGAGGAACGACAGGTCGCGCAGGTCGAGGCTCGCGGTCGAGTTGTCGAGGATGCGCATGACGATCTTCTCGCCCCACACCGTCGGCAGCGTCGCCACGCGCAGGTCGATCTTGCGGCCGTTGTGCGTCACGGACATGCGGCCGTCCTGCGGCTTGCGCCGCTCGGCGATGTCGATGTCGCTCATGATCTTGACGCGGCTGATGACGCCGCTCTGGATGTTCTTCGGCGAGCGCTGCGTCTCGTGCAGCACGCCGTCGATGCGGTACCGCACGCGCAGGTCGTGCTCGGTCGGCTCGATGTGGATGTCGGACGCGCGGTCCGTGATCGCCTGCGTGACCAGCAGGTTGACGTAGCGGACGATCGGCGCGTCGTCGTCGACGACGTCGCCGATCTTCGACAGGTCGGTCTCGGGCTCGGCGACCTGCTCCTCGAACGCGTTGGACAGGTCCTCCATCTCGCCGTCCGCGCGGCAGAACCGGTCGATCGCGCGCAGCACGTTGTCATACGTCGCGATCACCGGGATCACGCCCCGACCGGTCACGGTGCGCACGTCGTCGACGGCCATGACGTTGCCAGGGTCGGCGGTCGCGAGCAGCACCTGCCCGTTCTCGAGCGCGACGGGCAGGACCGTGTACCGACGGCACAGCGCGGCCGGCACGAGTGCGACCGCCATGCGGTCGACCTGGAAGTCGTCGAGGTCGACGAACCGCATGCCCACCTGCGCGGCGAGCGCCTGGACCAGCTGCCCCTCGGTGAGGACGCCGAACTCGACGAGGGTGCGCCCGAGCGACGAACCGGTGGACTGCGTCTCGTCCAGCGCAGCCAGCAGCTGCCCCTCGGTGACGAGGCCCTCCTCGAGCAGGATCTCCCCGAGCTGCTTCACGTCACGCCCTCCCGTCGCCCGCAGGGCGCAGATGCACCCTCCTGCACGGTCATCGGCAGGTCACGGGGCGATCTGGAGGGGTTTCAGCCCCCCATTCGGGTGCCGAGGCGCACGCCGAGGGCCGCGTCCATCGCGTCGAGCGGTCCGGGGTGCCCGGTCATGAGCCGGACCTGCTCCGACGCCTGGTGCAGCAGCATCCGCTCGCCGCCGACCGCCGTCCCGCCCAGAGCGGTCCACGCGGCGTGCAGCGCCGTCGGACGGGGGTCGTACGCGACGTCGAGCAGGACGGCGGCCGTGCTCCCGGCGAGTTCCACAGCCAACCCGTCCGCGGCGTGCGGAGGCAGCGTCGAGACGACCACGTCCGCCCGAGGCAGCAGGTGAGCCGCCTCGGCCAGACCCCGCAGCTCGGGTGTGACACCCATGCGGTGCGCCGCACGCAGCAGCCCGCCCGCGCGCCCGCGTGACCGGACCAGCACCAGCGGCGAGGCCACACCCAGCTCGGCGAGCGCGGCGAGCGTCGATGCCGCGGTCGCACCGGCGCCGAGCACCACGGCCGACGAGGGCCGCCGCTCCCCCAGCCCCTCGCGCAGCGCGGCCACGAGGCCGTGCACGTCGGTGTTGGCGCCGACGAGGCCCGCCGCGGTGAACACCACCGTGTTGACGGCGCCCACCACCTGCGCGAGCGGTTCGACGTGGTCGAGCAGCGGGATCACCGTCTGCTTGAGCGGCATCGTGAGCGACAGACCCGCCCACGACTCGTCGCACCCCTCGACGAACGACGCGAGCTGCTCCTCGGTGACGTCGACCGCCTGGTACGACCAGTCGTCGAGCCCGAGCGCGGCGTACGCGGCCCGGTGCAGCGTGGGCGACAGCGAGTGCGCCACCGGGTGGCCGAGGACGGCCGCCCGGTGCGCGACGGGTGCGGTCATCCGCCGTTCTTCGCGAGCCAGGCCTTGAGCTTGGCTTGCGCGGCGTCCTGGCCCGTCTGGTCGACCGAGAAGACGGTCTCGCCCGTGTCGAGGTTGACCGCGCACCAGTACATCCAGTCGCCGTCCGCGGGCTTGAGCACCGCGTCGATCGAGGCCTCGCTGGGCGACGAGATCGGCGTCGGCGGCAGACCCTTGTGGATGTACAGGTTGTACGGGTTGCTCGGGTCCTGCGTCTCGGCCTTCGTCAGCGCGGTACCGGGGACACCCGCGCCGTACGCGACGGCCGCATCGATGCCCAGCGCCCAGTTCTGCTCGAGCCGCGAGTCGATGACGCGTGCCATCTTCGGCCGGTCCTCGGCACGCTTGGCCTCGCGCTCGACCATGGACGCCTTGTTGAGCACGGTCTCCCACTGGTCCTTCGGGACCTTCTTCGACTCGAGCACGTCGACCGTCTTGCCCACGAGCATGGTGAGCACGTCGGTGGCCGAAGCGTCCGGCTCGACGTCGTACGTCGCGGCGTAGAGCCAACCCTCGAGCTTGCCCTTCGCCTGCGACGGCAGGCCGATCGCGTCGGTGTCCTTCGCGGCCTTCTTCAGGTCGTCGATCGGGATCAGCGTCTTCTCGCTGATCTTCGTCATGATCTGGTCCGCCGTGAGGCCCTCCGCGAGCGTCACGCGCATGGACTGACGGCTCGCGGGGTTGAGCAGCGCGGCGACGGCGTCGGTCGCCTTCATCTGCTGCAGGAGCTTGTAGGTGCCCGGCTGGATCGACGGGGCGTCGGGGTTCGCGGCGAACGCCTTCGCGAAGGCCTGCGACGTCGCGACCACCCCGGCGTCGGCGAGCGTCCGACCCATCGCGGCACCCGTGTCGCCCTGCTTGATCACGACGGACGCCTCGCCGACGCCGGGGCCCGGGAAGTCGGTCTGCTCGGCGGTCGACTGCCCCTTGTCGTCGCCCAGCCCACCGATGAGCGAGACGACGATGTAGCCGGCGCCGACGACGAGCGCGAGCGCCATCACCACGACGACGATGCTGCGGTTGCGGCGCTGCTTGCGCTGCCGCGCCGCACGCGCGCGTCCCGTCGAGCGCGCGCGCCTCGACGGCGTGGGGACACCGTCGACGGGGTCGTCGGCACCGCTCGAGGTCGGCGCCCACCACTCGGTCTGGTTGCTCACGTCGAAGTCACTCCGCTGTCGTCCGAAGGTCTCCCGCAGCCCCCGACGCGTCGTCAGGCCGCGCTCCCCCGCGGAGCACCACCCGTTCACCCGGGCGGCGCCCCGTCGCGCGCTCTGCGTCCAACGCGTACTGCAGGATGACCACCGCGGCCGCCTGGTCGACGACCTCTCGGTGGCGGCGTCCGGATCGGCCGGACGCCTGCAGCGCCTGATGGGCGGTGACCGTGGTCATCCGCTCGTCGACCAACCGCACCTGGACGGGTGCGACGGCCTGCGCCAACCAGACAGAGTACGCGCGCGCGGCCTGCGATGCGGCACCTTCCGTGCCGTTCAGGTGTCGCGGCAGCCCGACGTACACACATCTCGCACCGCGCTCCTGCACCTCGCGCACGATCTCCACGACATCCCTGGACGTCTGTCCAGGTGACTTAGCGTCACGCGCGAGCGTCGCGACCGGCGTGGCGACCAGCCCGTCGGGGTCGCTCGTCGCCAGGCCGACGCGGACCGAGCCCACGTCGACCGCGAGCCGCGCGCCCCGCTCGATGTCCTCAGGCACGCAGCTCGGCCACCACGGCGTCGAGCGCCGCACCGAGGCTCGCCGCGTCCGTGCCGCCACCCTGCGCGAGATCGTCCTTGCCGCCGCCACCGCCGCCGAGCACCTGGGACGCGACGCGCACCAGCACCCCCGCACGCGCCCCGGCCTCACGCGCCGCCGCGTTCGTGGCGACGACGACGACCGGGCGGCCCTTGGTGACGCCGCCGACCGCGACGACGGACGCCTCCGCGTCGCCGAGGCGCGAGCGCACGTCGAGGACGAGCGTGCGCAGGTCGTCGGCCGAGGCCTCGCCCGCGTCGTGCGTGACGACGTTCGTCGTGCCGACCCGCTGCGCGCCCGCGGCGAGCGAGCCCGCGGCCGCGAGGACCTGGGCCTGCCGCACCGAGGCGAGCTCGCGCTCGGAGTCCTTGAGCCGCCCGAGCAGCGACGAGACGCGTTCGGCGATCTCGTCGGGTCGCGCACCCAGCAGCCCCGACAGCTGGTTGACCAGCGCGCGCTCCTTGGCCTGCTGGCCGTAGGCACCCGCGCCGACGAGCGCGTCGACGCGCCGCACGCCCGAGCCGATCGACGACTCACCGAGCAGCGTCACGAGGCCCAGCTCGCCGGTGTTCCCGACGTGCGTGCCCGCGCACAGCTCGCGCGACCAGTCCCCGCCGATCGACACCACGCGCACGTTCTTGCCGTACTTCTCGCCGAACAGCGCCATCGCGCCGAGCGCACGCGCCTCGTCGATCGGCATCGTCGTGTCGCTGACCGCCAGGTTGTCCTGCAGCCGCTCGTTCACGCGGCCCTCGATCTGCGCCATCGACGACACGGGCACCGCGGAGCCCGAGCGGAAGTCGAACCGCACGCGGCTCGGCGAGTTCTCCGAGCCGGCCTGCGTCGCGGTCGGACCGACCTCCTCGTGCAGCGCCTTGTGGATCATGTGCGTGGCGGTGTGCGAGCGCGCGATGGCCCGACGACGCTCGACGTCGATCTGGGCGACGCCGGTGTCACCGAGCGCGACCGTCCCGTCGACCAGGCGGCCGCGATGCACGTTGAGGCCCTTGACGGGCGCCTGCACGTCGTCGACCTCGACGATGCCCCCGCCCGCGAGTCGGATCGTGCCGGTGTCGGCCAGCTGTCCGCCCGCTTCGGCGTAGAACGGGGTCACGTCGAGCACCAGCTCGACGTCCGCGGGCGCGGTGGCCGCGGGCGTCGCGACACCGTCCACGAGCAGGCCGACGACCCGCGAGTCCGCGGTGGGGTCGGTGTAGCCGACGAAGTGCACCGCGGTGCCGTCCTCGCCCGTGAGCGACGAGTGCAGCTCCTGGTACACCGCCGTGTCGGCGTGACCCGTCTTCTTGCTCAGCGCGTCAGCACGCGCGCGCTGGCGCTGCTCCTGCATGAGCGAGCGGAACGCGGTCTCGTCGACCTGCACGCCCTGCTCTGCCGCCATCTCGAGCGTGAGGTCGATCGGGAAGCCGTACGTGTCGTGGAGCTGGAACGCCTGCGTCCCGGACAGCGTGCCCGCGCCGGCCGCCTTCGCGGACGCGACCGCCGTGTCGAGGATGGTGATGCCCGACGCGAGCGTGCGCCGGAACGCGTCCTCCTCGCCGTACGCGACCTGCGAGATGCGCGCGAAGTCGTCGGCGACGTTCGGGTACGACGCGCTCATCGCGTCGCGGCTCACCGGCAGCAGGTACGGCAGCACGGGCTCGTCGACGCCCAGCAGGCGCATCGAGCGCACCGTGCGCCGCAGCAGTCGGCGCAGCACGTAGCCGCGCCCCTCGTTCGAGGGGGTCACGCCGTCTCCGATGAGCATGAGCGACGAGCGCACGTGGTCCGCGACGACGCGCAGGCGCACGTCGTCGCCCTCGTCCGCCCCGTACCGCTTGCCCGTGACCTCCTGCGCCGCCTCGATGACCGGGAAGACCTCGTCGATCTCGTACAGGTTCTGCTTGCCCTGCAGCAGGTACGCGATGCGCTCGAGGCCCGCGCCCGTGTCGATCGCGGTCTTCTCGAGCTCGCCGACGAGCGGGTAAGTCTTTCCCGAGCCCTCGCCGCGCACGAACTGGTCGAACACCAGGTTCCAGATCTCGAGGTACCGGTCCCCGCCCGGGTCCACCGTGCCGCCGACCGCCTCGGGCCCGTACTGCGGCCCGCGGTCGTAGTGGAACTCCGCACACGGGCCGGCAGGTCCCGGCTGGCCGGTGTCCCAGAAGTTCTCCTCGCGGGGGAGCTTCACGACGTGGCGTGCGTCGATGCCGACGCGCGCGAGCTCCGCGTGCGTCTCGGCGTCCTGGTCCCACGTCGTCACCCAGAGGCGGTCGCCGTCGAGGCCGTAGCCGCCCTGCTCCTGCGGCGTCGTGAGCAGATCCCACGCGAACTCGATCGCACCGGCCTTGAAGTAGTCGCCGAACGAGAAGTTGCCGTTCATCTGGAAGAACGTCCCGTGCCGCGTGGTGCGGCCGACGTTCTCGATGTCGTTGGTGCGGATGCACTTCTGCACGCTCGCGGCCCGCGGCCACGGCGCCTGCTGCGTCCCGAGGATGTAGGGGATGAACGGCACCATGCCGGCGATCGTGAACAGGATCGAGGGGTCCGGCGAGATGAGCGGGACCGACGGCACGATGGCGTGGTCCTTGCTCTCGAAGTAGTCGAGCCAGCGCTGGCGGATCTCGGCGGTACGCATGATTCCTCGTTCTCGGGGCGATTCGTGGTGCTGGTCGCGGGCGGCCGTCCGTGCGGGCCCGGTCTGTCCTGCTCAGAAGCCTGTCCTGCTCGGAAGCCTGTCCTGCTCTGAAGCCTGTCCTGCTCAGAAGAAGGCGGCGTCGCCGTCGTCGTCCGGGTCCTCGGTGGGGCCGGCCCAGTCGGCGGGCACCGTGGCCGTGCGGGGCTCGCGCGGGCGGAAGCGGGAGCGCAGGTCGTCGAGGTGCTCGTCACGGTGCGCCCGCACGTCGTCGACGTCGACGTCGCCGACGAGGTCGTGCATGAGCTGCGCCGAGCGCTCGGCGATGCCCGCGTGGAACTCCGAGCGGGCGGTGTTCCACGCTCGTCCCAGGCGGAACGCACCGTCCGCGACCTCGGTGGTGCCGGCCGGCAGGTACTCGGCAGCCCACTGGCGACCCTTGCGGACCACCACGACCGTCACGGCGACGCCGACGCCCACCCAGAACAGCCGACGCATCAGCCGCGCCCCTTGCGCGCACCCGCCGCGAACCCGCCGAACGCACGGCGGACCCCGTAGGAGAACGCCGCGACCCGGACCATCGGGGCACCGACCGTCGCGGAGAACAGCGCCGTGAGCGCCGAGACGTTCTGCGACACCTGGGCCGCGGACGTCGTCACGGTGTCGATGTTGGCGAGCTGGCCGTTGCCTGACGCGACGAGCTGAGCGGTCTCGTCCAGCACCGGCAGCGAGTGCTCGGTGAGCTCCTTGACCGACTGCGTCGTCTCGTCGAACACCCGCCCGAGCTTGACGAGCGGCACGGCCAGCAGGCCGACGAGCAGCACGAACGCGATCGCGGCGATCAGCCCCGCGACGTCACCCACCGACATCCGACAACCTCCCTGGTCCCGACCGGCAAACCCTACCCGCCCGCACCAGCCTGCACCGACGCGGTACGCGCACGGACCGACCCACCGACGACGAACGCCCCGTCCGCGGGCTGCGCGGACGGGGCGTCGGAACGGCTGGTATCAGCGGGCGTAGTACTCGACGACCAGCTGGACCTCGCACGTCACGGGGACCTCGGCACGCTTGGGCGCACGCACGAGGACGGCCGACAGCTTCTCGAGCTGGACGTCCAGGTAGCCCGGGACGGCCGGCAGGACGTCGCGGTGCGCACCGGCGGCGGCGACCTGGAACGGCGTCGTGGCCTGGCTCTTCGGCTTGACCTGGAGCGTCTGGCCCGACTTCACGCGGAAGGAGGGGCGGTCGACGATCTTGCCGTCCACGAGGATGTGGCGGTGGGTGACGGCCTGGCGCGCCTGCAGGATGGTGCGGGCGAAGCCCGAGCGCAGCACGAGCGCGTCGAGGCGGACCTCGAGGTTCTCGACGAGCGCCTCACCGGTCAGGCCCGGGGCCTTGCGGGCGTCCTCGTACGCACGGGCGAGCTGCTTCTCGCGCAGCGCGTACTGGGCGCGCAGACGCTGCTTCTCGCGCAGACGGACCGCGTAGTCCGACTCGGTGCGGCGACGCGCGCGGCCGTGCTCACCGGGCGGGTAGGGGCGCTTCTCGAAGTGCTTGACGGCCTTGGGCGTCAGGGCCAGGCCGAGGGCGCGGCTCAGGCGGACCTGGCGGCGCGAACGGGTCACACTGCTCACAGAGATACTTCCTGTCGTTCGTTGACGTCACACCCGTCGCGGGGAGTCCGGACGGGAGTGGGGCCGACCTCGGTGCGGCGCGAGCCGCGGGCTAGGGCCCCAGGTGGTCGTCCCACCGCGACCCAGCAGGGCATGGCGGTCCGGACGACCCGTCTACTGTACCGGCTCGCGCCACGATCTCCGAACCACCTGCGGCTCCCGCGGGCGTGGCATCCGCCTCACCCCTGGTCACCCTTCGTCGGGGCGCAAGATCTGCCGCACACGCTCGAGCCGCTCGCCGAGCTGTCGCTCGTACCCGCGGTCGGTCGGCTCGTAGTACCGCGATCCGACGAGCTCGTCGGGCAGGTACTGCTGCGCGGCCACGCCGTGCGGCTCGTCGTGCGCGTACACGTAGCCCTTGCCGTGCCCCAGGCCCTTCGCCCCCGCGTAGTGCGCGTCGCGCAGGTGCGGCGGCACCGTGCCGACGCGACCCGCACGGACGTCGGCCAGGGCTGCGTCGATGCCGCGGTACGACGCGTTCGACTTGGGGGCGCTCGCGACGTGCACGACGGCCTCGGCGAGCACGATCCGTCCTTCGGGCATCCCGATGAGCTGGACGGCCTGCGCCGCGGCGACCGCCGTCTGCAGCGCGCTGGGGTCGGCCATGCCCACGTCCTCCGCCGCGGCGATCACCACACGCCGGGCGATGAAGCGCGGGTCCTCCCCCGCCGCGACCATGCGAGCGAGGTAGTGCAGCGCGGCGTCCACGTCCGAGCCGCGCATCGACTTGATGAACGCGCTGATGACGTCGTAGTGCTGGTCGCCGTCCCGGTCGTACCGGACCGCCGCGACGTCCACCGCACGTTCGACCGCGGCGAGGTCGACGACGGCCTCGTCCTCCTGCAGCGCGGCCCCCGCGGCTGCCTCCAGGATCGTCAGCGCCTTGCGCGCGTCGCCGCCGGCGAGCCGGACGAGCTGCTCGAGCGCGTCGTCGTCCAGCGTGACCGCGCGCGCGAGCCCGCGCTCGTCCTCGACCGCGCGCCGCACGAGGCCGGACACGTCGTCGCTCGACAGCGGCTGCAGGGTCAGGAGCAGCGAACGGGACAGGAGCGGCGAGTTCACCGAGAACGACGGGTTCTCGGTGGTCGCTGCCACGAGCGTGACCCAGCGGTTCTCGACGCTCGGCAGGAGCGCGTCCTGCTGCGCCTTCGTGAAGCGGTGCACCTCGTCGATGAACAGCACGGTCTCGGCGCCCTCGGTCGCGAGCGCACGGCGCGCGTCGTCGATCACGGCACGCACGTCCTTGACCCCGGCCGTCACGGCCGACAGCTCCACGAAGCGGCGACCCGACGACACCGCGACGAGGTACGCGAGCGTCGTCTTGCCCGTGCCCGGCGGCCCCCACAGCACGACCGACGACGGAGCGGCGCGCCGCGTCGCGTCGTCGGCGGGCTCCACCAGACGGCGCAGCGGCGAGCCGGGGCGCAGCAGGTGCCCCTGCCCGGCGACCTCGTCGATCGACCGCGGCCGCATCCGCACCGCGAGCGGGGCACCGGGACCGGCCGCCGGCAGGCCCGCGTCGGTCGAGACTGCGGCGCCGAACAGATCCATGCCCGCAGGGTACGCACGGCTGCTGACACCACGTGGCACACCCGGTTCCCGCAGGGGTGACGCCACCCGGCTGCCGTGTGCACCCGGGCCCACGGACCTGCGACGATGGCGCCGTGTTCGCTCGTCTCGGCCGCTCCGTGGCCCACCACCCCCGCCTCACCGTCGCGGTGTGGGTCGTCGTCGCCGTGCTGGGCTACGCGGTCGCCGTCCTCGGCGTGCACGGAGAGAACCTGTTCGACCGCCTCTCCACGGGCGAGCCCGCGGTCCCTGGCTCGGAGAGCTCGCAGGGACGCGCGATCCTCGCGAAGGCCGACGACGCCGGAGACTCGCTGACGCTGATCCTCTCGGGCGTCGACCCGACGACCTCCGGCCTGGACGACGCTCTCGACCCCGCGCGCACGGACCTGCGCGCGATCGACGGCGTCGGCTCGGTCGTCGACCCGCTCGCGCTGCCGCACGGCGTCGACAACCCCGCCGCCGCGCCGCTGGTCGCGAAGGACGGCGACGGGTTCCTCGTCGTCGTGCAGCTCGAACCGGGCCTCGCAGAGTCCGCCTCGGGCACCGCGCTCGCCGCTGTCGAGAAGCGGCTCGACGCCGTGCCGGACGAGCTGCGTCCGCTCGCCCCGGACGTCACGGGGGTCGTCGGCGGGACACCGCTCATCTACGGCGCGATCACCGACCAGGTCGAGGCCGACCTGCGGACCGGCGAGGCCATCGCCCTGCCCATCGCGCTGCTGGTCATGGTGCTGGTGTTCGGCGGGTTCCTCGCGGCGGCCATGCCGATGGCGGGGGCGATCGCGTCGATCGCGGGCGGCCTCGCGGCGCTGCTCGGTCTCTCGTACGTCATGGAGCTCGACTCGTCGGTCGTCAACGTCGTCACCGTGCTCGGCCTCGGCCTGTCGATCGACTACGGCCTGCTCATCGTCTCGAGGTTCCGCGAGGAGCTGCACCGGCTCGTCGACGTCGACGAGGGGCGTGCCTCCCGGCGACGGCGCGGCGACGGCGCGGTGCTCACTGCGGTCGAGACCACCATGGCGACCGCGGGCCGGACCGTGGCCTTCTCGGCCGTGACGGTCGCGATCTCGATCGCGAGCCTGCTGGTGCTCAGCCCGGAGATCCTGCGTGCGGTCGGTGCGGCCGGGTGCGCCGTCATCCTCGTCGCGGTCGCGACGGCCCTCACGCTGGTCCCCGCGCTGCTGGTCCTCGCCGGACGCAGGCTCACGCGTCCCTCGGTGCTCGCACGTGTGCCCGTGCTGCGCACGGTCCTGGCGCGGACCGCCGACGTGCAGACCGAGGAGGGCCTGTTCTCGCGGCTCGCGGGCCGCGTGCAGCGCCGTCCGTGGTGGGTGCTCGGCGGCGTCGTCGTCGTGCTCGGGCTGCTCGCGCTGCCGCTGGGGCACCTCGAGCTGCGCAACTCGACCACCCAGCTGCTCCCGCAGGGCAGCACGCAGCGCGAGTTCGTCGACACGCTCGCGGCGCAGTACCCCGCGAGCACGTCGCCGGCCATCACCGTGGTCGCGCAGACGTCGCTCGACGACGCGACCGCGTGGGCCTCGACGCTCGAGGGGCTCGACGACGTGCGCTCGGTGGACGCACCCGCCGCGGTCGACTCGTACGTCGTCGTCGGCGTCCGCCCCGCGACGAACGACCCGGGCGACGCGACCGCGCGCTCGGTCGTGACGGAGATCCGTGACCTCGACACCACGTTCCCGGTGTGGGTGACCGGCCAGGCCGCGTCCGAGATCGACTTCACGGCCGCGCTGCGCGCCGGTGGACCGTGGGCGGCACTGATCGTGGGGCTCGCGACGTTCGCGCTCCTGTTCCTCATGACCGGTTCGGTGGTCATCCCCCTCAAGGCGCTCGTGACCAACGTCGTGTCGCTCGCGGCGTCGCTCGGCGTCCTCGTGTGGGCGTTCCAGGACGGCCACCTCTCCGGCCTCCTCGGCTTCACGCCCACGGGAGGCATCGAGACGTACGTCCTCGCGATGGTCATCGCCTTCGCGTTCGGCCTCGCGATGGACTACGAGGTGTTCCTCGTCTCGCGGATCAAGGAGCTGCACGACGCGGGGGCGTCCGACGACGACGCGGTCCGGCTCGGGCTGCAGCGCTCCGGGCGGATCATCACGTCGGCAGCCGCGATCATCATCGTGGTGTTCGCCGGGTTCGTGGCCGGCAAGCTGCTGGTCATCAAGGAGGTCGGCTTCGCGCTCGCCGTCGCCGTGCTGATCGACGCGACGATCGTGCGGCTGCTGCTCGTACCCGCCACGATGACCGTCCTCGGGTCCGCGAACTGGTGGGCGCCCGCGTGGATGAAGCGCGTGCACGAGCGGCTCTCGATCACGCACTGACCGGCACGCGCTCGCCAGATCACCCGGATGCGCGGCCACGCCCGCCCCGCGCGCTGCTAGACATGCGGGCATGACTCCCCACGACCGGCACCGCGCGCTCGTCCGGCGTGCACGCCGGTGGACGCTCGTGCTCGGGGCTCCGCTCGCGCTCCTGCTCGCGGAGCTCGTCTACCGCTGGGTGAACCACGACCCGGGCGGCGCGTTCATCTTCTTCGTGACGGGCGTGTACCTCATCCCGACGTCGATGATCCTGCGGAACCTCTGGCTGCGCGCGCACCGCGAGCGCGTGGACGTGCCGGTCGCCGCACGGCCGGTCGCCGGACCACCGGTCGACGACGAGCCCGCGGTGCACCGCGCGTTCGCGGCCGACGCCGAGCAGCCGCCCACCCGATGGTGACGACCGTGGAGCTGACGTGAGCCGGCACATGCGCATCCTGCTGGCAGGCCTCGCCACCGCGGCGATCGTCGGCGCCGTCGTCATGCTCGTCGTCCAGATGTTCGCCGCCATCGGCAGCTGGGCGCCGCTCGTGCTCTCGGTGTTCGTCGTGGCGTTCTGGATCCTGCCGCGGTGGCTGCCACCGGCGCTCGACCCCTGGGCGCCCGAGGCCTGGGTCCGCTACCTCGGCTCGCTGTGGCGCTGGGCGCTCGACGAGCCGTTCGACCCGTCGTCGGTCGAGCCGACGCAGCCGCCGCGGCCCGTCGGGAGCGACGGACCGCGGCGCTGGTGACGCTCAGGCCTGTGCAGTCGGCGCCTTCGGCCTGGCGTCCACGCCGGCCTCACGACGCTGCTCCGCCGTGATCGGCGCGGGCGCCTGCGTGAGGGGGTCGAAGCCGCCGCCCGACTTCGGGAAGGCGATGACCTCGCGGATCGACTCCGACGCCGTCAGCAGCGCGACGATGCGGTCCCAGCCGAACGCGATCCCGCCGTGCGGCGGCGCACCGAACTGGAACGCGTCGAGCAGGAAGCCGAACTTCTCCTGCGCCTCGTCGGGTCCGATGCCCATGACCTCGAACACGCGCTCCTGCACGTCGCGGCGGTGGATACGGATCGAGCCGCCACCGATCTCGTTGCCGTTGCAGACGATGTCGTACGCGTAGGCCAGCGCCTCACCCGGGTCCTGCTCGAACGTGTCGATCCAGTCCGGGGTGGGCGACGTGAAGGCGTGGTGCACGGCCGTCCAGGCGCCGCCGCCGACCGCCACGTCGTCGTCCTCGCCCGTGGGCTTGAACAGCGGGGCGTCGACCACCCAGACGAACTCCCACGCGTCGGGGTCGATCAGCCCACCGCGGCGGCCGATCTCCAGGCGCGCGGCACCGAGCAGGGCGCGAGCCTCGCTGGTCTTGCCCGCGGCGAAGAAGATCGCGTCACCCGGGCTCGCGCCGACGGCCGCGACGAGGCCTGCGCGCTCGTCGTCGGTGATGTTCTTGGCGACGGGTCCCCCGAGCTCGCCGTCCTCGCCGACCGTGACGTACGCGAGGCCCTTGGCGCCGCGCTGCTTGGCCCACTCCTGCCACGCGTCGAACCCACGGCGCGGCGTGCTCGCCCCGCCCGGCTGCACCACCGCGCCGACGTACGGCGCCTGGAACACGCGGAACGAGGTGTCCTTGAAGTAGTCGGTGAGCTCGACCAGCTCGAGACCGAAGCGCAGGTCCGGCTTGTCCGAGCCGTAGCGCGCCATCGCGTCCGCGAACGTCATCCGCCGGATGGGCGTGGGGATCTCGACGTCGACCAGGCGCCACAGCGCGACGACGATCTGCTCGCCGAGGGCGATCACGTCGTCCTGCTCGACGAAGCTCATCTCGATGTCGAGCTGCGTGAACTCCGGCTGCCGGTCGGCACGGAAGTCCTCGTCCCGGTAGCAGCGCGCGATCTGGTAGTAGCGCTCGAGGCCGGCGACCATCAGCAGCTGCTTGAACAGCTGCGGCGACTGCGGCAGCGCGTACCAGCTTCCCGGTGCGAGACGCGCCGGGACCAGGAAGTCGCGTGCGCCCTCCGGCGTGCTCCGCGTCAGAGTCGGGGTCTCGACCTCGACGAAGTCCTGCGCGTCGAGGACCGCGCGGGCCGCGGCGTTGGCCTTGGCCCGGAGGCGCAGGGCCCTGGCCGGCGCGGGGCGACGCAGGTCCAGGTAGCGGTGCTTGAGGCGCGCCTCCTCGCCGATCGTCTCGTCGAGCGAGCTCGACACCTGGAACGGCAGCGGCGCGGACTCGTTGAGGACGACCACGTCGGTCGCGACGACCTCGATCTCACCCGTCGCCAGGTTGGCGTTCTCGTTGCCCTCGGGGCGACGCCCGACCTCACCCGTCACCTGCAGCACGTACTCGGCGCGCAGGCCGTGCGCGACAGCCTCGTCCCGGATGACGACCTGGGCGATGCCCGAGGCGTCGCGCAGGTCGACGAACGCGACACCGCCGTGATCCCGCCGGCGGTCCACCCAGCCCGTGAGGGTGACGGTGGAGCCGATGTGCTCGGCTCGCAGCGAGCCGGCGGTGTGGGTGCGGAGCACGGCTGGTCCTTCTCTCGGGGATCTCGGTGGCGACGCGTCGGGCATCGTGCTGGTCGTCGTGCCCGACGACGCGTCCGGTCGATCCTAGTGGGCCGTCAGAACAGCGTCGGCGCCATCTCGGCGGCCGCCGGTCCGGGGCGCACCGGAGCCCGACCGTCCCGGTGACCCGCGGGCCGGTCGAAGCCGTGCCGCACCAGCAACGGGCGGACGCGCTCCTGCAGCCACCGCGAGTACTCGCGCGGCACGTAGGCGCCCGCCCGGTAGAGACGCTCGTAGCGCACGACGAGCTCAGGGCGGTGGGTCCGCAGCCAGTCGAGGAGCAGCGGCTTCACCGCACCGCGCAGGTGCAGGGCCAGCACCGTCGCTCCCGTGGCGCCCGCGTCGCGCAGCCTGCGCAGCAGGTCGTCGAGCTCGTCACGCCCGTCCGTCAGCCACGGCAGGACGGGCGCGACCATCACACCGCACGCAAGTCCCGCCTCGCGCACGGCCGTCACGAGCTCGAGCCTCGCGCGCGGGGTCGGCGTCCCGGGCTCGAGCTGCTGCTGCAGCGCCTCGTCACCGATCGCGATCGAGACCGACACCCCGACGTCGACGTGCTCCGCGGCGGACGCGAGCAGCGGCAGGTCCCGACGCAGCAGCGTGCCCTTGGTGAGGATCGACAGGGGCGTGCGCGCACGCACGAGCGCGTCGACGATGCCCGGCATGAACCCGTACCGCCCCTCGGCGCGCTGGTAGGGATCGGTGTTGGTGCCCAGCGCGACCGCCTCGCGAGCCCACGACCTGCGCCCCAGCTCGGCGCGCAGCACCTCGACCACGTTCGTCTTGACGACCACCTGCGTCTCGAAGTCCCGGCCCGCGTCGAGATCCAGGTACTCGTGCGTCGGCCGGGCGAAGCAGTACGCGCACGCGTGCGTGCAGCCCCGGAACGGGTTCACCGTCCACCGGAACGGCATCGCCGACGCCTCCGGCACGCGGTTCAGCGCGCTGCGGGCCAGCACCTCGTGGAAGGTGACCCCCTGGAACTCCGGGGTGCGCACGCTGCGCTGGAACCCGCCGAGGGCGAGCCCGGGCAGGGCAACGTCGTCGTCCGCCCGCTGCCCGTCCCATCGCATGCACCCATGCGAACACGTGTTCGAACCGGTGTCAACGGCGCGCCTCGTGGCCGCGTCAGGGTGCCGAGGTCGCGAGGCTCTCGATCTCTGCGACGGGGACCTCGGCGTAGGCGTCCGAGACGACGTCGGGCAGCGCGGTCGGCTGGGCGTTCTGGCTCGAGACCCACGACGACGTCCAGGTGGCCCGCGCGTGCAGCGTGGCCGTCGGCTCCGAGTGGCCCTGCTTCACGGGCAGCGACGCGCTCGATCGCGCGAACGTCAGCGCGCAGTCCGTGCCCGACGCCCCAGCAGTCCACGGCGTGCCCGGGTCCGGGCAGGTCGACGACGGCGCACCGGGTGCGCTCAGCGCCAGGCCGGAGAACTTGGCGTCCACCCGCGCCCACGTGCCTGCTGCCTCAGCCGTGACCTGCGCCGACTCGAGCGTCCCCGTGAGCCACACCCACGTCTTCATCCCGACGAAGGTCGCGGCGTCGCCGTCGCGGCGAGGGTTCCAGTGGATGTCCCCTGCCGAGAGCTTCATCGAGTCCTGGGCGACGTCCCGCAGGACGACGGGGTCGATCACTGCCACGTCCGGCGGGTTGTCGTCCGCGTCCACCCATACCGACGGGTGGGCGGCGAACCACGCGTCGGCGACCTTGAAGAACCCGCTCGTGTCGGTGTTGTCCTTCCAGTACGCGCTCGAGCAGGTGCCGCCGTACCAGTGCCCCTCGTCGTCGTCCTTGTGGTCCTCGTAGCCCGGGTAAGGCTTGTACGGACCGTCACCCGCGGCCGTGTGGTGCCAGTCGAACTCGGCCTTGCCGCTGTCGACCCACTCGGCGTACTCCTTGCCGGACATGCTCTGCTCGTACCAGCACACCGGGTGCACCCACGTGCTCGACGGCGGCACCGTGACGCTCTGACCGCCCTGCTGCACGGTCGTGCCCCAGACCTTCACGACGATCGAACCGTCAGGGTGCGACGACCCCTGTGATCCGCAGTCGCCGATGCGGCCGCAGTTGCCCTCGTCGGCCACCGCCGCCGTCGCCGACGTGAGCGCGATGCCACCTGCCAGAGCGACCGCGCCGACGACGGCCAGGACGCGCCGCGGGACCGCTCGACGGGTCAGCACGGGTCACCGACCGAGTACCCCTGCAGGCGCCACACCCCGTCGACCGAGGGCGACACCTCCAGCTTGATGACCGCGCGGTCGGGACCGGCCACCTTCTTGCCGTCGCGCACGAAGTAGGCGTCCTCCCAGGAGTTGCACATCTGCACGATCGCGACCTTGCTGCTGCCGTCGACCGACAGGTACGTGTCCACCTCGTTGCCGCGTACCGAGCTGCCGCGCTTCCTGTTGCCGTCGACGAGGTCCTTGACCTGCTTCCTGGTGTCCTTCGTCGTGACGTCCGAGAGCCCTGACGAGAGCTTCCCGTCGACGAGCGAGCGCCAGTTCTCGACCTCGAAGCGCATCGCGGTGTCGATCGCGGCCGCCTGCCAGCCCGTGGTCCCCGTGGGGATCTTCTCGAACGTGATGCCCAGCTTCGGGTCGGACCGGTCGGCGAGCGCGAAGCCCGACGCCGTCGGCGTGGGGGTGCTCGCCTGCGTCGAGCTGGGTGGCGGGGCGGCCGACGTCGTCGCAGGACCGAGCGTGAGGGAGGGTGCCGATGCAGCGTCGTCGGAGGTGCCGCAGGCCGCCAGCACCGCCGCCGTGAGCACCGCGGCGACCGATGCCGCCGCCACCGTACGAGTTTCCCTCGCCCGCCTCATCTGCTCCCCCGTCGTCGTCCGTCCACCGTCAAGATCTCGTGCCAAGGTACCCAAACCCGGCAGGCGTCGCAGAATCGAGCGGCCGCCGCGCGTCGTCGGTCGAGGTCAGCCGGACAGCCCCTGCGAGTCCGCGACCTGCAACGACAGCGCGGGCAGGTCCTTCAGCGGGTCACGGCCCTCACCCTTGAAGGTGCTCGTGAGCACCACCGCCTGGTCGCCCACGAACACGACGGAGGTCCCTCCCACGGCGCCGGTCCACCCGCCGCCGTCGATCCCGTCGTAGGCGACGTCCGGGGGGATCACGCCCTTCGCGGTGCCGTCCACCTGCGCCCGGTAGTCCTTGCCCTCCGCCGAGGAGGCCGGTACGAGCTCGACCGACAGCATCGCCCCGGAGACGAAGCGCTTGTCGGTCGGCCACACGTCGCACACGCGCGTGCCGTCGGCCCGCGCCTCGGACAGGTCGCCCTCGACCCTGCCGACGTCGAGCCCGATGGCGGTCTCGACGTCGGCACGGTCCATGCCACAGACCAGGTCTGCACCCGCCGCCGGTGTGCTCGGGATCGCGGTTGTCACGGGCTCCTCCTTGTTCTGGGACGTGCAGCCGGTCGAGAGTGCCGCCGTGAGCAGGAGCACGGCGGCGAGCGCGACAGCGCGGGGGCGCGCCGCGCTCACTGGGGCAGCCCCCACTTCGAGCGGTACGTGTTCGTCACTGTCTGCTGCACGATCGACTTCATGGCGGACGTGTCGTACCACTTCTGGTAGGCCGTCGAGTCAGTCTTGAACGACGGAGGCGGTCCGGGGTCGATCGCGGCGGCCGGCGGCGGCCGGAAGTCGTAGCCCTTCGCCGCGGCCCCCCTGACGGCGTCGTCGGAGAAGTAGCCGCTCTGCAGGAGCTGGTTCATCGTCGCGTCGCAGAGCTGCTGCTGGACCGTGCTGCTCAGCTTCTCGTACGTCGCGCCGGAGTCCTCCTGCACGCTGTCCTTGATCGCGTCCAGGGTCGCATCCTTGCCCTGGTCCACCGCGAAGTTGAGCCACTTGGGCTTGATCTCCGGGATGTACGGGATCGCCGAGGCGATGCTGAGCGCGTCCGAGATCGCCTCCGCCCGCTTCTTCTGGAACTCCTCGTCGGACTTGTCGCCCTTGAACGCCGAGTCGAGCGCCCAGCTGAGCGCGTTCGCGCCGTTGGTGAAGGCGGGGCTCGCGTCGTCCATCGTCCCGCCCGTGATGAAGTTCGCCGCGGCGTTGGGCTGGTTCTTCAGCGCGGTGGTCAGGCCCTTCGTGGCAGCCATGTTCTGCGCCTGGAAGAGCCCGGTCAGCAACGGCGTGACGTCGCCCTGGTTCTCCCCCAGCGTGCCGATGAGCTTCGTGAGCAGCGCCTTGTCCATGACCGCCCCGTACGGCATGTCGTCGTCGAACAGGTCGCCGCTGCCGTTCATCGACCAGCCGTTGCCGAGCTCGTCGAGGTCGTCTCCGTCGTGCTGACCCATGCGGTACACGTCGGCCGCGTAGGACCCGAGCATCTGGGAGATGTGCGGGCGCAGACCGTCCCACATCTTCCAGCCCTCGTGCTGCCCGAAGAACAGCCACCCGTCCGACTGCCCCTCGCCCGTCTTGTTGCCGATGAGGGCGAACGTCTGCGACGCGATCTCGGCCGAGACGCGGCCCTCGTAGCCGCTGTCGCGGAGCTTGGTGGTCGCGGCCTCGAGCGCAGAGCCGAGGGCACCCCCGTTCGTCGGGTCGATGTCCCAGCGGCGATCGAGCACCAGGTACGCCAGCCGCTCGTTGACGCTCACGTCCTTGCCGTCGAGCGTGACCTTCCGCTGGTCGCCGCCCGAGAAGAAGCTCTGCGCCACCTGCGGGTTGTGCCCCAGCGCGTTCATGACGCCGCTCATCGGGTCACGGAACCGGCGGCCCTCGGCGTCGTACACGCCGTACTCGCTCGACACGTCGGACCCCTTCGGGTCCCACACCTTCCCGCGCTCGTCGCCCACCTTGCGCTCGTAGTCGTAGACGCCGCTCGCGATCGTGCTCAGGAACGAGTCGCCGTACCGGCCGCTGTTCAGCAGGACCGTCAGCGCGTTCGCCCGGTCCTGACGACCGTCGCCGCCCTCGTAGTAGGGCGACGACGGGACCTCGGCCTCGATCGTGTCGAGCCAGCTCTGCGCGTACCCGGACGGCAGCGCGAGGTCGCCCGTGGCGCGGGTCGCCGTGGCCATCGTGCCCGACATACCGTTCAGGAGCTTGCCGTACCAGGCGTTCGCCTTGTCGAGCTCCTCCTGCGTGCGGTTGCCGTCCTGGTGCGTGCGGTTGTACGAGAGCTTGGCCACGACGTCGGCGAGCTCGTCGGCGGTCAGTGCCTTGGCGAAACCCGCGGCGAAGTAGGGGTCGTTCTGCATCTCGACGACCTGCGCGACGAGGTCGTCGTCCGGCTTGCCGCCGTCGCGCAGGGCCTGCGCAGCCTCCTTGCCCGCCTGCTCGGCCTTGTCCGGGTCCATCGACGTGATGTCCGTGACGTCGTCGAGCTCGACCTTGCCCTTCTCCCACGACGGCTTCGACCCCTCGAGCGCCTGCGCGAGCGCGAGCCGGCGCCGCGCGGTCGGGAGCTCGTCACGCGCCCAGTCCGCAGGCCCCTTCAGCGCGGCGCTGCGGGACGTGTCCAGGTTGTAGTGCGACAAGGTGGACTGCAGCGACGTGCGCGCGCCGTCGAGCGCCTCGATACCGCTCTCGAGCCCGCTGACCACGCGGCCCATCCCCAGGACGTCGATCTTTGCGACAGCCATCTGCTCCGCCTCTCAGTGCCATCTGGCCCGGTAGTCGGTCTTGTCGACCTTGGCGGGTTCGCGCGAGTGCCGCGACGTCATCTCGTCGACGCAGTCCTGCGCCGCGTCGCCCGCCGACGACTGCTTCGACGTGCACGTCGAGGAGAACGCGTCCGCCGTCGTGCTCACCCAGGCGTCGTTGGCGAGCGCGCTCAGGGTCGTGGCGAACGCGGAGCCCGCCGCCGACGCCTGCGTCCGGGCCCCGGGCGTCGCACCGCTCAGCGCCGTCCGGTAACGGTTCTCGACCTTGTCGTCGTCGGTCACGCCGTCTCCTCTTCTCGGGGTCTGCGCCCACCGTGGGGCTCCACGTTCGCGTCGTCGGACCGGGTCACGGCAGCGGCACCTGCACCGACTGCCACTGCCCGCCGAGCGACAGGATGCCTCGTCCTGGGGTCGAGCCGCCGATCACCGAGCGCGGCATCCGCAGGCCGAACACGTCGCCGTCGTTGGGTGACGACGGCGACAGCAGCAACCCGGAACGGGACTTCTTCAGCGCCGGCGCCGGACCACGGTACGACCCGGACAACTCGTCCGTGGTGCCCGCGCCGACGACGAGGCCCGGCCGGTCGCGGAGCTCTCCGAGGTGCTCGACGACGGCGTCGGCCAACGTGCCGTCGGTTCCGAGCAGCTCGAGGTCGTCGACCAGCAGCATCGTCGGCCGGTCGGCCGTCGGCACGAGCCGCGCCAGGACCTCCTTGACCTCGTCGCGCGTCGACTCGAGCGTCAGCTCACCCACGAGCCGGTCGGCACCCTGCAGGTCGCGCAAGGGGCTGCGCCGCGGTGTCACGGTCGCGACGGCCCAGCCACGGTCCAGCGCGGAGGTCGCCATCGTCACGAGCGCGGTGCTACGGCCGGAGCGCCGGGGGCCGACGACGAGCAGGCCGGGGCCGTGCTCCTCTGCCTCGAACCCGAACAGCTCGAGGCTGTCCCCGCCCACGCCGGCCGGGACAGCCGTGCGCGAGAGGTCTCGCGGACCCAGCTCTCGCGCCTGGGCGAGCGTGATCCTCGTCGGCAGGTCGTCGACGCGGAACGGCACCTGCGCAGCGCTCCCCCGCGGCTCGCTCTCGGCGCGCTCGGTCGCCCGCCGCGCGATCCGCTGGAGCGCGGCGACCTGCTCCGCACCGCCGACCTCGGGGTCCAGCACCGCGACCTGGACCTCCTGCGACCCCTGCGACCGGAACGCACGGCCGTCGCGGACGTCCCCCGGCACGTCACGCACGTTCATGCCGACGGCCGAGTAGTCCCCCGCCTCGGGCATGCGCAGCATGAGTCGGTCCTCGGTCAGCGTCGAGATGCGGCCGACGAGCAGGCTCCGGTCGCCGCTGAGCACGACCTTCACGCCGGCCCCCGGACCCTCCTGCAGGATCTGCGTCCACAGGTCGACGAGCACGCCCTGGTCGTAGTCCTCGAACGCCTGGATGAAACCTTCCCAGCGGTCGAGCAGGACCACCACGTAGGGCAGCCGCTCGTCGGCCGGGACACCCGCGCGCTGCTCGGTGACGTCCGCGAACGACTGCTCCGCGAGCAGCCGCTGCCGGCGCGAGATCTCGGCGCGCAGCCGCCTGGTCAGGCGCGCCAGCCGCTCGGGCTGGTCGCGGCTCACGACCGCACCCGTGTGCGGCAGCCCCACGAGCGGGAGCAGCGCGTTGTTGCCGCAGTCCACGCCGTACAGGTGCACGTCGCGCGGCGACACGCGCTCACCGACCGCCGCGGCGAGCGTGCGCAGCACCGTCGACCGTCCCGAGCGCGACGCCCCGATGACCGCGAGGTGACCGCCCCGCGCGACGTCGTGCACCGCGATGTCGCGGCTCTGCTGCGACGGCAGGTCGACCAGGCCGTACGGCAGCGCGAACGGCGACGCCGGGAGCTCGGTCCCCGACTCCGCCACGAGATCGTCGAGCGTGACCACGTCGGGCAGGGCGGGAAGCCACGGCGGTGGCGGGGCCGCGACGTGCGTGCTGTCCGCGGCACCACGCACGGCCTCCACGAGCGCCGCCAGGTCGGTCGGCGTGTCGACCTCGTCCTCCTGCGAGCCGCGCTGCGTGGGCACCGGCCGGCCGAGCGCCGGCCAGCTCAGCGGCGCGACGCTGACCGAGCCGCCCGTGGTCGCGGCGGGAGGGCGTCCCCCGACGCGCGACGCCTGGAACGCGACGAGGCTCGAGTGCCCGAGCCGCGCGTATGCCCGGCCCGGCAGGTTCTGCGGGATCTCGGCCGACTCGGGCCCCTCGATGACGTCCTGGCTGTCGTTGCGGTCGGTGACCCGCAGGGCGATCCGCAGGTTGGTGTTGGACTTGATCTCCGCGCTCACCACGCCCGCGGGCCGCTGGGTCGCCAGCAGCAGGTGGACGCCGAGCGAGCGCCCCCGGCGCGCGATGTCGACGAGGCCCGTGACGAAGTCCGGCAGCTCGGCGACGAGAGCGGCGAACTCGTCGATCACGATGAGCAGGCGGGGCATCGGCTCGTCGTGCGGGCCGCGTGCGGCCAGGTAGTCCACGATGTCCTTGGCGCCGGCACCCGCGAGCTGGTGCTCGCGCCGGCGCAGCTCGGCCGCGAGGCTCTCGAGCGCTCGCGTGGTCAGGTGGGTGTCGAGGTCCGTCACCATGCCGACCGTGTGCGGCAGGTTCTTACAGTCCTTGAACGCCGCGCCACCCTTGTAGTCGACGAGCACGAACGTCATCTCGTCGGGCCGGTTGCCGACCGCGAGGGACGCGATGAGCGTCTGCAGGAGCTCCGACTTGCCCGAGCCCGTCGTGCCGGCCACCAGGCCGTGCGGACCGTCGGCGCTCACGTCGACGGTGAACAGACCGTCGCCGGTCTCGCCGATGACGGCACTCGTCGTCCGTCCGCCGCCGGACCAGCGCTGCGCGACGGCCTCGGGGCGCGGCGGGTCCAGCTCGAGCACGTCGAGCAGCCGCGAGCTCGTCGGGAGCGTGGACGACAGGTCCTCCGAGCTGATGTCGCGCACCGGGGCGAGCGCGCGGCCCAGGCGTTCGAGCCACGCGGGGTCGACGAGGTCTGCGCGCACGCCCTCGACGGGGTCGTGCCCCGCGACGGTCACCGTCGCGGTCGCACCGTCCAGGGTCACCACGGCACGGCACTCCTCGGGCAGCTGGCGCTCCTGCTCGTCGAGGCACAGGAAGAGCACGCCGACAGCGGGCCCCTCGCGCAGCAGCGTCACCAGACCGGGCAGGAGCCGGATCCTGCGTGCCCCGTCGAGCACGACGAGCACCGGCGGCGGCAGCAGCTCGGACGCACGCGAGAATCCCTGCTCGCCGCGCGACGCCGCCTTGCGACGCTCGACCAGGTCGAGCAGCTCCGCGACGCGCCGGGCCGTCGTCTCGTCGTCGTTGCCGACCGAGACGAGCGGCCCGGCGTCGCGGCGCGTGTGCGGGAGCCAGCGCACCCAGCGCCACTCGTCCGAGCTCGGCTCGGCCAGCAGCACCACGCTCACGTCGGCCGGTGAGTGCGACGCGGCGACCTGAGCGACCATCCAGCCGGCCAGCCTGCGTCGCTCGTCGTCGGGACCTGCGACACCCGTGACCCCGGTGCGCGCGAGCGGCACCGCGACCGGGACGTCGGCGGCCGTCCAGTGCTGCACGCGCTCGTGGTCGTCGCGCGCCGGGTCACGCAGCGACACCTCGCTCGGCACGTCCGCCGTGCCGATGCGGGCCAGCATCCAGTCCGGGTCGGTGCGGCGACGCTCCCACAGCCGCGAGCGTGGTCCGGTGGCGAACAGCAGCACCGTCGCCGGGTCGGGCAGCTCGCGACGGCGCGCGGCGCTCTCGCTCGTCAGCGCGGCGTACGCGTCCGTCTGCACCCGGGCCGTCCGCTCCGCGAACGTCCGCACCGCCTCGACGTGCTGGCCGCGCCGGGACCGCCGCGACGACACCCAGTTGGAGATCGCCATCGCCGGCGAGAGCGCCATGATGATCAGCGAGTACGGGGAGTGCGAGAAGTAGTACATCGCTCCGCCCATGAGGACGGGAAGCACGATCATCGCGACGGGGAACCGCTGCCGCTCGGGCGTGCGAGGTTCGGCCGGGAGGCGGAACTCGGTGCTCCGGACCGGGGGCAGCAGGCGCGGCGGACGGTTGAAGTCCAGCGTCGCGCCCTCCGGGCTCGGGGACAGCGAGGCGTCGGCCGGCTCGTGCTCCGAGAGCTCGAGCAGCGTGTCTCCGACGACGAGCGGCTCTCCCGTGCGCCACGAGCGCGGCTCCCTCACCGCACGGCGGCCCAGGTGCACCAGCGGCCTGTCCGACTCGGGATCGAGCTCGTCGATCCCCGCGGTCGTCCCGCGCGCACGCTCGAGCAGCGCCCCGTACCCCCGACCACGCCGCCCGCGCGAGGCGACCGGGCCCTCCTCGGTCTCCCCCTCGCGCACCACCACCGGGCCGTCGAGCGGGTGCGCGCGGACCGGCGCGGGGACCGTGAGCGCCGCGACGTCCGCAGGCACGGTGACCGTGACGGTCCCGTCGATGCCGACGTCCAGGGCTGCGCCCGCCGCCGGGCCGTCCGCGACGCGGATGGAGCACGCAGCGCCCGTCCCGACCTCGTGCCGTCCGGGAGCGAGGCGGTACACGCGGCCCGCGCCGCGCCCCGACACCACACGTACCTCGCACACGCCGGTCGGCTCGGACCACTCGTCGCCCGGGTCCGCCCCGAGGCCCACGACGTGGCCGTGCCGCAACGGGCTCGTCTCGAGCGTGAGCCCGGGGTCCAGCTCACGGCCGCGCCACCACAGCGGGACGGGTCCGCCCGCCGCGGCGCGTGTCACCTCCACGACGCCCAGGTGCCCCGAACCGCGCGGCACGACGCTGTGGTGCTCGACGCCGAGAGCGCCCGCGAGCGCCGCCGCCAGGTCGCCCACGCGAGCCCCCGGCGCACAGTCCGTCACGACGTCGAGCGCACCCGGCTGCCCGGGGACGACGACGCTGACGATCAGCCGCACTGGTTCCTCCTGCGGGGGTCGAGGGACGGACAACGGGCAGCGGCCCGCCCCGACCGGGGCGGGCCGCCGACCGCAACGATCACATCACGATCAGATGCGGTCGCTCTCGCCCGTGGCCGCGGCGATGTTGTTGTGGTTCGTCTTGACGTCCTTGGCCGCACCGTCGAGCGCGTCGTGGAGCTTGTCGAGGTTCGCGCGGTAGTCCTGCCACGCGGTGCGGAAGTCCTCGGAGTACTTGCCGGTCCACACCGCGCTCTCGAGAGCCTGGTCGACCTTGGTCTTGATGTCGTGCGCCTCCTGCGCCTTCGCGACGAAGGTCTTGTGGAGCGACTGAAGGGTACTGAGCTCTGCACCGACTGCCACGGAGTTCTCCTTTGTCCTGTACGACGCCCTTGCTGACGTCGTACCGATCGTCTGACGCTATCGTCCGTTTCGTCCGTCGGCAGGCGGTTCCCACAGATCGGACCCGTCCGGGTCAACCGGACAGCTGTTGGGAGGGCGGTGCGTCGGGGCTCCACACCCCGGGCGCCAGCTCCTCGACGAGGGCGGCCGTGGGCGCCGAGACCTCGCGCACCCCGGCGTCGCGCAGCTCGCGTGCCATCTCGTCGGCCGCGGCCCGTACGCCCTGCGGACCCTGCTCCGCCGACACCGCTCGCAGCAGGTCCCGCCAGAGCAGCTCCTCGGTCGGCGCGGCGCCCAGACCCGCGGCGACCGCGCGGCGTGCGCCCTCGGGGTCGTTCCCGTCGAGCTCCAGGACCGCGAGCCGGTGCGCCGCGTCGACGACGAGCGTGCGCGCGTCGCGCTCGAGCCGGGCGCGCGCCAGCCACGAGTACCTGCCGGGCGGCACGTCCTGGACCGCCTCGCCGCGCACCAGGCCGAGCGCCTCGCGCAGCGCGGCGGCCTCGTCGGCGCGGCTCCTGGCCTCGCGGGACGTGGCCAGCAGCGAGCGGAAGACGTCCCAGTCGAGCACGGCACGCGCGCCGAGGACGAGGTCCCCGTCGATCGTGTGCCGTAGGTGGGGCGTGCCGTGGGCGTCCTTCCCGAGCCACTCGCGCGCACGCGCCACCGTGGCGTTGACGACCGCGGTCGTGACGCCACGCGGCCACACCGCCGCACCGAGCACGGTCGGGTGCACGCCCTCGGGGTGCAGCGCGAGGTGCACCACCAGCTCGGTGCACAGGTCGCGCCGCTCGTCCTCGATCGGACCCGCGGCCTCGACACGCGGCTCGCCGAGCACCAGGACGCGCACGGGCGCGGCCCACAGGTCGGCGTTGCCCAGCGCCCGGTCCGCAGGCGGGAGGTCGGGTCGCTCGAGGTGCCCCTCGACCTCGACCCCGCCGACGGGCTCGTCGGGCAGCTCGTCAGGCGCCACGAGCTCTCCGATAGCGGCGACGCCGGCCGCCGAGAGCCGGTTGGCCGTGACCAGCACACCGAGCGGGCCGATCGACAGCGCGCCGTCGGCGTCCACCTCGATGCGCCACCGTGCACCGGGGACGTCGCCCACGACGACGGCCCCCCACGCGGCACGCGCACCGTCGGCCGACAGCTCGGCGAGGCGCTGCGCGACGTCCGGCGCGAGCGGCGTGCCGGACACGAGGTACTCGGGCACCGCGGCCGCACCCCGCCCGCGCAGACGTCCCGCGAGCACGTCCGACCCGAGCACGTCGGCCCGCTGCGCGGACAGCTCGGGCAGCACGTCCGCGGCCTCCTGGACGGCGCGGTAGCGCTCGCCGCCGATGTCCTCGAGCGCGGCCGGGAGCCCGACTCCCGTGACCCGCAGCACGTCGGACCAGCCGTTCGTGACGAGCTCCGCGGCCACGGCCGTGGCCAGCTCGCGTGCGGCCGCCTCGTCGCCCACGATCGAGACGGGACCCTGCGCGGCCTCGAGGTCCACCAGCACGTCCGCCTCCGCGGGGCTGCGCCCGAGGGACACGAGGCCGGGGTACGGCGCCGCGACGCCGCGCACGGGTGGCAGGGAGGCGTCGGCGGCGAGGTGCCACTGGCGGCCGTCGTCGCTCGCCGTCCACGGCGCGGGCGGCTTGGTGTCACCCGGTGCGAGGAACACCGTCAGCACGGCGTCGTCGATGCTCGCGGCGTAGACCGGCGGCAGCTCGAGCCCGGCGGTCGCACGCGCGGCCGAGAGCTGGCGCAGCCCGGTGTCGAGGCGTCGGGCCCGCACGGGATCCGCGCCGACGCGCAGCGCGACCTCCATCTCGACCGCGTCGTCACCCGGCTCGGGGGTCCGACGGCGGCGGCGGACGGCGACCACGGCGGCCAGCAGGCCCGCCGCGAGCAGGCCCGCTCCGGCCAGGTCGTGGGTGCTCGAGCCCTGCTCGGACGCCGTCGCCACGACGTCGCCGCCCGTGACCCCGCTGCCCGCGTCCTCGAGCGCCGGGGCCTGTGCCACCGGCGTGCTCGCGGCAGCGTCCGAGGTGGCTTCGTCGGCCGCGCCGGCGCCGTCCGTGACGACGTGCTCGGTCACGGTCACGCGGCTCACGTCGGTCGCGTCCTCCGGCATCACGAGCAACCACCCGGGCTGGATCAGCCGCGCCAGGGTGAGCTCCTGCCCGTCGGGCTGGTCCCGACCCTTGTTGAGCTCGTAGATGTCGTGGTACCGGCGCCCTTCGCCGAGGTTGCGCTCCGCGATGTCCCAGAGGTTGTCGTGGTAGCGGCCGTCGGGCGGCTGGACGACGATGACGCGCTTGCCGACGAGCTCGCGGCCCTCGTCGTCGTCCAGGGTCAGGTCACCGAGGTGGTAGGTGCGGTGGACCTCGTGCTCGGCCGTCGGGGCGGCGTGCGCCGGCGCCTCCTCCTGGGCCGACTGCCCGGGCGTCACCGACGCCACCGCTGCGACCTGCGCCGCGGGCGCGTGGTCGACGACGGCGTGTGTCACGGCGTTCGCCTGCCCGGCCGCGGTCACGAGCAGCAGCACGGCCGCGACCAGTGTTCGCGCGGCACGCTGGCTCGGCCCGGCGAGCGGGACCCGCGTCGGCAGACCGATGCCGCGCACGGCCGAACGCAGCTCGACCGCGACGCAGACCGCGAACTGCAGCCACGCGAGCCACACGACCCACACCAGGACGGTGACGACCTGCTCGACACCGATCGCGCCCGTGAGCTGCTCACGCGTCGGGAACGAGGTCGGCAGGTGCGGGACGCCACCGAGCGCCACGAGGCCGACGGGGACGCCGACGAGCAGCACGACGAGCGCCAGCAGGGCCCCGATGCCGCCCCACCGTGAACGGGTGACCTCGAGGTCGTCGACCGTCTGCTGGAAGCGTTGCGGCCCGCGCTCGGGTTCCTGGCTGTTCGCCTTCTTGTCCGTCTGCGCGCTCACGGCGCACCCCCGATCTCGTTCACGATCCCGACGGCGGCTCGCGCCGTCGCCGTACCCGTCACGTTGAAGCTGTTCACGCCGATGAGGCTGAGCAGTGCCGTGGGCACCTCGTCCTGAACGCGCACGGTGACCGTGCGGTCGTTCGCCGTCACGTGCACGTCGTCGGCCGCGTAGCCCCGGGCGACGACGAACGCACGCGCCGACCGCTCGGCGTCCGCGGTGTCGATCCGCACCTGGCCGGTGCTGCGCAGCAGTCCCTCGTCGATCTCGTTGGCGCCAGCGCGGGCGGCCTGCTCGGCGTCGTCGAGCGCCGCGGCCCTGCCGTTGACCGCGCGACCGCCGTCCACGACGAGCCCCGCCAGGACCATGAGCGCGAAGATCAGCCCGATCACGAAGACCGACGCCGCACCCCGGTCTCCCGAGACGCGCGCTCGCTCACGCAGCGCGCGCATCACGCACCACCGACCCGGCGGTAGCGGTCGAGCGGGGCCGAGCTCTGCTCGGTCACCGTCGTCGAGCCGTGGAGGCCGATCGGCGCGAGCCCCGCCCACGAGACCTCGCACCGCAGCGTCACCGTGAGCGTCCCGCCCGCGACGAACGGGCCGTCGAGCCGGGCCGGGTCGCACGTGACGCCGTCAGGCATCGTGGCGGTGGCCGCGCTGCGGGCTGCGGACAGGGCCGATCCGGCATCGCGCTCGAGCGTCGCGGCACGCACCGCGTCGCGCGCCGCCGCCCGCACCTGGCCCTGCGTCGAGGTGAACCGGCCGAGCGCCACGACGAGCGACATGACGAGCAGCAGCGCGGGTACGAGCACGACGATCTCGACGGCCATCGAGCCCCGCTCGTCGCGCAGCCGCGCGCTGCCCCGGCGGCGCACGCCGACTCCCCGCGTCACAGGTCCGGCCTGAACTGCTCGACGGGTCCCTCGACGCTCTGCGAGATGCGCGGCGCGAAGCCCGGCACGATCTCGATCGCCCGGCCGGTGACGGTCGCGCGGACCTTGTCGTTGCCCACACGGCGCACCGTGACCTGCACCTCGTCGAGGCCCTGGCCGCCCACCTGCTTCGCGTACGTCAACCCGCGCGCCTTCGCCTGCGCGATCGCCTCGTCGGTGCCCTGACCGACGCGTGCGACACGCGCCGACTCCCGGGCGGTGGCGCCGGCGACCTCGCTGCCGTACCAGCACAGCGCGAACTGCACGACCAGGAACGTCACGACCATGAGGATGGGCGCGTAGACGACCAGCTCGATCGCGCTCGCACCGGTCTCTTCGCCCCGGCGGCGCAGAGCCCGGTGCAGGCGGGTCACGGGTTGCCGCCGCCGACCTGCGGGGTGTCCGGGTTCTTCAGCTCGCCCGCCTTCTGGTTGACGATCCGCACGATGATCACGCCGACGCCTGCGGCCAGCGCGACGAGGATCGCCGTGATGATGACCCACTCGATCGCGGAGGCACCGAGGTCCGCGCTGGACCGCGCCCTCGAGTACCTGCGGCGCAGCTCCATCAGCAGGAAACCCTGCGGCGTCAGCGGGGAGAACGAGAGAAACACGGTGCACACCCTTCGTCTGGTTCGTGGTAGGTCGTTCGGTTCAGGTGGTGTCGTGGCGGGACCTTACAGCGAGCCCATGACGTTCACCACCGCGGGGTAGAGCAGGAACACGAGGAAGCCCACGCACAGCACGAGCTGTGCGACGAGCATCGTCTGCGAGCCCTCGCCGGCCTTCCCCTCGGACTCGGCGAGCTCGCGCCGCCGCAGCGACCCGGCACGCGCCGCGAGCGAGTCACGGACCTTGGCGCCGTCCTCCGCGACGAGAGCGAGCGCCGCCGCGAGGTCGCGCAGCTCGTCGATCCGCAGCTCCTCGCCCAGCTGGCCGAGCGCGGACCACGGCGTGCGGCCGTGCAGGCGCGCCGACCCGAGCGCGTTGCGGATGCGGACCATGCCCCACCCGTCGCTGAGCTCCGACGCGCTCTGCAACGCCTCGGGGACACCGCGACCGCCGGACAGGCTCATCGCGACGAGGTCGAGGAAGGATCCGACGACGTGCCGGAAGTCGCGTCGCCGGTCAGCGGCCTGCGACCGCACGACGACGGTCGGCAACGCGGCTCCGATCAGCGCCGCGAACACGCTGACGAGCAGCGGCGCACCCAACGACACCGACACGCCTGCCACCGCCGCGACGGCCGACAGCACCACGGGCACGAGGAAGCCGACCACACCGGCGACCACCGACGTGGCGAGGTGCTGCTCGAGCGTCCTGCCGAGGACCGCGAGGTTCGAGCGAAGTCCCCCGAGGTCCACGCCGATGTTCGTCAGCACGTCGGCCGTCGACCGTCCGACGCGACGCGCCAGGACGGACTCGGTCGCGCGGTCCGGGTTGGCCTCGACCGCCTGGACCCGCGACCGGAGCTCTGCGCGGCGGACGTCGAGACGCACGAGCGCGCTGCCGGGCTGCGTCCGCGGCGGCGCGAGGACCAGGACGAGCAGGAGCACGCCCAGGCCGGCCGCGGCCCCGGCGAGGAGAGCGATGGTCATCGGTCCTCCTCGGCCACGAGGAAGCGCGCGGGCATGTCGACCCCCGACAGCCGCTTCATCCACCAGAAGCCGGCCGCGAACAGGAGTGCGACGAGCACGAGCACGAGCTGCCCCTGGAACGTGCCGTACGGCGCGACGTACGCCGGGTTGGCGAGCGTCAGTCCCACCATCACGACGAGCGAGAACACGGTCACGATCTGGGCCGAGCGTCGGGTCGACGACCGTTCCGCGGTGACCCTCTGACGCATGTCGAGCTCGGCACGGGCGGCCTCCGACAGGGAGGTCAGCACCTGCCGGAGGCCGGGACCGCGTAGCCGCGCGTTGAGGATGAGCGCCGCCACCACGAGGTCGGCGCTCGGGTCGTCGAGGTCGTCGGCGAGCCCGCGCAGCGCGACGGGCAGCGGGACACGCACGCGCAGGCGGTCGACCATGAGCCGCAGCTGGGGCTGGATGGCCGGCGACGCCGCGTAGACCGTCGCCGGGATCGCCTGCTCGAGGCCCACGGCACCCGCGATCGTGTCCCGGAGCGACTCGGTCCAGGACGCGAGCCCCTCGAGGCGTGCGGTCTGCTGACGCTCGGCCTTCGCCCCGCCGAGGAGGGACGGCGCTGCGAGCGCGAAGGCCGCGGCCGCTGCGGCCGCCACCGGCCAGCGGGTGACCAGCAGCACGACGAACGCGACGACCGCCGCGATCACCACGCGCCGCTGGACGCGGTCCCGCCTGATGGTCCCGCGACGGACCCGGGGCGGCCGCTGCTCCGTGCCCATGACAGCAAGCACGAGGAGCAGCACCCCCGCGCCGACGACGGCGCCGGCGAGGACCACGACGAGAGTGCTGAGCGGGATCACATGGCCCCCCGCAGCGCGTACGACGGCTGGTATCCGACCGCCACGAGGTCGTCGAGGCACGCGATGGGTGCTGCGGCCTGTGCGACGCCGTCGGCCCCGGCCGCGAACACCTCGCTCGAGAGCACGCGGCCGTCGACGCCGTTGACCTCACGGATCGACGCGACGTAGCGCCGCAGCCGACCGCCGGCGGCGTACTCGTTGTGCTTCTGGACGAACACCACGAAGTCGATCGCGCCCGCGATGAGCATCATGGTGGCCTCGACGGGCAGCCGCTCGACCGACTGGATCGCGTACGTCGAGATGCGGTTGAACACCTCGATCGAGCTGTTCGCGTGGATCGTCGACAGCGAGCCGTCGTTGCCCTGGCTCATGGCGTTGAGCATCGTGACGATCTCGTCGCCCAGCACCTCGCCGACGATGACCCGGCTGGGGTTCATGCGCAGGCTGCGCCGCACGAGCTCGGACATCGGGATGCCGCCGTTGCCCTCGGAGTTGGGCAGCCGTTCCTCGAACGCGACCACGTTCGGGTGCAGCTCGGGGAACTCGCCGAGCCCCAGCTCGAGCGCGCGCTCGACCGTGATGAGCCGCTCGGTCGGGTCGATCTCGTTGGCCAGCGCGCGGAGCATCGTCGTCTTCCCGGCGTTGGTGGCGCCGGCGATCATGATGTTCTTGCGGGCCGCGACCGCGGCCGAGAGGAAGGCCGCGACGTCCGGGGTGACGGAGCCGTAGCGGACCAGGTCGTCCAGGTGGACACGGGACAGGCGTGCGCGTCGGATCGAGATCGACGGCCGCGAGCACACGTCCATGACGGCAGACAGGCGCGAGCCGTCGGGCAGGCGAAGGTCGAGCTGCGGGTTCGCGGAGTCGAACGGGCGGCTCGTGAGGCCGGAGTAGGCGCCCAGGATCTGCACGAGCTCCACGAGCTCGTCGTCGGACTCGGCGACCGGCGCCCAGCGCTCCTCGCGTCCGTCGGCGAACTGCACGAACACGTTGTCGCAGCCGTTGATGTCGACGTTCTCGACGTCCGGGTCGTCCAGGAGCGGCTGCAGCCGGCCGACGCCGTAGAGCGCCGCGTGGATCCCTGCGGAGATCTCCTCCTCGTCGTGCGGCGACGGCGGCGTCCGGCCGGACGCCATCTCCGCACGGGCGTGCGCGTCGAGCACGCGGCCGATGACCGCGCGCGCGAACTGTCGCTCGTCCTCGGCCGACATGGGCGGGAGGCCCGAGGCTGCGTCGTCGCGCCGCTGCCGGGCCAGGACGTCGGCGACCTCTTCACGCAACCGGCGGACCAGTGCCTGGTCGAGACTCACGCGACACCCCCCTGCGCGTAGCGCCGCGTCCCGGCCAGGCGCGCGACGGGCTCGACGAGCTGGCGCGCCGAGCGCACGAGCAGCGAGCGGTCGATCCCGCGCTGGATCCGGCCCGCGACGACGTCGGCGGAGCGCTGGTCGACCGCGACCGTGCCGAGGACCGGGACGCGCAGACCCTCGTGCGCCAGCAGCTGCTCGAGGTCGCGCACGGTACCGGCGTCCCGCGCCTCCGCGACCGCGACGATCCCGAGCGCGGGCAGGGCTCGCATCCCCGAGTCGATCGACGTGAGCCAGCGCAGCCGCTCACGCAGGTGCGAGAAGCCCTCGATCGTCGGACGGACGACGAGCACGAGCACGTCGGAGTCGAGCGCGAGCGGCATCGCCGGGCTGTCCGGTCCGAGGCGACCGACGTCGGCGACGACCGTTCCCGGGTGCGCGCGCAGCACACCTCCGAGCGTGGGCCAGACGGGCCCCATCGACGCCACCTGGCCCGGCGACTGGACGCCGCACAGCACGTCCAGCCCGCCGTCGATCCGCTGCACGTGCTGCTCGAGCTGCACCGCACCGCGGCGCGCCTCGACCGCGAGCGTGAGCAGGCCGGTGTCGGGGTCGAGGGGCGTGCCGTCCGGGGCCGACGACCACAACGAGAGGTCGCCGCCCGCCGGGTCGGCGTCGACGAGCACGCTGGGCCCGGGCCACACCGACGCGATCACGCGTGCCGTCGTCGTGACGCCGGGCGAGCCCTTGGCGGAGGCGAGGGTGACGAGCACGGCTCAGTCCTTGTCCGTCGCGGTGCCACGCGAGACGAGCGTGACGGCGAGCGAGCCGTCCGCGGCCACCGCCGCCACCGTCGGGGCCTGGGCCGCGTCGACGATGAGCGTCACGACCGTCCCGGACGACGTCGAGCCAGAGTCCGAACCGCCGACCGAGCTCACGCGTGCCTGCGGGACCAGGACCGTGCCCGTGCCGTCGGCGACCTTGACCAGCTGCACGACGTCACCCGCCTGCAGACCGCTCGCGGGCATCCGCCCGGCGCCGAGCGACGCACCCACGGCGACCTTGCCCGGCGTGAGCAGCCCCGACGTGGTGAGCATCGTGGTGTCGAGCAGCTGGCCCGAGCTCAGCTGCACACGGGCGTAGCTGCCGACCACCTGTCCCTGCTGGGACGCCAGCACGAGGCGCGTCCCCTCCGAGGCGACCTGCGTCGTCGTGAGGTCGCCCGCCGTGATCTGTGCCCCCGCGGCAACGTCGTGCGCCAGGGCCAGCACGGGAACGCGGGAGTCCTGCCGCAACGCGACGAGCCCGGCCACTGCCGCGCCGCCGACGATCAGCAGCACCGCCAGGACCGCGAGCAGCGGCCGGCGCTCACGCGGTGCGCGCGGGAGGCGGTCGCCCGCCGGGGCGCTCCCCGCCGGGGCGAGACCTCGCGCCTCACGGGCGCGCCGTCGGTCGGTGGCGCCGTCCTGGACTGCCGGTCCGGTGCTCGTCGTCATCGTTCCCCCGTCGTGGTGCACGCGTCCCCAGGTTCGGAGACGTCCGGTCGGGAGGCACTATAAGCAGGACCAATCGGACGCGCGTGCCGTGTCCGTCGCCCGGAGCACGCTTCACCCGATCGGCTGAGCGGCTCTCACGCCTCGACGACGCGCGGCCACAGGTCGTCGGCCGGAGGCGTCCAGACCGCCGGGTCGGCGTCGACCTGGTCGCCCGAGCGGATGTCCTTGACCTGGTCAGGAGCGCCCTCGGCGCCGACGAACCACACGAACGGGATACCCCTGCGGTCGGCGTGCCGGATCTGCTTGCCGAACCGGGCCGCCGCCGGCGCCACCTCGACCGGGATCCCCCGGGCACGCAGCCGCGCTGCGACGTCGTCGGACCGATCGCGCCCCTCCTCGTCGTTGACCGCGACCAGCACCGCGGTCGGCACCGACCTCGTCGCGCGCACGAGTCCCGCGGACAGCAGTCGGGACACGAGCCGCGAGACGCCGATCGAGAGCCCGACCCCCGGGTAGGTGGTCGCACCGTCGGACGCGAGCGTGTCGTAGCGACCCCCGGAGCAGATCGAGCCGAGCTGCTCGTGCCCCACGAGCACGGTCTCGTAGACCGAGCCCGTGTAGTAGTCCAGCCCGCGCGCGATCTTCAGGTCCGCGACGACCACACCGGGCGAGCGCACGGCCGCGGCGCGCACGAGCGCGCCCAGCTCGGTCAGACCCTCGTCCAGCAGCTCGGTCTGCGCGCCGTGCCGGTCCGCCAGGGCACGCACCCGGTCCACGACCGTCTCGTCGTCACCGCTGATCGCGGCGAGCTCGAGGCACGCCCGCGCCTGCTCGTCGGTCGCCCCGGCCTCGGCGACCAGCAGCGTCGCCACCGCGTCAGGGCCGATCTTGTCGAGCTTGTCGATGCTGCGCAGCACGGCCTCGACGTCGTCCAGCCCGACGCCGCGGTAGAACCCCTCGGCGACCTTGCGGTTGTTCACCAGGATCCGCACGGGCGGCAGCCCGATCGACCGCAGCTCGCCCAGCGCGGCCGCGATGACGAGCGGGAGCTCGACCTCGTAGTGGTACGGGAGATCGCCCGCGCCGACGACGTCGATGTCGGCCTGCACGAACTCGCGGAAGCGCCCGTCCTGGGGCCGCTCGCCCCGCCACACCTTCTGCACCTGGTAGCGGCGGAACGGGAAGGCGAGGTGACCCGCGTTCTCAAGCACGTACCGCGCGAACGGCACGGTCAGGTCGAAGTGCAGTCCGAGCTGACCTCCGCGCTCCGGCGCCGCCTCGGGGTCCTCCTGGAGCCTGCGAAGCACGTAGACCTCCTTCGAGGTCTCCCCCTTGCGCAGCAGCTGGTCGAGCGGCTCGACCGCACGGGTCTCGATGCCGGCGAAGCCGTGCAGCTCGAACGTCCGCCGCAGGACGTCGAGCACGTGCAGCTCGACGATGCGCCCGTCGGGCAGCCACTCGGGAAATCCGGACAGGGGGGTCGGTCGCGCCATGGGCCGATCCTCCCAGACGCGCGGCGCTCCCCCGCCGTCGCGTCTCAGCGCGGCGGTCGGCGCGACTCAGCGCGGCCTGTGCGCCAGGTAGGGGTTGCGGCGCAGCTCGGTCGCCATGTCGCTCGTCGGACCGTGCCCGGGCACGACGAGGGTCGCGGGGTCGAGCGCCGCGACGACCTCGTCGAGCGTGCGGGCCATGACCTCGTCGTCCCCGCCCGGCAGGTCGGTGCGCCCGATGGTCCCCGCGAACAGCACGTCGCCCGTGAAGGCCACCGGGTCGCCGTCGATCTCGACGAGGTAGAGCGTGGAGCCCTCGGTGTGGCCGGGAGCATGCCGTGCGACGACGACGAGCCCGCCGAGCTCGAGCACCACGTCGGCATCACGCCCCTGCACGGTCCCGAAGGTCTCGACCCGGGCCGGCAGCTCGTACGCGCGCGGGTCCACGCCGCTCGCGGCGATCGCCTGGGCCAACGGGCCGCCGACGTCGTGCGACGCGGGACCGCCGATCGAGCCGAGCGTCCCGAACGGGTCGTGCAGGCGGTGCTCGTCGGCCGCGTGCACGTGCAGCGGGACGTCGAGCCTGCGCGTGAGCTCGGCTGCGTCCCACGTGTGGTCGACGTGGCCGTGCGTCGCGAGCACCGCGACGGGCCTGAGCCCGCGCGCCTCGACGTGCGCGACCACCTCCGTGCTGACCCCGACACCTGCGTCGACGACGACGCACGACGAGTCGTCGGCCACCACCACCGTGCTGCGCGCGCCGAACACCTGCGAGACGACCGAGAAGACCTCCACCCGGCGACCGTACCGCCGTGGTCACCGCGCACGGTGACGTCGCGGTCGTGGACCGAACTGTGACCTGCCCGTGACCTGCGGGGCCGCTTCCCTGGCGGCGGGACGCCCGCGCCTGCCTAGACTGTCCGGGGTTCCCCTGTGCCGTGCCGCCGGACCCGTGCCGGCAGCACCGTCGACCGACGCGAGGAGTGTGCGTGTCCAGCAGCAAGCGTGAGCGTGAGTACCAGCAGCGGCGCTACGAAAAGTGGCAGCAGCGCCAGGCAGCGCACGCCGCGCAGCGCCGGCGTCGGCAGGTCGTCGCGATCTCGGTCGTGGGGGCGCTCGTCCTCGTGATCGCGATCGTCGGGGTGGTCGGGGCGACGAAGGACGACTCGCCGTCCGCCGCGGTCGAGACGCCGACGGCCTACTCGACGTCGTCCACGACGGACGCAGCGGCCGGCCCGAGCGACGCCGCCACGAACTTGTCCGAGGTGCCCGCGCCCGCGCTCGCGGAGAACCGCACCTGGACCGGTGACCTCACGCTCAGCCAGGGCGACCTCGGGATCACGCTCGACGGCGCGAAGGCGCCCCAGGCCGTCGCGAACTTCGTGACGCTCGCCGACAAGGGCTTCTTCGACGGCACGAAGTGCCACCGCCTCACCACCGAGGGGATCTACGTGCTGCAGTGCGGCGATCCCGAGGGCACGGGCAACGGCGGCCCCGGGTACACCTGGGGGCCGATCGAGAACGCGCCCGCGGACAACGTGTACCCCGCCGGGACGATCGCCATGGCGCGCGTCGGCGGGGACGGCTCCTCGATGGGGAGCCAGTTCTTCATCGTGTACAAGGACAGCACCATCGGCGCGGACAGCGCGGGCGGGTACACGGTGTTCGGCAAGGTCACGTCCGGCCTGGACGTGGTCACCGCCATCGCAGACGCGGGCACCAAGGACAAGGCGAGCGACGGCGCGCCGGTGAACGACGTCATCATCAAGGGAGTGAAGGTCAAGTGACGCAGACCCCGGACCAGCAGCCCGACCAGGGCGCCGACGAGGCCCAGGCCACCGTCACCGACGTGACCACCGACGTCGCTGCGCAGGAGCCCGAGCAGGTGCAGGTGCAGGTGCAGCCCACCGCGGAAGTGCAGGACCCGAGCACCGACGACGCGCCGGCCGACGACGCCTCCCCCACGCGCGAGCAGGTCGACGAGCCCGCGGACGACGCGCCTGCCGACGCTGCAGCCGCGACGGCTGACGCCACAGCCGACGCGCCGGCCGAGGCACCTGTCGACGACGCGGCGACGACGGACACCCCCGTCGACGCGCCCGCCGGCCCGACGCCCGCTGCGCCTCGCCCGGCCGCGCCGTCGCCCTCGGCGATCCGGCCCCGCCCGCCGGCCGCGACCGCGGTCCCGCACCCGCCCGCGGCCCCTGCCGCAGCACCCGCCGCCGCACCGGTCGCTCCCCCGGCCGATGCCGCCGAGGCCGCGCACGCCGCGACGTTTGGCAGTGTCGACGACGAGGGCAACGTCACCGTCCGTGAGGCCGCCGGCGACCGCGTCGTCGGCCAGTTCCCGGGCGCGAGCGCCGAGGAGGCGATCGGGCTCTACGTCCGCCGCTTCCTCGACCTGCAGGCGAAGGTCACGCTCTTCGAGGCCCGCCTGTCGGCGGCCGACCTCTCGGTCAAGGAGATCGACCAGACGCTCGCGAAGCTGACGTCCGAGCTCGAGGAGCCGGCGGCGGTCGGCGACCTCGACGGGCTCCGTTCCCGCCTCGACGCACTGCGCGGCACCGCGGCTGAGCGCCGCGCCGTGGCGGACGCCGAGCGTGCCGCTGCCCGGCAGGTGGCGGTGGAGCAGCGCACGTCGATCGTCGAGCAGGCCGAGAAGATCGCCGGAACGGAGCCGAGCCGGGTCCAGTGGCGGCCCGCGGGCGAGCAGCTGCGCACCCTGCTCGACGAGTGGAAGCAGGCCCAGCGCTCTGGACCGCGCCTCGACCGTGCCACCGAGGAGGCGCTGTGGAAGCGCTTCAGCCACGCACGTACGACGTTCGACCGCGAGCGGCGGCACTTCTTCGCCGAGCTCGAGCAGCGCAACGCCGGTGCGAAGGCGGTCAAGGAGAAGCTGGTCGTCGAGGCCGAGCGGCTGCAGAGCAGCACCGACTGGGGTGCCACCGCGGGGGCGTTCCGCGACCTGATGACGCAGTGGAAGGCGGCCGGCCGTGCGAGCCGTGCCGACGACGACGCGCTGTGGGCCCGCTTCCGCGGTGCGCAGGACGCGTTCTTCGCCGCCCGCGACGCGCAGAACGCCGCGACCGACGAGGAGTTCCGCGCGAACCTCGTCGTCAAGGAGGCGCTGCTCGTCGAGGCCGAGACGCTCGTGCCGGTGACCGACCTCTCCGCCGCGAAGCAGGCGATCCGTGGCATCCAGGACCGCTGGGAGGCCGCGGGCAAGGTCCCGCGCGGTGACGTCCAGCGCGTCGAGGGACGCCTGCGCGCCGTCGAGAGCGCGATCCGCGACGCCGAGCAGGCGCAGTGGACGCGCTCCAACCCCGAGACGCGGGCACGTGCCGAGGGCGCCGCGGCGCAGCTCGAGGCCGCCATCGCCGGCCTCGAGGCGGACCTCGATGCCGCCAAGGCCAAGAAGGACGCGCGCCGGATCGCCGAGGCGCAGGCCGCGCTGGACGCGCGACGTGCGTGGCTCGAGCAGGTGCAGCGGGCGGCGCAGGACGCACGCGGCTGATCTGTTCGACCCGACGGCCCGCCTCGACCACACCGGTCGGTGCGGGCCGTCGTCGTCCACAAGGCCCGAGCCGAGGCACGCCTCCGCGCGGCATGCTCGGTCGTATGCACGAGCTCGCACGCTTCCGCCCTCCGCGCCCTGCGACCCCGCCGCGGTGGCTCGGCCCCCAGGACCTCACGACGGCCGACCGCGCCGCTCTCCTGCGCGACGGCGTGCTCGTCGTGCTGCACGGCGGTGCGGTGGCTCCGGCCGGGACGCGCCTGCGCCCGGACGAGCGCGCCGCGGCAGTCGCAGCCGCCGTCCCGGCGCGAGGTGCGCTGGCGCGGCGCACCGCGGTGTGGGTGCACACCGGTGCGGGCGGACCGGGCAGGGTGGAGATCGTCCTCCCCGCAGGCACGCGTCGCGCGGAGCCCGCACCGGAGCGCGTCGTGCACGAGGCCGCCCTGGACCGCCACGACGTCCAGCTGGTCGGCCGCACGCGCGTCACGACGGTCCAGCGCACCGGCCTCGACGTGGCGCGGTGGCTCGAGCCCGACGAGTCGACCGACCTGCTGAGGGTGCTCGTCGACCACGGCTTCGAGGTGTCGGCCGCCGACCGCGCGCTCGCCACGCTGAGCGGGCACCGTCACGTGCTGCGCGCCAGGCACGTCCTCGCGCACCTGTGACCCGGCCGTCGTCAGGCGAACGTCGTCAGGCGATCGTCGTCAGGCGCGGATCGACGGCTCCTCGGCACCCTTGGCGCCTGTGATCCGGTAGACGTCGAAGACGCCCTCGACCTTGCGCACGGCCGAGAGCACCGACGCGAGGTGCGACGGCTCCGCCATCTCGAACACGAACCGCGAGAGCGCGACCCGGTCGCGAGACGTCGAGACCGACGCAGACAGGATGTTCACGTGGTGGTCCGACAGGACGCGCGTGACGTCGGACAGCAGCCGAGAGCGATCGAGCGCCTCGACCTGGATCTGCACGAGGAACAGCGACGACGAGGTGTGACTCCACGAGACGTCGACCATGCGCTCGGGCTGTGCGCGCAGCTGCTCCACGTTGATGCAGTCGCTGCGGTGCACGCTCACGCCGGCGCCACGCGTGATGAAGCCGACGATGTCGTCGCCCGGCACGGGCGTGCAGCACTTGGCGAGCTTGACCCAGATGTCGTCGACGCCCTTGACCACGACGCCGGGGTCGCCGGTGCGCACGCGCCGCGCGGACTGACCGGGCCGCGCCGTCTCGGCGATGTCCTCCTCCGCAGCGGGCTCGCCCCCCAGGGAGTGGACCAGGCGCTGCACGACGGTCGACGCCGACACCTGACCCTCGCCGACCGCTGCGTAGAGCGCGGAGACGTCGGCGTAGCGCATCTCGTTGGCGAGCGCGACGAGCGCCTCGTGCGACAGCAGCCGCTGGATCGGCAGGTTCTGCTTGCGCATTGCCTTCGCGATCGCGTCCTTGCCGTGCTCGATGGCCTCCTCGCGGCGCTCCTTGGAGAACCACTGGCGGATCTTGTTGCGCGCGCGGGGGCTCTTGACGAACCCGAGCCAGTCGCGCGACGGGCCGGCTGTCTCCGACTTCGACGTGAAGACGTCGACCACGTCGCCGTTCTCGAGCGTCGAGTCGAGGGGCACGAGGCGGCCGTTGACGCGCGCGCCCATCGTGCGGTGCCCCACCTCGGTGTGGACGGCGTACGCGAAGTCGACGGGCGTCGAGCCCGACGGCAGCGCGATGACGTCGCCCTTGGGCGTGAACACGTACACCTCGGAGCCGGCGATCTCGAACCGCAAGGAGTCGAGGAACTCGCTGGGGTCCGCGGTCTCCTTCTGCCAGTCGACCAGCTGGCGCAGCCACGCCATGTCGTTCCCGGCGGTGTCCGTGCCCTGCCCGTTCTGGTTCTTCGCGGTCTCCTTGTACTTCCAGTGCGCCGCGACGCCGTACTCCGCGCGCCGGTGCATGTCGTGCGTGCGGATCTGGATCTCGACCGGCTTGCCCCCAGGCCCGATGACCGTGGTGTGCAGCGACTGGTAGAGGTTGAACTTCGGCATCGCGATGTAGTCCTTGAAACGGCCCGGGACCGGGTTCCACCGCGCGTGCAGCGCGCCGAGCGCCGCATAGCAGTCCCGCACCGAGTCGACCAGGACCCGCACGCCGACGAGGTCGTAGATGTCCGCGAAGTCGCGTCCGCGCACGATCATCTTCTGGTAGATCGAGTAGTAGTGCTTGGGCCGGCCCGTGACCGTCGCCTTGATCTTCGCCTGGCGCAGGTCGGCGCCGACCTGTTCGCGCACCACCGTCAGGTACTCCTCGCGGGCCGGGGCGCGCTCGGCCACGAGGTGCACGATCTCCTCGTACACCTTGGGGTAGAGCGTCGCGAACGACAGGTCCTCGAGCTCCCACTTGATGGTGTTCATGCCGAGCCGGTGCGCGAGCGGCGCGTAGATCTCGAGCGTCTCGCGCGCCTTCTTCTCGGCCGACGAGGCCGCGACGAACTTCCACGTCCGCGCGTTGTGCAGCCGGTCCGCGAGCTTGATGACCAGCACCCGGATGTCGCGCGACATCGCGACGACCATCTTGCGCACGGTCTCGGCCTGGGCCGCGTCGCCGTAGGTGACCTTGTCCAGCTTGGTGACGCCGTCGACGAGCATCGCGACCTCGGGCCCGAACTCGCGGCGCAGCTGGTCGAGCGAGTAGTCGGTGTCCTCGACCGTGTCGTGCAGGAGGGCGGCGACGAGCGTGGACGGCGTCATGCCGAGCTCGGCGAGGATCGTCGCCACCGCGACCGGGTGCGTGATGTACGGGTCACCGCTCTTGCGCAGCTGACCTCGGTGCGCGCGCTCGGCGACGACGTAGGCCTGCTCGACCGCGGTCAGGTCGGCCTTGGGGTGGTTGGTCCGCGCTGCCTGGAGCACCGGCTCCAGCGCAGGGAACGCGGGGCCGCTGCTCCCCCGCCCCGCGAACCGCGACAGGCGCGAGCGCACGCGGCCCGTGCTGCCGTCACCCGTGACCAGCGAGCCCGTATCGGTCGAGACGACGTCGTCGCTCAAGCCCACCCCCGTCTCGAGATGGTCCCCGGCCGGCCGGCGGGGGAACCGTTCTCCCGAGTCTACGGCCGTCGCCGCAGGTGCCTGCGCCGTGACCACCACGCACCCTCGTCGGGCACCCGCATGATCCGGGTCTCAGGGGACGGTGACGATGGCGCTCACGTCGTGGCCCTCGAGCCGGCCGCGCCCGCCCAGGGCCTCGATCTCGACGAGGAACGAGAGCGCGACGACGCTCGCGCCGCAGCGTTCGAGCAGCCGCACCGTCGCCGCGGCGGTCCCGCCGGTCGCGAGCACGTCGTCGACGACGAGCACGCGCGCGCCGGCCCGCACGGTCGCGGGGTGGATCTCGACGGTCGCCGAGCCGTACTCGAGCGCGTAGCTCTCGGCCAGCACCGGCCCCGGGAGCTTGCCCGCCTTGCGCACGGGCACCAGCCCGGCGCCCAGCGCCACCGCGATGGGTGCCGCGAGCAGGAACCCGCGCGCCTCCATCCCGGCGACGAGGTCGACCGGGCCGGCCGCCCGAGCCATCGCCGCGACGACGTCCGCGAGGGCGTCCGCGTCGGCGAGCAGCGGCGTGATGTCGCGGAACAGGACCCCCGGCTCGGGGTAGTCCGGCACCAGCCGGACCAGCTCGTCGACGCGCTGCGCCGCGAGCGCGGGCTCGGGGGTCCTGCCGCTCACTTCTTGCGCTTCTTCGGCTGCGCACCCTGCCCCTGGTGCGCACCCGGCCGCAGCTGTCCGGCCGAGCGGACCACACCGGCGAGCTCCTGCTCGTCCACGCCCTCGGTACCGCTCGCGCCGCGCGCCGCGAGCACCTTGCGCGTGTGGTCGCGGATCGCGGGCTCACGCTCACGCAGCGTGACCTCGAGCGGCGTGGCCAGGAAGATCGACGAGAACGTGCCGATGAGCATGCCGACGAACAGCGCGAGCGCGATGTCGCGCAGCGTGCCGGCGCCCAGGATCGCAGCGCCGACGAACAGGATCGCGCTCACGGGCAGCAGTGCCACCACCGAGGTGTTGATCGAGCGGACCAGCGTCTGGTTGACCGCGAGGTTCGCCTTCTCCGCGTAGGTGAACCGCGACTGGTCAAGGGTGTCCGCGGTGTTCTCACGGACCTTGTCGAACACCACGACCGTGTCGTAGATCGAGTACCCGAGGATCGTCAGGAACCCGATGACCGTCGCCGGTGTGACCTCCCAGCCGACCGCCGCGTACACGCCCACCGTGATGATCAGGTCGTGGAACAGGGCGACCAGACCCGCGATCGCCATCCGCCAGTTGCGGAAGTAGATCGTCATGACCACGGTCACGAACAGCAGGAAGACAAGGATGCCCTTGATCGCCTTCTGCGAGATGTCCTTGCCCCAGGTCGGGCCGATGAAGGCGGTCGCGACGTCGTCCTCCGACACGTCGAACGACGTCATGAGCGCCTGCTTGACGTCCTGCACC
This sequence comes from Cellulomonas sp. HZM, assembly GCF_000708885.1. GTDB lineage: Bacteria > Actinomycetota > Actinomycetes > Actinomycetales > Cellulomonadaceae > Cellulomonas. The sequence continues at coordinate 38,440 of NZ_JEOE01000001.1, read as the reverse complement.
TGGTCGTCGGTCAGCTCGGCGGTCTGGATCCGCAGCGAGTCGCTCCCGAGCTTGGTCACCTCGGGCGACTCGTCGGGCTGGACGGACTTCACCGTGTCGATCGCGAGCTGCTGCTGCGACGTGTCGATGTTCGACACGATGAACTGTGAGCCGCCCTTGAACTCGATGCCCGGGTTCAGGCCCGGCTTGACGAGCAGGATGCACGAGATCACGACGAGCACCGCCGAGATCGAGTACCAGATCCGACGACGGCCGACGATGTCGTACGACCGACGCCCCGTGTAGAGGTCGTTGCCCCACTGGGCGAAGCCGGCGGCCATCAGTGCTCACTCCCGTCGGTGCGCCCGGAGGCGTCGTCGTCCGTTGCCGCGTCCGCGGCCGCGCTCTCGTCGGCCTCGGAGGCAGCGCCGCGCTCCTGCTCGGCCTGTGCGGCGCGCTGCGCCGCACGCCGCTCGGCGATCGTCATGCCTGCCGTGCTCACGCCGCCGACCGTGGCCGGGACCGGCGTCCGCGTGGGCGCCGCGTCGGGGACGTCGTCACCCGGTGCGTCCGGCATGCCGTCCGAGGACGAGCGCGGGCCGGTGACGACCTTGCCGCGCCCGACGTACCGCGTGCCGGGCACCCCGAGCCGGCGCGGGTCGAGACCCGAGAGGCGGTGGCCCTGCGAGAAGAACTTCGTGCGCGCGAGCAGCTCCATCATCGGGTGCGTGAACATGAACACCACGAGCACGTCGATGATCGTCGTCAGGCCGAGCGTGAACGCGAAGCCCTTAACGCCTCCGACGGCCAGCTTCAAGAGCACGGCAGCCGCGAGGAGGTTGACCGCGTCCGACGCCAGGATCGTGCGCTTGGCGCGCGACCACCCTCGCTCGACGGCCGTGCCGAGCGTCCGGCCCTCGCGCAGCTCGTCGCGGATGCGCTCGAAGTACACGATGAACGAGTCCGCGGTGATACCGATCGCGACGATCAGACCCGTCACCCCGGGCAGCGACAGTCGGTAGCCCATTCCCCACGACAGCAGCGTGATCGTGCCGTACGTCAGCACCGCGGCGACGACGAGCGAGCCCACCGTGAGCAGGCCGAGCGTCCGGTACTGCAGCAGCGAGTAGAGCACGACGAGGATCAGGCCGATGAGGCCCGCGAGCATGCCCTTCTGGAGCTGGTCGGCGCCGAGCGTCGCGGAGATCTGCTCCTCGCTCTGCACCTCGAAAGCCATGGGCAGCGAGCCGAAGTTGAGCTGGTTGGCCAGGCTCGCGGCACTCTCACGCGTGAACGACCCCGAGATCTCGGCCTCGCCGTTCGGGATGACCCCGTTGACGGAGGGGGCGGACACCACGAGACCGTCGAGCACGATGCCGAACTGGTTCTTCGGCGACTCCTCGGTGTACAGCCGCTCGGTCACGTCGGAGAACTGGCTCGTGCCCGTCTTGTCGAACTTGAGCTGCACGATCCACTCGTTGCCGACCTGGCCGTTCTGCAGCGTGTTCAGGCCGGAGGTGGCCGACGCGATGTGCTTCCCCTCGACCTCGACCGGACCGAGGATGTACTTGGCGAGGCCCTGCTGCTGGCACGTGACGAACGCCTTGTCCGCGTCGCCGTTCACGCCACCGGTGAGGTTCTTCTGGTCGGTGCAGTCGAGCTTGTCGAACTGCTCCTGCACCGCGGGCGTCACGTAGTAGTCCGAGTCGCTCGCGTTGTCCGGCGCCGCCTTGGTCGACGTCGTCGCGGCCGGCGTCGGCTCGGCGGTCGCCGACTCGGTCGGCTCGCTGGTCGGCTCGCTGGTCGGCTCTGTGGTCGGCTCCGTCGTCGCGTCGCCCGACGCACCCGCGGTCGCGTCCGCGGTCGGCGTCGCGCTGGGGCTCGCCGTCGCGTCGTCGGTGGTCGGCGTCGGCGCCGCCTCCGCGAGCACGGGACGGAACTCCATCTGCGCGGACGTCTTGACGAGCTTGAGCGTGTCCTCGCTCGGCTTGCCCGGCAGGCCGACGACGATCAGGTTGGAGCCCTGCGTGGTGATCTCGGCCTCGGCGACGCCCGAGGCGTCGACACGCTGACGCATGACGTCGATCGCCTGGTTCATCTGCGTGGAGGTGGGCGTGGTGGCCGAGACCGCGCGGAGCACGATCTGCGTGCCGCCCTCGAGGTCGAGCGCGAGCTTGGGCGTCCAGCTCGCGTCGGACCACTTGACGCCCGCGGCGATGGCGCCGAAGACCAGGGCGATGATCGCGCCCAGCACGACGAGCGTGCGGACGGGCCGGTTACGGCGTGTAGGAGGAGCCAACGGAGTTTCTTCTCTCGTGCGCGCACTGGCGCGCGGGCGCGCCGGTGGGGTCGGGACCCGCTCTCGCCAGGGACAGGAGCGGGTCGCGTGCGATTACTTGTCGTCGTCCTTGCGGTTCTCGCCGGTGTCGAGGGACGAGATGTCGTCCGGGACCTCGACCTCGGACTCGTCGTCGGTGAGGTCGTTCTCTGCCTCGACGGGCGGCTCGATCTTCTTGGCGATCGCCGCGCGGATCCAGCGCGTGCGGGCGCCGCCGGGCTCGGACTCGAGCCACACGACGTCGTCGTCGACGTCGACGACCGTGCCGAACAGTCCGGAACCCGTCATGACCTCGTCGCCTGCCGTGAGGTTGTTGCGGAACTCCGCCTGCTGCTTCTGCATCTTGCGCGAGCGTCGGGACATCAGCCAGAAGGCACCCACCGCGAGGACGAGGATGAGCAGGAACGACAGGTTGCTGCCGCCACCGCCGGTGCTCTGGGCGGCGGCGGTCACGTCGGCGTGGAAGGTCACTTCGGTTCCTCACGGGTCGGTCGTATCGGCGGAAGTCTAGGCGCAGCGGCCCGCCGCTCCAACGCGCGACCACGCGCGGCGGTTCCCGCGCCCCTGACCTGCCCGGCGTGGACGGGTCTCAGGCGAACAACGTGTCCTGGTCGCGGGGGGCGTCCAGGCCGAGGTGAGCCCACGCCGCGGGCAGCGCGACGCGACCACGTGGGGTGCGCCCGACCAGGCCCTCGCGCACCAGGAACGGCTCCGCGACGGTCTCCACCGTCTCCGGCTCCTCTCCCACCGCGACGGCGAGCGTCGTGAGCCCGACGGGCCCGCCGCCGAACCGCGTGCACAGGGCCTGGAGCACAGAGCGGTCGAGCCGGTCGAGACCGCGTTCGTCGACCTCGTACACCTCGAGCGCCGCGCGGGCCGCGGCCAGGCTCATGGTGCCGTCGCCGCGGACCTCCGCCCAGTCGCGCACACGCCGCAGCAGCCGGTTGGCGATGCGCGGCGTCCCGCGCGAGCGCGAGGCGATCTCGGCCGCGGCCGCGTGCTCGAGCGGTACGTCCAGCAACCCCGCCGAGCGCGAGAGCACGCGCTCGAGCTCGTCGCTCGCGTAGAAGTCGAGGTGCCCGGTGAACCCGAACCTGTCGCGCAGCGGCGCGGGCAGCAGGCCAGCGCGCGTGGTCGCGCCGACGACCGTGAACGGCGGCAGCGCGAGCGGGATCGCGCTCGCGCCCGCACCCTTGCCCACCACGACGTCGACCCGGAAGTCCTCCATCGCGACGTACAGCAGCTCCTCCGCGGGTCGCGCGAGGCGGTGGATCTCGTCGATGAACAGCACCTCGCCCTCCTCGAGCGAGGACAGCACGGCCGCCAGGTCCCCCGCGTGCTGGATCGCGGGACCGCTCGTGACGCGCAGGGACGTGCCGAGCTCGGCGGCGATGATCATGGCCAGCGTCGTCTTGCCCAGCCCCGGCGGTCCGGACAGCAGCACGTGGTCCGGCGTCCGGCCCCGCGCGCGGGCGGCCTGCAGCACGAGCGAGAGCTGGTCGCGCACGACGCGCTGCCCGACGAACTCGTCCAGGCTCCGCGGCCGCAGCGCCGCCTCGGCGGCCCGCTCGACGTCGTCGGCGCCGGAGCGCACGAGCGACTCGGCGGCGAAGCGCTCGGTCACGAGCTCGGTCACGAGCTCCGTGTCGCGTTCGTCCGCCCTCTCGGCGCGCTCGTCAGCCACGCCCACCTCCCAGGGTCCGCAGCGCGGCGCGCAGCACGCCCGCCACCTCGTCGTCGCCGACGGGCGCGTCCGCGCTCGCGAGGACGGTGGTCACGGCGTCGTCGGCGGCGCGGGCGTTCCACCCGAGTCCCACCAGCGCCTCGACGACCTGGTCGCGTCGGTCCCCCGCGCGCACCGGCGCCGCACCCGCGGCGGACGACGGCGCGGGTGACCCGAGCCGGTCCCTGAGCTCGAGCACGATGCGCTGCGCACCCTTGCGTCCGATGCCGGGCACCCGTTCGAGCGCCTTGAGGTCCTCGTCGGCGACCGCGCGACGCAGGCCCTCGGGCGTGTGCACCGCGAGCATCGCGAGCGCGAGCCGCGGACCGACCCCGCTCACCGTCTGCACGGTCTCGAACACCTCGCGCTCGTCGTCGTCGGCGAACCCGAACAGCGTGAGCGAGTCCTCGCGCACGACGAGCGAGGTGTGCAGCGTCGCGGTCGACCCAGCCCGCAGGCCCGCGAGGGTCGCGGGCGTCGCCTGCACGAGCATCCCGACCCCGCCCACCTCGACCACCGCCGAGTCGAGCCGCACGCCCAGCACCGTCCCGCGCACCGACGCGATCACCGCTCACCTCCGAGGAGAACCACCCGGCCCGCACGGCCGGCGCGGCCTACTCTCGCACACGTACGAACATCTGTACGACGACGCGCCGCGCACCCGGTGCGTGTCACCGCGGCGACCGCGCCGCCTGCTCCGCGGCGGCCCACGCGCGCTGCGCGGCCGTGAGGGAGCCGGGTGCCCGCTGCGGGGCGCCGAGAGCACCGGCCGGGCGCCACAGGTGGCAGATCGCGAGCGCGAGCGCGTCCGCGGCGTCGGCCGGCCGAGGCGCCTCGTCGAGCCCGAGCAGGCGCGTGACCATCGTCGCGACCTGCGCCTTGTCCGCCCGGCCGTTGCCCGTGACCGCCGCCTTGACCTCCGACGGCGTGTGCAGCGCGACGGGGATCCGACGACGCGCCGCGGCGACCATGGCGATGCCCGCGACCTGCGCGGTCCCCATGACCGTGCGGACGTTGTGCTGCGCGAACACCCGCTCGATCGCCACGGTGTCCGGCGCGTGCCGCTCGAGCCACTCCTCGAGCTGCGCCTCGATCGCGAGCAGCCGCTGGTCCACGTCCAGGGCCGGGTCGGACCGCGCGACCCCCACGGCGACCATCGTCGAGCGGCGCGACGGCAGCCCGTCCACGACGCCGAGGCCGCAGCGGGTCAGGCCTGGGTCGACACCGAGCACGCGCACCGCCCCATCGTCGCCGGGACGCGGACGCGAGAACGGGACCGCCACGCGCACGTGGGGTCCCGTTCTCGTCACAGCGCCTGACGGCGCGAGGGCGGCGCGAGGTCAGTCGTCCTCGAGCTCTGCCATGACCTCGTCGGAGGCGTCGAAGTTGGCGTAGACGTTCTGCACGTCGTCCGAGTCCTCGAGCGCGTCGATCAGGCGCAGGATCTTGCGGGCACCCTCGGCGTCGACCTCGATCTGCGTCGCGGGCCAGAACACCACGTCGGCGGAGTCGTACTCGATGCCGGCCTCCTGCAGCGCGGTCCGGACGGGAACCAGGTCGGTCGCCTCGCTCAGCACCTCGAACTGCTCGCCGATGTCGGTGACCTCCTCGCCACCGGCCTCGAGCACGGCCTCCATGACGGCGTCCTCGTCGGTGCCCTCCTTGGGGACGATGACGACGCCCTTGCGGGAGAACAGGTACGAGACCGAGCCCGGGTCGGCCATCTGGCCGCCGTTGCGCGTGAACGCGACGCGCACGTCGGACGCGGCGCGGTTCCGGTTGTCGGTGAGGCACTCGACGAGCACGGCGATGCCGCCGGGGCCGTAGCCCTCGTACATGATCGTCGTGTAGTCGGCGCCACCGGCCTCCTGGCCGGACCCACGCTTGACCGCACGGTTGATGTTGTCGATCGGGACCGAGCTCTTCTTCGCCTTCTGGACCGCGTCGTAGAGCGTGGGGTTGCCCGCCAGGTCACCGCCACCCGTGCGGGCGGCCACCTCGATGTTCTTGATCAGCTTCGCGAACAGCTTGCTTCGCTTGGCGTCGACCACGGCCTTCTTGTGCTTGGTGGTGGCCCACTTGGAGTGACCCGACATCGGCTGCGCCTACCCCTGGCTCTCGGAGACGATCTGGACGAACAGACGGTGCACCCGGGTGTCCCCGGTGACCTCTGGATGGAAGGACGTCACGAGGAGCGGACCCTGGCGGACCGCGACGATCCTACCGGCGGCAGGGCCGGACTCCACCCGGCCGACGATCTTCGCGGCCGGACCGACCTCCTCGACCCACGGCGCACGGATGAACACGGCGTGCATCGGGCCGTCGTCGACGCCGTCGATCGTCAGGTCGGTCTCGAACGAGTCGACCTGCCGTCCGAACGCGTTGCGCCGCACGGTGACGTCGACGCCGCCGAGCGTGCGCTGCCCCTCGATGCCGCCCAGCACCCGGTCCGCGAGCAGGATCATGCCCGCGCACGAGCCGTACGCCGGCATCCCCGCGCGCAGCCGGTCCTGCAGCGGAGCGAAGAGCTCGAACGCGCGCAGCAGCTTGTCGATCGTGGTCGACTCGCCGCCGGGGATCACGAGGGCGTCGACCGCGTCGAGCTCGCTGCGCCGGCGGACCGGCACCGCGGCCGCTCCGACGCTCGTGAGCGCGTGCACGTGCTCGCGCACGTCGCCCTGCAGGGCGAGGACTCCGATCGTGGGTGCTGTCACGGTCGGCCATCCTAGGTCGGGCGGGCGTCCCGGGTCGGCCGGTCCCACGGTCGTAGGCTCGCGCTCGTGAACGCCGACGACCTCCGCACCCGCGCCGCCGCCCTCGACGAGCAGCACGCGGCCACCGACCTGCGCGACAGGTTCGACCTGCCCGACGGGGTCGTCTACCTCGACGGCAACTCGCTCGGCGCGCTCCCACGCGGCGTCGCGGAGCGCGTGCGAGACGTCGTCGAGCGCGAGTGGGGCCGCGACCTCATCGCGTCGTGGAACACGCACGACTGGTGGGACGCCCCGCTGCGCGTGGGCGACCGCGTGGGCCGGCTCGTGGGTGCGGCACCCGGGCAGGTCGTCGTCGGCGAGTCGACGAGCGTCCGTCTGCACCAGGCGCTGCACGCGGCGGCCGCGATGCGCCCGCGACGCCGCACGGTGCTGACCGACCCGGGCTCGTTCCCGACCGACCTGTACATGGTGGACGCGGTCGCAGCACAGGTGGGGTGGACCGTCGAGCACGTGGTCCCGCAGGACGTGCCCGGACGCCTCGCCGGGACGGACGACGTCGCTGCCGTGCTGCTCTCGCACGTCGACTACCGCGTCGGCCGGCTGTGGGACATGGCGGGCATCACCCGAGCAGCTCACGACGCGGGTGCGCTCGCCGTCTGGGACCTGTGCCACACGGCCGGTGCGGTGCCCGTGGGCCTCGACGAGCACGGCGTCGACCTCGCGGTCGGGTGCACGTACAAGTACCTCAACGGAGGCCCGGGCTCCCCCGCGTACCTCTACGTCGCGCGACGTCACCAGGAGTCCTTCGCGAACGTCCTCGCCGGCTGGCAGGGCCACGCCGACCCGTTCGCGATGAGCCCCGGCTACCGACCGGCCACCGGGATCTCGCGCGCCCGCGTCGGGACGACGCCGATGCTGTCGCTGCTCGCGCTCGAGGCCGCGCTCGACGCGTTCGACGGCGTCGAGGTCGCGGACGTCCGCGCCCGCTCGCTCTCGCTCACCGCGTTCCTGCGCAAGTGCGTCGAGGCGCTCGTGCCGGACGTCGAGATCGCCTCCCCGCACGAGGACGCCCGCCGAGGCTCCCAGGTCGCCCTGCGGCACCCCGACGCGTACGGCGTCACGCAGGCGCTGATCGCTCGAGGCGTCGTGGGCGACTTCCGCTCACCGGACGTCGTCCGGCTGGGCGTGGCCGCGCCGTACCTGACGCACGCGCAGATGCTCACGGCGGCCCTCGAGCTCGCGGCGGTCCTGGCCGGTGGCGAGCAGCACGACGAGCGCTGGGCGGCGCGGTCGACGGTCACCTGAGCCGCGCGTCGTCGCCCGTCAGTCGCGCTGCAGCCCCAGGTGCCGCACGTTCCCGTCCCAGCCGCCGACGAGGTCTCGCACGAGATCCGCGAGCCCCTCGGGGAACACCTCGATCTCCACCGCGCCCAGGTCGTCGAGCGACCACCAGCGCATCTCGTCGAGGAGGTCCCGCTCGAGCTCGGTCCAGCGGCTGCGGTCCCCCTCGACGAAGGCCGACGCCGGCACGCGTGCGAGGAAGACCTCCTCGTCCTGGCGGCAGTGCTCGTAGAAGAAGTCGAAGATCGCGGACCGCGTCAGCACCGGTCCGACGAGGTCGCCCGCGGCCAACGCGATGCCGGTCTCCTCGAGCACCTCGCGCAGCGCGGCCTGCTCGGCGTCCTCGCCCGCGTCGATGCCGCCGCCGACGAGGAACCACCAGGACCGCTCGGGCTGGTCCGCGTCGTGCCCGCGAACGAGCAGCACGCGGTCGTGCTCGTCGAGCAGGATCACGCGCGCCGCGCGCCGGAACCGCAGGCCGTCCTCGCCCAGCACCCACTCCGGTCCGAGCGCGTGCACCGGTCCCCCGCCGGCCGACGACGGGCGCCCGGATGCGGCGGAGGCCGCGGACGGGTCGTCCGCGGCCTCCGACCGCTGCGGCGTGGTGGTCACCAGCCCCGCTCGGCGAGCCGGTGCGGCTCGGGGACGTCCTCGACGTTGATGCCGACCATGGCCTCGCCCAGGCCGCGCGAGACCTTCGCGATGACGTCGGGGTCGTCGTAGAACGTCGTCGCCTTGACGATCGCGGCGGCGCGCTGCGCCGGGTTGCCGGACTTGAAGATGCCCGAGCCGACGAAGACGCCCTCGGCACCGAGCTGCATCATCATCGCCGCATCCGCCGGCGTGGCGATGCCACCCGCGGTGAACAGCACGACCGGGAGCTTGCCCGCGGCCGCGACCTCCTTGACGAGCTCGTACGGCGCCTGCAGCTCCTTGGCCGCGACGAACAGCTCGTCCTCGGGGAGCGACGTCAGACGGCGGATCTGGTCACGCAGCGTGCGCATGTGCGTCGTCGCGTTGGAGACGTCACCCGTGCCGGCCTCGCCCTTGGAGCGGATCATCGCCGCGCCCTCGGTGATGCGGCGCAGCGCCTCGCCCAGGTTCGTCGCTCCGCAGACGAAGGGGACGGTGAACGCCCACTTGTCGATGTGGTGCTCGTAGTCCGCGGGGGTGAGCACCTCGGACTCGTCGACGTAGTCGACACCGAGCGACTGCAGGACCTGCGCCTCGACGAAGTGGCCGATGCGGGCCTTCGCCATGACGGGGATCGAGACCGCCTCGACGATGCCGTCGATGAGGTCGGGGTCGCTCATGCGCGCGACGCCGCCCTGCGCGCGGATGTCCGCCGGGACCCGCTCGAGCGCCATGACGGCGACCGCGCCGGCGTCCTCGGCGATCTTCGCCTGCTCGGCGTCGACGACGTCCATGATGACGCCGCCCTTGAGCATCTCGGCCATGCCGCGCTTGACCCGCGCGGTGCCGACGGCACCTGCGGCGGTGGGAGCGGGCTGGGTGTTCTCGCTGGTCACGTCGAGCCTCACAGATCGTGGTGCGGAAGAGGGTGCGAAAGGGGTCGGCCACGCGCGGGCGAGGCCGTCCCCGTCATCGTAGACGCAGGCCCCGGGGTGCTCCGACGTGCGTCCGAGGGTCAGGAACCGGCGTCCGCCGAGCGCACGCCGGGGCGGCCGAGAGCGTCCGGCCACTCGTCGTCGAGCTCGAGCGTCCGGGGCGACGGCGCATGCCCGGCGAGCCGGAACAGGCGTACCACCGGTCCCCGACGCACACGCAGGGTCTGCGCCACGGCCTCGTTGTGGAACCTGCGCGCGAGCTGCACGCGGTACCAGGAGGACCCGAGGTCGTCGAGCAGCTCGTCACCGCCGGGCTCGCAGCGCAGCGCCGCGACCTCGTCGGGCTCGTCGAGCACCTCGCGCAAGGTCTGGGACAGCTCGGTCTCGATGCGACCGCGCTCCCCGATGCGCTCCGAGAGCGACGAGCGTTGCACCGGTCCGGGGGCCTCGTCGGCCAGGAGCGATCGCAGCTCGGGCGGGAGCGCGGGCGACGTCTCCGCGTCGGTGCCGCCCGCCGACAGGGCCGCGCGGGCCGCCTCCCCGACGAGCACCGAGCTCACGGGGTCGAGCAGCCCGGAGGTCGCGAGCTCCGCCGCGACGGTCGCGCGCCGGACCAGCTGCGTGTCGACGACGGCACGTGCCGCACCGACCTTGCGGTGCAAGCGGTCGAGGCGGTTCGCCGCGACCCACAGCCACCAGCCGAGGAACGCGACGATCGCGATGACCAGCACCGCGGTCTCGGACCACCTCATCGCGTCTCACCCCGTCCGCGTCGCAGCTCGAGCAGCCTCGCCCCACGCAGCGACGAGGGGTCCTCGCCGACGGGTGCGTCGCGGCCGGCCACCGCCATCTCGTACACCGCGAGCACCTGGTCGGTCACGGCGGACCAGTCGTAGCGGCGCACCACCGAGCTCGCGTGCGCGACCACCTGGGCGCGGCGTGCGGGCGCCGCGAGGACCTCGACGAGCGTGCGCGCGAGGTCGGCGCTGTCACCCGTGCGGAACAGGACGCCCGCGGCGCCGTCGTCGAGCACGCGCGAGAAGGCGCCGAGGTCGCTCGCGACGACCGCCGCGCCGGCGCTCATCGCCTCGACCAGGACGATCCCGAAGCTCTCCCCGCCGGTCTGCGGCGCGACGTACACGTCGACCGAGGCGAGCAGCGCCGCCTTGTCCTCGTCGGACACGCCGCCCAGGAACTCGACCGCACCCGCGCGCTCGCCGAGCACCTCGGCGGCCTGGGCCGCCCCGCTCTCGCCGCGGCCCGCGACGAGGAACCGCGCGCCGGGCACGTGGTCGAGCACCTCGCCGACCGCACCGAGCAGCACCGGCAGACCCTTGCGGTGCTCGTCGAGCCGACCGAGGAACGCGATCGTCGGCGCCTGCGGCGTGCCGGTCCACCGCGGGTCCGGCTGCGCGTTCGCGAACGCGTCGACGTACACGCCGTTGGGGATCACGACCGCATCACCGCCGAGGTGGTCGACGAGCGTGCGGCGGGCGTCCTCCGACACCGCGATGCGCGCCGAGATCTTCTCGAGCGACTGCCGAACCAGGGGGAACGCGAGCTGCATCGAGCGCGATCGCTCGGTCGAGGTGTGGAAGGTCGCGACCACGGGTCCGTCGGCGATCCACAGCGCCAGCATCGACAGCGACGGCGTCACGGGCTCGTGCAGGTGCAGCACGTCGAACTGGCCGGCCTGGAGCCACTTGCGCGTGCGCGCCGCGGTCACCGGACCGAACGTCAGGCGCGCGACCGACCCGTTGTAGCGGACCGGGACGGCCCGTCCGGCGGCCGTCAGGTAGGGCGGGACGGGTGTGTCCTCGTCCGCGGGAGCGAGCACCGACACGTCATGACCTCGGCCGATGAGCGCCTCCGCGAGGTCGCGCACGTGGAACTGCACGCCCCCGGGCACGTCGAACGAGTACGGGCAGACGATCCCGACCCGCAGGGGCCGCCCCGTGCTCACGCGCCCTCCGCGGCGAGCGTGGCGGCGTAGCGCTCGGGGTCCAGGTCCTCGACGAAGACCTTCTGCAGCATGTGCCAGTCCTGCGGCGCGCGGACCATGTCCTGCGACAGGTCGTCGACCCACCGCTGGGTCATGACCGCGACGCGCTCGGCGCGCGGCACGTCCGGCACCTCGACCGGCGGGTGGAAACGCACGTGGATGCCCCACGGCGAGCCCGCGGCCCGGCGGCGTGCGCCGCGCAGCCGCTCGTAGGTGATCGCGGTCGCGCACAGGATCGAACCGGAGGTGATCGCGAGCGCGGCGGGCCCGGCAGCGACGCGCGCACGCCGGCCGCACAGGTCGACCTCGACTCCCTTGCTCGTCAGGTCACGGTCCGCGAGCAGCGGGATCACCGCCTTCTCCGTCCGAGCCGTGCGCACCAGGTCGCGGAAGACGTCGCCGTCGCCCAGCGCGAGGATCCGCAGGCCGATGCTCTCGCGGAACGCCAGGAACTCCTGGAAGAGCTCCTCGGGCTTGAGCCGCTCGGCCACGGTGGTCACCGGCGCGAGGTGGCGGGTCGCCCAGGCGCCCGCCAGGTCCCAGTTGCCGAGGTGGCCGAGCGCGAGCACGACCGAGCCACCCGCCTCCAGGACCGGGTCGAGGTGCTCGCGACCGCTCGTCGACACGCGGGCGTCGACCTGCTCGCGCGTGTACGAGCCGAGCCGGAACGCCTCGGCGTAGTAGCGCATGTAGGAGCGCATGCCGGTGCGCGACAGGCGCCGCACGCCGCGCGAGTCGAGGTCAGGGCGGATCCGCGCGTAGTTGGCCTCCATCCGCCGCACGCCCGAGCCGTGCCGCAGCCACGCGACGTCGGCCGCGACCGCGAAGCCCCACCGCACCAGCACGCCCGGGAGCCGCCCGGCGACGCGCCACGCGAGCGCGTACCCCTGCGCGGCGTTCACCCGTCCGTCCCGACGGCCTGGCGGCGCACCATCGCCATCCGCTGGACGACCGTGACCGCGGACGCCGCGGCGAGGAGGGCCAGCACCACGACGAGCACGACGTCCGACGCGCCGAGGCCGACGACGAACGTCGCGACCAGCACGAGCAGCAACCTGTCGGCCCGCTCCGCGATCCCGCCCGAGGCCGTCATCCCCAGCCCCTCGGCGCGTGCGCGCGCGTACGGGACGATCGACCCGAGGATCAGGCAGACGAGCGCGAGGACCGCCGCCACCCGGTCGTCACCCCCGCCCGTGAACCACAGCACGAGGCCGCCGAAGATGGCGGCGTCGGCGAACCGGTCGAGCGTCGAGTCGAGGAACGCGCCCCACGGGCCCGAGCGCCCCGCACGGCGCGCCATCACGCCGTCGAGCGAGTCGGTCAGCACGAACACCGCGATGACAAGCGTCCCGACGAGCAGGTGTCCGGTGGGGAACGCCCACAGCGCCGTCGCGACCACGACGATCGTCCCGGTGATCGTCACCGCGTCGGGCGACACCCCGGCGCGCAGCAGCGCGTCGGCCACGGGCGTGAACAGGCGCGTCATGGCACCACGCAGTCGGTTCAGCACGGCTCGATCATCCCCCGGGTCAGGCCTGGTCGGCGGCGGGCCACGCCGCCGCGAGGCGTGCGCGCGTGTCGGCGAGCAGCTCCGGCAGCGCGCGGCTGCGCCCCACGACCGGCAGGAAGTTGGAGTCGCCGGCCCACCGAGGCACGACGTGCTGGTGCAGGTGCGCCGCGATGCCGGCGCCCGCGACCTCCCCCTGGTTCATGCCCAGGTTGAAGCCGTGCGGCGCCGACACCGCGCGCAGCACGCGCATCGCGGTGCGGGTCAGCTCAGCGACCTCGACGGCCTCGTCAGGCGTCAGGTCCGTGTAGTCGGCCACGTGCCTGTACGGGCACACGAGGAGGTGCCCGGAGTTGTACGGGTACAGGTTGAGCACGACGAACGCGAGCGTCCCGCGCGCCACGACGAGGCCGTCCTCGTCGGAACCGTGCTCGACGCGGCAGAACGGGCAGCCGGGTCCAGCCTGGTCGTCGGACGGCTTGTTCTCGCCACCGATGTACGCCATCCGGTGCGGCGTCCACAGCCGCTCGAACCCGTCCGGCACGCCTGCGAGCATGCCCGCGGGCTCGACCGGGACGTCAGGCTCGAGCGGGACGTCGGGCACGTCAGACCTGCACGCGGTCGCGCACCGCGGCGACGATGCGCTCGACCGCCTCGGCCACGGGCACGCCGTTGTCCTGGCGCCCGTCGCGGTAGCGGAACGACACCGCTCCGGCCTCGGCATCCTCGCCGCCCGCGATGAGCACGAACGGGATCTTCTGCGTCGAGGCGTTGCGGATCTTCTTGCCGAAGCGGTCGTCGCTGCGGTCCAGGTCGGCCCGGATCCCCTGGGCACGCAGCTGCGCCACGACGTCCTCGAGGTACGGCTCGAACGGCTCGGCGACGGGCACCGCGAGCACCTGCACGGGCGCGAGCCACGCCGGGAACGCACCCGCGTAGTGCTCGGTCAGCACGGCGAAGAACCGCTCGATCGAGCCGAACAGCGCGCGGTGGATCATCACCGGGCGCTGCCGGCTCCCGTCGGGCGCGGTGTACTCGAGCTCGAACCGCTCGGGGAGGTTGAAGTCGAGCTGGATGGTCGACATCTGCCAGGTGCGGCCGATCGCGTCCTTCGCCTGGACCGAGATCTTGGGGCCGTAGAACGCCGCGCCACCCGGGTCCGGGACCAGCTCGAGCCCCGACGCGGTCGCGACCTCGCGGAGCGTCTCGGTCGCCTCCTCCCAGGTCGCGTCGTCGCCCACGGACTTCTCGGGGTTCTTGGTCGACAGCTCGAGGTAGAAGTCGTCGAGCCCGTAGTCCTTGAGCAGGTCGAGCACGAACGTCAGGAGGCTGGCGAGCTCGTCCTTCATCTGCTCACGGGTGCAGTAGATGTGCGCGTCGTCCTGCGTGAAGCCGCGCGCCCGGGTCATGCCGTGCACGACGCCCGACTTCTCGTACCGGTACACGGTGCCGAACTCGAAGAGCCGCAGCGGGAGCTCGCGGTAGGAGCGGCCGCGCGCGGCGAACACGAGGTTGTGCATCGGGCAGTTCATGGGCTTGAGGTAGTAGTTCTGGCCCTGCTTGCGCACGTTGCCGTCGGCGTCGCGCTCCTCGTCGAGCTGCATGGGCGGGTACATGCCGTCGGCGTACCAGTCCAGGTGGCCCGAGATCTGGAACAGCTGCTCCTTGGTGATGTGCGGGGTGTTGACGAACGAGTACCCCGCCTCGACGTGCCGGCGCCGGCTGTAGTGCTCCATCTCCATGCGGATCAGGCCGCCCTTGGGGTGGAACACCGCGAGGCCCGAGCCGATCTCCTCCGGGAAGGAGAACAGGTCGAGCTCGCTGCCCAGACGCCGGTGGTCACGGCGCTCGGCCTCGGCCAGCCGGTCGAGGTACGCCTTCATCTCGTCCTTGGACGGCCACGCGGTGCCGTACACGCGCTGCAGCTGCGGGTTCTTCTCGCTGCCCCGCCAGTACGCGGCGGCGCTGCGCATGAGCTGGAAGCCGTTGCCGATCAGACGGGTCGAGGGCAGGTGCGGCCCCCGGCACAGGTCCTGCCAGACGACCGCCTCGCTCTCGCGTCCCGCACCGCGCACGTTCTGGTAGATCGAGAGCCCGCCGAGGCCCACCTCGACCGACGCACCGTCCGCCGCGCCAGGATCGCCCTTGAGGCCGATCAGCTCGAGCTTGTACGGCTCGTCCCGCAGCTCCTCGCGCGCCTGCGCCTCGGTGACGTCCCAGCGCCGGAAGGTCTGGCCCTCCTTGACGATGCGGCCCATGACCTTCTCGATCTCGCGCAGGTCCTCGGGCGTGAACGGGGTCTCGACGTCGAAGTCGTAGTAGAAGCCGTCGGTGATGGGCGGGCCGATGCCGAGCTTCGCGGTGGGGTTGACCTCCTGCACGGCCTGCGCGAGGACGTGCGCGGCCGAGTGCCGCAGCACCGCGAGGCCGTCGGGCTCGTGCACGCTCACGGGCTCGACGACTGCCGCGTCGGCCGGGATAGGCAGGTGCAGGTCCCGCAGCTCGCCGTCGACGCGCACCACGACGACGTCGCGCCGGTCGCGGAACAGGTCGGTACCCGTCGTGCCCTGCTCCACCGTGGTCGCGGTTCCGTCGACGGTGAGGGCGATCTGCTCGGGCACGGTCCTGGCCTCCGGTCTCGTGGTCGGTCCGTCGCGGTCGACGGGCCGCGGTCGATGCTACCGGCGAGCGCGCGAGCCGCTCACGCGGATACCTCGCCGTGCGAGCGGGCATCGGCCCACGAACGGGCCGTCGCGCAGGCCAGGGCCGAGCACGACGAAGGCCCCGACCGTACGGTCGGGGCCTTCGATGGTGGGCGATACTGGGTTCGAACCAGTGACCTCCTCGGTGTGAACGAGGCGCTCTACCACTGAGCCAATCGCCCGCCGCGGGCGACGGATCGCCCACGTGGTCGTCACCCTCAGGCGACGGCTACGAATGCTACCCACATCCCGGCGAGATTCCGAACCGGGCCTGGTCCGGGAGCATGACGACGCGACGAACTGGACCGATGCTCGCGAGAGAGCGGTCCCCCACGCTCAAGTGCCACCTTCGATGTGCCGAAACCAGGAGGTAGCACCTAGCCGCACGCGGACGCGTACGGGTGAACATGCCTCGTACAGCGGTCCAAATCGGCCCTCTCGCTGCCATGATGGGACCTCCAGCCCTTGTCGAAGCAGTTCTTCCCCCGAAGGAGGACCCGATGACGCCCCAGCCGTACGACGTCGTCGAGGTCGTCGCCATGCAGCTCATCGGCTCCGACGCGAGCGTCGTCCCGGTGAGTGCCGAGCTGTCATTCCGTACGAGCGACCCCTACACCGTGCGCGCCGTCTTCACGGGTCCGCACACGATGTCGACCTGGCTCATCGGCCGCGAGCTGCTGTCCCTCGGGATGCACGCCACGTCCGACGTCCCGGCGGGCACGGGGGACGTGCAGGTCTGGCGCGACGAAGACCCCGACTACGCTCTCGTGTCGCTCAGCGGCGTCGAGGGCAGCGCCCTGCTCGCGGCACCCAGCGAGCCCATCGTCCGGTTCCTCGCGGCGACGGAGGCCCTCGTGCCTCTGGGTACCGAGAGCGACCGGATGGAGTCCGAGATCACGGCACTCATCGCGGCGCTCCTGACCGCCTGAGCCACCGTCACACACGACCGGTTCCGCAACGGCGCGGGGCCGGTCGTCGCACGTCCGGGACCAGGCGCCCCCGCCGCTGTCAGGGGTCGACGTCGAGCGCGGCCCGCTGCTCGAACAGCCGCTGCACCTCGAGGGACAGCTCACCGGCGGCCACCTCGGTGCCGTCGAGGCGCACCACGGGCGACACGTTGCGGATCGAGCCCGTGAGCGTGAGGTGCGCGGCACCGGCGACGACCTCGTCGAGGACGTCGTAGGCGAGGTCCTCCTCGGCGACCGGCAGGCCCGCGTCCGCACCCCACTCGAGCACCAGCTCGCGCGTGATCCCGGCGAGGCACCCGCTCGAGAGCGGGGGCGTCACGAGCCGACCGTCGCGCTCGACGAGCACGTTCGAGGCGGTCCCCTCGCACAGCCGGCCGACGGTGTTGGCGAGGACGGCCTCGTCGGCACCCTGCTCCTGCGCCCGGGCGAGCGCGACGACGTTCTCCGCGTACGACGTCGTCTTGAGCCCCGCCACCGCGGAGCGCTCGTTGCGCACCCACGGCACCCGGACGGCGCGCGACGTCTCCGAGCGCACCGCCGGTCCCGCGAGCACGAGCACCGTCGGACGCTGCTCGTCGGGCGCGAGCCGGTTCGACCCGAGCGGACCCGGTCCCCCGGTGTACGTGACGCGCAGCCGTCCTGCGTCGGGGAGCGCGCCCAGCACCGCGTCGACGGCCGTGCGCACCTCGTCCTCGTCGGGCTCCGGCAGCCCGAGCCCGCGCGCCGAGCGACCGAGCCGTGCCAGGTGCCGCGTCAGGGCGAACGCCCGGCCGCCGTACACCGCGCACGTCTCGAAGGCCCCGTCGCCCACGGTGAGGCCGTGGTCGACGCCTCGCACGACGAGGTCGTCGGCAGCGTGCAGCCTTCCCGCGGACCAGATCACGACGCTCATCGGGTCAGTCTCGCACCGTCGCCGCCCCGTCCCGCGCGCCGCGCACGCCCGACGCCAGCGCGACGAGCCGCGCGGCCTTGAGCTCGGTCTCCGTCCACTCGGTCTCCGGGTCGCTCCCCCACGTGATGCCCGCACCCGTGCCGAAGCGCAGCGCGCCGTCCGCCCACCAGAAGGTCCGGATCGCGACCGCGAGGCGAGCGGTCGTGCGTCCGTCGTCGTCGACGTGCACCCAGCCGAACGCACCGCAGTACGGACCGCGCGCGACCGGCTCGGCCTCCGCGATGACGCGCAGCGCGGAGGACTTCGGCGCACCTGACACCGAACCGGGCGGGTACGTCGCCCCGAGCAGCCCGGACCACAGGTCGTCGGTCGGGACGAGCTGCCCACGGACGGTCGAGACGAGGTGCACGAGGCCCGGGTGCAGCTCGGTGCCGAGCAGCGTGCTGACCTCGACGGTCCCCGGTGCGCAGACGTGGTGCAGGTCGTTGCGCACGAGGTCGGTGATCATCACGTTCTCGGCGCGGTCCTTGTCCGTCAGACCGTCGGGCGTGCGCGCCGTGCCCTTGATGGGCGCCGACGTGACCGTGCTGCCGGCGACGTCGAGGTACAGCTCGGGCGACGCCGAGACGACCCAGACCTCGCCCGGGACCTGGATGCCGCCGGCGAACGGCGCCGGGTTGCCCGCGGCGAGCACGCGACCCAGCGCACGCGCATCCGGCTCGTCGGGCACATCGGCCTCGAGAACGCGGCACACGTTGGCCTGGTAGACGTCTCCCTCGCGGATGTGCTCACGCGTGCGCTCGACCGCCGCGACGTACCCCGCACGATCCAGCGAAGACCGCCACGGGCCGGTCACGCCCGGCCATCCGGGCCCCGCGTCACGCGGCGACTCGCGCCTGCGGGCGAAGCGCCACGCACGCACACGGCCCTCGAACTCGCCGACCACCACCCACCACCCGGGCTCGAGCAGACGCTCGGGCTCGTCGCACACGTCGATGACGTCGGTCACACCGTCGAGCTCGAACCCGTCGAACCACGCGCTGCCGGTCCGACGTCGTGGCTGGTCAGGCATGTGACCACCGTATCCGCAGCCCCGCCGAGGGCGTCGCGGTGCCCGGTTCCGCGTGATCGTGCGGCACGCGAGCCCGGTTGGACTCTCGCCGCAGAACTCGGTTAGAGTCTGGGACGCACACGGAACGCCGGTGAGAAAAACGGCGGGAAGTGCGTGCGGACGTGGCTCAGTGGTAGAGCATCACCTTGCCAAGGTGAGGGTCGCGGGTTCGAATCCCGTCGTCCGCTCGGAGACATTCCTTCTCGGCCCTGGCCGCGCAGGACTGCGGTCTCAGGGTGGAGTGGCCGAGAGGCGAGGCAGCGGCCTGCAAAGCCGTATACGTGGGTTCGAATCCCATCTCCACCTCGCAAGCTCACCCAGCAGTACCCCGGGCGATTGGCGCAGCGGTAGCGCGCTTCCCTGACACGGAAGAGGTCACTGGTTCGATCCCAGTATCGCCCACCAGCATCACAGCAGGACGGAAGCCGTTCCCGATCGATCGGGAACGGCTTCCGTCGGTCTCGGGCGCTGACGCCCGGGCCATGCCGTCAGAGGTCCACCGGTCGCAGGACGCGCGAGATGCCGTGAGCGACCTGCAGGTTCCCCGTGTTGAGGTCGAGCTTCCACGGGATCAGGAACGGGTTCGGAGCGTCGGGGTCCTTGTCGACGAGCTGCGCGATGCCCAGCGGTCGGAACAGCACGTCCACCGTGATCGAGCCTCCCTGTGCCGTGGTCAGGGACGCCCCGTCGGAGGCGAGCGCAGCACGCGCGGTGATCGTCGTTCCCGGCACCACGTGGTACAGCAGGACCTGCTCGACGGTGTCGATCCCGAGCGACGCGACGACGCCGAACACCTGCTGCTCGGAGCGGTACCAGCGGTGGGTCAGGTCGTGCGCGAGCACCCGGAACGCCTCGTCGGTCGGCAGGAAGGCCGTCAGCGGGACGGTGCCGTCGGCGAGCACCGCGACGGGGCTCGTCGGCTTGGCCGCGAGGACGGCCCGCACGGCGGCGTCGACGATGTCGAAGTCCCCCCAGCGGCGGTCGAAGCGGGACCCGTCGGCGGCGAGCACCTCGGCCAGGCTCCTCGTCCCGGGATGGGCCGTCGCGGGTGCCACGGCAGGCGCCGCCGCCTGTGCTCCCGGCGAGAGGCCGATCCCGAGACCGAACGTGAGGGCAAGGGCCGCCGTGGTTGCGGTGATGGTGCGGCGTAGCTTCATCGTCGGATCTCCTCCACACACTGCTCGATGCGGCGCCGGACGACGCCTGCAGGTGTGTGTTCGGGAGAAGTGGCGCCTCCGGATGCAGCGGCCGGGCGGCGACCGGCTCAGCGCTCGAGGGTCCCCCGCACCACCGAGTCGTCCGAGTGGGCAGGATCGCCGTCGAACGGCTCCTGCGACACGTCGACGACGGTGTAGGCGTCCAGGTCGAGGCCGCTCGGCACGTCGAACGTGCCCGAGCCGCCGTCGAGCACCCCGAGGCTCACCATGCCCCGCAGGTCGGACGTGGCCAGCCACACCTGCCGGAACCCGTCGTCGCCCGGGGCGCCGGCGACACGCACCTCCAACCGGTCGACGCCGCGCACCGAGCGCAGGTCGGCCGACCCCGACGCGCCCGTCCATGCCGGCAGCGCGACGAGGTCCGCGCGCGCGACGGACGTGCCCGGGTCGCGCCGTGACCAGGCCACGCCCACGACGACCCCGACGGCGAGCGCGACGACCGCCGCGACCCCGGCGACGACCCAGCGGCGGACGCCCCGCGGCGGCACGGGAGCCGGCGCCGGCGCCCCTGCCGTGCCCTGCCGCGCGCCCCGGGGCGCCCCGTCCGCGGCGAGCTCGTCCTCGATCGCCGCCCACACGTGACCTCCGGGCGCTCGGGGAGCGTCGCCGGGAACCATCGCGCGGCCCGCCGCGACGGTCCGGCGCAGCGCCGCGAGCTCGTCGCGGCAGCGTTCGCACCCCTGGAGGTGCGCGACCGCCTCCGGGGACGGCTGCTCGCCGAGCGCTGCGAGCGCGAGATCGTCGGGTTCAGGGTGTGGCACCGTCCACCTCCAGTCGCTGTCGCAGTCGTGCCAGTCCTCGCCGGACGTGGCTCTTGACCGTACCGAGCGGCATCGCCAGCTCGTCGGCGATCTCGGTGTGCGTGAGACCGCGGTCGAACGCCATGCGCAGCACGGTGCGTCCGGGCTCGTCGAGGCGCTCCAGCTCGTCGGCCACGAGCACCCGGTCGACGACCTCGTCGGCGAGGCGGTCCTCGACGACGCGTCCTGCACCGGCCGCGACCGCGACCGCGAGACGCGCCCGGCCGGAGCGCGAGCGGTGCACGTCGACGATCGCGTGGCGGGCGATGCCGACGAGCCACGTGGACAGGCGGGCACGCGCCGGGTCGAAGCGTTCCCGCCCCCGCCACGCACCGACGAACACCTGCTGCGTCACGTCGTCCGCGTCGGCGTCGGAACCCAGCGACTGGCGCGCCAGCGTGTGCACGAGCGGGGACCAGCGCTGGTAGACCGCGGCCAGGGCGTCGTCGTCGCCCGCGCGGAACCGACGTGCGAGCTCGTCGTCAGCGTCCTGGGGCACCTTCGCCTCGTGGTCTCCTGCGTCGGGGTCGTGCGACGCCCCGCGGCGTCGGGCACCAGCCTGCGGGCGCCGCGCCCCGTGCGCGACCTGAGCGCGCCGATGGCGCGAGGCGGAAGCGCTCCCATGAGAGGTGGGTCGCGTCGACCAACGGGTGAGACGGCGCACCCGCGACCGCCGGATTCGTCCGCTCTGGGTCACCCGGATGGCCCACGACCTGCACATTCACCCCGCACCGGGCTCGCTGACCCGCGTAGCGTCGCTCTGGCCACGCGCGTGCGCGGCACCGACGGGAGAGGGACGTGGGCGCGGTCGGCAGGGACCCCCGGTGGCGCGAGGCGCAGCGGTTCGCCGAACGCCACGCGCGGCTGGTCCTCGCCCGCGTGGACGTGCACGCCTCGGTGGCGGGCGACGACGTCGACCTCGTGGGGCTCGACTTCGCGGGCCTCGTCGACCGCAGCCGCTCCCCCGTCGACACCCGTCAGCTCGAGCACCTCCGCATCGTCGCCGGGGCGCGCACCGCGGTGTTCTACTCGCACTCCGGCTTCGCCAAGACGGCCGTCCTGTGGGCCGACCGGCACGCCGTGGCGCTGTTCGCCTACACCGACGAGGGGTTCGCGACCCCGGTCAACGTCGCCGCGCGCGACCTGGTCCACGCGGGGCAGGAGACGAGCGAGCGCGAGGTGCTGCTCGGCATCTCCCGGGTCTCGCGCCACGCGACCGAGGTACGCGCGCTCATGGAGCGCCGGGAGCGGGAGGCCGCGGCGGCCGCGCTGCGCGAGGGCGAGCGTTCTCGCGAGGCGGAGCACCGTCGCCGGATGCAGCGCGACCGGCGCGAGGCCGTGCTAGGGCGGACCGTCGCGCTGCTCGTGCGGCTCCAGGTCGATCCCGACGCGATGGCCGGCACGGTCGAGCGCCTCGCGACGTCGTCAGTCGCCGACGCGGTCGCCGACGCCGCGCAGCGGCTCACGCTCTTCGAGCGCCCGGCCGCGCTCGAGCTCGTGCGCGCCGAGTTCTACGACGGCGCAGCCGCACTGGAGGTCGTGACGAGCCCGGCGGACCGGGAGGGCTCGAGCTACCGCGCCGCACGTCGGGCGGTGGACAACGGGCTCGACGCGCTCGACGACGCCGCCGGGGAGCACGTCACCGGGCACGTGGCACCCGACGTCGTCGCGAGCGAGCTCCGGCGGGCCGCACGCTGCTGGCAGGTGCTCGTCGACGAGGTCGCCCGGGCGGCCCCCCTTCCGGCGACGCCCGAGCCGGGCGTGCCGCAGCAGCGCGGACCGCAGGTGCCGCAGCCCCGGGTCCGCAGGCCGCAGCACCGGGCCGAGGCTGCGCCGAGCTGATCCGACCTGACGTGGCCTGGTGCGAGCCGACCTCGTCCGCCCCGTTCAGCCGCGTCGGTCCAGCAGCCCGCGCACGTAGGCCGCCTGGCCCACGTGCTGCAGGTCGTCCGCCAGGATGCTGACCAGCCGCACGCCGAGGGTGACGGGCGGGTCCCATCCCTCGTCGACGACGCGTTCGAGGTCGTCACCGCGCAGCGTCTGCAGGTACGCGCCGGTACGTGCGCCCACCGCGTCGAGGTAGCCCAGGAGCAGGTCGGGCTCCGCACGCACGGCCGCCACCTCGTCCCGACCCTGCCCGTAGCCGGTCGCCGAGTCGTCGAGCGGCAGGTCGAGCCGCCGCGCCCAGCCGTCCGCGGTCCACACCTGGTCCTCCCCTGCAAGGGGCGCGACCTGTGCGTCCTGCCCGCGGGCCGCGTGCCACACGAGCCACGCGATCGAGTTGGCCCGCTCGTCGGGGCGCCAGGCGAGGTCGTCGACGGAGAGTCCCCCGACGGCGCGTCGCAGCGACGGTGAGATCCGGTCGAAGCCCTCGATCAGCAGGTCGACGGTGTCCATGACCCTCCCGTTCGTCGTCCCTGCACCCGTGTCTACCGGGCGTGCGCGGGATCGGCACGCGGAGCGGCTCGACGGGGCCGTCAACCTGTCGCGCCACGCGGCCCGCCTGCCGGTTCGAGCGGTGCGACGTCCTGCTCGTCGAGCACGTGGGCCATCGTGGTGAGGAAGTCGACGAGCGCGGGTCGGGCCCCCTCGGGGACGGCCCGCACGGCATCCGCCATCGCGGCGTGCATGGAGGTGAGGCGGCGGCGGATCTCGGCGTGCGAGTGGTCTGTGCTGCACACCACGACGGCCCTGCCATCGGTCGGGTGCGGGCGCCGCACGACGTGGCCCGATAGTTCGAGCCTGTCGAGCAACTTGGTGGTGGACGCCGTCGAGATCCTGAGGTGTCGAGCGAGGTCGGCCGCGCTGGGAGGTGCGCCGGCCTGCTCCGTGGCGACGACGTAGCGCACGGCCTGCACGTCCGTCAGGTTCATCTCCATGCCGGCGCTGAGCCGCCGTCGCATGTCCGCGTCGGCCCTGCGGAACTCGCGCAGGGCCTCGAGCACCGGCACGACCGACTCGTCGTCGTACCAGAAGTGCGGGGTCGCCCTCATGCGGCGATACTAGGCGCACTCGCTAGCCTGGCTAGCGAAACGACGGCTGACGGACGTACTAGAGGAGTGCACACATGCCGATGATGCCCGACGACGTGGTCCTCCTGGACGCGGCGGGGCGCCCGAACGGCCGGGCACCCCGCGCACACGTGCACGACCACGCGACGCCGCTCCACCTCGCGTTCTCCTGCTACGTGTTCGACTCGCAGGGTCGCGTGCTGCTGACTCGACGCTCGCTCGCCAAGCGCACGTGGCCCGGCGTCTGGACCAACTCCTTCTGCGGCCACCCCCGTCCTGGTGAGGAACCGCGAGCGGCCGTGGTCCGGCACGCGGCTTCCGAGCTCGCGCTCGTGCTCGACGACCTCGAGCTCGTGCTGCCCCGCTTCCGGTACTGCGCGACCGACGCCTCGGGTGTCGTCGAGAACGAGGTGTGCCCGGTGTGGTTCGCCACGACCCGACGGGCGCCCGACCCCGACCCCGCTGAGGTCGCCGAGCTGCGGTGGGTCACGCCGCAGGAGCTCGGCCGCGCCGTCGACGCCGCACCGTGGGCGTTGAGCCCGTGGATGGTCGAGCAGGTGCTCCAGCTGGGCGACCTGGTGGAAGACGACACGACGACGAGCCCCTCCGACCTGGTCGGGATGGTGGGCTGACGTGGACGACTTCCTCGCACGTGGCGCGGCCGGCACGACGCACCTCGGCCCGGAGAACCAGGCGCTGTGGACCGCGATGGCCACGACGTCGGGCGGAGGGCGCCGGCTGCGCCCTCGGCTGCTGCAGGAGACGTACCGCGTGCTCGGGGGCGACGACGAGTCGGCCGCGCGGCACGTCGGCGACGCCCTCGAGCTGCTGCACGCCGCGTTCGTCGTCCACGACGACGTGATCGACCACGACCTGCGGCGACGTGGTCGGGACAACGTGGCGGGCGAGTTCGTCGCGAGGGCCACCCGCGCGGGCGCAGGACCGGTCGCCGCGGCGGGGTACGGGCAGGCTGCGGCCGTGCTCGCCGGCGACCTCGAGCTCGTCGGCGCGGTGCTGGCGGTCGCCGACGCGCCGGTCTCGCCGGCCGTGCGCACGCGCCTGCTCGCTCTGCTCGACGACGCCGTGCGCGTCAGCGCCGCGGGTGAGCTGCAGGACGTGCACCTGGGGCTCGGCACCCGCGTGCCGAGCGTCGCGGAGACGATCGCCGTCGCCGAGGCCAAGACCGCCGCGTACTCGTTCTGCCTTCCGCTGCAGGCTGCCGGCGTCATGGCGGGGGCCGACGACGACACGCTCGGGCTGCTCGGCGAGCTGGGACGTGTGCTCGGCATCGCGTTCCAGCTGTGCGACGACCTCGCGGGCGTGTTCGGCGACGAGGTCGTGACCGGCAAGTCGGCCCTGTCGGACCTGCGGGAGGGCAAGATGACCGCGCTCGTGGCCCACGCCGCCTCCACGCCGCAGTGGCCGACGATCGAGCAGCACCTCGGCGACCCCGACCTCTCGTGCGAGGACGCCGACGTGCTGCGCGCCGCGCTCGAGGCGTGCGGGGCACGCGCGTTCGTCGAGGACCTCGTCGACGGGCACCTCGACGCGGCACGCGCGCTCGCGCAGGAGGCCGGGCTCGACGACGTCGTCGACCGCGTGTCCGGCTGGGGCCGGCGCTCGCCCGGGAGGGCGGCGTGACCGCGCTGTCCGGGCGAGGTCACGCCCGGCGAGACGCGTCGGCCGGGTCGCGCACGCTGTACGACGCCGCCGCCAGTCGTGCCTCGGCGCAGGTCGTCGAGGAGTACTCGACATCGTTCGCGCGAGCCTGCCGCCTGCTCCACGAGCCGGTCCGCACGCACGTGCGCAACGTCTACGGGCTCGTGCGCGTGGCCGACGAGATCGTCGACGCGCCGGACCTCGGTCTCGGGCCCTCCGCGCGCGGAGAGCTCCTCGACGACCTCGAGGACGAGGTCCGCCGGGCGACGGCCCGTGGCTTCTCGACCAACCTCGTCGTCCACGCCTTCGCGCGTACGGCCGTGCGCACCGGGATCGACGAGGAGCTCGTCGGGCCGTTCTTCGCCTCGATGCGCACCGACCTGTCCCGCACGGCGCACGACGCACGGTCTCTCGACCGTTACGTCTACGGCTCGGCCGAGGTCGTCGGCCTCATGTGCCTGCGCGCGTTCCTGGCCGACGAGGCCGACGCCGCACGACGGTTCGACGACCTCGCCCCGGCCGCGCGCCGACTGGGCGCCGCGTTCCAGAAGGTCAACTTCCTGCGCGACCTGGGCGCCGACCACGACGACCTCGGACGCGACTACCTCCCCGGCGTCGACGCCCACCACCTCACCGACGACCAGCGCGACGACCTGCTCGACGACATCGACACCGACCTCGCGATCGCGGCCGACGCGATAGCGCTGCTGCCGCCGTCGAGCCGCCGGGCGGTGCGGTGCGCGCACGACCTGTTCGCGGCCCTCTCGGCGCGGCTGCGGCGCACCCCCGCGGCGACGATCGCCGGCACCCGGGTGAGCGTCGGCGTCACGACGAAGTCCCTCATCGTCGCCCGCTCGCTGCTGGGGGCGCACTGATGCGGGTCGTCGTGATCGGTGCCGGCGTCGCGGGGCTCGCGACGGCTGCGCTCCTGGCCCGGGACGGGCACGACGTCGAGGTGCTCGAGCAGCGCCAGGAGGTCGGCGGGCGCGCCGGGACCTGGCGCTCGGACGGGTTCACGTTCGACACCGGTCCGTCGTGGTTCCTGATGCGCGAGGTGTTCGACCACTTCTTCGCGATGCTCGGCACGAGCACCGACGACGAGCTCGACCTCGTGCGGCTCGACCCCGCCTACCGGGTGTGGTTCGACGGGTACGACGAGCCGCTCGACGTCGTGACGGGCGCGGCCGACGCGGCCTTCGAGGCGATCGAGCCGGGCGCCGGGCCGGCGCTCGCCGCGTACCGCAGGTCGGCACACCAGGCGTACGACCTCGCGCTGCGACGCTTCCTGTACACGACGTTCTCCCCCGGTTCGCTGACGTCGACGGAGCTGGTCCGGCACCTGCCGCGGCTCGCCGGCCTGCTCACCACGAGCCTCGAACGGCACGTCGCCCGCCGGTTCCGCGACCCTCGGCTGCGACAGGTGCTCGGCTACCCGGCCGTGTTCCTCGGGACGTCCCCCGAGAGGGCACCGAGCCTCTACCACCTGATGAGCCACTGCGACCTCACGCAGGGTGTCCTGTACCCGCGCGGCGGGTTCGGCACGGTCGTCGACGCCCTCGTGCGGGTGTGCGGCCGCCTCGGTGTGCGGGTGCGGACGCGCGCTCGCGTGACACGCGTGCTCGTCGGGACGGACGCTCAGGTCGACGGCGTCGAGGTCGACGCGGGCGGCGGCACCGCTCGGGTCGACGCCGACGCCGTGGTGGGCGCAGGAGACCTGCACGACCTCGAGACGCGGCTCCTCCCGCGCGAGCTGCAGACCTACCCGCAGAGCTGGTGGGACCGCCGCGACCCCGGCCCGGGCGCGGTGCTCGCGATGCTCGGCGTCCGCGGACGGCTCCCCGGCCTCGCGCACCACTCGATGTTCTTCACGTCGGACTGGCGCGCCAACTTCGACGCCGTGCTCGGCCCGCACCGGCGCATCCCCGATCCGGCGTCGATGTACGTGTGCGCGCCGTCGCGCACCGACCCCTCCGTCGCACCGGTCGGCCACGAGAACCTCTTCGTCCTGGTCCCGGTACCGGCGGACCCGACGATCGGGAGCGGCGGAAGCCCGCTCGTCGAGCAGGTCGCGGACCGTGCGGTCGCGACGCTGGCGTCGCGGCTCGGCGTCCCGGACCTCGCGCAGCGTGTCGTCGTGCGCCGGACCGTGGGCCCGGCCGACTTCGCACGCGACCTGTCGTCGTGGTCCGGCGGCGCCCTCGGGCCCGCGCACACGCTTCGGCAGTCCGCGATGCTGCGCGGACGGAACGTGTCACGGCGCGTGCGCGGGCTGCTCTACGCCGGAGGGACAACCGTCCCGGGCATCGGGCTCCCGATGTGCCTGATCAGTGCGGAGAACGTGGTCAAGCGGCTTCGGGGCGACACGTCGTCGCGGCCGCTGCCCGAGCCGGGCGCGTCGCAGGAGGCGGTCGCGTGAGGGGCGCGTACCTGCTCGTCGAGCTCGTGTCGATCGCGGGGGTCGTCGCGCTCGACGTGCGGTACCGCCTCTTCCTCGCCGCCGGCGAGGTCGGGCGGGGCGTCGTGGTGGTCCTCGTCGGAGTCGCGTTCTTCGTGCTGTGGGACGTCCTCGCACTCGTCGCCGGCTACTACGGACGCGGGGAGGGGTCGGCGCTGCTGGGGATCGAGCTCGCGCCCCACTTCCCGCTCGAGGAGCTCGTGTTCGTGACGTTCCTGTCCTACCTGACGATGATCGTCCACCGGGCGGTCACACGTGCGCTCGACGCCAGGGGGACGCGGTGAGCTACCTCGCGCTCGGGCTCGGGCTGGTCGCCGTCGCGGCCACCGTCGCCGCGATCGCGTGGGCGCGCACGAGAGGCACGCGGCTCGTGATCGCGAGCGCCGTCACCGTCGTCGTGCTGGCGGCGTTGACCGTCGTGTTCGACAGCCTGATGGTCCGCGCCGACCTCTTCCGCTACTCCCCCGCCGATCTCACGGGCGTGCGCGTGTGGCTCACGCCCGTCGAGGACCTCGCGTGGCCCGTCGCGGCGGGGCTCCTGCTGCCGGCCGTCGACGGGCTGCTGCGTGCTCGCGGCGGGCGGCGCGGGTCCCGGACGGAGTCGCCGGAGGTGTCCCGTGCGCGTTGAGCATCGTCGCAGCTCCCTCCGGGCGGGTCTCGCACAGGTCGTCGGCTCGTCGCGCCCGTTGTCGTGGATCAACACCGCCTACCCGTTCGCCGCGGCGTACCTGCTGGCGGGTGGCGACGTCGATGCCGCGTTCGTCGTCGGCACGCTGTACTTCCTCGTGCCCTACAACCTCGCGATGTACGGGATCAACGACGTCTTCGACCACGAGTCGGACGTGCGCAACCCGCGCAAGGGCGGCGTCGAGGGCGTCGTGCTCGACGACCGCTGGCACGCGACGACGATCCGCGCGGCGGTGCTGACGAACGTCCCGTTCCTGGCGGCACTCGTGCTGCTGGGAGACGCGCTGTCCACCGCCGTGCTCGCGGTCAGCGTCGCCGCGGTGGTCGCCTACTCGGCGCCCCGGCTGCGGTTCAAGGAACGGCCGGTGCTCGACTCGCTCACATCGAGCACGCACTTCGTCAGCCCGGCCGTGTTCGCGGTGACGTTGGCCGACGGCCGGTTCACGGTCCCGGTCCTCGCGACGCTCGCCGCGTACTTCCTGTGGGGCGCCGCGTCGCACGCGTTCGGCGCGGTGCAGGACATCGCGGCCGACCGCGGCGCGGGGATCGGGTCCGTCGCCACGGTGCTCGGGGCGCGCCGGACCGTCCGGCTGTCGATGGGTGCGTACGCGCTCTCAGCCGTGCTCATGCTCGGCGCGGGGTGGCCGGGCCGCCTCGCGGCGGTGGTCCCGATCGTCTACCTCTGGTCCGTCGCACCGTTCCGCGACCTGTCGGACGACGAGTGCGAGCTGGCGAACCGCGGCTGGCGGCGGTTCCTGTGGCTCAACCTCGTGATGGGCTTCCTGGTGACCCAGCTGCTCATCGTCATGGCGCTGACCTCCTGAGCCGGCGCGGCGACCTTGCGCGGCGCGCGTCACGGCCGCGATGCTGCCGACGTGACGCGCGCAAGGGTGGCCCCCGACCATTTCGGGGTGGTGCTGGCGATGCTCGTCGCGGCCTACGTGCTGTCCGTCCTCAGCAGCGAACCGGCCGTCCAGACCACGGTGGCGGTGCTGTACCTCGTGACGTTGTTCCTCGCGGTGCGCACGTCTCGCCCGGGCGGGTGGATGCGCGTCACGGGCAGGGTCGTGCCCGTCGTCGGTGCGGTGGCGATCGGCGTCGCGCTCGCGGCGCTGGGGCACCGGGACGCCGCCGGGGTCACGGACACCGTGCTCGTCGTGGTCCTCGCCGTCACGATCGTCGTCGTGCTGGCGCGCGTCCTGACGCGCCCGGACGTGAACGGGAGCGTCGTCGCCGGCGCCGTCTCGGCGTACCTGCTGCTGGGCGTCCTCTTCGCGCGCGTGTTCGGCGTGGTGTCCTGGCTGCAGGCGCCGTTCTTCGCCGACGGCTCCGCGGCGACCGCCCAGTCGCTGCAGTACTTCTCGTTCACCACCTTGACCACGCTCGGGTACGGCGACCTGACGGCCGCGAGCGACGCCGGCCGCGGCCTCGCGATGCTCGAGGCGCTCGCCGGCCAGCTGTTCCTCGCGACGCTCATCGCCCGGCTGGTCGCCTCGTTCCACCGGACGTCTCAGCACGCCGCCGCGGCGTCAACCGAGGTCGCCCAGCGAGACGTCGGGATCGGCGAGCCGGGCGCGGTCGACGACGGCACCTGAGCGCACCAGTGCCGTGACGTCGTCGACGACGTCCCACACGTTCACGTTCATGCCCGCGAGCACCCTGCCCTCGCGCAGCCAGAACGCGACGAGCTCACGCCCGTCGAGGTCGCCGCGGACGACCACCTCGTCGTATCCCTGCGGACCGATCCAGCCGGTGTACTCCATGCCGAGGTCGTACTGGTCGGTGAAGAAGTACGG
Organism: Cellulomonas sp. HZM; assembly: GCF_000708885.1. Lineage (GTDB taxonomy): Bacteria > Actinomycetota > Actinomycetes > Actinomycetales > Cellulomonadaceae > Cellulomonas. The sequence continues at coordinate 7,970 of NZ_JEOE01000001.1, read as the reverse complement.
CAGGGCGTCGTAGGGCTCGTCGAGCCCGCAGATCGTCGCTGCGGCCGTCTCGGGCTGGTGCAGCGCCGTGGCCCAGTGCTCGACGCGCAGGTGGGTGCGCAGCGTCGGGTGCCAGGCGCGGGCGACGTCGCCCACGGCGAGCACGTGCGGAACCGACGACCGCAGGTGGGCGTCGACCACGACGCCGTCGTCGACCGTGAGGCCCGCCTGTGCGGCGAGCTCGGTGCGCGGCGACGCCCCGACGGCAGCGACCACGAGGTCGGCCTCGAGCAGCGCGCCGTCGTCGAGCTCGACCGCCCCGACGCGCGCCCCGGTCCCCCTGGGCACGACGCGGGTCACGGCGACGCCCGTACGCAGGTCGACGCCGTTGTCCCGGTGCAGTCGCGCGAACAGCGCCGCGAGCTCGGGGCCGAGAACCTTCACGAGCGGCAGCCGGTCACGCACCAGCAACGAGACCTCGCACCCGGCGGCACGCGCGGCCGCAGCGACCTCGAGGCCGATCCACCCGCCCCCGACGACCGCGACGTGCTGCGCCGAGGAGAGCGCGGCTCGCAGCCGGTCGGAGTCGTCGAGGGTGCGCAGGTGCACCACCCCTTCGAGGTCACCGCCGGGGACGTCGAGGAGACGCGGACGCGAACCGGTCGCGAGGACGAGGTGGTCGAAGGGGTGCCGCGTGCCGGACGTGTCGACGACGTCCCGCGACCCCAGGTCGATCGCTCGGGCACGTGTGCCGGTGCGCAGGTCGACGCCGTGCTCGGCGTACCAGCCCTCGTCGTGCACGAAGGCCGCCGAGCGCTCGTCCGTGCCCAGCAGGTAGCCCTTCGACAGCGGGGGCCGCTCGTACGGCCGCTCGGTCTCGGCGCCCAGCAGGGCGACGGGGCCGTCGTGGCCGCGATCGCGGAGCTGTTCGACCACCTTGGCACCTGCCAGCCCGCCACCGACGACCACCACACGTCCAGCCATGTCCGCTCCCTCGTCGGCCCGGTCGCCCATCGGCGTCGCCCGTCAGCATCACCGAGCAGCCGTGCGGAGCCGGCTCCGCACACCCACCCCCGAGCGCACCAGGAGCTCCGCGCGGCCGCAACCCGGTGGGCCACGGGTCCGTCCGGTGAGACGTGCGTCACGGGTGGGCCCAGGTGCCGGACGTCTGACCGACTGGCACCCTGGGGCGCATGCTCATCTGGCCCGGACGCCCCTACCCCCTCGGTGCCACCTACGACGGCAGCGGCACCAACTTCGCCCTGTTCTCCGAGGTCGCCGAACGTGTCGAGCTCTGCCTGCTCGAGGCCGACGGCACCGAGACGCGCGTCGACCTGCCCGAGGTCGACGCGTTCGTGTGGCACGGCTACCTGCCCGCGGTGCAGCCGGGCCAGCGCTACGGCTACCGCGTGCACGGCCCCTACGACCCCGCGCACGGGCACCGCTGCAACCCCGCCAAGCTGCTCCTCGACCCGTACGCGAAGGCGATCGACGGGCAGATCGACGGCGACCCGTCCCTGCTGTCGTACCCGATCGGCGACCCGGACGGCCGCAACGACGACGACTCGGCCGGCCACACCATGACGTCGGTCGTCATCAACCCCTACTTCGACTGGGGACGTGACCGGGCACCCGAGCACGAGTACCACGAGTCGGTGATCTACGAGGCGCACGTCAAGGGGCTCACGCAGCTGCACCCGGCCGTGCCCGAAGAGCTGCGCGGCACGTACGCGGGCATCGCGCACCCGGCCGTCATCGCGCACCTCAAGGCGCTCGGCGTGACCGCGATCGAGCTCATGCCCGTGCACCAGTTCGTCGACGACACGTCGCTGCGCGACAAGGGCCTGTCGAACTACTGGGGCTACAACACGATCGGCTTCTTCGCGCCGCACAACGCCTACTCTGCGTTCAAGGGACCTGGCCAGCAGGTCCAGGAGTTCAAGGCGATGGTCAAGGAGCTGCACGCGGCGGACATCGAGGTCATCCTCGACGTCGTCTACAACCACACCGCCGAGGGCAACCACCTGGGCCCGACGCTCAGCTTCCGCGGGATCGACAACGCCAACTACTACCGCCTGGTGGACGACGACCAGGCGCACTACTTCGACACCACGGGCACGGGCAACTCGCTGCTCATGCGCTCGCCCCACGTGCTGCAGCTCATCATGGACTCGCTGCGCTACTGGGTCACCGAGATGCACGTGGACGGTTTCCGCTTCGACCTCGCCGCGACCCTCGCCCGGCAGTTCCACGAGGTCGACCGGCTGTCGGCGTTCTTCGACCTCGTGCACCAGGACCCGGTCGTCAGCCAGGTCAAGCTCATCGCCGAGCCCTGGGACATCGGTGACGGCGGGTACCAGGTGGGCGGTTTCCCCCCGCTGTGGTCGGAGTGGAACGGCAAGTACCGCGACACCGTGCGTGACTTCTGGCGCGGCGAGCCGTCGACGCTCGGCGAGTTCGCGAGCCGGCTGTCCGGCTCGTCGGACCTGTACGAGCACACCGGCCGCCGACCCATCGCGAGCGTCAACTTCGTCACCGCGCACGACGGCTTCACCCTCGCCGACCTCGTCTCGTACAACGAGAAGCACAACGAGGCGAACGGTGAGGACAACCGCGACGGCGAGAGCTTCAACCGGTCGTGGAACTGCGGCGCCGAGGGCCCGACGGACGACCCGGAGGTCCTCGCGCTGCGCGCACGCCAGCAGCGCAACTTCCTCGCCACCCTCATGCTGTCGCAGGGCATCCCGATGCTCCTGCACGGCGACGAGGTGGGCCGCACGCAGCAGGGCAACAACAACGTGTACTGCCAGGACGACGAGCTGTCGTGGATGAGCTGGGACCTCGACGACGCCCAGACGTCGCTGCTCGCTTTCACGCGCGAGGTCGTGCGCCTGCGCCGCGATCACCCCGTGTTCCGGCGCCGCCGGTTCTTCGCCGGCGCACCCGAGCACGGCGGCGAGTCCGACCTGCTCGACATCGCGTGGCTCAACCCCGCCGGCGAGCACATGGGCGACGACGCGTGGCGCAACGACCAGGCCCGCGCGGTGCAGGTGTTCCTCAACGGCGACGCGATCGCAGAGCCCGACCTGCGCGGCGAGCCGATCACCGACGACTCGTTCCTGGTGCTGTTCAACGGGCAGCCAGAGGCCGCGACGTTCACGCTGCCGGACGCCGAGTACGGCACGACGTGGACGACCGTCCTCGACACCGACACGCACGTGAGCGTCGGGTCGACATGGGACGCCGGGGCCACGCTCGAGCTCGAGCGCAACTCTGTCGTCGTGCTCACACGGCCGCCCGTCGAGCCCGTCCCGGCCTACGCGTCCGGCGCGTACGCCGCGGCGGCACGCGAGTCCGCACGCGCCGCGGCGCAGGCGGCGCACGCCGAGCCGCACGTCGACGACGCGGTCGCCCAGGCACGCGAGGAGGCGGGGCTCGTCAAGCCGCGTCGTCGGTCGTCCAAGCCCAAGCCCTCGACGAGCTGAGCCGCGCTGATGGCCGAGGACCGCGCAGTCTCTTCCCACCGGCTCCCGGCGCCCTCCGCGCCGGTGCCGGTCAGCACCTACCGCCTGCAGCTGGGCGCCGACCTGACGTTCGACGCCGCCGCCGCACGCGTGCCGTACCTCGCCGACCTCGGTGCGACGCACCTGTACCTGTCCCCCGTGCTGGCCGCAGCACCGGGCTCGACGCACGGGTACGACGTCGTCGACCACGACACGGTGTCGGAGGTGCTCGGCGGCATCGACGGCCTGCGACGGCTCGCGGCGGTCGCGCACGCGGCCGGGCTCGGCCTCGTGCTCGACGTCGTGCCGAACCACATGGCGGTGCCGACGCCCGCGTGGCACAACCGTGCGCTGTGGTCCGTGATGTCGCAGGGTCCGCAGTCGCCGTTCGCGCACTGGTTCGACGTGGACTGGTCCGCGGGCGACGGCTCGCTGCTCGTGCCCGTGCTCGGGGACCGGATCGGCAGCGTGCTGGCGCGCGGCGAGCTGGCCCTCGACACGGTGGACGTGCCCGGTGAGGGTCCCACGACCGTGCTGCGGTACCACGACCACGTCTTCCCGGTGCGGCCGGGGACGGAGTCGCTCGGCCTCGCGGAGCTCGTCGAGCGGCAGCACTACAGGCTCGCCTACTGGCGGGTGGCCGACGAGGAGCTCAACTACCGCCGCTTCTTCGACGTCGGCACGCTCGTCGCGATCCGGGTCGAGGACCCGGACGTCTTCGACGCGACGCACCGGCTGGTCCTCGAGCTGCTCGCGGACGGGACGCTCGACGGCCTGCGCATCGACCACCCCGACGGGCTGGCCGACCCCGCCGGCTACCTCGCGAGGCTGCGCGAGGCGAGCGGCGGCGCATGGGTGGTCGTCGAGAAGATCCTCGAGGGCGACGAGGAGCTGCCCGCCGACTGGGACACCGCCGGCAGCACCGGCTACGACGCGATGTGGCGCGTGCAGCAGACCTTCGTCGACCCCGGGGGCGCGGCCGAGCTCGCCGGTGTCATGCACCGCGTGACGGGTGACGCGTCGGACGCGCTCGCCGCGATCGTCGAACGGTCCAAGCGGGAGATCGTCGACGGCGCCCTGTACGCCGAGGTGCACCGCCTCACGGCGCTCGCCGCCGACATCTGCCGCGAGGACCTGCGCCTGCGCGACCACACCTGGCGCGCTCTCGAGGACTGCCTCGTCGAGCTGCTCGTCGCGTTCGACCGCTACCGCGCCTACGTCCTGCCGGGGGTCGCGCCCGGACCCGAGGCGGTCGAGGTCCTGACGGCCGCGGCCGACCTCGCTCGCGAGCGGCTCGCGCCCGAGCGCGGCGAGACGATGGACGTCGTCGTCGACCTGCTGCTCGGACGTGAGGTCGGCAGCGCCGGACGCACGCGCGGTCATCGGCGCGACGAGCTCGTCGTGCGGTTCCAGCAGACGTGCGGCGCGGTCATGGCCAAGGGCGTCGAGGACACGGCGTTCTACCGGTGGACGCACCTGACTGCGCTGTGCGAGGTCGGCGGCGCACCGGAACGGTTCGCGCTCACGCCGACCGAGCTGCTCGCATGGGCCTCACGGCTGCAGGCGACAGGGCCGCTCGGCATGACGTCGTCGACGACGCACGACACCAAGCGCAGCGAGGACACGCGTGCCCGCCTCGGGGTCGTGAGCGAGCTTCCGCACGAGTGGTCGGCGCTGGTCGAGAAGCTGCGGGCGGCCTCCGCGCCGTACCGCAGCGGGCTCGTCGACGGGCGCACCGAGTACCTGCTGTGGCAGACGCTCGCGGGCACGTGGACGGCGGACGGACCGATCTCGGCAGAGCGGCTCACCGAGTACCTCACGAAGGCGATGCGCGAGGCGAAGTCGCGCACCACGTGGACGGCACCCGACGAGGCGTACGAGCTGGCCGTGCTCGGCGCGGCGACGTCGGCGCTCGCCGACCCTGTCGTCGTCGGGCTGCTCACGGACTGGGAGCTGAGGACGAGGGCCGCGGTGCGTGCCGCGACGCTCGGGACCAAGCTCGTCCAGCTCACGCTGCCCGGGGTCGCCGACGTCTACCAGGGCACCGAGGTGCCCACGCCGACGCTCGTCGACCCGGACAACCGGCGGCCCGTCGAGCTCGAGCCGCTCGTCGCGCGGCTGCAGCGCCTCGACGACGGCGCAGGGGCGCGCGACCTGGCCGACGAGAAGCTGCTGGTCACGTCCCGCACGCTGCGGGTGCGCCGGGACGTGCGTGAGGCGTTCGTCGGTCCGGACGCCGGCTTCCTGCCGCTCGCCCACTCGTCGGGCCACTCGCTCACGTACGCGCGGACCGTGGACGGCGAAGCGCGGGTCGTCGTCGTCGCGACCAGGCTCGCGGCCGCGCTCGATCGGCTCGGCGGGTGGGCCGACCACACCGTGGCGCTGCCCGACGGCGACTGGCACGACGTCCTGTCCGGGCACGTGCACCTCGGAGGCGTCGTGCCGGCGGCCGACGTGCTCGTGTCGCTCCCGGTCGCTCTGCTCGTGCGGAGCGACGCGTGATCCCTCGCGTGTGGGCGCCGGACGCGTCGTCCGTCACGCTCGTGCTCGGGGACAGCCACGTGCAGATGGCGCGCGACGGGGCGTGGTGGAGCGGACCCGAGCTCACGCACGGCACGGACTACGCGTTCAGTGTCGACGAGGGCCCCGCGCGGCCCGATCCGCGCTCGGCGTGGCAGCCGCACGGTGTGCACGGTCCGAGCCGGGTCTTCGACCCCGACGTGCACGTGTGGCGCTCGACATGGGGCGGGATCGACGTGCTCGGGAAGGTGCTCTACGAGCTGCATGTGGGCACGTTCACCCCGGAGGGGACGCTCGTCGCGGCGGCAGATCGGCTCGACGAGCTCGTGCACCTCGGTGTCGACGTCGTCGAGCTCATGCCGCTCGCACCGTTCGACGGCGACCGCGGGTGGGGGTACGACGGCGTCGGGCCGTACGGCGTGCACCAGGCATACGGCGGCCCGGCCGCGTTGCAGCACTTCGTCGATACCGCGCACGGGCTCGGGCTCGGGGTGTGCCTCGACGTCGTGCACAACCACCTCGGGCCGTCCGGCAACTACCTGTCGACGTTCGGGCCGTACTTCACCGACCGGCACCGCACGCCGTGGGGCGACGCGGTCAACCTCGACGGTCCCGGCTCCGACGAGGTGCGACGCTGGCTGATCGGGTCCGCGCTGCGGTGGTTCTCGGACTTCCGGGTCGACGCGCTGCGGCTCGACGCCGTGCACGAGCTGCACGACGACTCGCCGGTGCACGTGCTCGCGGAGCTCTCGGACGCTGTCGCCTCCCTCTCGTCGGATGCGGGCCGGCCGCTGTCGCTCGTCGCGGAGACCGACCTCAACGACGTCGTCAGCATCACGCCGACGTCCGCCGGCGGCTGGGGCATGAGTGCGCAGTGGGCCGACGACGTGCACCACGCGCTGCACGCCCTGCTCACCGGGGAGCAGCACGGGTACTACGTCGACTTCGGCACGCCGGCCGCGCTGCGGACCGTCATGCGCGGTGCGTTCCTGCACACCGGCGGATGGTCGACGTTCCGGGCGAGCGACTGGGGGCGTCCGGTCCCGGCGGGTACCGACGGGCACCGCTTCGTCGTGAGCGACCAGAACCACGACCAGGTGGGCAACCGGGCTACCGGCGACCGCCCGTCGGCGGCACTCGACCCCGACCGGCTCGCCGCCTCCGCCGCGCTGCTGCTCCTGTCGCCCTTCACGCCCATGCTCTTCATGGGAGAGGAATGGGGTGCCACCACACCGTGGGCGTTCTTCACGTCGTACGAGTCCGACGAGCTGGCGGACGCAGTCCGGACCGGTCGTGCCGCGGAGTTCTCGGGGCACGACTGGGGAGCCGTCACCGTGCCCGACCCGCAGGCACGGTCGACGTTCTCCTCGAGCATGCTCGACCGCACGGAGGCTGGCCGTCGACCTCACGCGCGCATGCTCGAGTGGTACCGGTCGCTCGTCGCGCTGCGGCGGGCCGTGCCCGACCTCGCCTCGGGCGACCTCGCGGCGACCGACCTCACGTGGTCCGGCCCCGACGCGAGCAACGGGCCGTGGGAGGGGGTGCTCGTGCTCTCGCGGGGTGCCGCGAGGGTGCTGGTGCGGCTCGGGGCGGGGCCCGAGGTCACCGTGGCTCTGCCCTCGGATGCCGGCGCGCTCGACGTGGCCCTGGCTTGGGGGGCGTACCGCGTGGAGCCCGATCGCGTCGCGCTGGGGGGCGGGGCGGTCGTGGTGCTCGTGCCCGCTGACGGGGGCGACGACTGACGGGTCGAGCCGTCCACAGGCATCTGGTTGTGGATAACCCGGTCGATGTTTGTGCTGGTCAGGTGCCATTTCTAGGTTGACCCGGGGTGTCCGGTTCGGGTAGGTTCATACGCATGTTCGAAGTTCCTGGTTCGCCTCGTGAGGGTGTCGCTGATGACCGGCTGGTGCTGGTCGACGCCGACGCGCCTCGGGGTGCGGACCGGGTGCGGGTGGCGTTGGCCGATGG